>JBKBJT010000011.1:0-94382 GCA_046294345.1 Ferrovibrio sp.
GGAATGACGAGTGGCATGATAGTTGCGTAAGCGTTTTCCATGCTTCGTCTGATTTCTTCACGTCTGGTGGCCGCCATCCCTGTCATGGGGGTGGTGGCCATTTTCGTATTCCTGCTGCTGCGGCTCAGCCCCGGCGACCCCGCCGCGATCCTGGCCGGCGATGCCGCCACGCCGGAGATGATCGCCGCCATCCGCGCCGATCTCGGTCTCGACCGGCCGATCTGGGAACAGTTCGTCACTTGGCTTGGGCAACTGCTACAGGGCGACCTCGGCCGCTCCGTGCTGTCCAAGCAACCGGTCGCGATGATGATCGGCCAGCGCATCGAACCAACCATCTCGCTGGCGCTCACCACGCTGCTTTTCGCCGTGATCGTGGCGGTGCCGATCGGCATCATCGCTGCCTGGAAACAGGGCGGCTGGATCGACCGCGGCATCATGGCTCTGTCGGTGGTCGGGTTCTCGATCCCGGTCTTCGTGCTGGGCTATATCCTGATCTATTTCTTCTCGATGAAACTGGACCTCTTCCCGGTGCAGGGTTTCGCCTCGCTGAGCGAGGGGCTGCTGCCGTTCCTGGAACGCATCGCCCTGCCGACCCTGACCCTCAGCTTCATCTATATCGCGCTGTTCGCCCGCATCACTCGCGCTGCCATGCTGGAGGTGCTGGGCGAGGATTACATCCGCACGGCGCATGCCAAGGGCCTGAACGAGAGCACCGTGCTGGTGCGGCACGCACTGCGCAATGCCGCCGTGCCTATCGTGTCGGTGATCGGTATCGGTTTTGCCCTGCTGATCGGCGGCGTGGTGATCACGGAAACCGTGTTCAACATCCCCGGCGTAGGCCGGCTGGTGGTCGAGGCGGTGCTGGCCCGCGACTACCCGATCATCCAGGGCGTGATCCTGCTGTTCTCGGGCGTCTATGTGCTGATCAATCTGGCCATCGACATCACCTACGTCCTTCTCGATCCGCGGATTCGTTACTGATGCGTGCCCTGTTCCGTCATGCGGTTTTCCGCAATACATCCGTATTGATCGGCGGCGGCATCTTGCTGCTGCTGCTGATCGTCGCGCTGCTCGCACCAGTGCTGTCGCAGTTCGACCCTGGCCAGATCGCGCCACGCTTTCGCCTCAAGCCGCCATCGGGTGAATTCCTGATGGGCACCGACATGCTGGGCCGCGATGTCTGGACCCGCGTGTTGCACGGGGCGCAGGTCTCGCTGCTGGTCAGCGCCTGCGTTTCCGCCATCGCCATCAGCATCGGCCTGACCATCGGCCTGGTCGCCGGCTACATCCGCTGGCTGGATGGACCGGTGATGCGCGCCATGGACGGCCTGATGGCGATTCCCGGCATCCTGCTGGCCATCGCGCTGGTCTCGCTGTCGGGTGCCACGCTGGTCACGGTGATCGTCGCCATCGTCATTCCGGAAATCCCGCGCGTCGCGCGTCTGGTGCGCGGCGTGGTGCTCTCGATCCGCGAAGAGCCCTATGTCGAGGCCGCCATCGGCCTGGGCACGCCGACGCCGAAGATCCTGATCCAGCATATCCTGCCCAACACCATCGCGCCGCTGATCGTGCAGGGCACCTATATCTGCGCATCCGCCATCCTGGTGGAAGCCATTCTGAGCTTCCTGGGCGCCGGCCTACCGCCGGAAATCCCGACCTGGGGCAACATCATCGCCGAGGGCCGCGGCGTGTTTCAGCGCGCCCCCTGGATCATCCTGTTCCCCGGCGGGTTCCTCGCCGTCACCATCCTGGCGGTCAACATCCTCGGCGACGGACTGCGCGACACGCTCGATCCGCGCATGAAGAAGCGGCTGGGGGCTTGAGCCATGTCTGAGACCAAGAATGCCCCCGTCCTCAGC
Source organism: Ferrovibrio sp. (assembly GCA_046294345.1). Taxonomy (GTDB): domain Bacteria; phylum Pseudomonadota; class Alphaproteobacteria; order Ferrovibrionales; family Ferrovibrionaceae; genus Ferrovibrio. Next base: position 1,860 of record JBKBJT010000011.1, read on the forward strand.
GTGAAGAACCTGTCCGTCGCCCTGCCCAAGGGCGGCGATCGCAGCCTCGCCGTGCAGAATGTCAGTTTCGACGTGATGCCGGGCGAGATCGTCTGCCTGGTCGGCGAGTCCGGCTCGGGCAAGTCGGTGACCGCCAGCACCGTTATGGGCCTGGGCAGCCTGCCCATCGTGAATGGCGAAGTGCGACTGGAAGGCGAGGACCTGCGCCAGGCCAGCAAGGCGCGCCTGCGTGCCCTGCGCGGCAGCCGCATGTCGATGATCTTCCAGGAACCGATGACCGCGCTGAACCCGGTGCACCGGGTGGGCGAGCAGGTCGCCGAACTGATGCGCGCCCATGGCTGGGATATGCGCAGCCAGGGCCGCGGCCTGGGCGTCGAGGAACGCGTCGAGCAGCTGTTCGGTGACGTGCACCTTCCCGACCCGAAGCGCCTGATGCAGGCCTATCCGCACCAGCTTTCCGGCGGGCAGCGCCAGCGCGTAATGATCGCCATGGCGCTCGCGCTGGAACCGGCCCTGCTGATCGCCGATGAACCGACCACGGCGCTGGATGTCACCACCCAGGCGCAGATTCTGACCCTGCTGCGCGATTTGCAGCGCGACCACGGCACCGGCGTGCTGTTCATCACCCATGATTTCGGCGTGGTGGCCGACATCGCCGACCGCGTGGTGGTGATGCGCTATGGCGAGGTGGTGGAAAGCGGCAGCGCGGAGGACGTGCTGTACAATCCGCAGCACGACTACACCAAGATGCTGATCAAGGCCGTGCCGCGTCTGACCCCGCGCCAGGCCACGCCGATCTCCGGCGCGCCGCTGCTGCATGCCGAGAACCTGACCAAGGTCTACACCACCACCAGCATGTTCAAGGGCACCCGCGTGGTGCGTGCCGTGGACGGCGTGACCCTGGACCTGCACAAGGGCCAGACGCTGGGCATCGTCGGTGAATCCGGCTCTGGCAAGTCGACGGCTGCACGCTGCATCGCCCGTCTGATCGAACCGAGCGGCGGCAGCATCATGCTCGACGGCCAGGATATCGCCGGCCTGAAAGAGCGCGGCCTGCACCCGTTCCGTCGTCGCATCCAGGTGGTGTTCCAGGATCCGTATCGTTCGCTGAACCCGCGCCGCACGGTGGGCCAGTCGATCATCGAGGGGCCGCTGAATTACGGCATCCCGCACAAGGAGGCGCTGGAGCGCGCCCGCGGTCTGATGGAGACCGTCGGCCTCGATGGCGTCGCGCTCGACCGCTACCCGCATCAGTTCTCGGGCGGCCAGCGCCAGCGCATCGCCATCGCCCGCGCCCTGGCGATGGAGCCGGAAATCCTCGTCGCCGACGAGGCGGTTTCGGCGCTGGATGTCTCGGTGCAGGCCCAGGTGCTCGATCTGCTGGAAAATATCCGCGACCGGTTCGGCATCGCCATCCTGTTCATCACCCACGACCTGCGCGTCGCCGCGCGGCTGTGCGACCGCATCGCGGTAATGCAACAGGGCAAGGTGGTGGAATTCGCCGAGACCGCACGGCTGTTCAGCAGCCCGCAGCATGAATACACGCAGCAGCTTTTCGCCGCCCTGCCGGGACGGCACTGGCTGGAGGCGGCCGCCCCTTAACCTGCCGGCACAGGCAGGTCGGAAAGACAGGCGGGGCGGAAAGGAGGAACGCGATGTCGGATACCCTGGACGCGACCGTCAGCCAAGCAGAGGTCGAAGCGGCGGTTGCCAGCCTGCGCGGCGAGGCCGTCGACCTGCTGCTCGATCTGGTGCGTCACCCTTCCCTGCTGGGACAGGAGCGTAGCGCACAGGATCACATGCGCGAGGTTTTCGCCGAGCTGGGCTTGCAGGTGGATGAATTCGCCATCGACGAGGCGAAGATCAGGGATCATCCGGGCTATTCGCCCTCCATCGTTTCCTACGACGGCCGCCATAACGTCGTCGGCATCCATGAACCGCGGCGTGGCACGCATGGCCGTTCGCTGATCTTCAACGGCCATATCGACGTGGTGCCCGTGGGCGCCGAAAGCCTGTGGACAAAGCCGCCATTCGAACCCTGGATCAGGGACGACCGCCTATACGGCCGCGGTGCCGGCGACATGAAGGCCGGAATCGTCGCCTATACGATGGCGCTGAAGGCCCTGCAGAGGCTCGGCCTCGAACCCGCCGCGAAAGTGATCCTGCAGTCGGTGGTGGAAGAGGAATGCACCGGCAACGGGGCACTGGCCTGCCTGGTGCAGGGTTATACCGCCGACGCGGCCATCATTCCCGAACCCACGCCCGGTATCCTTCAGGCACAGATGGGCGTGATGTGGCTGGCGCTGGAGGTCTCGGGCAAGCCGGTGCATGCCTCGGTGGCCCATACCGGCGTCGGCGCCATCGATTTCGCCACCTACATGTTCGGCGAACTCAAGAAGCTGGAACAGCGCTGGAATACAGCCGAGCACCGCCACGCCTGCTATCACAGGCACGAGCATCCGGTGAATTTCAACCTGGGCAGGATCCAGGGCGGCGAATGGGCCTCGTCGGTGCCGACCTCGGCGCGCGCCGATATCCGGCTCGGCTTCTATCCGGGCAAGAGCCCGGCCGAGGTGCGGACCGAGGTGGAGGCCCTGCTGGCCGATGCCTATCGCCGGCATCCGATGAGCAACAGCCTGACCTACCGCGTGATCTACGAAGGTTTCCAGGCCGAAGGTTTTGAACTCGACATGAACCAGCCGGTGATCACGACCTTAAGCGACTGCGTGCGCGACGTGACCGGCAAGACGGCGGACTACACCGCCTTCACCGGCACCACCGATGCCCGCTTCTTCAATCTGTACGGCAACACGCCGGCCACCTGCTATGGCCCCCATGCCGAGAACATCCACGGCATCGACGAATGGGTATCCATCGACAGCATGATGGATGTCGCCAAGGTGCTGGCCCTGTTCATGACGCGCTGGTGCGGCGTGAACCGTCTCGATTCCTGATCCGATCCGGAGAGCGATATGACCGCGCTGCACGACCTGACCGCCCATGACCTGTGGATGGGCTATCGCACCGGCCGCATTTCGCCGGTGGAAGTGACGAAGGCCGCACTAGCGCGCATAAAGGCCTGGGAGCCGAAACTGAATGCCATGTATCTGGTCGACGAGGCCGGCGCCCTGGCCCAGGCCAAGGCCGCGGAGCAGCGCTGGCGCAAGGGCGATGCCCTGAGTCCGCTGGACGGCGTGCCGATCACGCTGAAGGAAAACATCGCCAGCAAGGGTGTGCCCACACCCATCGGCACGGCCGCCGCCGAGCTGACACCCAGCGTAATCGACGCCCCGCCGGCCGCGCGGGTGAAGGAAGCCGGCTGCGTCATCCTGGGCAAGACCACGATGCCGGATTTCGGCATGCTCGCCTCGGGCGTTTCCAGCCTGCACGGCACCACGCGCAATCCCTGGGACGTCCGGCGCAACACGGCCGGATCGTCATCGGGCGCCGGTGCCGCCGTGGCGGCCGGTTACGGCCCCTTGGCGCTGGGCACCGATATCGGCGGCAGCGTGCGTCTGCCGGCTGCCTATAACGGCATCTTCGCCCTGAAGCCCAGCCTGGGCCGCATCCCGATCAATCCGCCCTGGCTCGGCCGCGTCACCGGGCCGATGACCCGCACGGTGATGGATTCCGCCCTGCTGATGAACCATCTGACCCGGCCGGATGCGCGCGACTACATGGCCCTGCCCTATCAGGAAACCGATTATCCCAAGCTGCTGGACGGGGAAGCGAAAGGCAAACGCATTGGCCTGCTGCTGGATATCGGCCATGGCACCAGGCCGCAGCCCGCCGTGCGCGAGGCCATCGAGCGGGCGGCGAAGCTCTTTGCTGCCGCCGGTGCCCATGTCGAACCCGTGAAGCCCTTCGTTACGGCGACGATGATGAACGGGCTGGACACCATGTTCCGCTCGCGTGCCTGGGCCGATTTCGAACTGATGCCACCGGCGCGGCAGGCCAAGGTGCTGCCCTTCATCGCCGACTGGTGCCGCGGCGCGACGGCCTTCACCGCCGCCCAGGCCATGCGTGCGCTGGCCCAGGTCTTTGCCCTGCGCGAGGCCGCCGTGGCTGCGACCGAACCCTACGATTTCCTGCTGACGCCGACCTCGCCGATCACGGCCTATGCGGCGGAGGAAGCCTGCCCGGGCAATGACACCGAACGGCCCTTCGACCATATCTGCTTCACGGCACCCTTCAACATGTCGGAACAGCCGGCCGCATCGATCTGCGCCGGCTACGATGAGGATGGCCTGCCGATCGGCCTGCAGATCGTCGGCCACCGTTTCGACGATGTCGGCGTGCTGCGGATGGCGCATATCTTCGAGCAGATGCGCCCGGCCCTGCGTCCCTGGCCGGAACCGTAACTCACAGGCAGCTTCCACAACGAAGCAAAACCCGCTAAGCATCCGCCATGACCATCCTGGTTTCCGGCGGCACCGGCTTCGTAGGCCGGCATCTGGTGCGGCGGCTCCTCGCGCGGGGGCAAACCGTGCACGTCCTTTGCCGGGCAGAGTCGGATACGACTGTTCTGCCAACAGCCGTCGTTATTCACCGGGCCGCGCAGGGCGCCGACCTGCCGGCACTGCTGTCTGAGATCCGGCCACAGGCCTGCTTCCATCTCGCCACGCGCTACCAGCATGATTACCGCCCGGCCGATATCGCACCGCTGCTGGACAGCAACCTTGTGTTTGGCACCGCCCTGGCCGACGCCGCCATGCGTGCCGGATGCAAAACCTTCATCAATGCCGGAACCGCCTCGCAGATAAATCAGAACGGGGACTACGCCCCCGTCTCGCTCTATGCCGCAAGCAAACGGGCTTTTGAGGATCTGCTGACCTATTTCGCCCAGCGCTGCGGCATGGCCTGCCGCACCGCCCTGCTGTTTGACACCTATGGGCCCCAGGACACACGTGGCAAGCTGCTGATGCAGCTGATCACCTGCGCGAGAACCGGGGTAAAGCTGGAATTGTCGCCCGGCGAACAGGAACTCGACCTCCTGCATATCGAGGATGCCGTCGACGGATTGCTGGCGGCAACAGCCGCTCAGGACCAGATGGCACGTTATGCGCTGTCATCCGGCAGCCCGCTCAGCCTGAGACAACTGGCAGCGATGATCGAGAGAATTGCCGGCCGGCCGCTGAATGTTGCCTGGGGCGCAAGGCCCTATCGTGATGGGGAGATCATGCAGACCTGGAAGGGCGGAACTCCACCGCCCGGCTGGCGCCCGCAGCGGCGTCTGGAAGATTTCCTCCGCGCCGAACTTGCCGGCTAACCGCGCGCCCGCGCGATGAAGGCCTCGACCGGGCTATAGAATTCCGCGTCGAAACTGCGGATTTTCTCATCCGGCCAATCCCACCAGCATATCTGCAGCAGGGCCTCGATCACGTCGGGTGCAAAGCGGTGCCGGACAACACGGCCGGGATTGCCGACGACGATGCCATAGGGCGGCACATCCCGTGCCACCACCGCACCGGCGCCGACGATGGCACCATCGGCAACCGTGACCCCGGACATGATCATGGCCCGCGCGCCGACCCACACATCGTTGCCGATCACGACGCCGCCCTTGGTGACGGCATCGACATTGCCGGCCGCAGGGTCAAAAAGCATCGTGCGGAAAGGATAGGTCGAAGGCAGCCCCACGGGATGATCCGCCTGACCGAAGATCAGAACATCGGGGCCAATCGAGCAGAAACTTCCCACCGTGATCGGGGCCTGCGCGGAAGGCCGCACAAAACTGCTCCGATTCAATCCATAAGTATGGCGGCCGACACTCACATGCAAAGGCCATGGATCGGCACGGCGCAGCCCCAGCTTTTCCCTCAGCTTGCGAAAGGCCGCCATGTCAGACCTCTGATCCAAAATCCGGCCATGCGGCATCCCGCTGATTGATCACCGCAGGTTCAAGCGGCCAGCGGATCGCCAGCGCCGGATCGTTCCAGCGCAGACCGGCCGAAAGATCGCGCCGCTCCCCGGCTCCCAGTTCGTAGAGCACGTCGGTTGAATCGGTCAGCGTGATGAAGCCATGGGCAAAGCCGGCTGGAATGAACAATGCCCGATTGTTGTCCGCCGTTAGTTCGAGGCCGAACCATTGACCTCGCGTGGCCGAGTCCCGCCGGATGTCGACGGCAACATCGAAAATCGCACCACTGAGGCAGCGGACCAGCTTGGCCTGCTCGGCTGGCGCCTGCTGGTAATGCAGGCCGCGCAGGGTACCGCGGCGCAGATTGTGGCTGATGCCGCTCTGACGCGGCAGGAAGTCGATGCCGACAGCTGAAAAACTTTCGGCGTCGAACAGCCGATGGAAAAAGCCGCGCTCGTCACCCTGCGGTTCGGTTTCGACCGTGAAGAGTCCGGCCAGGGGTGTCGGCACGATCCGCATGGTCAGAAAACCTGCAGCTTCGGGATCGCGGTGACAAAGCGGCCCTGCCAGGCGCGAATCTGCGCCTGCTCGGCCTCGATTTCAGCGCGCAGGTTCCAGGGCAGGATCAGCAGGTAATCCGGCCGGTCGGCGGCGATGGCGGCCGGATCACGGACCGGGATATGCGAGCCGGGCAGCAGATGATCCTGCTTGTGCGGGTTCTTGTCGTAAACAGCAAAGATATCGGCATTCGTCACACCGCAGTAATTGAGCAGGGTGTTGCCTTTGGCCGCCGCGCCATAGGCCGCGACACGCCGGTTTTCGCGTTTTGCCTGCGCCAGGAACTCGAGCATCTGGCGGCGGATTTCGGCCACGCGAGGCGCAAAATCGTCATAGGCCGCCAGGCGGTCCAGCCCGGCCTTCGCTTCCTTGCTGCGCACAAGCGCCAGTCCGGCGCCTTCGGTATGATCCGCATTCCGATGGCAGATGAACAGGCGCAGCGAGCCGCCATGCGTCGGCAGCTCCTCCACATCGAACACCCGCATGCCATGGGCGCCGAACACTTTCTCGGCAACCAGCAGCGACAGATAGGAATAATGCTCGTGGTAGATCGTGTCGAACTGAACCTGCTCGATCAGGTTCAGCAGATGCGGGAACTCGACTGTCAGCACGCCCTGCGGCTTGAGCAGGACCGGAAAGCCCGCCACGAAAGCATTCAGTTCCGGGACATGCGCCAGCACGTTATTGGCTGCCATCAGGTCGGCGGCAAATCCGGCCTGGCGCAGCCGCTGCGCGGTGTCGCGATTGAAAAATGCCACCTCGGTGCGGATGCCCTTCTGCTCTGCCACAGCGGCAACATTGGCTGCAGGCTCGATGCCAAGCACGCCAACCCCAGCCGCCCTGAAATGCTGCAGCAGATAGCCATCGTTGCTGGCGACTTCCGCCACCAGTGATTCTGCATTCAGGCCAAAGCGCGACTGCATGGCAGCGGCATAACGGCGCGCATGCTCGACCCAGCTGGAAGCATAGGAAGAAAAATAGGCGTAATCAGAGAAGATCGCCTCGGCCGGCACATCATGATCGACCTGCACCAGCAGACATTTCTCGCAGACCCGGGCATGCAGGGGGTGACGGGGCTCAGGCTGATCCGCCTTCTGCACCGGCAGATAGGAATTGGCGAGAGGCTGCAGCCCCAGGTCGACAAAACTGCGGTTCAGCGGGGCGTGACAGAAACGGCACTCACTCATAAACCATCCTCAAAAGCGGCGATCTGGCGATCGGTGATCGCTGCGGGATCATGGCCGGCCAGCCAATCCCTGTACCAGTTCACGGTTTCAGTCAGCGCCGCGGCAGTGGCAAAGCGCGGCTGCCAGCCCAGCGAACGCACGGCCAGCTGCGCATCCAGTCCGAGCAGGCCCTTCTCGGCGATCTCCGGCTGCGCCTCGGCACGCCAGGGCGAGGCCCCCAGGGCTTCGGCAAGCTGCGTGGCGATCATGCCGACGGTGATCTGCTCGTCATCCAGAGGGCCAAAATTGAGTGCACCGGGCACATCCCGATGCGCGAATAATGCCTCGGCATACAGCAGGTAGCCATGCAGCGGGTCCAGCACATGCTGCCATGGCCGCGTCGCCTCGGGCCGACGCAGCCGTACGGCCTCGCCATGCTGCGCCGCCCGCACGATATCCGGGATCAGGCGTTCGGCCGACCAGTCGCCTCCGCCGATCACATTGCCTGCGCGTGCCGTGGCAATAGCCATTCGCGAGCCGAGGAAACTCTTGCGCCAGCTGTGCACGGCAATCTCCGCCGCCGCCTTGGAAGCCGAATAAGGATCATCGCCGCCGAGCGGCGCCGTTTCGGGGAAGGCCACGCCGCTTTCGTCATTGGCATAGACCTTGTCGGTGGTGACGATCAGGGCTGCCAGTGAACTGTCATGCCGGCGCAACGCTTCCAGCAGATTGACTGTACCGATCACATTGCTGGTCCAGGTTCCGAGCGGATCGCGATAGCTGGCCGGGACCAATGCCTGCGCGGCCAGATGCAGCACGATGTCAGGTGCTGCGGTCTCCAGGGCACGCTCAAGCGCCGCGGCATCACGCAGATCCGCCAGCGTCTCGCCGGCAAGTGGCGTTTGCAGCAACCGGCTGAGATTTGGCTCCCCTTCAGGCGGCAGGGCGAAGCCATGCACCTCGGCGCCAAGACGATGAAGCCAGCGCGCCAGCCATGCCCCCTTGAACCCTGTATGGCCGGTCAGGAAAACCCGGCGCCCGCGCCAGAAATCGGGACTGAGCCCCATGATTCAGGCCCAGGTCTTCCAAGGCGCATTGCCAGCCGCCCACAGATTCTCCAGCACGGTGCGTTCACGCACCGTATCCATGGGCTGCCAGAAGCCATCGTGTCGGAAGGCGCGTAGTTGGTCTTCCTCGGCCAGGCGTTCCAGCGGCATACGCTCCCACACCGTCGTGTCGTCGGGGATGTAGTCAAGCACGCGCGGCGACAGCACGAAGAAGCCACCATTGATCAGGCCGCCATCACCACGCGGCTTCTCCTGGAAACCGGTGATCCGGTCACCCGCCAGGGTCAGCGCGCCGAAACGGCCGGGTGGGCTCACCGCCGTCATGGTGGCCAGCCGGCCATGCTTGCGATGGAATGCGATCGAGGCCGCCACATCGATATCGGCGACGCCATCACCATAAGTCAGGCAGAAGGCATCCTCGTCCTGCAGCCAACGGGCAACCCGCCGCAGGCGGCCGCCGGTCTCGGTATTCTCCCCGGTCTCGACCAGGGTGACGCGCCACGGCTCGGGCGCGCCGTTCAAATACTCGATGCGGTTGGCGGCCAGATCGACGGTGACGTCGGCGGCATGCAGCACGTAATTGGCAAAATACTCCTTGATCATGTAACCCTTGTAGCCAAGGCAGATCACGAAGTCGGTGATGCCGTGAGCGGCATAGATCTTCATGATATGCCACAGGATCGGCCGGCCGCCGATTTCGACCATCGGCTTGGGCCGCAGGATACTTTCCTCGGCGATGCGCGTGCCACGCCCGCCGGCGAGAATCACAGCTTTCATTTCGATTTCATGCCCAGCAGAAAAGCCATTGTACCGCACCAGCGGGCCGCATCGCGCAAGCCTTTCTGGCGGAAATCCGTCAGCAGATAGAATGGCGCCTTGGCGCCGAAACGCAACAGCGCCGGCAACGCAATGCGCCAGACGGCGGCAGAATCGCGATATTTGCGTTCGACATACAGCCGCGACCAGGACATGTGCCAGAACTTCTCCCAGTGCTTGTCCCAACTGCGTCTGATCGAACCGCCGCCCACATGGTCGACGACGGCATCGGCCACCCGCACGAGGTTCCATCCGGCCTTGCGCAGACGAATGCAAAAATCATCGTCTTCGTAATACAGGAAAATTGCAGGATCGAAGCCGCCTACGGCATCTAGCGCCTGGCGCCGCAACAGCATCGCGGCCCCCGAGACGTAATCGGCGCAAATATCCCCCTCTGGTTCCGGATCGAGACGGCGACGTGGATATTCGGAGCGACGGAACATATCGACATCATGGGACACCTCCCATTCACCGGCCGGCGTCTTCAGCGCCGGCGCCAGCACGCCGGCCTCTGGGTAACGCTCGGCGGCAGCGAACAGGCGCTCCAGACAGCCCGGCCGCAACTTGGCGTCGGGGTTAATCAGCAGAACAAAATCAGTCTGCGCGACGGCCAGCCCCTGATTGGCGGCATTGCCGAAGCCGACACCAACAGGATTTGCAATGACCGTGGCGTCCGGAATCGCGCGGCGAATGATCTCGCGGGTGGCATCCCCGCTGGCATTGTCCGTCACCACCACCGGCACACCTCGCGGCAGGGTAGCCAGACATTCGCCGATCACGCGTTCGCTGAAATGCGTGACCGTGACAATGGTCAGCGGCGGAAAGCTGGAGGAAACGGCCTGGGTCACACTGGAGCCTTGGTGGGGTGGATTGCCCCGCGTTTTACACAGATTCGCCCGGCCGCGCGAGATTGAGGCCCGGAAAAGCGGCCATTACCCGGCTGGACTTGTATATACAATTGAACCTATACTTCCCGCACCAAACAGGGGCAGGAAGACGTCATGACCGGGCCAGACGCCTCCAGCGGGCCGACCCCGCGCTACCGGCGGGTCAAGGAATACATCGTCAAGCATATCGAGGCCGGCGGCTGGCGCGCCGGCGACCAGGTGCCGTCGGAAAGCACCCTGGTGCGGCAGCTCAAGGTCAGCCGCATGACCGTGAACCGCGCCCTGCGGGAACTGACCCACGAAGGCCTGCTGGTGCGCGTGCAGGGCACCGGCACCTTCGTGGCCGAGAAACGCCCGATCTTCAACTTGGTCGAGTTACGCAACATCGCGGAGGAAATCCGCGAGCGCGGCCAGCGCCACTCCGCCCGGGTCGAACTGCTTAAAAGCGAGAAATCCACCCCCGAGGTCGCCCGCGAGTTGGGCCTTTCCGCCGGCACCAGTGTCTACCATTCCGTGCTGGTGCACATGGCCGATGGCATTCCGCTGCAGGTGGAGGACCGCTTCGTCAATCCGCAGACCGCGCCGCGCTATCTGGAAACCGATTTCGAAACAGTCACACCGAATGAATTCCTCATGCGGGCCGCACCGGCTTCGGAAGTCGAGCATATCGTCGAGGCAGCCATGCCCGATGCCCGCATCCGCAAACTGCTGAAGATGGCGGCCAGCGAGCCCTGCCTGCGCCTGCGCCGCCGCACCTGGTCGGGCAGCCAGATCGTCTCGGCCGCGACGCTGTGGTACCCGGGCCATGCCCACCGTTTCGCCACCCGCTTTTCCTATCGCGCCGACGGCACGTCGAAGCGCACCTACCTGTAAGTCAGAGGCCACCATGTCCGCATCATCTCGCCGCGACAATTCCCGCGTCATCCGCAGCCCGCATGGCAGCGACCTGCATACCAGCAACTGGCAGATCGAGGCCGCCTACCGGATGATGCGCAACAACCTCGATCCCGATGTGGCCGAGAAGCCGGAAGAACTGGTGGTCTATGGCGGCATCGGCCGTGCAGCGCGCAACTGGCAGAGTTTCGACCAGATCCAGAAGGCCCTAACGGCCCTGAAACCCGATGAAACCCTGCTGGTGCAGTCGGGCAAGCCGGTCGGTGTATTCCGCACCCACGAAGACGCGCCGCGCGTGCTGATCGCCAATTCCAACCTGGTGCCGGCTTGGGCCAACTGGGAGCATTTCAACGAACTGGATCGTCAGGGCCTGATGATGTACGGCCAGATGACCGCCGGCTCGTGGATCTATATCGGCAGCCAGGGCATCGTGCAGGGCACCTACGAGACCTTCGTGGAAATGGGTCGCCAGCATTACGGCGGCAGCCTGAAGGGCCGCTGGATCCTGACCGCCGGCCTCGGCGGGATGGGGGGCGCTCAGGCTCTGGCCGCCACCATGGCCGGTGCTTCGATGATCGCCATCGAATGCCAGCCGTCGCGCATCGAAATGCGTCTGCGCACCGGCTATCTCGACATGCAGGCCGGCAGCCTGGATGAGGCGCTGGTCATGCTGGAGGAGGCGAAAAAGGCCGGCCGCGTCGTTTCCATCGGCCTGCTGGGCAATGCCGCCGAGATCCTGCCCGAGATGGTGAAGCGCGGCATCCGCCCCGACGCGGTGACGGACCAGACCAGCGCCCATGACCCGCTGAACGGTTACCTGCCCGCCGGCTGGACGCTCGATAAATGGGAGAAGGCCAAAGAACACGATCCGCAGGCCGTGGTGGTCGCGGCAAAGGCCTCGATGGCCGAGCATGTGCGCGCGATGCTGGCTTTCCAGAAGATGGGCATCCCCACCTTCGATTACGGCAACAACATCCGCCAGATGGCCAAGGAAGTGGGCGTGGTGGAAGCCTTCGATTTCCCCGGCTTCGTGCCTGCCTATATCCGGCCATTATTCTGCAAAGGCATTGGCCCGTTCCGCTGGGTTGCTCTGTCGGGCGACCCGGAGGACATCTACAAGACCGATGCCAAGGTGAAGGAGCTGATCCCCGGCGATCCGCACCTGCATACCTGGCTCGACATGGCCGCCAAGCGGATCAAGTTCCAGGGCCTGCCGGCGCGCATCTGCTGGGTCGGCCTCGGCCAGCGCCATCGCCTCGGCCTCGCCTTCAACGAGATGGTGGCGAAGGGCGAACTGAAAGGTCCCATCGTGATCGGTCGCGACCACCTCGATTCCGGTTCGGTCGCCAGCCCGAACCGCGAGACCGAGGCCATGAAGGACGGCTCGGACGCCGTGTCCGACTGGCCTTTGCTGAATGCCCTGCTCAATACCGCCTCGGGCGCCACCTGGGTGTCGCTGCATCATGGCGGTGGCGTCGGCATGGGCTTCTCGCAGCATGCCGGCGTGGTGATCGTGGCCGACGGCACACCGGCCGCGGCACGACGACTGGAACGCGTGCTGTGGAACGATCCTGCCACCGGCGTGATGCGTCACGCCGACGCCGGATATGACATCGCGGTGAAATGTGCGCAGGAGCAGGGCCTGAACCTGCCATTCCTGGCAAAATAAGGCTGCTTTTCAGAATCGGCCTGCCGCAGGGAAGCGATTTCGGTTTATGCTGTCTGCAGACGCGGAGACCGGATTGCCTTGCCTCAATTATCACTCCAGAACCTGAACCCACGCCGCCTCATCACGGGCGGCGCGATCCTGGCCATCCTTCTGGTGCTGGGTGCCGTAGGCTGGATGCTTCGGCCCGGCAGCCGCGGTGATGACCGCTATTATGTGCCGGGGGTAACGCAGACCAGGGAAGACTGCGTGATGGCGAAAATGAAAACCTACGCCCGCATCGACCGCCAGGTGATGATGAGCATCGCCAACGAATGCGAACTCACGGTGCAGAGCATCGAAGGGCATGAAAAGCTGCGCAAGGCATGGGAGGAGCGGCAGGCGGTACGCGAAGCGACACCGAAACCCGTCGCACCAGCCGCGGAACCGGCACCGGAAGGCGACCGGCTACGCCGGGTGTGGCGTTAGCCAATCCGTTAATCGATGAGGCTGCTGTAAATCTCTCTGTAGCCCCTGACGCAGGCTTCCAGGGCGAAATACCGGGCAACGCGCTGCTTCCCTGCCTGACCGAAACGGATACACTGCTCGGGACTGCTTGCCAGCTGGCTGATGGCAGCCGCGAGCGCCTGTGGATTTCTTGCCGGCACAATCAAACCTGCACGATCCTGGTCCACCGCTTCGGCATTACCACCAACATCTGTTGCAATCACGGGAAGCCCAGCCGCCATATATTCGATGATGGCATTAGAGAAACCCTCTTCATGCGAAGGCAGCAGAGCTATATCTGCCCCAGAGAGCAGCGAGGGAATATCGGAGACAGGGCCAAGAAACCGCACATGACCGCTCAGACCAAGCCTGTCGACCTGCTCAACAAGCCGATGCCCGATGCCATCATCACGCCCCGCACACAGCAACACCCAACTCTCAGGAAGAGTCTGCCGCGCGATTGCAAGCGCCTCCAGAAGATCTTCGTGGCCCTTGTAACGGATCAGATTCGCGACCACCACAAAAACCAGGGCAGATGATTCCACGTTCAGCGCACGACGCGCTACGTCTTTTGGAGTAGAGCCTTCGAATGTCGCCAGTTCGACACCGTTGTAGAGAAGGTGCAATTTGTGATCCGCAACTCCTTCGCCCCGCAATTGCTCCACGACCGATCTGGAGTTGCCGATAACAGCATCCATGCGGGAATGAAGCATTCTTTCGACGCGGCCAATCCACCGGGACCTGTCCTGATAATGATTCTGGCTTCGCCGACTCATCACCTTGGCGCGGCAAAAAGTAATCATCGCAAGCGGAGCGCCAATGATGTAGGCCGAGGGGAGAAAGAAATGAACGATGTGGGGGCGGCGGATGAGGAGACGAATAGCAAGAAACAGGGCGCGCTGGCCCAACGCAACCCAGCGCCGGAAGCCGGGGTTTGGGCGTGCGAATCTGCCGCTGACCTTGACGCCACCACGCTCAAGCTCTTGCGCCAGCTCGCCCCGCTGCATGAGGCAAAAAACCTCAACTTCGTAATCTTCCCGCACAAGCTGAGGCAGCACTTGGGCGAGATGACGCTCGGCACCGCCGCGCTCCAACGAGCCGATAACGATAAGCAGGCGCAACATGATGGGCAGGTAACGATCTAGGTGATTTTGGATTTTATGTATGAAGACGTCCGCATGGTATAAGACTGTTTCGTGAAAGTACATTCTCTATTCAATACCGTGTGCGCACTGAGAAAGCCTTCTCAATGCGCCCCCTGGAACTGAGTGCGCACCAGATCGGCGAACAACCCGCCCTGCCGCACCAGCTCGTCGAAATTTCCGCGCTCGATGATGCGCCCCTGCTGCAGCACCAGGATCAGGTCGGCCTGCCGTACGGTGGCCAGCCGGTGCGCGATGATGAAAGTGGTGCGGTTGCGCATTAGGGTATCCAACGCCTTCTGGATGCGGGCCTCGGTGGCCGCGTCCAGCGCCGAGGTCGCCTCGTCCAGGATCAGCACGGGCGGATTCTTCAGCAATGCGCGGGCGATGGCTAGGCGCTGACGCTCGCCGCCGCTCAAGTTCACGCCCCGCTCGCCGACCAATGTGGCATAGCCCTTGGGCTGGCGCATGATGAAGTCATGCGCCTCGGCCAGCCTTGCCGCTTGTTCCACCTCGGCATCGCTCGCCTCGGGTCGGCCGATGCGGATGTTGTCGGCGATCGAACGATGAAAGACGGCGCTGTCCTGAAACACCACGCCGATGTTGCGGCGCAGGCTTTCCAGCGTGTAGTCGCGGATATCGGTGCCATCGATCAGAATGCGGCCTGATAGTGGGTCCCACAGCCGGCTGAGCAAGGCCATAGACGATGTCTTCCCGGACCCGGTCGGCCCCACCAGCGCCACCGTCCTGCCAGCCGGCACTTCGAAACTGAGATCCGTGACGGCCAGCCGCGCCGTGTCGTAGGACAGCGTCACGTTTTCGAAGACCACGTCGCCCTTCAGGGTGCCGGCGTCGCGGGCACCGGGCCTGTCGCGCACGGCAGCCTCGGTGTCGAGGACCTGGAAGAATTCACCCAGGCTGTGCATCTGGAAGAACATGCGGCTGACAAAGCCCATGGCCGCCTCCAGCCGGCCAATCAGCATGGTGGCGAAGCCCATGAAGCTGACGATTTCGCCGACCGTGGTTTCGCCATGCAGATGCAGCCAGCTGCCCAGCATAAAGATGGCGATGATGGTGATAGTGGAGGCCATGCGGCTGAGCACGGTCATCAGCGCCCAGAGATTGAGCACCGGGAACTGCGCCTTCAGCAGGCGCTCCATCACCGCAGCCAGGTCACGCGCTTCCAGCGCCAGGCGAACGAAGCTCTGCACCAGAACGACGTTGCCCAGGGCGTCGCCGGCGCGCGCGGCCAGTTCCGAATGATAGGCCTCCACGCGGCCCTGCGCCTTTTCGGTTTTCGCCACCACGATGGCGCTGACCAGGGCAAAGACCACGATCAGGGCGATCAGCAGCAGGCCGAGCCGCCAGTTGAGATACAGCGACAATGGCAGCAGCGCGAGCACGGCCACGAAGGTCGAGAGATGTTCGCGGAAGAAGGCAAGCCAGAGGCCGAACAGGTTGTCGGCGCCGTTCAGCATGATCTTGAGCAGCGTGCCGGAATGGGTGCCGCTGTGGAATGCCGCCGGCAGGCTGAGCACATGTTCGAAATACAGCGCCATGGCGGCCAGGCGGCGGCGATGGGCCAGGCGGTCGGCATGCAGCGCGACCATGATGCCGGCCAGGATGCCGCCGATGCCGGCCACACACCAGATCAGCAGCAGATGGATGGTTTCAGCCCAGCTTTCATCCGGCGACAAACCGGCGGAATTGGACAGCACGTCGATGATGCGACCGAACAGGATGGGCTCGATGAAACCCACGCCGGCAAGGCCGATATTGGCCAGCGCCAGCAGGATGGCCAGCGGCCGCTCGGGCTTCAGCAGGCCCAACACCCGGGCATAGATGCGAACGAAATCCATGCGCCGAGTATGAAGCGCGTCCGACCGGGCCGCTAGGCCTTGCCGCAGAGGCAGGATCGGCGATAGTGCGGCCTTGTTCCCGTTCCATCCAGCCGGAGAGTTCCATGACTGTTTCGCCCAAACCCGCCTCAGCCCGGGAGCGACTGGAAGCCTGCCTGGCGAAGGCGACCGATCCGGCCGGCGAAGGCAGTCGCGCTTTTACCCGGCTTTATGCCGAGCGTGCCCGGGCCGAGGCCGAAGCCGCCGACACCCGGGCCCGGGAGGGACTGCCGCTCGGCCCGCTGGATGGCCGTATCGTCTCGGTCAAGGACCTGTTCGACATGCCCGGTGAACCGACCACGGCGGGTTCGAAGCTGCTGCGGGACGCCCGGCCCGCCACGGCCATGGCGCCGGCGATCGCCCGGCTGCGCCAGGCCGGCGCGGTGATCATCGGCAAAGCCAACATGACCGAATTCGCCTTCTCCGGCGTGGGCATCAACCCCCATTACGGTACCCCAGGCAATCCGGCCGACCGTAGCCGGATTCCGGGTGGTTCCAGCTCCGGCGGCGCGGTCTCGGTCGCCGACGGCATGGCCGAGATCACCATCGGCTCGGATACCGGTGGCTCGACCCGCATCCCGGCGGCGATGTGCGGCATCGTCGGCCTCAAGCCAAGCCAGTACCGGGTACCGACCGCCGGCGCCTTCCCGCTCTCCTTCGCGCTCGACAGCATCGGCCCGATGGCTGGCAGCGTGGCCGACTGCGCCCTGGCCGATGCGGTGATGGCGGGCGAGACGCTGCAGCCGCTTAGTCCCGCACCGCTGGCGGGATTGCGGCTCGGTATTCCGCGCGGCCCGCTGCTGGAAGGCATGGAGCCGGAAGTGGCCCAGGCCTTCGAAGCCGCACTGGGCCGGCTGGGCAAGGCCGGAACGATCCTGGGCGATCATCCGCTGCCGTTGCTGGCCGAGATGCTGACGGTGAATGCAAAAGGCGGTTTTGCACCGAGCGAGGCGTTTTTCGTGCATCAGGCCGCACTGGACAGCCAGCCCGAGGATTTCGATCCGCTGGTGCGTGGCCGGATCGAGCGTGGACGGACGGTATCGGCTGCTGACTACATTTTTATGCAGCGCCGCCGGCCCGAACTGATCCGGGCCATGGATGCCGACCTGGCCGACCTGGATGCCCTGATCCTGCCGACCACCCCGATCCGGGCCCCGAAAATCGCCGACCTAGCCGCCAGCGAAGCCGCCTTCACGGCCGCCAACATGCTGCTGCTGCGCAATACCTCGGTCGGGAATTTCTTTGATCTCTGCGCCATTTCCCTGCCCCTGCCCGTCGGCCTGCGCCCCGGCAGCCTGCCGGTCGGCCTGATGCTGGTGGCCCGAAACGGCCAGGACCGGCGCCTGCTACGAATGGCGGCGGCGGTGGAGCGGCTGCTGGCAGAATAAACAGCCTTCTGAATCAAAAGGATATTCTGTTTGACCGGGGCGGCTGCAGGCCGTATCGTTCAGGCCATGAACGACAAGACGGGCAAGTCAGGCGAGACCGGCTCCGACGCGGCCACGATGGTGGCCCTGCTATCGGCCGTGGATGGCGCGGAACAGCATACCCAGCGCAGCCTAGCCAGCCAGCTGGACATGGCGCTTGGCCTCGCCAATGCCCTGCTGCGTCGCTGCGTATCGAAGGGCCTGATCAAGATCCAGACCGCGCCGGCGCGCCGGTATGCCTATTACCTCACGCCGAAGGGGTTTGCTGAAAAGAGCCGGCTGGTGGCGGAATACCTTGCCACGTCGCTGAATTTCTTCCGCCATGCCCGCGGCCAGTATGAAGACTCCTTCCAGGCTTTGTTGGCCCGCGGGATAACCAGGGTCGCCATTGCCGGCAATGGCGAACTGGCGGAGATCGCCCTTCTATCGGCATCCTCTGCCGGTGTGACCATCACCGCCGTGATCGCACCAGGCCGCAATATCGAGCATTTCCACGGCCATCCGGTGGTTGGAAATCTGGATGCCGCCATCGCGTCAGGCGCAGAGGCGGTCGTTATCGCAGACAGCACTGCACCGCAGCAGATCTACGATCAGCTGATCGGCTTGCTGGGCCAGGAACGCCTGATTGCGCCACGGCTGCTGCACATCACGCTGCAAAATACGCCTTCGCAAAAACGTGAGCGCGCGGCATGACGAAGTGGTATGCGGTCTACACCCAGCCCGGCAAGGAAGCGATGGCCGCGCGCGAACTGGGCAACCAGAATTTCGGGGTCTATCTGCCGCTCTATCAGAAACTGCGCCGGCATGCCGGACGCACCGGTATCGTGGATGCCCCGCTGTTTCCGCGGTATCTGTTCGTTGGCATCGATACGGAAAACCAGCGCTGGCGCTCGGTGAATGGCACACGCGGGGTCATCGGCCTGGTGATGAGCGGCGACAGACCGATTCCGGTGCCCGATCCCGTCATCGAGGAAATCCGGTCCCGGGAGGATGAAAAGGGCTATATCCGCCTGAACCCGCCCGGCTTCCACCGGGGCCAGACATTGCGGATCGTCGAGGGTCCGATGGCCGATACCGAGGCCCTGTTCGAGGAGGCCGTGGATGGCAACCGCGCCATCCTGCTGATCTCCCTGCTCGGCCGGCTGGTGCGGACCCAGATGCCGCTTCGGCAAGTCGCCGCGGCCTGAATGGGCCTCTAGCCAGCCCCGGACTTGAGGCGTATAAGCCCGCCGCCATGAGCAAATCCGCCCCCGCAAAAACCGCCCCGGCCGCCGAGCCGGCCAGGATCGGCATCGTCAGCCTCGGCTGCCCGAAAGCCCTGGTCGATTCCGAGCGCATCATCACCAAACTGCGTTCGGAAGGCTATGCGATTTCCGGTTCTTACGATGCCGCCGACGTCGTACTGGTGAATACCTGCGGTTTCCTCGACAGCGCCAAGCAAGAATCGCTGGAGGCGATCGGCGAGGCCATGCGCGAGAACGGGCGCGTGATCGTCACCGGCTGCATGGGTGTGGAAGCGGAAAAGATCCGCGGCATGTTTCCTGATGTGCTGGCGGTGACCGGCCCACAGCAATACGAGGCGGTGGTGGAGGCCGTGCATGATGCCGCCCCGCCGGCCCATGATCCCTTCGTCGACCTGGTACCGCCACAGGGCATCAAGCTGACCCCGCGCCATTATGCGTATCTGAAAATCTCAGAAGGCTGCAACCACAGCTGCAGCTTCTGCATCATCCCGTCCATGCGCGGCAAACTGAAAAGCCGGCAGGCGAACGACGTGCTGTACGAAGCCGAGCGGCTGGTGAAGGCCGGCGTGAAGGAACTGCTGGTCATCTCGCAGGACACCTCGGCCTATGGCGTCGACATCAAACATGCCGAAAGTCAGTGGCGCGACCGCAAGGTGAAGGCACGCCTGACCGAACTGGCCGATGCAATGGGCAGCCTCGGTGCCTGGGTACGGCTGCATTATGTCTATCCCTATCCGCATGTGGACGAGATAATTCCGCTGATGGCGGAAGGCAAAATCTTGCCCTACCTCGACATCCCGTTTCAGCATGCCGAACCGCGCGTATTGAAGAGCATGCGCCGGCCCGGCAACCAGGAAAAAGTCCTGCAGCGCATCAAGGCCTGGCGCGGGATCTGCCCCGACCTCGCCATCCGCTCCACCTTCATCGTCGGATTCCCCGGCGAGACCGAAGCCGATTTCGAGTTCCTGCTGAACTGGCTGGAAGAAGCCGAACTCGACCGCGTCGGTTGTTTCAAATATGAGAATGTCGAGGGGGCGGGCGCCAATGACCTGCCCGGCCATGTTGCCGACGAGGTGAAGCAGGAACGCTGGGAACGCTTCATGGCGACGCAGCAAAAAATCAGTGCGCGCCGGCTGAAGCGATTTGTCGGCCGCACGCTCGACGTGCTGGTTGATGAAACCAAACGCACCACCGCCACCGGCCGCAGCTTTGCCGACGCACCGGAGATCGACGGTATCGTGAAAATAAAAAATGCTGCCGGCGTGAAGGTCGGCGATATGATCAAGGTGAAGATCGAAAAGGCTGATGCTTACGATTTGACGGGATCAGCCATATAAACCGTATTGGTTCGGCCGGCCCTGTTGCCTGCCCGTATATAAATGTGGGTGAACGGGGAGCCAAATTTGCCTTTAGCAAAGCGCATCCGGAAGGCCGCTGAAAATCCGCAGCTAGCGCTGACCTGGGCTCTGTGCCGGATCCGGCCAGCGCACTACCGCACTCGTTTACTAGCCTCCGCCCGTTCGTCAGGGATCACGACGCCGGGCTTCATCCTCTCATTTGACTGCGATACCGACCGCGACGGTCCGGCCCTGGAACATCTGCATCCGCGGCTCCGCGGTATGGGGTTGCATCCCCTATATGCCGTCCCCGGAGAAATCCTGCTCGATTCGGCATCGACATATCGTGATATTGCGGCCGATGGGGCGGAGTTCATGAATCATGGCTATCGGCGCCATGCCACAGTTGAACCAGCCACAGGACAGGTCCTGTCCACGTATTTCTATGATCCTGAAAACCCCCAGGACTGGATGAATGACATAACTCTCGGCCACCAGGCAGTCACGGAATTGACCGGCCACCGCCCCTGCGGCTTTCGCACCCCCCACTTTGGCAGTTTCGAGTCACCTGGCGCGCTGAATAAGCTTTGGCAGTTTCTGGGGCAGTTGGGTTATACGTATTCATCATCAACCCGCCCTCTCTTTGCTGCAATGCACGGACCTGTCTTCCACAATCACGGCATAGCAGAGATACCGGTCAGCGGGTGCCTGGATCAGCCCAACCAGATCCTCGATAGCTGGGGGCTGGTCAATAACGCCACTCTCGGCGATTTGCGCCTTATCAACCAAATCCGCAAGTATCTGGATCTTATGAGATCAGGCGAACCGATTCTTCTGAATCTGTATTTTGATCCCGCCGATATCGTCAAGAATAATGAGTTGATCTCGCTTCTGGGTGAATTCGCACCTTATGAGGTCGAGGGCGGATTCAAGGCCCTGATTCCGATGAGCGGCGTCCAATGAAAAAGCTTTTGGCCATCTCTTACTGTTTTCCACCAGTTGCGAGCCCAGAGGCGTATGTCTCGGCCAAGCTGATGGGTGCGATGAGCCAGTTCGAAGTCGATGTGATATCTGCCGATTCCGCCCTTTTTCCGAACCAGCCGGATCACAGCCTTGATCAATACGTAAAGCAAAGATTCGGTCGGATCGAACGGATATCAGCGCCCGAACTGCTGCGCCGCTTCATGCTGATGCCGAGGATTCCACTCCGGCCGGATCGCTATATCCTGCTCAGATCGCTAGCCCTGCAGCGCGCACTAACGATGAGCCCCGCGCGATATGATGCCATACTGACCCGTTCGCAATACCATTCCGCCCATCTGGTCGGCCTTACCCTAAAAAAACGCTTCCCCAAACTGCCATGGGTTGCGAGCTTCTCAGATCCCTGGACCGGGGGAATATACGAACGGAACGTCCCGATCCTCTCCGCCATCAGCGCGCGACTTGAGAGAGCCGTTCTTTCCGCCGCAGACGGCTTTATTTTTCCGACCAGAGAGATGCAGGATTTTGTCGCCCGGCTGCACCCCGATATTGACATCGCCAACCGCAGCGAAATCATTCCTCACGGCTACGATCCAGAACTTTATCCTTCAGCAAAAGCCAACAGCACGAAGGATCCAATTCACATTCGCATGTTCGGCAGCTTCTATGGACCGCGCAGCCCACAGCCGCTTCTGAAGGCGCTCAATCTGCTGGCCGAGCAACCGGGGCGGCCCGCCTTTTGCGTGGAAGTGTATGGCCGCAACGGTGTGGTCTTGCTTCAAGCACTGAAAGATTACCCTCGTCTGGGATCGATAGTGCATCACAGAGGGGAGCTCGACCACGCTTCCGCTCTATACGCCATGGCAGACGCAGACATTCTTACAATGATCGATGCGCCAATGCCGCCGCCATCGATTTTTATGCCATCGAAGCTTGCCGACTATATCGGCGCGCGCCGGCCAATTATCGCGATTACGCCGGCCGGAGCCGCCGCCAACATAGTACGGCAGATCGGCGGGCACGTTGCCGATCCTCAGGAACCAGAATCCATCGTCGGAGCCCTGAAGCAGGCGCTTCTGCAATCGCTTCAGCGAAGCCATACCAATGAAGCGATGGATGCATCTGCGAGACGGCCCTATTTGGTGGCGAATCTCGCCCGGCATTTAGAAAATGCCATCGAACGCGTCATCGTGGCAAACGCATGATGACAGATCAGGCGATCGCCAAACAACTTCCCGCCGGCTCTGCATTTCTTTTTGCCGGGCTGACTGTCAGCCTGATGGGCTTTCTGGGTTACTATACCCAGAAAGGCTTCGTCAGCCCGCCCCCGGTTGTTACCGTTTCTCTTCAGTCTCTGCTGCTATTGGCTGGCCTATATACTCTGAGGTCCGGCATCGCCACCCGGATTGGCTTTCTCTGGCCGATATTTGCATTTTCTCTATGGGCCTTCATCACCAGCATATTTGCCGATGACATCGTCGCATTGCGTCGCGCTGCGATCATCTTGGTTCCTGGGGCTCTGACATGTCTGCTGGCCATTCTGGACCCGAATCCGCACCAGACCTTTGTCCGATTCACCCGCATATTGACAAGCATATCTATTTTTTCTGCCGCCTTTGCCATTGCGCTTACGCTTCTAGGCGTTGGCACCATCTCATCAGGCGAATATATCCTCCAGCTTTGGGGCGATCCGGCTGCTCCGGGCATGCAGGTCAGTTGGCGAAAGATTGAAGCGCTCTCCATGGAGCTTCAACGCCCTTCAGGCCTGACCAGCAATGCAAATAGCCTTGGTATCATCGCAGCGCTAGCCATGACCTGCGAAATTATCCGCTGCATGACAATTCAGAAGATGTCTAGCAAAGATAGTATTCTGATATTGCTGCTGGCCTTCATTTCAGCGAGCACGTTTTCCCGTGGCGCATTATTATTCCTGGCAATAATCATTGCCTTTCTGGTTCCCCATAAGGCCGGAAAACCTAAATGGCTCGCAGCACCACTTGTTGCATTGATCGCTGTAACGCCGGCCATTTTCTTTCTATTTATGGCATTCGGACTCATCGACACCCCAACCATCAAGGCCCTTAACTCTGCTGCTCCATATGAAACGGGCTCCATTGCCCATCTTTACGAAGCCTTCCACCTAAGAGAGCGCGCGACAATCTGGGCGCATGCCTACAATGCGATTAGCGAATTCTGGCTTTTTGGCGCCGGTTTCTCCCTTGTCCAGGAGAAAGTATTCTCGCCACTCGGCATGCAAACTGCCGCTCATTCCGTTCCGCTGAGCATTCTGATCGAGACCGGGATCATAGGCCTGGCTCTGATGCTCATCACTTGGTTCCTGCCTGTCGTTCGCGCGATCTTTCCCCACAACACCTCGCCGCTCTCCATAGGCATTGCCGCCATTCTGGTTGGCTTGTACGGGCATCAGATCTTCGACAGCTCAGTATTCCGCTACCATTTCCTCCATTTCATTTTTTGTTACCTTCTGGGCGCCATTTCCAATCCGGCCCTGACCCGCGATGATCGGAACTCATATGGTACATGAGCATCTCCGGACAGTAAGTCGCGAGGATATATCGCGCCCAGATTGGGACGATGCCGCAACGCGCAGTTCACATGCATGGCTTTGGCATCACTCAGACGCCATAGATGCCTATGCTTCCTGGGACAATGTTTCCGACTACAGCTTTGCCATTCTTGACACATCTGACGCAGACCGGATTGTCGCAATCACACCTCTATACGCCTTCAATGCCGGCCGCCTGACATGCCGCCTTGAGTCGACTGGTGGGCCTGCCATTTCGGATAACCTGCCTGCAAGACAACAACGGAATGTCGAAGACGCCATTCAGGCTTCCCTGCGCAATATCGCGCAAACCCTCGGCGCCCGCAGCATAGACCTCTCGTTGCCTCCTCTGGCCCCGGCCCTGCGTGCAGAGCATGCACCGCATCTGAACCCGCTGATGCTGATTGGTTGTCAGGACATGTCCACAGCATCCTGGATCGTTGACCTTCGCAATACAAGCGAGGGCGATCTTTGGCGGCGGCTTGAGCAGCGCGTTCGCAAGGCGGTGAATAAAGCCAGAGCCGCCGGCATATCGGTATCCAAAGCCAATCCGGACGACCTCGACGCCTATTATGCCCTGCACATCGAGAACTGCGCACGCAACCGGATTCCGCCCAAGCCGAAGGAATATTTCTCAGCCATCTTCCAGATATTCCTCCCTCTCAGCAATGCCCGGATATTTTCAGCATCGGACGCCTCCGGGCGGAAGATCGCATTCCACGTTTTTGCCGTCTACAAATCCGCCGCATTGTATTGGACAACCTGCAGTGCAGGCCACGCCTTGCTCAATGGAGCCAATGATCTCATTCAATGGACAGCGATGCAGGATTTTCTGGCGTCCGGTATCGAATTTTATGAAACCGGAGAAGCATTTCCTGCCGTTCAGGATTCCAAGCTGCGGCGAATCAGCGATTTCAAAAAGGGCTTCGGTGGAAAACTAACCCCTTATTTTCGCGGCCGGATTATCACACGGCCCGTCATCCATGCTGGCATGGATTTCCTGCGCGCCGTGCGGAACGCGATGCGGACATACAGCCATGCAAATTGAAAGGAACCATTTCAATCAGGAGGCCGAGCATTATCCGGAAGAGATCGGAGAGGCCCATGCACAAGCAATGAAATGGGAACTGGTTGCAAGACATTCTACACCGGGCATGCTGGCTGCAGATGTTGGCGCTGCCAGTGGCCGGCATGCCATCCCGCTGGCAAAGAGCGGCGCCACTGTTCTGGCCCTTGATCTCAGCATCGACATGCTGGCGAAACTGCGGCAGAGGGGGCAATCTACCGGATTGTCCGGCAACCTGTTCGCCGCCGCCGCGGCGTTGCCGGACCTGCCATTGCGCGCCCGCAGTTTCGATCTGATATATTGCTTCTCCACCATGCTGCTCTTGCCGCATGAACAGCAACAGAAAGCGTTGCACTGCATGGCTTCCGCCTTGCGGCCAGGAGGGAGCATGATTGTCGATCTGGCTGGCGGACGCTCTCTTGCCCTCTCCTATTGGCACCGATTCTACCGACGCCTGGGCTTTGCCGGTATTCATGGCTGGACTCTTCCGGAAGTGCATACTTTGATTACGCAGACTGGCCTTAGCCTTAAGGCCATTCAACCTCATGGCGTGCTGTCCCAATTTCTACTTCTGCCCGGCGCAACTCGAATTCCAGGTCTGGAAGCCTTGATTCGCGGCAATCGCGATCATGCCGGGCTGGACGCCAGGGTATCGGACCTGCTCCCGTCTCTGGCTGAGCGCTGGTACGTGGTAGCGCGGCGTTCCGAGACGCAGCGCGGCGAACAGGAATGATTGCATTATCGGCCATAAGCAAGGATCTGTTGCTGCGGTTCGTCGCAGAAGGTGCAACGAAGGGCATTGGACTTCTGACCATGCCCCTGCTGGTCCATTTCCTGGGGACCTCAGGATACGGCCACTATTCATTTGCGCAGGCGGCAATCGGCGCTCTTATTCCCGTGGTTTCGCTCGGACTTGGCTTCAGTCTGGTTCGGCAGATCATCGGTACTTCATCGCCATCGCTTGTTACCGCCCGCCTTTCCGGGGCATTTATCCTGGCATCAATGGCCGCCATGCCATGTGCATTATTGGTCTGGCATTCATCCCCGCTATTGGCACGATGGCTGGGCGATGCTCGCGAAATCGAAATGATCGCAAAGATGTCAGCCATACTGCTGATTGCGGCGACTTGGCAAAATCTCGCCATAGAGGCCCTGCGTGCCAAACAGCGCGTTACTTACATAACCGCCCTTCAGATTACCGAGGCTATTCTGTTCCCGGTCGCCATCATTGCAATGGCAACGGCCAATATGCTCGAGGCGGCTGGAGTGATTGCCGCACTGGCTGCGCTGAAGATCGGGGTGGTCTTGGTCATATTCGGATCGGCGGCAGCCACCCTGCGCCGGAATATGTCTGCGGTATGGATGCTATCGGCGGACGAGATGCGGATGGCGCTCGTCCTCGGCCTGCCTTTCATGATTTCCGGCTTAGGCGAATGGCTCATGGCCTTGGGAGATCGCGTGGCGGTTGGCACAACCCTCGGCCTTGAAGCCTTGGGATCCTATGCCGCCATGCAGATCCTTGTGGCGATCATGGCATCCTGGGGAGCCCCCTTCTGGTGGTTGCTGTTCCCAAAATTCTGCAATGCCCTCGAAACGGGCGGGCGAAGCTCCGCGGCAGAAACCAGCCGTCAGCTGGGCGCTTTGTTTTTTCAGTGGGGCCTGCCTATTGCCGTCGCAATCATTCTTTTGGGAACCGGTATTCTTGGATTGATCGGCAAATCTACCCTGGTAGTAGACCGGGCCACCTTGGGGTTCCTGGTGGCCGCAACTCTGGTCAATCAGGCCGCCACGCCATGGGAATACGCCCTATATGCTGAACGCCGCGGGCAGGTTCTGATGAAAGCGACGCTGCTCTGGGGAGGCGTGACCATCACGTTCGTCTACCTGGCATTGCCATTCCTGGGCCTTGCCGGTGCCGCATTGGCCACACTGGCAGGTCGCATCGGTTTTGCCGCCAATATCGTCTTGAAAACCCGCGCGCTCGGCTACCGCGAATTCCTGTTGATGCCGCCACGCCTAGCCGGACCCACTATTGCTGCTTTTTTTGCCGGCTGCGTGGCAGCGAAGCTGATTATCGATTATTCCGGCAGCTTCGGTAATATTAACGATGGCCTGATCGCGGCCATCCTGGCGGCAGCCGGCTTCACACTTGTCTATGGCGCAATTCTTTTTATTCTCGGCCGCACTCGAAACAACAGAAACCCATCAGGAACCGGGTAGCGGGAACCGCTGCAGGATAGCATCCGTGGCGCGTTGCGCTGCATCACCGTCTCCCTGCATCTCCCGCCACGCCCTGATCGCAGCTTGATCAATTGGCTGCTTCATAAAGCGGTCAACCAGGATACCCAGATCACGGCCATCGCTGCCTGCTATGCCGGCAAGACCCAGGTCGACGATTTCCTGACGCTCCGTCTTGTCCCTGACAACGGCTATTGGCACGCCAAAAGACGCCGCCTCCTCCTGCACGCCACCGGAATCGGTTATGACGACGCTGGCCCCTGCCATGGCCTGAAGGAATACGGGATAATCCATTGAATCAACCAGCTTCAGGCGCTTAGGCTCGGAGCCGAAACAGTCTTCGATGATCTCGATTACTTCTGGATTTGGGTGCCTGGGCCACAGAATGTGATGATCAGGATAACGGTCAAGCAGCACTTCCAGCCGGCGGCAAACATCCTTCAATGGCGCGCCTATGTTTTCGCGGCGATGCAACGTGACCAGGAAATACGGCGTCTCGGACGCCATATTCTGCATCGTCTCCGAGGTGTGCTTTTGTATGTCGTAGCCCGTATTGCCCACCACGACAATTCGATCCTCAGGCACATTCTCTGCCAGCAGGTTCGCGCGCGCGTTCTGGGTTGGTGCCAAGTGTAGGCTGGCAAGCCTGGAAATCAGTTGACGAAAGCCTTCTTCCGGCCACGGCGCCTCAAGATCATGCGTACGCAGGCCCGCCTCAAGATGAACGGTTGGCACGCCGCAGAGATATCCGGCGACTGCACCCGCCAAAGCAGTGGCCGTATCCCCCTGGACCAGCAGCCAGTCCACTTTATGATCGCGCAGGAACCGATCCAGTGCGCTGACAATGCGGCGCAACACCTCTGCCGGTGTCTGGTGGTGCACCATGAGATCGAAATTCACATCCGCAGTAAAGTCCAACGCATGCATTGTTTGCGCAAGCAGGCTGCGGTGCTGGCCGGAGCAGACCACCTTGATGGCATTTCTACCCAGCTGCGCCCTCAAGGCAGCAACCATTGGCGCGAGTTTTATCGCCTCAGGCCTTGTCCCGAACACAATCATTCCCGACACGTTTAACTCTCCAAATGCTCTTCAGCTACATTGCGCATCACATCTGCCGCGCGAAGCGCAACATCACGCGGATTCCACCGACGCCAAGACTCCTGTCGCACATCTTCTGCCAAGATCCGGAGTCCTGCCCTGTCATTCAGGAGACGCGTAAATGCCGCCGCATAGGAAGCCGGCGTTGCATCCACAAATATTGCCGGGAAACCTTTATATTCTTCAAGGCTTTGGGACGGCTCCCGATTGACAATCACTGCCAATCCGGCAAGGGCCGCTTCCATGACGGGCTTCGCCAATTCTGCGTAATCAGTCCTGACCGCCAGCACATCCCAACCGGCCAGTCTTGCCACGAGCTGACTGTTCGGCAGGGATGGGATGAAATTTACACGCACACCTTCCGGGTGACTGGCAACACGCCCTTGCACAATCGGCCTTAAAGGACCGTCGCCAACTATCGTTAGGTAAACATCCGGCGTATTGAGAACCGCCTCGACAACCGGGCCTGGATCGCGCCCCGGAATAAGCCGCCCGACCCACAGGACATGAAGTGCTGCATCAGCAGCAGGAACATCTGGATCGGGAGTCTCTGAGCGTTTTTCAGTCCCCGCTGCAACGACATTGGGAATGACGGTCGTCTTGTCTCGGACTGCAGGTGGCAAGAAGCCCAGGATAGGCGAATATACGGCAATGACATGTCCAGCTTTTGCCAGGGCCGGACGCACGGCTTTCCTGAGCAATCTGCGCCAGAGTCTGTCACGTGGCGTGGCAAATTGGCTTAACCGGCGCGGATCAGGCGTTGTGTGCAGGCTTACCACGTAGGGTATGCCAAGTGCTTCTCCTATGACCCAGGCTGCACCAGCAGCCATCCCATCGCCGTAAGCGCGGATGATGTCTGGGCGGCTTGCTGCAAATTGCCTCAGCAACGGCCTCAAAGCCCACTTCAGACAGGCCAGCCCCGGAACAACCAAGGCAAGCGCAAGCCATTTCCGGTCCAAACCCATGGAAATGAAAGCACTTTGCGCCTTGCCCGATAAATCCCGGATGGTGTCCAGGCCCGGGTTATCCATTGGCAGCCCGATAATCGTGACTTGGTCAAAAGCATCGGCGGGATTGAAATAGCCAGGCAATATCTCGCCTTTGGCTTCCCAATCGGTAATCCGCTCATCCAGGAGAATTGCCAAGTGCATGATTTATATTGGTTATTTTGTGATGCGTGGCTGCACCAAACTATCCGCCAAATACTGGATTTAACGATCACATCTTCAATTGAGTATTCGGAACAGTGGACTGATACGCCCTCCGCAATTTACCGGCAGGCTTGAATTTCTCCATCCCTTTAAAAGTATACCATTAGTATTTATGAAATTTATTTCATTAACCCCCGATCAATTAAATTCATTATATTTTTCACATCCTTGCGATGAAATCGCCGATCTGGCATCAGCAGCCAAGGCTATTTCTCGCAAATAAAAAGACGGAAATAAATCTGAGTGGGGGATCCAATGGATCAACGCTGGAACAAGCCTCTGGCTGCCGCTATGGCGCTGGCCTTAGCCGGCTGTGCCTCAACTGAAACTGCCGGTCCGGCACCAATCCCGCTCCCGGAACCCGCCGCATATCTGGCCGAGGTGCGCGGCAAGCGGGACCACACCCTGAATGCCGCGGATATCGAGAGTGGCATCAAGTCGCTGGAAGCACGCAAATTGCCCGAGGCTTCGCGCGCCTTCAACCGTGCCCTGAAATACGATCCGACCAATGCGGGCCTGCATTTCCTCAATGCACTCACTTATCACCTGATGGCGGCCGACGGCGACAGCAGCCGTCTGGAGTTTGCCAAGATCGGCTATGAACAGTCGCTGAAATTCGATCCTGCAAATGCCTGGGCTGCATATCAGAAGGGCCTTGTGGAGTATCGTCTGCAGGCCTTCGGCGACGCCCAGGATTCCTTTGCCTATGCCGCCTCTTTTCTGCCCGACAACCGTGAGATCCTGACCGCGCTGACGGCAGCGTCCTATCAGCTGCAGGATCTGCGCACCGCCACCACCGCAATGAAGCGCCTGGTCGATGACGAGCAGCTAGACGGCACCGCTCTGCGCAATGCCGTGGTTGTGTTCGGTGCCGCCGGAGAATTTCACGAAGCCGAAACATCCCTCACCCGCCTCGCCAGCCTGGAAGACGGCAGCGCCTACCGCCGCCAGCGCCTGCAGCAGCGCCTGAGCGAATGGCGGCGTCTGCATGAGCGACTGCCGCAACTGGCTCAGGCGAATATCCTGGGCGACGACAACGCTACCGAGGGTTTGACGCCCTCGGGTAGCAGCTCGGACAGCTCCTATTCAAGCTCGAGTTCCTCGGGATCGTCCACATCAGCAACCGCCACCCCCGGCAAGACGCCACGCATGGTGCTGGCCGATGTGGTGATCATCCACACCCAGGAACTTGCCACCAGCCGCCGGGGCTTCAATCTGCTCGACGGCCTGCAGCTGCAATATCAGGGCAATATCGTCACCTACAGCTTCAATAACTCCGCAGCCGGCAAGGACAGGAACTGGACACGGTCCCATGCCCTCACCGTTCCGGCCGTGACCTACAACCTCAACATCTTCAACGATACCGGCAATATCAGCGAGGTGCTGGCCCGGCCGACACTGGTCGCCACCGAAGGCAAGAAGTCTGAATTTTTCCACGGCGCCGTCTGGCATGTGGAACTCTCCTCCAGCGCTGCCGCTGGCGTGAGCGGCGACGTTACCGATGTGCCGATCGGCATCCGGCTGGAAATGACCCCAACCTTCATCGGCCCGGACAAGCTTCAGCTGGATGTCACCGCGGCGCGCGCCTCGATCGAAAGCCGCGCGTCGGAAGCCGCCTTCAACAATTTTGCCCAGACCACCAAGACCACGGTCAGCGCCAATGTGGTGATGGATTTCGAACAGACCCTGGTCCTTTCAGGCCTGAGCGAAAAGGAATCCGAGGTTTCGCGGTCCGGCGTGCCGATCCTGCAGGATCTGCCGATTATCCAGTATGCTTTCTCCAACAAGACCACGACCGATATCAATAATTCGGTCCTGATCCTGATTACGCCACGCAATCCGCGTTTCACCGAGGCAGACGGCTCGCCGAAACTGGGCGAAGCCCCGGCCAAGCCGGCCACCCCCGGCCCCAATCTCGCCCGCCTGAACAGCCGGAGCGACTGGGCCTTCACGCCGGCTCCCAACCTGGATGCTGTGATGAACCACCTGAAGGATCGCCGTTTCTTTCGCGAGTTTCGAGCTGGCGACGTCACGCTGGAGCAATGGGACAGTCCCGACAGCCTGAAATACAAAATTCTCCAGGCCATCGACATGATCTATTTCTAGACTCTGGCTTTCCGTCACCACAAAAAAGGCGGCGCGGGAAACCGGCGCCGCCTTTTCCTTGGCCGGTATCCGGCATCACTCGCTCAGCAGATATTCGAACCCGCTGGCTGTTGCCACCGCCTCACCATCGGCGAAGCGACATACGCCGTCGGCCGCCGAACCGAGCCTGACCTGATTCTGATAAATCGTGCGGCAGGCATAGCGCAGGTCCAGCCCCTTGCGCGCGGCATGTATGGCATCGAAAGGTGCGCTCGAACCACCAAAACTTGCCCATTTTGGCTTGGCGACGGATTTCAGCACTTCGAATGTCTTCGCGCGCTGGACCCGACCATCGTCGCCAGGAATGGCGCAATCACCCAGACGATCGACCTGCCCGATCCAGGATTCCGCCTTCAGACCCGCATCCGCCGCCGGACCGCTGGCGGGCGCCGATACACGGCAGAGGAACGTGGTCTCGGGCTGCCTGGTCTGCGGATCGACGATACCCTGGCCGGCGTTGAAGGCTGCCAGCGGACTGGGCGGCCGCACGCCGGTATCTTCAAAAATATGGTTGTTGGTTGCCACCATCCACGGATTGTCGGACGGCCCACCACTGATGCGCAGGGCACTGCCGCCGGGCTCCACCACCCATGTCTGGCCGGACCAGCGATTGACCTCGTGTTTGTCGTCAATCATCCATGCCGTGCCGTCGGCGCCGAAGCTGACATCGATGGCGGCACCAGGCAGCGATCGCCATTGTTTGCCGTTGCCGGCATAAACGCGCTTCTCGGCCGAGACGAACAGCACCTCGCCACCCGGCCCCACATCGACCAACATGGCATCGGCCGGTGCCGCCACCGCCCCCCAGGCTGAGCCGTTCCAGCGATACAGCTTCTTGTCGCGGCCGGTCATCCAGATATCGCCATTGGCACCGATACCAATATCGATGGCCTTGCCGGGGCGTTTGACCCAGCTGCGTCCATTGCCGGAAATGATGTCTCCGTCTGCGGAAACGAACCATATCTCACCGTTCGGCCCGACATCGAGGGCAGCGGCATTCTTCACAGCCGCGACCGATGGCGTCCAGCGATCATTCTGCCACTGGTACAGATTGCGATCGGTTCCCACCATCCATACAGCGCCATTCGCGCCAACGCCGATATCGATGGCACGACCGATCACGCCGGTCCACGCCACTTTCTTGGGCGGCATGGCGGCATGACCCGCATCGGTTGCCTCCCATACCGCCGGCGAAGGCGGAATGGCGAAATTCATCACCTGATTACTTGTACCGTTGCACATGGCCTGCGCCGCCATCCATTGGGCCCGGTTGGTGGGATTGGGCACGATGTCGAAGCAGAGCTTGCTGCTCAGATTCCTCAACTGCATGCCGCCCGGCGCCGGCAGCTTCTGCCAGAACATGTCGTTGGAATGATCGCAGGGCCGGCTGACCAGCGGGCTGCCCGCCCGTCCCTCAAGCGGGAAGATGCAGTTGCCGATATGGTCGGTGATTTTGACGTAGTCCCCGTCTTCCAGCTTGGTCTCCACGTAGTTCAGCGCCATGCCGGCAGCCCAGGGCGCTTTTTCGCTATCGGCCAGCACATCGCAGGCGATGGCAAAGACCGGCGTGAACTTGATGTTCAGACTCAGGAACGGGTGCGGCTGACGGCCGAAATCATACGACCCCACGCACAGGCCTGAGCGCTGCGATGCCAGCGGCAGCTTGGCGTGATAAACCGGCTTGGCCTGCTTCAGCGGCTGGAAGGCCTGCGCATCCGAACCGTCGCAGGGTGCCCACTGGCTCGGCGCCTTGCCTGGTGTCGCGCTGGGATCCGGGAAATGCACGCATTTCTGGCTCTTGCGATTGGCGAGGTTGTAGAATTGCGGATCGTGGCTGACCACGCGCCAGTGCATGTTCTGGTCGCCCCTCTGGCACGCATTGATGATCAGCGGCACGTTCAGGTTTCCGAGGGCGCCGGACGGGATGAGGCAGAGCGGGCCGGATTTTATGAATACATAACCCGCGTCAAGCAGCTCAGTCTCCCAGCGCTGCGCCGGATCGCCCTCGTTGCAGGGCTGCTGCAGCACGGCATTGCCGGCCGCCGTCAGGCACAGGCCACTATGGCCAACC
The DNA here is from genome assembly GCA_046294345.1 of Ferrovibrio sp. Taxonomy (GTDB): domain Bacteria; phylum Pseudomonadota; class Alphaproteobacteria; order Ferrovibrionales; family Ferrovibrionaceae; genus Ferrovibrio. The sequence goes on from JBKBJT010000011.1 coordinate 35,684, forward strand.
TCCAGCAGCGTCCCTTCCAGGCGGAAGCTGGGCGGCGCAACGTCGAGACTTGACTTGATGCTGGCCTGCAGCGTCTTGGTCACCTCCTCATCGCGCGCCTCCATGGCCTTTTGCAGATCGGCCTGGCGTTGCGTTACGGCCGCGAATTCCTTCTGGTGCTTCGCCATTTCAGCCTGGTTCGAGGTATCCAGGTCGTTCATCAGCGTCGCCACCGATTCGCGGAACTTGTCGGCGATCGGGCCTGGAATGTCCTTCAAGCCCTTTTCGACCACGAAGTTCAGGATCTGCAGGCCGACATAGCCAAGCTCCTTGGCGTCGTAGGCCGGATCCTTCAGCTTGAACACGAAACTGCCTTTGATCGGCTGGTTGAAGATGGCGTAATCCATGTTCAGCAGCCACGGCTCGTCATTCTTGATCGAACCGCTCAGGCTGCCGGAGAAGGCCACATCGTTGATCACGATGGGCTTGGCACCCTGAAGGCCATTGATGGCGGAATCCACGATCCGCTGGGCGAAATCATCCAGCTTCTCGACACCCTCGATGGCAAGCTGCGCGGCCTTGAGCGCAGCCAGGGCGATATCCTCGGCCGCCAATGGACCGGCGACGCGCGGATCCAGGTCGACCGGGATGGTATCGACGGCTTTGCGCGCAGCATCGAGCACACCATCGGCAACCGTTTTCGCCGCCTCGTAGGCGAGATACTCCGCCTCGTATTTGGCTTTGCAAGCCAGCTGATACCAGTGACAGTGGTTGCGGTGGCTGCGGGCATCATCCGCATCGCCCTGCAATTCATTGACCCGCGCCTCTGCCGCATTGATGGCATTCTCGGCGCGGTTGCGTTCGGCGCGCACGATCGCACGCTCCTTCTGCACGGTGGCATCGAGGCCGTCGACCTTGGCCTGCGCGTCCTTGACGGCCTGTTCGGCAACCTGGAACGCAGCCTTCACGTCGGCAAGCACGGCATCGACCTGGCCCTTCACCGTCTTTTCCAGCCAGCCGGCAAAATCCGAGTGCTGGATTTCGCCGTTGATCAGGAAATCGGGATTGGTGGCCTTGCCGGTTCGCACGTCGTAGCCGACGCCTTCCACCAGCAGCTTGCCCTTGCCCAGCAGGCCGAAATCACTGTCCATCTCGAACATCACCTTGGCGGGGATGACGAACTGGACGGCAACGCTTTCCTTCAGACCCAGGAAATCGACATTGCCGTTCACCTTGAAATACGGATCCGACGTGGGCCCGATGGCAACATCGATATTGTTGTTCTGCAGCTTGAGCGGGCCCAGGTCCATGTCGGCGATGGCGCCTTTCATGGCAAGGCCGGCCGTCTCGGAAATGCTGAGCAGCGCGTTGCCCAGATTGTGATCCATGAAGGACAGGCTGCCCTGGGCGGCGAAACCGGCATTGATGATGCCCAGGTCCGGGTCCTCGGCTCCGGGTGTGGCGAAAGCCAGCTTCACGTTGTGCAACTCGAAACCGGGGATGTTGTCGGCCTTGAACTTATCGTTCTTGCCGGCGATCGCCTCGATCAGCTCGGCGATCTCCACCACGCCCAGCGAGGTGATCGCGCCGGCGAAGGCGATCGATTTCGGCACCCCCAGAAGCTCCGGATCGGGCTCGATATCGGCAGCCATCTGGATGGTCTCGGGTCCGATCGTGGTGGTGCCCTTGAAGCCGAGCTTGACCGAGCCGTCCGGCGACACGCCGGCCTTGAGCGCCACATTGGCCAGCGTCAGCGCCTTGATGCTGAACGGCTTCTCCCATTTGCCGTCCATCTCGCCTTCGATGTCGAAGGTCACATCGGCCTCGTTGACCTCCATCTCCACCTTGGTGGCGAAGACAAGCTGGTCGTCGCCGGCCTTCACCTGCATGTCGACCTCGATGCCGACCTCGACCGCTTCTTCCGTCAGAGTGACGAAGAAAGCCGGCTGTATGCTTTCCGGCCAGTGCATGAATTTCGGCAGCCCGCCGGGCTTGCCGAATTTGGGCAGGAAGGCCTCGATCTTGACCAGCGGCGTGCCGCCGAAGATGCCGCCCAGCTCGCCCATGATGAAAGTGGCGCTGCCCAGGCCCAGCTTGCCGAAGGCCTTCTTGGCATCGTCGCTGGCGCTGGGATCGAACACGGCCGCCAGGGTGAGGCCGTCGGTCACGGTCGTCGCGCCGGGATGGATATCCAAGATGGGTTTCAGCAGCGGGCGCGCGAAATCCGGCAGGCCTGCCGGATTAAGCTGCAGACCATTCTCGCTGAGCATAAACAGCGAATGGGTCAGCGGCATCTTCTTGAGAATACCGGTCTTGTCGAACGGAATCAGGTCGCCCAGCGTCTTGCCATCGCGCTCCAGGATCATCGTCCAGCCGCTGGTGCCGTTCGGGCCCGGCGCGTTGATCAGTGCGGTGCTGAACACCTTGCCATCCAGGATCGCACCGGCGCCGATGCCGGCCGTCGAGATCACCAGATCCTTCAGGCCGAACTTGCTGGCATAAGGGATTCCCTTCAGAACGGGGATATCCGACAGGTCGATCTGGCTGGCGATGCGCACCTCGCCACTGGACAGCTTGCCGCCATCGATGGTGAAGGCGACATCGGCCGGCAGGGCGGTCTTCTTGCCCAGGCCGACATTGCCCGAGAGGCTGAGCGCCAGTTCGCGAGAACCGCCGGTCGGCGATTTCAGGTCGAAGTCGACGGTCAGGCCGGTCAGGCTGAGCCAGGGGATATCCAGCGGGGCATGCCAGTCGCCGCCCGAGCCCTTGAAGGAGATCTCGCTGCCCGCGGTGTGCTTGGTGAAATCGAACTCGCCCGGCAGCGACAGATTGGCGCTGCCGACCTTGAAGCCGAAGGTGGTCGGGATCGAGATGGTCGGCAGGTTATTCTTGTTGCTGATAGTCAGCTTCGGCGTATGAAAACCGATGCCGTCAGGAATACCCGGAATGGTGATGTTCGGCAGGCTGCCGGTCAGGTTCAGGCTGGACAGCCAGCTGCTTCCACCGGAGCCACTGCCAGAACCACTGGACGACAGGAAACGCGGATCGACCGCGCCCGTGATCGGGATGCTCTTGCTGATACCCAGCGAACCCATCACGTCGCCCAGGCTGGACCCGCTCTTGGCTTCGAACATGCTGAATATATTCGCGCCATTCGTGAGCGTGACGGTTTCACCCGCCACCGCCTTCACCTTATCGGCCACGATGGCCGGCAGCGCGGTCGATTTGACCGCACCAACCACACCGTCCTTGGGCACGACAACCAGCGCCATGTCGGCGAAGGTGATATCGGTCAGCGGCGTGCCGGACGCGCCGGGGATACTGTCGCCGAGATTGAAATTCGACAGCGCCAGGGCGATATGCGCCTTCTTCTGCGGATCAGGGTGGTAGACGAGGATATCCACCTCCTCGGTCTTGTATTTCATCTTCGCGCCGACCTGCAGGCGGGTCAGCTTGACCTCGGTGATGGAGAAATCGTCCAGACCGGGGATAGAATTCCCCGCACCCAGCAGCTGCGAGATGGTCAGGGCGTCGGTGATGGTGACCGTGTAGTCCGGCGTGCCGTCGCCTGCGTTCTTCACCAGCTCGGCGGTCACGCTGACCGACTTGTTTTGCAGCGTGGCATCGGCCTTGGCATCGAATGACCAGTCGGCCGCCGCCTTGGCCGCCGTGAAGCTGCCGCCATTCAGGGTGAAGCCGGGGAAGTCGACCATCTTCGCCGACTTGAACGCCGCCGTGATGGTGGGCTCCCAGTTGCCGCCCTGGTTCTTGGCCGCCAGCTTGAAGCCATCCATCTCGAAGCCGCTGGCCCGCGGCAGCGCCTTCAGCGCCGGCAGGTCGGCCATCGTCAGGGCGCCGGTGAAATCCAGGCTGGCGTTGCTGAGCTGGCGATTCTGCACTTCGAGTGCGGCGGCAACCTGCAGCGGCGCCTTGCCCAGGCCGGTCGCCGCGCCGGCGAAGCTGAGCTTTATGTCGCGTGTCGTGCCCGTACCGGTCAGCGATGCGTTCAGGGCGAGATTGTTCAGATGCAGCCAGGTCAGGCCGAAGGGACCGTCCCAGCCGCCCTGCACCTTGCCGGCAAAGGCCACGTCGGTATTGCCGCCCGAACGCGTGAAACTGAAGCTGCCCGGTGCCTGCAGGCTGTTCTTGCCCTCGGCAAAGACCATAGTCGTATCGATCGACAGGCTGAAGCCGCCCTGGCCGCTGATCTTGACCTTGGGCGACTGGAAGCCGGATTTATCCGGCAGGCCCGGAATCGTGATGCTGGGCAGCGTACCACTCAGATTCAGGGACGAAGCCCAGCTGGCCACTGCACCGCCGGCCGAGCTGGAACCGGTGCGGCCCGAGGCCAGCACGCGCGGATCGACGCTGCCGACAATCGGAACTTCCTTGGAAATGCCCAGCGCGCCAAGCGCCTGCCCCAGGCTGGAACTTGCCTTGATATCCATCTGGGCAAAGATATTGGCGCCGGTGCCGAGCGTGACGGCATCGCCGGCCACAGCCTTGGCCTTGGCCGATACGATGGCCGGCAGATTGGCAGTCTGCATCGCGCCTGTTACGCCCCCCTGCGGCACGATCACCAGCGCCATGTCGCTGAAACCCACATCGCTCAGCAGCGTGCTGGATGCACCCGGAATGCTGTCGCCCAGGTTGAAGTCCGACAGCGCCAGGGCCACGTGCACCTTGGCCTGCGGTCCTGGGCGGTAGAACAGGATATCCACCTCCTCGGTCTTGTAGGTCATCACCGCGCCGACCTGCGACCGCGTCAGCTTGACCTGCTTGATGGCAAAATCGTCCAGGCCGGGGATCGAGTTGCCGCTGCCGATCAGCCCGGCCACGGTGAGGTCGTCGGTGATCGTGACCGTATAATCCGGCGCGCCGTTGCCGGCATCCTTCACCAGTTCGGCGGTCACGTTCACCGCCTTGCCCTGCAGGGTCGCCTTGGCATTGGCATCCAGCGACCAGCCTTCGGCATTCTTTTTGGCAGTGAAATCGCCGCCATTCAGCGCGAAGCCGGGGAAATCCACCATGCCGCCCGAGGTGAAGGCGGCGGTGATGGTCTCATCCCAGGCCGTGCCCTGACGCGCCATCGCCAGCTTGAAGCCGTTGAGCTGGAAGCCATCCGCCCGCGGCAGCGCCGAGAGCGGCGGAAGATCCGACATCTTCAAACCGCCGGTGAAATCTAGGTTCGCCGTGCTGACCTGTGCATTGGCCATCTGCAGGTCGATGGCCAGCTTCAGCGGCGCACTCTTGCCAAGGCTGGCCTGACCGGCGAAATCGAGTTTCAGCGCGCGGGTCGTGCCGCTGCCGGTCATGTTGCCGTTCAGACTCAGATTGGTGATATGCAGCCAGGACTGGCCGAACGGGGCCGACCAGCCATCGGGCACCGTCGCCGCAAACGCCACCGCCGTGTTGCCGCCGCTGCGCGTGAAGCTGAAATTGCCCGGCGCGCGCAGGGTGCTGGATTCCTCCACGAAGACAAAAGTTGTATCGATCGAGACAGCCAGGCCGCCCTTGCCGCTGATATTGACCTTCGACTGCTGGAAGCCCGAGCCCGATGTCAGGCCCGGCACTTTCAGATCGGGCAGCGCACCGCCGAGATTGAGCGAGGAAATCCAGCTCGACGCCGCATTGCCGGCGCCGGCCGGCGCCGCGCCCTGGCTGCGGCCCGAGGCCAGCATGCGCGGATCGACGCTGCCGACAATCGGGATGCCTTTCGAGATGCCCAGCGTGCCGAAGGCATCGGCAAGGCCTGAACCGCCCTTCACGTCAAGTTCCGCGAAGATGTTGGCGCCGGTGCCGAGCGTGACGGTAGAACCGGCCAGCGCGGCCGCCTTGGCCGACACGATGGCAGGCAGGCTGCTGGTCGGCATCGCGCCGGTGGTGCCGCCCTGCGGCACGATCACCAGCGCCAGGTTGCTGAAGCTGATATCGTCCAGCGGCGTGCTGGAAGCACCGGGAATATTGTCGCCCAGATTGAAATTCGACAGCGCCAGCGCGACATGCACCTTCTTCTGCGGATCGGGGCGGTAGAACAGGACATCCACCTCCTCGGTCTTGTAGGTCATGCGCGCCGCCACCTGGGCGCGCGACAGCTTCACCTGCTTGATGGCGAATTCATTCAGGCCCGGAATCGCATTCGCGGTGCCGAGCAGGTTGGCCACCGTCAGGTCGTCGGTGACGGTGACCGTGTAATCGGGCGCGCCGCCGCCGGCATCCTTCGCCAGTTCCGCCGTCACGTTCACAGCCTTGCCATTCAGCGTGGCGGTGGCGGTCGCATCCAGCGACCAGCCATCGGCCGCCTTCCTGGCAGTGAAATTGCCGCCGTTCAGCGCGAAGCCCGGGAAATCCACCATGCCACCGGCTTTGAAAGCTGCCGTGATGGTCTCGTCCCAGGCCGTGCCCTGGCGGGCGGCGGTCAGCTTGAATCCGTCGAGCTGAAAGCCGTCAGCGCGCGGCAGCGAAGCCAGCGCCGGCAGGTCCGACATCTTCAGGCCACCGGTGAAAGTGAGGTCGCCGCTGTTGAGCTGGCCGTTGGCGGCATCCACCGCGATGGCCAGTTTCAGATTCGTCGCCTTGCCCAGATCGGCCGTGCCGTTGAAATCGAGCTTGGCGCCGCGGCTGCCGCCCGTGGAGGTGATCGCCGCCGTCAGGTTCAGGTCGTCGACATGCAGCCAGCTCAGGCCAAACGGCGACTGCCAGCCGCCGGCCACCGCGCCGGCGAAATTGATCGCCATGTTTCCGCCGCTGCCCGAGAAGCTGATGCTGCCAGGCGCCGTGAGGGCCGGCTTGCCACCGCCTTCGGAGAAGGACAGCGTGCCGGCGAAGCTGGCGAACAGCCCCGTGGCGCTAGTGCCCGGTGCCGGATTCGGATTCTGGCCCGAAATGCGGAACACCATGTCGGAGAAACCTGAACCGGCCGGCAGGCCGGGCAGGCTGATCGTGCCGACGGGGGCCTGCAGATCCAGGTTGGCCAGCGCCGCACGCGCCGCCGCCGCACCCTGGCCTGCGGCCTGACCGGCATTCTGCCCCGCACGACCGGCCGACTGATAGGCAGCCGCGATCATGCTGGGATCGACCGTGCCCTTGATGGGGATCACGTTAGGCACCGACAGCGTGTCGAATACCTGCTTGGCCGGACCGGCACCCGAGACATCGAGCTGGGCCAGGATCGTCACGCCGTCCTTGATGTCGAGCGAACCACCGGCCACATCGGTCACGGCCTTCGCCAGGGTGGTGGGCAAAGCCGAAGCCGGCACGCCCGACTGCGCCGCACCCTTTTTGGCCACCAGCACCGACACATCCTTCAGCACCGCGCCCTGGAAGGCAGCGCCGATGCCGGGAATCGTCTTGGCCAGGTCGAGCGTGCCGGCGGTGACCGACAGGTAGCGATGACCGGCCGCGCCGGTCTTGAACAGGGCGATGTCGAGCGGCTCCTGCCCAAGCGACAGCTTGGCATCCAGCTTGTCGCCCGTGATGGCGATCTGCTGAACCGCCAGCGTGTCCAGCGCGGTCGCATAGGAACCGGCCAAGTCGGAAAGTCGGATATTGCCGGTCAGCGTGGCTGCGTATTCCTTGGCGGCCGCCGCACTGTCGAACCGCGCGTCGATCTGCACCGGCTTGGCATTCAGGCTGCCCGAACCGGTCAGTGCGATAGCCCAGTCGCTGCCCTTTTCGGTAGCCGTGAAACTGCCGGCCGAGAATTTCAGACCCTCGAAAGAAAAGATATCGGCGGCATCGACGGCACCGCTCAGGCTGAGATTGCGGTCATTGCCCAGGCCGGCAATCTTGATGTCGAGATTTTTCAGCGCGACCTTGGACACCACCGGCAGGGCCGAAATCGGCGGCAGGTCCTTCAGGGCCAGGCGGTTGGCCAGCTTGAATTCGGCGCCCCCGATCCGGCCATTGGCAACGGCCAGGTTGATCGCCAGCGGGATATTCTTGCTGCTACCCAGATCGGTCACGCCATTCATGGCAAAGCTGAATGCCTGCCCACCCTGCGCTGCGGCCGCGAGTGCGATATTGGCCTGCAGACTGCGGATCTGCAGCCAGTTCAGCCCGAACGCCGCCGGCCAGCCGGTGGTGTTGGCGCCGGCGAACTGCAGATCGGGAACACGGCTGCCCTGCCGCTGCGCGAATGTCAGTTCTCCAGGAAAGCTCACCCGGCTGCCGGCGATGCTGAGATCGAATTCGCTGGCGATCGCCACCTTGATGCCGCTGCTGGCGGGCGCCGCAGCCTGACCGGCCGGCGCTGTACCGGCCGGAGCGGGCGTGGCAGTGGGTGTAGTGGCGGCCGTGGCCGCTGGCTGGCCGCGCGTGATGCGCAGGGTGGGCAGCTTGAACAGGCCTTCCTGCGGCATGCCGGGCAGATTCAGCGCCGGCAACGGCACGCTCAGGTCGATTTTGGCCAGGTCGCTGCCGCCACTGACCCGCGCCTGACTGCCGCGCGCATGCGACAGCAGATCGGCCAGGATACGCGGGTCGATGGCGCCTTTCAGCGGCAGCGGCTTGTCGAGACCGATCTGCGCCAGCGTGCCGGCGGCAGCCGATTTGGTCGGGTCCAGCGTGGCGAACACGTTCAGGCCCGGCTGCAGGCGCATGCTGTTGCGGATGCCTGCCTGTTCCAGGGCGCGCACCAGATCGGCCGGCAGGCCGGCCAGCGAAAATTCGCGCGCCTCGCGACCCGGTTCGACCAGCAGGATCGGATTGACGATATCGAGGTTGTTCAGGAACGACGTCGCCGCACCGGGAATCGCCTCGGCCAGATTCAGTTCGTCGGCCTTGATGACGGCAACCATCGCGCCGCTGCTGTCGGGATGCAGGGCCAGGTCATAGGTGTGCGTCTTGCTGGCCAGGCTGGCCGAAACCTGCCTGCCGCCGAATGCGACATTCTGCAGCGTCAGCGTGGACAGGCCGGGCACCTTGTCCAGCGTGGGCACCAGATCGGCCAATGTCAGACCTGTCGTGACTCGGGCCTGAAATTCGCCGCTGCCGCCATTTTGGGCCGGGGCATAGGCGAGCGTCGCCGCCAGCGTCTTACCGTTCAGGGTGGCATTGCCGCCGAAGGTCAGCGCCCAGCCGCTGCCGGTATTGTCGGCCGCTACGGTCAGGCCCGACATGCTGAGGCCTGCGAAGCTGACCGTGGCATTGCCCTGAACCTGGCCGTCGATGCGGCCGACGACTGCCTTGTTGCGCACGCGGCCCTGCATGGCCAATGCGACCGGAAGAGTCTGCCCCGCCATCATGACCTGTACATTGGCGGCGGCTTTCAGTGCCAGCCCGTTGCTGTCGCTGGCCAGCTGCAGGATCGTCTGCCCCGGCATGCTCATTACGTCGGACGAAACACCGTTCAGCGCCAGCTGGCCGATGGTGGCCGTGAGGTTGAAGCCGGCCGGCGCGTTTGCCGCCTGCCCCGCCGGGGCCGTGCGGCCAAGCTGTCCGCTGAAGACGGATTCCGGCACCGTGCCAGTAAAGGCGACGACACCGGTGTTGAGGCCAAGCTGCTGCTGCAGGAAGCTGCCGGCGGCGGAGGTCGAGAAATCCGCTTCCAGGAAGGCGCTCACGCCCTTGGCGATGGTCAGGCTGTCGGGCAGGCCGCCAGGCGACGCCTGGCGCAGGGCATTGCGCACCGGCGAGGGCAGATCGGCGATACGCAGGGCCGCCGGGGCATCGGCGTAGATGAACGTGGCCTGGGGCAGCTTCACGCCTTGCAGTAGGGCGGCGCCGGGCAGGGCGAAGCTGCCGCCACTGATCGACAGGGCATAGGCGTAGCCGCTTTTGGATGCTGCATTGGGGAAGGCCGTCACGCTGGGCGCATTGCCATCCAGCGTGAGGATGATGGCGCCATCGGATTGCTGGGCAGCAACCACCTTGCGGCCGGCAAAGACCGGGAGAGTCGACAACTGACTCGAGAATTGCCGCACGAGGTCGGCGCCGGATTGCGCTCTGGTTTCCAGTGCGAAACCTGCGGCCAGCGCGAATGAGACAATCGCGGCTGCGAATTTTTTCATGGTCTTCCCCTGCCCCCAAGCGCCCGCCATTTGCGGCGGGTCACTGATCGTCCGTGTAGGTGGCATTCATCGCTACGGCACGCGCAATACTCTTCTGATTTCTGATAACCGCGCACCAAAAAGCGCGGGCCGTCGCAACGATGCCGCGCCTAGAAAAGCAGATTGTTATTAAAAATCAAATGATTAAATTAATTTAATCCGGCCGGCGCCCGCAGCGAGGCCGGCCTTGTGCCATGATTCGGCTGGGGATCAGGCGAGTCTGCCGAAGCGCGGAGTTTCAACCGGCTGCATTTCCTGCGGCGTTCCGGCTGCCGCACCGAGCCCGTCGAAGACCCGGCCGATGCCCACCAGAACCGGGTGCTCGTTGCCGAGCGAATCTAGACCTTCTGCCAGGTTGTCCAGCCGACCCACCCAGCGCGCCTCTTCCGGACGGGATACGGCCGCCAGGGCCACGACCGGCGTGGCGGGGGAAAGGCCCTCAGCAATCAGCCGCGCGGCAAACGCCCCGCCGGTTCGGCCGCCCATATAGACCATCAGCGAGGTTTCCGGATCGGCAAGACCACACCAGTCCAGATCCTGCGGCAGGCCGCCCTGGCGCGAATGCCCGGTGACGAAGCGCACCGAATGCGCGGCCTCGCGATGGGTGAGCGACACGCCGAGCCGGCTGGCCGCCGCCACCGCCGCCGTGATGCCCGGCACCACATCCACCGGAATGCCCTGCGCCTGCAGCGCGGCAATCTCCTCGCCGGCGCGGCCGAACACCATCGGGTCGCCGGATTTCAGCCGCACCACGCGTTTGCCCTGGCGGGCCAGCTTGATCATCAGCGCATTGATGTCGTCCTGCCGGCAGCTCGCGCGGCCGCCGCGTTTGCCGACCATCATGCGTCGAGCCTCGCGACGCGCCAGCTCCAGTACGCCATCCGATACCAGATCGTCGAACAGGATCACGTCTGCCGCCTGCAGCGCCCGCATGCCTTTCAGGGTCAGCAGCTCGGCATCGCCCGGTCCGGCCCCGACCAGCGTGACATGGCCGGCGCCGGCCTGCGGCTGCATGCGCAGCAGATCGGCATCGGACGGCACCGTCGGTTCAAGGAAGGCGCGTTCGGCAAACCGCTGCCAGAAGGCACGGCGCTGCGTGGGTGTCGGCAGGCGTGCGGCGAGCGACGCGCGGATGCGCTTGGCGGCTGCGGCCCAGGCGCCCAGCGTGGCGGGCAGCAGGGTTTCGATGCGCCGCCGCACCGCCTGGGCCAGCACCGGCGCCGCCCCATCGGTGGAGATGCCGATCACCAGCGGCGAACGGTTGACGATGGAACCGAACTGCACATCGCCATGACCCGGCCTGTCGATGGCGCTGCAGATCGCGCCGGCGTCGCGCGCGGCGGCATGGAACTCAGCCGCTTCCTGCTCGTCGGCCGCATCGATCACCGCCATGGCCGCACCGGCAAGGTCATCCGGCTGCCAGTTACGCGGATGCATGACAATACCGTCCTGCAGGGCCAGCAGCTCGGCACCGGGCTGCGGTGCAAAGACCTCCACCCGCGCACCGGCCGCTGCCAGCAATTCAGCCTTCCAGGCCGCGGGCGCTTCGTTGCCCGCCACCACGGCGCGCTTGCCATGCAGATCGATGAACAGCGGCAGCACGGCCAGCGGCGCGATGCGCCGCCCTGCCTGAGGCACCGTGATGTCAGCCGGCTTTCTGGATGCTGAGCCCATCGATGATCCTCCGGATTTCGCTGCGGCAGGAGCCGCAATTGCCGCCGGCCTGGGTCGCGGCCGTCACCGCCTCCACCGTGGCGCAGCCGCCTGCCACGGCTGCAGCGATCTGGCGACTGCCGACATCGAAACAGGCGCAGACGATGGCGCCACGATCCGGCTGGTCCGCACCGGTACGGCCGGCCAGCAGGCGCAGCCGCGCCGTGGCCGTGGCGAATGGCGCATCAAGCTGGTCGGCAGCCCAGGCGCGCGACACCGCCACCGGCTGCGGCGCGACGAACAGCGCCCCGATCAGGCGCTCGTCACGGAAGGCAGCGAAACGATGCTGCCCGGCAGCGGCATCGTGATAGGCCAGCAGTTCGACGCCTTCATCCTCACCAATGCCAAAGAGGCCGCGGGCCAGGGCCGTCCAGTCCTGCGGCAGGGTCTGATCGGCCAGTTCCAGCCGCCAGCCGGCGCGCGCCGGCGCCAGTGTCCAGTAGCCGACCGGCGGCGTGGCGGGCCTTTCGGCCAGCACGGCGAAGCCATACCAGTCTGCCGCATAGGGCTGCACGGCAACGGGCGTGAATTTCAGTTCCGGCTGGCCCGAGACCGGATCGGTGGCCGGGTTGACCAGCACATCCACGCGCGCCTGCGCGCTCAGCTGATCCGTCCAGTGCAGCGGTGCGAAGACCGTGCCGCGCTGCTGCTCCTCGCTGACCAGCGCCCGCAGGATCGCATGGCCGCGCGGATTGCGCAGCATCACCAGGCTGGCCGGCGCAATGCCATGGGCTGCGGCATCGACAGGGTGGATTTCCAGGAAGGGTTCGGCGATATGGCCCATCAGGCGCGGCGAGCGGCCCGTGCGTGTCATGGTGTGCCACTGGTCGCGGATGCGGCCGGTATTGAGCACCAGCGGATGTTCTTCGCCGGGTTGCTCGGCGGCCGCGCGCCAGGGCGTGGCGATGAAACGCGCCTTGCGGTCGGGCGTATAGAACCGCCCGTCGGCGAAAAAGCGCCGCTCGTCATTACGCGGCTGCCCCGCCGGCCATGGCCACTGGAACGGAGCGAGCGATTCATAGTCAGCGGCGGTGATATCGCCTAGCGCGGAAATATCGAAATCCCGCCGCCCATCATTCTCCGCACCGCTGAGCCGGGCATATTCGGCGAAGATTTCCGCCGGCTGCTCGTAGGCAAAGGCATCGGCCCAGCCCATCCGGCAACCGACCTGGGCGAAAATCCACCAGTCGGGCTTCACCGCGCCGGGCAGCGGCAGGAAGCTGCGCTGGCGCGAGATGCGGCGTTCGGAATTGGTGACGGTGCCGTCCTTCTCGCCCCAGGCCGCCGCCGGCAGCAGCACATGGGCATGGCGTGCCGTGTCGGTCACCTGCAGCACATCCGACACGACGACGAAGGGGCAGGCCTGCAATGCCGCCTGCACGTCGTCGGCATCGGGCAGGCTGTCCACCGGATTGGTGCCGGCGATCCAGATCGCCTTCACGGATCCGGTCTTCACGGCGCGGAACAGGTCCACCGCCTTCAGGCCCGGCCTGTCGGCGATGCGCGGCGCAGCCCAGAAATCCTGCACGATGCGGCGGTGATCCGGGTTGTCCAGCTCCATGTGGCAGGCGAGCTGGTTGGCCAGCCCTCCCACCTCGCGCCCGCCCATGGCATTGGGCTGGCCGGTGATGGAAAACGGCCCCATGCCGGGTCGACCGATGCGGTCCGTGAGAAGATGACAGTTGAGGATGGCGTTCACCTTGTCGGTGCCGCAACTCGACTGGTTCACACCCTGGGAATAGGCCGTCACCACGCGCTCATGCCGGGCGAAGAGATCGTAGAAACGCTTCAGGTCTGCCACGCTGAGTCCCGTGATTTCAGCGATCTCGGACAGCGACAGGCTACGCGCCACAGCCAGGGCCGCATCCAGGCCGTTGACATGGCCGGCCACAAAGCCGCCATCCATCCGGTTCTGTTCATGCAGATAGGCCAGCAGGCCGTTGAACAGCGCGACGTCCGAACCCGGTTTCAGCGCCAGATGCAGGTCGGAATTGCGCGCCGTCATGGTGCGGCGCGGATCGACCACCACGACGGTCAGCTCCGGCCGCTCGGTCTTGGCGGCCATCAGGCGCTGGAACAGCACCGGATGGCACCAGGCGAGGTTGGAACCGACCAGCACCACCAGGTCGGCCAGTTCCAGGTCGGCATAGACGCCGGGTACCGTGTCGCTGCCGAAGGCGCGCTTGTGCCCCGCCACGGCAGAGGCCATGCAGAGCCGCGAATTGGTGTCGATATTGCCCGAGCCGATGAAACCCTTCATCAGCTTGTTGGCGACGTAATAATCCTCGGTCAGCAACTGGCCCGAAACATAGAAGGCCACCGAATCCGGACCATGGCGCGCGATGGTGTCGGAGAAAACCTGCGCCACACGATCCAGCGCCGCATCCCACGTCGCCTGCCTGCCATCCATCATCGGATGCAGCAGCCGGCCCTCCATGCCCAAAGTCTCGGCCAGCGCCGACCCTTTCGAGCAGGTGCGGCCGGCATTGGCCGGATGAGCCGGGTCGCCCTGCACGGCGACTCCGCCATCGGCTTCGCGCCGCACCCGCAGGCCGCAGCCCACCCCGCAATAGGGGCAGGTGCTGCGGGTTTCGGGCGCGGCGGTCATGCTGCCTCAGGCCGCCTGCATCGCCTTGGCCGGCCAGGAAAGCAGCACGCGCCCCTGCTCCAGCCGAACGGCGATGGTGCGGGTGCAGCCATGGTCGGCGCCCTGGGCCTCGCCGGTGGCCAGGCTGATCACCCAGTTATGCAGCGGACAGGTGACGGATTCTCCCTGAACGATACCCTGCGACAACGGCCCGCCCTTGTGCGGGCATTTGTCATCCAGCGCAAAGAGCTTGTCGTCCATGGTGCGGAACACGGCAATGTCGCCGCGTGCCGTCTTCACCACACGGGCGCCGCGCTTCGGGATGTCGTCCAGCGTGCCGATATCGATCCAATCCGCAGTCATGCGCGTCTCCTACTCGGCGGCATGGGCCAGCCGCAGGTCGGCCAGCGGCTTGAATTCATGGGCGAAGGCGCCGTTCACACGTTCGGCCCAGGGATCGACCTGGGCCACCTTCTGCGCCTGCACGAAGCGGGCGAACAATACGCGGCGACGCTCGTGATCCTCGACGATCTGCTGCTTCACGGAATCGAGGCCGACGCGGTGCAGCCATTTGTGGATGCGGTCCAGGTAATGCGCCTGCTCGCGATAGAGCTGCATCAGCGCGCCGGTATATTCCAGAACCTCTTCCTCGGTCTCCAGCTTGCACAGCAGGATGGTCTGCTTGACTTCCAGGCCCGCCGCGCCGGCGATATGGAATTCATAGCCGGAATCGACACAGATGATGCCGATATCCTTCACCGTGGCTTCGGCGCAGTTGCGCGGGCAGCCGGAAACGCCCAGCTTCACCTTGTGCGGCGTCCAGCTACCCCAGGTGAATTTCTCCAGCCTGATGCCAAGGCCGGTCGAATCCTGGGTGCCGAAGCGGCACCATTCGCTGCCGACGCAGGTCTTCACCGTGCGGAGGCCTTTGGCATAGGCATGACCCGAAACCATGCCGGCGGCGTTCAGGTCGGCCCAGACGCCGGGCAGGTCTTCCTTCTTCACGCCGAGCAGGTCGATGCGCTGGCCGCCGGTCACCTTCACGGTGGGGATGTTGTATTTGTCGGCCACGTCGGCGATGGCGCGCAGCTCCTTCGCGCTGGTCACGCCGCCCCACATGCGCGGCACCACTGAATAGGTGCCATCCTTCTGGATGTTGGCATGGGCACGCTCGTTGATGTAGCGCGACTGGTTGTCGTCCACATATTCACCGGGCCAGGTAGCCAGCAGGTAATAATTCAGCGCCGGGCGGCATTTGCTGCAGCCGCAGGACGTCTTCCATTCCAGCTCCTGCATCACCGCCGGAATCGACTTCAGCTCCTTGGCCACGATCAGCCGGCGGATATCGTCATGGCCGAGATCGGTGCAGCCGCAGGCGGCCTTCGTTGCCTTCGGCGCATAGGAATCGCCCAGCGTCAGGCCGATCAGCTTTTCCACCAGTCCGGTGCAGGACCCGCAGGAAGCCGAGGCTTTGGTGACGGCACGCACTTCTTCCAGCGTGGTCAGGCCATTGGCCGTGATGGCGCCGGTGATCTTGCCCTTGCATACGCCGTTGCAGCCGCAGATCTCTGCCTCATCCGGCAAGGCTGCAACGGCCGCCATAGGGTCCAGCGGGCTGCCTCCCGCATAGCCTTGGCCGAAAATCAGGGTCTCGCGCATCTCCGCGATATCGGCGCCCTCGCGCAGAAGCTGGAAGAACCAGGCGCCGTCGCCGGTATCGCCATACAGTACCGTGCCGATGACTCGGTTGTCCTTCAGCACCAGCCGGCGATAGACGCCACGCGCCGCATCGCGCAGCACGATCTCCTCGCGGTCGGGCGCCTCGGCAAAGTCACCGGCCGAAAACAGGTCGATGCCGGTGACCTTGAGCTTCGTCGCGGTCACCGAGCCGTTATAGGCGGCCGGCTCACCCACCAGGGTCGTGGCCAGCACGCCGGCCATCTCATAGAGCGGCGCGACTAGGCCATAGGTGGCGCCGCGATGCTCCACGCATTCGCCCAGCGCGAAGATATCCGGATCGGAACTGCGCATCTGGTCATCCACGACGATGCCGCGGTTGACGGTCAGACCGGCCTGCTTGCCCAGCGCGGCATTGGGCCGGATGCCCACCGCCATCACCACCAGGTCGGCGGGGATACGCGTGCCGTCTTCCAGCTCGACCGCCTCCACCCGGCCATTGCCGGTGATCGCCTTGGTATTGGCCCCGGTAAGCACGCGGATGCCGCGCTCCTCGATGGCCTTTTTCAGCAGGTAGCCGGCGGCCGGATCAAGCTGGCGTTCCATCAGGGTCGGCATCAGATGCACCACGGTGACCTGCATGCCCTGTTCGGCCAGGCCGGCCGCCGCTTCCAGGCCCAGCAGGCCGCCGCCGATCACCACGGCATTGCCGCGCGACTTCGCGGCGAGGATCATGGCATCGACGTCGTCCAGATCGCGGTAACTCAGCACACCCGGCAGGGTGTGGCCCGGCACGGGAATGATGAAGGGCACCGAGCCGGTGGCGATCACCAGCTTGTCGTAGGGTTCGGTCAGGCCGTTATCGGTGGTGATGGTCTTTGCTGCACGGTCGATGGCGGTAACGCGCGTGCCCTTGTGCAGGGTGATACCGTGGTTGATGTACCAGCCATCGCCATGGATCACGATCTGCTCATAGGTCTTCTCACCCGATAGCACGGGGGAGAGCATGATGCGGTCGTAATTCACCCGCGGTTCGGCATTGAAGATCGTCACGGCATAGCGGCCGGGCGCAGCTTCGAACAGCTTCTCCAGCATGCGTCCGGGCGCCATGCCGTTACCGATGATGACGAGACGTTCTTTCATGGCCTTGGACTCCGTTACGCGATAGGCCTGTTACGCCGCCTGCACAGCGGGTGCGCGATGGCGGGCATAGAGGAATTCCAGGATCTGCTGGCGGCAGCGCGTGTATTCCGGGTCGCTTGCCAGGGCCAGACGGTTGCGCGGGCGCGGCAGGTTCACATCGAGGATTTCGCCGATCGTGGCCGCCGGGCCGTTGGTCATCATCACCACCCGATCCGAGAGCAGCACGGCCTCGTCCACGTCATGGGTGATCATGATCACGGTGTTCTTCAGCTTGGCATGCAATTCCATCACGGTGTCCTGCAGCGTCGCCCGGGTCAGCGCGTCCAGGGCGCCGAACGGCTCGTCCAGCAGCAGCACCTTGGGTTCCATCGCCAGCGCGCGGGCGATGCCGACGCGCTGCTTCATGCCGCCGGAGATTTCCTGGGGCCGCTTGTCGAGGGCGTGGTCCATGCCCACCAGGGCCAGGTTATGCCGGGTCCATTCATCGCGTTCGGCGGTCGACTTCGCCCTGCCATGCACCTTGTCGACGGCCAGCCGCACATTGTCGTAGACCGTCAGCCAGGGCAGCAGCGAATGGTTCTGGAACACCACGGCGCGGTCCGGGCCGGGGTCGTTGACCTCCTTGCCCTGCAGCAGCACGCCGCCATGGGTGGCGCGCAGCAGGCCGGCCACGATGTTGAGCAGGGTGGATTTGCCGCAGCCGGAATGGCCGATGAGGGCAACGAACTCGCCGCTGCCGATCTGCAGGTGGATGTCGCGCAGGGCGATGAAGGGGCCGTTGGCTCCCTTGAAGGTCATCCCGACGTCTTCGAAGCTGAGGTAGGCGCTCATGGGGAGGCTCCTTGGTTTATCGGTTGGCGCTGGGGCGACGGGTGGCGAGACTGCCGTCATTCACCTCGCGCGGCTGCGCCGGCGCGGCGGGACGGGCGGACGAGACATACGAGCCGTCGAAGAACAGGTCGGCGCCCATCTCGATCGGGGCGCTGGCCTGGGCCAGTTGCCACGGGCCCGCATGCAGGCCCTCGGGCTTGCGGTCGATCAGGGGGAAGGGCTTGTCCAGCGCGGCCGCGGCCTCGCGATAGAGGTCGGTGCGGTAGACCGCATCGGCCACGGCGGAAATGTCGGTGGCCGGGTCGATCAGCTTCCAGCGCCGCATCTCGGTCAGGTACCATTCGGCCTGGCTGCGCCAGGGAAAATTGGCGCTGTAGCGGCTGAACACGAAGAAATCGGGCATATGCTCGGGGCTGACATCCAGGCCATAGCGCACCACGCCGAGCATGCTGAGGCGGATCGCCTCGGCGGCCTGCGGGCCGATATAGTCAGGCCGCGCCAGGATCTCGACGCCCTCCAGCCGGTTTTCCGGCCGGTCGAGCCATTCGGCGGCCTCGATCAGGGCCATCAGCATATGCTTGTGAGTAAGCGGATTGCGCTCGACCCAGTCGCGGTTGACGCCGATCACCTTTTCCATGCGGTTGTTCCAGATCTCGTAACCCGAGATCAGGATGCGGCCCACGCCGCGCAGCACGGCCAGCGAATTCCACGGATCGCCGACACAGAAGCCATCGATCTCGCCGGCGGCCAGGCGGTCGGTCATCTGCGGTGGCGGCACCACCGCCAGGTTGACGTCACGATCCGGGTCGATGCCGGCCGAGGCCAGCCAATAGCGCAGCTGGATCTGGTGCGAGGAATAATTGAACACGGTGGCGAAGGTCAGCTTGTCGCGCCCGGCCTTGCGGTCGGCGGTGATCAGCCGGCGCAGCACGTTGCCGGCCTCGAGCCGGTCCTGCGCCAGGGCCGGTTCGGCATCGACCAGACGGTTCCACAGCCTGGTGGAGATGGTGACGGCGTTGCCATTCAGATTCAGCACGAAGCTGGTGATCTGCGGCTTCTTCCAGCCCCCTGCGCCAAGCGTAGCGGCCAGCGGCATCGGCGCCAGCATGTGGGCCGCATCCAGCGCCCCCAGCGCCACCTTGTCGCGCATGTTGGCCCAGGAGGGTTCGCGCACCAGGGTGACGTCCAGCCCCTGGCGCGCGAAGAAGCCCTTTTCCTTCGCGGCGATCAGCACCGCGCTGTCGGTCAGTGCGATAAAGCCGATCCGCATCGGCGTGAGGACAGCCGGAATGGCGTCCCGCACGGTTTTTGTTCTGGCTGGACGCCGCGCCATCACGGGCCCCTTACTGCTGGCTGTAGCCGCCGATGCGGCTGCCGATGAAGGTGATCATGCGGTCGAGCATGAACCCGACCAGGCCCACATAGATCAGCGCCAGAATGATTTCGCTGATCAGCGAGCTGTTCCAGGCATCCCAGATGAAGAAGCCGATGCCGACGCCGCCGATCAGCATCTCGGCGGCGACGATGGCGAGCCATGAGAGGCCGATGCCGATCTTCAGGCCGGTGAACATGAAAGGCACCGTGGCCGGCAGCATCACCTTGAAGAAGTATTCGAACCCGTTGAGCTGCAGCACGCGGGCGACGTTGCGGTAATCCTGCGGGATGTTGCGGATACCGACGGCTGTGTTGAGGATGATCGGCCAGACCGCGGTGATGGCGATGACGAAGATCGCCGAAGGATCGGCATGCCGGAAGGCGGCCAGCGATAATGGCAGCCAGGCCAGCGGCGGCACGGTGCGCAGAACCTGGAAGATCGGATCCAGACCACGGAAAGCCAGCGTCGACTGGCCGATCAGCACGCCGAGCGCGATGCCGACCCCGGCGGCGATGGCGAAGCCGATCGCCACGCGCTGCAGGCTGGAAGCCAGATGCCAGAACAGACCCTTGTCGAGATTGCCCTTGTCGTAGAAGGGGTCGACGATCAGTTCCCAGGTATCCGCCAGCACGGTGGATGGCGGCGGCAGGGTCGAACCGGGGCTGGAGCAGGCAATCTCCCACACCGCCAGCAGCAGGGCGAGGAACAGGATCGGCGGCAGCACACGCGCCGCCGTGATCCGCAGTCCGGCGACAACGCGCGGCGCCCAGACGGCGAGGAAACCCTCGCCGCCCAGATCCGCCTTGCTCAGGACATCTGTTTTCACAGCCATGGACAGCTCCTTGTCGTGGGCGGACATGCGGTCACACGCGGGTGATGGCCAGGCTCTTCAGATAGCCGGCCGGGTCGGCCGGATCGAAGACCTTGCCGTCGAAGAAGGTTTCCTTGCCGCGTGACGTGGATTTCGGGATATCCGCGTCCTTCACGCCGATGGCCTTGGCCGCCTCGCGCCACAGGTCTTCGCGGTTGACGTCCTTGATCAGCGCCTTGGTGTCGGTATCGGCGGGCAGGTAGCCCCAGCGGATATCCTCGGTGAGGAACCACAGCTCGTGGCTCTGGAACGGATAGGAGGCGAAGTCACGCCAGAACTTCATCACCAGGGGGCTGTCGAGGCCAACCTTGGCCTTGCGGTCACCATCACCGTAATCGATGTTGCCGGTCTGGCGTCCCAGGATGTCGGCCACCGGCACCTTGAACCAGTCGCGACCGCCGACGATCTTGCACATCTCCTCCTTGTTCTCGAGCTTGTCGCACCATTGCTGGGCTTCCAGCACGGCCATCAGGATGGCTTTCGCCGCCTTCGGATTCTTCTCCACCCAGTCGGCGCGCAGGCCGAGTGACTTCTCGGGATGGTCCTTCCACAGCTCGCCCGTGGTGAGGGCGGTGAAACCGATCTTCTGATGCACCAGCTGCGCGTTCCAGGGCTCACCGACGCAGAAGGCCTCCATGGTGTTGACCTTCATGTTGGCCACCATCTGCGGCGGCGGTACCACGATGGTGGAGACATCCTTCTCGGGATCGATGCCGTTCGAGGCCATCCAATAGCGCAGCCACAAATCGTGGGTGCCGCCTGGAAAGGTCATGGCGCATTTGATGTCCTTGCCTTCCGCCTTGGCCTTCTTGAAGCCGGCGGCGAGCGCCTTGGCATCAGTGGTCACACCTTTGCCGGCCCAGCTGTTGGAGACCGAGATCGACTGGCCGTTGGTATTCAGGCGAGCCAGGATGTTCATCGGCACCTTGGTCTTGGTGACCTTGCCGGTGGAGATCAGGTAGGGCATCGGTGTCAGGATATGCGCGCCCGTGATGCCGCCGCCGGCCTCGCCCAGCTCGATATTGTCGCGCGTGGCGCCCCAGGAGGCCTGCTTGTCGATCACCATGTCGGGCAGGCCGTATTTGGCGTAGAAGCCCTTTTCCTTGGCGATGATCAGCGGAGAGGCATCGGTGAGCGCGATGTAGCCCAGCTTGGTGCCCTTCACCTCCGGGCCGGCGGCCTGGGCGAAGGCGCCGGCGGGAAACTGCAGCCTGGCGGCGGCCATCACCGCGGCAGCACCGGTGGCGGATTTCAGCAACTGACGACGATTGAACACAGCCATGTCGATCCCCTCTTTCTTTGTCCCTGCTGCCGGGTCGTTGCCCGGCGTCGCGGCCATAAAAAAAGCGCCCTGCAATCGGAGCCTCGGAACCGAGGCCGGATTGCGGGACGCCATTGTCCGTATCGCGATCGACGCTGCTGCTTTGCCTGGGGAGGCGGGGCGGAAGGCCGATCAATCCACTGCGCCGTTGCAGCGGGTCTCGGTCTTCTCAAAGCAGGATATGTGCCAGATCCGGGAAACCCGGTTTTTCAAGCTTCTAGCCGGCCTGCCCCAATGGCGGCATTTTGCTGCGCTGCACAAAATGAAGGCAGCTGCCTATTTCTTTTTGAGCAGATCGGCAAAGGTCAGCAGGTTTTCCGCCACATCGACCAGGCGCTGCTGGCGATCCATGGCCAGCTTGCGGAGCGCCGCATAGGCCTCGTCCTCGCCCAGGCCCCGCTCGCGCATCAGCAGGCCCTTGGCCCGGTCGATGATCTTGCGTTCGTTGAGGCTGGCCCTGGTTTTCTGCAATTCCTCGCGCAGGGCCTGGAATTCGCGGAACCGTGCGATCGCCACGTCGACGATCGGCTTCACCCGGTTCACGTTGAGGCCATCGATGATATAGGCCGAAACACCGGCCTGCATCGCCTGCTGGATCATCGATTCGTCCGACTGGTCGACGAACATCACCACCGGGCGCGGCTGTTCGGCGTTGATCTGCCGCATGCTGTCGATGGTATCGCGCGAGGGCGATTCCATGTCGACGATGATGACGTCGGGGGCAATTTCCTGGACCCGCTGCGCGTTCAGGTCCCGTGGCGCGAGCTGGGCGACGAGGTCGTAATTCTGCTCGCGCAGGGCGGCGGCCAGTACGCCCGCGCGCTCGGGATTTTCATCGATCAAAAGAATACGCACGCCGGCCACGGCCCTGCACCCTGCTCTGTCAGTCTTGTTTTCAAGCAAGATGCGTACCGGAGGGGCAGAGGGGGCGGGCGGCCGGCCCAGGCAACAAAAAAACCCGCCAAGTGTTTGACTTGACGGGTTTCCAGGTTGGTTGCGGGGAGAGGATTTGAACCTCTGACCTTCAGGTTATGAGCCGGAACCCAGCCCATATCTTACGCCAACCCGGAGACCTGTCTCCAAAAAACCCAATCACTTAGCTGCAATCCCTTGCACCAGCGCCGACCGCTTTGCATCCGGCAGTGGAGCGAAATTGGAGCGTTTGCAGTATAGCAAACTGACGGCGTGCCGCCAACCAGAGCTGGTGCCACCCGAAGTTCAAGGATTCTACTCCAAGACGTCCCGTGGCAGTTCGGCTGTCCGGCCTTTAGGCCGATAGATTCAAACCGACGAGCCCGGCAACATGGCCTCATGACCACGGCCAACTTGTATCGCCAGGACCACCCGGAACCAGATCCCCTGCTGACCCAGAAGGACCTTGCCGCCCGATGGCGCTGCTCACTCTCCTATTTACAGAAGTGCGACCTAGCTGACTTGCCGCCCCGCTGTAATGTTCTTCCCGGCCAGATTCGATATCGGCTCTCGGATGTCCTTCTTTTTGAGGCATCCAGGGTGGACCGAACCCACCCGCTTTACGCATCGGCCAATATCGTTGGGGCGACCCCGTCTCAGCCCCGCCCCAACCGACCGGCGAAGCAACCGGCGTCCTATCCGGGATTCCCGATTCGCCTGCCCGAGATGACCAATCCGCGCCCCCGCCGAGGCGGCCGGAAGCCGCGGCCCGCCATCATTGAGGGCGAATCGGCGTAAAGGGGGTGTCGAGAGCCGAAACGCTATTCAGGCTCGTTTCAGCGAGCTTGGGCAATGACGGTTACCGCCGCGCTCTGCTGGGCGGGCTGCAGATCTAAGAAGGAGGGGTCCAAACTCAAACAGGATAAATCGAAGTCGGCCCGTCCCACCGAGATTAGAAAACTGATATAGTGTACGATCTCAAACAAGACTGGGCGTTTAGACAAGGCTCAGGCTAAGCAACCCATATGAGAAACTTCCTGCTCCAGTTACCAGAACTGCCAGAATTACTGGTGAACAACACGTTCACGAGCTATTCGAATGTTCTTTAATTGTTACAAAGAATGCTGAGGGAAACTAATACTTTACTACTCACTATGACGTCACGATACATTTAAGAGTGATTATTATTAAATATAGCTTCGGTTGACATGTATTTTGAAATTAAGGCATGTTCATTGCCTGAACACACCCTCGGGTGTTCAGGCTTCTATCAAGCAGAACAACTATAAGTTTAGTGAACGCTGGGGTATCCAAAGATTGCAAAGGCGCGCTCGTCAACGGGCATTCATGTCAAAACGCGAGGAATATGTGGCTGGCTTCAAAATTGGGAATCATAAGATTAGTAATTTTGGCCGGACATTCCTGATCGCCGAAGTTGCGCAGGCGCATGACGGCTCACTCGGCCTGGCCCATGCCTTCATTGATGCGGCGGCAGACAATGGTGCCGATGCCATCAAGTTTCAGACACACTTTGCCAGCGAGGAATCGACGCTGGACGAACCCTTCCGTGTGAAATTCTCACGTCAAGACAACACTCGTTTTGAGTACTGGAAACGAATGGAATTTACCCCCGAGCAATGGGCTGGGCTGGCGAAGCATGCTCAGGAGCGAGGCCTCGTATTCCTGTCGTCGGCGTTCTCGGCCAAGGCGGTGGCGCTTCTTGAAAAACTTGGTATGGCCGCTTGGAAAGTAGCATCGGGAGAACTTTATTCCGACGCCCTGATACATCTCATGGCCCAGACTGGCAAACCCATACTGCTCTCCAGCGGAATGGCAGGATGGGCCGATATTGATCATGCCGCGCAAATTGTCCGGCGGGCGGGCAATCCGCTCGCTGTGTTCCAGTGCACCACAGAGTATCCGACGCCTTTGACACGCGTCGGCCTCAACGTCATCGGCGAAATCCGCGACCGATATGCCTGCCCGGCCGGTCTTTCCGATCACTCCGGCAAGCTGTGGCCTGCGATATCGGCAATTGCAAACGGCGCCGCCCTCTTGGAATTCCATGTCATATTCGATCGTCGCATGTTCGGCCCCGATGTCAAATCCTCTCTTACATTCGAAGAGCTTCGCGCCGTATCCGAAATGCGGGATGCGCAAGTCACCATGAGTCGCAATCCGGTGAACAAGAATGCCGCTGCCGAAGGCTTTGCGGCACTGCGTCAGACATTTGGGAAAAGTTTGGCCGTCACCCGGCAGGTGGCGGCGGGATCGATCCTGACTGCAGATGTTCTCACCCTGAAAAAGCCCGGCACGGGCATTCGTGCAGAGGACATGCATAAAGTCGTTGGGCGGCGCGTGGCAATCGACATCCAACCCGATCGCCTGCTGCGATGGGCTGATATCCAAGATTCCTGATGGGCTGGGGACGGCCATCCCTAATGAAAATCGTATACCTATCCGGGTCCCGCATTATCTCGGACTCCGCCAATTCTGTGCATGCCATGAAGATGTGCCGCGCCATGGCTTTGCGCGGCCATGACGTGACCCTTGTTGCCGAACAGGGCGCAGGTAGCGAAGGAGAGGCGCATGCCTATTATGGAACCGGGAGGTTCCAGTTGACCCGCATTACCACCCGGGGAACCCTGCTGGCCGGCTTTCTACTATGGTTACGCGAGCATATTCCCGGCTTGAGGGTCGGTCCGCTGCCGGCCTTGCTCCTCGGTTACGAGCGATTGGCAGCACTGGTTCGCAAATCCGACTGCAATCTTATTTACTCCCGCGAGCCGTACTGGCTTTTCCCCTGTGCCGGTATCCGGCCTTTCATCCTTGAACTGCATAGCCCTCCGCGCAGCCGCCTCGAGCTCCTGCTGCTGAAAATGCTGTTTCGGCATCCAAATTTCCGTCGGCTGGTCGTGATCTCGCAGCGTTTGTCCGATATGTACTGCGCAGCCATTCCGGCCCTGGAGGGCCGGATAACCGTTGCCCACGATGCAGCCGACCCGCCGCCGCCAAACCCGGAAACGCGCCCCCTGGCGGGCGCTTTCCGCATCGGATATGTCGGCCACCTCTACGAAGGGCGAGGATTGAACATCATCAAGGCGATGGCGGAAGCCCTACCCGACATCGCGTTTCATCTCGTCGGCGGCCAGCGCGATGATATCGAACGTTTTCAGGCGCTGAGACTGCCCTCTAACATCATTCTGCATGGGCATCAGCCGCCATCTCAACTGCATGGCTACTTTGTCTCATTCGACGTTGTCCTGGCTCCCTATCAGCGAAAGGTTGCCGTTCAAGGCGGCGGAGACACATCCGGCTTCATGTCCCCCCTCAAAATTTTCGAGTATATGAGCTGGGGCAAGCCGATCCTGTGCTCTGATATTCCGGTCCTTCATGAAATACTCAGTGACGGCCATACTGCACTATTACTTCCTCCAGACCAGCCGGGTGCCTGGGTCGACGCAGCCAAGAGACTGCGGCAGGATTCTGAACTCCGTGATCGCCTAGCCAGTCAGGCGCGCGAAGTATTTGAGCGGCACTATAGTTGGGATGCCCGCGTTGTACGAACGCTTTCCGGCATAGAAAGCCCAAGCCGATGAAGCGATCCGCTGTTGCGGCCCTCCTGCGCGGTTCAGCCCGCACCGCCTGGCTCGCGGTACAATTTCCGAAGGTTGCTGTTGCCGCATTGCTGCTTCGCATCCCCCCTGTTGGCCTGCTGCGCATGCGCATAGAGGCCGCCAACACCGAGGACCGCGTGAAAAAGAAGCAAGCCCATCGCCTTCGTGGTGAGGCCGTGGGTTGGGCTGACAGCAGCCGGCAAATACGGCTGATGGTGCTCGGCCGAGCCATCCCGCTGATTCAGCTGAATGGCGCTGAAGAAGCAAACCTGCAGCAATTCTATTTCTCACGCCCGGCCCGCTTCATAGAACAAGCCATCGGCCATCTGCGGGACCGCGGCTTTGATTTGGCTCTCCCGCCCCGGGCCCGCATATTCGAGCCCGGATGCAATGCCGGGCGCTACCTGTACTATTTCTCCGACACCTACGACTGTTCGATATGCGGCGCGGACATATTCCCGCCCGCCATTCACATCGCCCGGAAAGCTGACCTGTTCCGTTGCGCCAGATTCATTACCGCCGATTTGCTCCGCTCGCCGTTTCTGGAGCTATTCGAGGACAGACACTTCGACCTGGTGGTCTGCAGCAGCCATTTATCCCATATCATGCACGCCACAGATAAACCCGAAGAGTATTTGCGCAGGCTGCAGCGTATCGCGCGGACGACGATATTTCTGGAATTGCCCAGCGAGCCCCTGATCGCCGCTGCCCGCAGGGCCGAATTTGAAACATTTGAGGTCAATGGCGTGCTGTACGGCTTTGCCCGGCAGGAGTCACCGACTTGATTGTGGAACTCTACAGCCGCTTGCGCCAGTTCCGGCCCGTCCTCCTGACGCTGGGCATCCTCACCGTGGCGGAGACCCTTCTGGGGTCCTACTCGATCGCAATGCTGCTGCCTCTGGGCCAGTCGATCCTCACCCAGGATGGCGCCATCGCCATGCCCGGGGTTCCCACCTGGGTCAATGATTGGATATCCAGGCTGGATTTCGGCATATTGTTCCTGGTATTTGGCGGGTTGTTGATGATCAAGACGCTCGTCGCGTACGCTCGCGCGGCGACAGAGGCTCATCTGATCAGGCTGCTGCGCAACCACTGGACGGTCGCATCCTGCCGGCATTTCCTGTTGCAGCGCTACCCATTGACGTCGGGCAACAAGCCGGGCGCAATCATTAACATCATCACCAGGGAAATGCTGCGCGCCGGCAACTTCGTCACCGCGCAGCTGGCTTTCCTCACGAGTTCCGCCTACATACTGATTCTTACTACATTGATTGCACTCGCCGACTGGCGGGCCCCGATCATTGGCTGCGGCCTCGCTGCCTGCGCCTATTTCATCATCCTGCGCCCCCTGCTTTCCTATTCGCGACGCAACGGACGGCAGCTGCAGATAATGAACCAGACCCTGGCGGCAGATATTGCCGACTCAATCAGCGGGCTGAAGGACGTCAAGGTATTCAACATCGAACGCCTGCGTCTGGAAAGCATCAAAACCCAGGTCCAACGCGCCAGCGCCAAGGAATTCCGGTATGCGCTGTCGCAGGATCTACCAGCATACTTTACCGAGCTCCTGTTTTCCTTCGCGTTTCTCGGAGTGGGAGCCATCCTGCTGTATCGCGAGGGGAGCGATTTGAAGGCCCTGCTGCCGCCGGCAATGTTCTTTGCGGTGGCAGTATATAAAATAGTCGGCAGTATCGCGAGCTTGTCCAGTCAGCGGGTAAAGATCGTTAATCGCGAACCGTCATTCCGACTGATCTACAAGCTGATCAGCGAAAAGACTGATGCGGATGACCTGAGCAATGGCGCCCCCATAAGAGAGCTGAATACCGACATCAGGTTCAACCAGGTTTCTTTTGGCCATGACAGGTCAGCATCGATATTTACTGACGTGACCATCGAGATCAAACGGGATTCCACCACCTTTCTTCTCGGCGCATCCGGCGCAGGAAAGTCCACCTTTCTGGATTTGCTCACGCGTCTGCTCGATCCAGCGGGCGGCGAGATCGTTGCCAACGGAAGATCCATATCGGAATTCAATCTCGCGTCCTGGCGGCGATTGTTTGGCTATGTCCCGCAGGAGCCTTATCTTTTCCACGGCACCATTCTGGACAACATCCGCCTCGACAACCAGAATCTTACCCGAGCGGATATCGAGACGGCCGCAGCGGAAGCCGGCATCCACGACTTCATAGTCTCCCTTGCAGACGGCTACGAAACGCTGGTGCGTGACCGCGGCAGCAACTTCTCCGGTGGCCAGCGGCGCCGCATCGCCCTGGCTCGCGCCTTGGCCCGAAAGCCGAGCGTCATCATTCTTGACGAAGCGACCAGCGCGGTGGAGACGAAACTCGAGCGCGAGATTCTGCTTCAGCTGAAAAAGGCCAGGGGCGTCACCATACTTGTGGTTACGCACCGGCGGGAGAACCAGGATCTGGCCGACACAATCTTTGAGATCGATGCTGGCCGCGTGACGACAATCAGGCCCGATACGGCATCGCAATGATTCGAATCAGCTTCACCTACCATCCAAGCGATGCGCCAGGGGGCGGCGCCAATAATTTCCTGCGCGGCCTGAAGACGTATCTGGCGGCGAAACCGGATTTTATCCTGAACGGAAGCGGGAGGGAGCCGTTTGACATCCTGTTCATGAATGAACTCAATCAGGGTCCCAATGGCGGGGTCAGCAGGCTTCGGCTGTCAGAAATCACGGATCGAATTCGTACCAGCAGGCAGGCCGGGCACAAGGCAAAACTTGTTGTCCGCGCCGTGAACCAGCGGCGACAGCAGGAAGGCCTGTCCTGGCGTGACTACCTGTCGGCATGGCTGGCCGACAGGGCGGTGCTGAAGCTGCTTGATCTGGCCGATTTCGTAATCTTTCAGTCCAACTACCAACGCGGTTTTTTCCACGACTACGGCTTTACCAACCCGTTGAACCGCGTGATCGTCAATGGTGCCGCACCCGAGTTCCTGTCGATTCCCCGCCGCGCCTATCACCCAGGAGAGACACTGCGACTTGTATCGGCTACTGCCAGCGCCCGGACGTCCAAACGACATGAAATTATCGCTGGGATATCGCTTCTTCCGGGCGTCGAGGTACAGCATTTCGGCCGATGGCCGGATGGCCTGCCAACCGGTGCGGTCAGGCTGGCGGGTATCACGACGCATCAACAGATGGCGGTGGCGTATCGCAAAGCACACGCATTTCTGCATCCCGCCCACAAGGACCCGTGCCCCAATGCGTTGCTCGAGGGCCTATCGAGCGGACTTCCAGCCCTGTATGGCGATGGCCCCGGCAGTGGCGCCGAACTTACCGGCGCATGCGGATTGCCGATCGACATGAATGGCTTGGAGGCCACGATCGAGGCGCTGCGCAATCAGCACGAAGCCTTGACCGCCCGATTGGAGGCTCGAAGGCCATATTATTCCATCAGCCGGGCGGCTGAGGAATATATAGATGTTTTCCGGAAACTGGCGGCGACCTGATGGACACCAAACAGAATTTTGAGCTCTACGCGGACACTAAGAGGTTTTCCGCATTCTCTACCGGAGCCTGGGCCACCCATTTCGAGGAAGCCCGACAGATCAGCGGCCGCACTCTGGATGAGCTCCGCTTCCTGGATGTCGGCTGCGGAGATGGTAAATATTTCAACTATCTCCGTAACTGCGGACTCAGTCCCGCTAATATCCACGGCACCGAGGCCTCGCAGAAGCGCATTGAGCGCTGCAGAGAGATCGGTTGGGAGAATGCAGTCCACGTACCTCCCGGCACGGCACAGCCATACCCAGATGGGTATTTTCACATTGTCAATCTGATGGAGGTCATTGAGCACGTGCCGATGTCCATGGCTCCGGCACTGGTATCCGAGATTCGCAGGGTTACCAGCAAGGACGGCGTTCTTCTACTGTCCACCCCGAATTACCCCATAAAGCGATTCTACGATCTGTATCACGCTGTACGTTTTCGAAAATGGGCCCGGCTCCGCGACGACCCGACGCATGTCACATGGTACAACCACGCCAAGCTTGCAGCCCTATTACAGCCACATTTTAGGGTTATTGCCGAGCGTCCGTATCGGCAAGGCTTTCTTTTTGACTGGTGGCCGCTGCCGGTTTTCCGGCACAAGATATTTTATCTCTGCCATAACGGGACGGCGCCAGCCCATGACTGACGCCTCCCGTCACCCGACCAGCACAAAGCAGCCTGTCGTTTTCCTGTTCTGCTACCGGTTTTTCGATATTCGGCTACTGGTCTCAGCTGGAGTGATACTGGAACTAAGCCGCCGTTCCCGCGTGGTGCTCTTCGCTCCATCGGGTATCCTGCCGCTGCTGCGCAGCTTTTTTGGCGATGCAATAGCTCTGGAGCCCATCGGTTACGGGAAGGAGGACTTCGACGACTGGAACGCGCAGAACCGGAGTTGGAGAGAAAGGTTCCTGCCGCAACTGCGGCTCATCCTCGGCTTCATATACGGGAACCAGTCCCGGAAGCCGAATCTCAGCGCCACGCTCCATATTCGCAGCTATCTGACTCGCGCGCGCCGCAAAGGCAGGATCGCGACATTAAAGGCCTTGCTGGCCGCCACAATCGCGAAAATCGCTTCAGGCTCCTACCCCATTCGCCGCGGCCTGCAGGCGCTTTACGCATGGTCTGGCGACAACCGGAAACATGCTGAACTATATTCCAGATATCACCCGGATTTGGTTGTCACCGCCACATTCGGCCTCTCGGTTGATGGGCTAATCCTTGCTGAGGCCCGAGCCCAGGGCGTGCGAACCTGCGCCATCGTGCAGAGTTGGGACAAGACGTCCACCAAGGGTTACCCCGCCGTTCCGCTCGACGCTGGCATCGTCTGGAGCCATGTCACTGCGGAAGAGGCCCGCGTGTACTTCGATATGAAGCCGGAACAGATTTTCGTGGAGGGGGCGCCGCTCTGGGATCCCTATTTCCGCCCCTCACCTGTTGCATCCCGGGCAGAATTCCTGTCCGGCTGCGGCTTGGATTCCGACAAGGCCGTCATCTTTTTTTCCGTCGGCAGCCCTTGTTATCATGAGGGCAACAAGGTTGCGATTACGATGCTGTTGGATCGTCTCCGGTCCGGCGCCTTTGCCAAGCCTGCGCAGCTTCTGATCCGCACCCACCCCGGCTACCTCACCTACGACAACGAGCGCGCCGACTGGGAAGTCTTCATCGCTGCCATACGCGGCGAACCCGGCGTTGCCTTCGCAGATCCGGATTCGGTTGAACAGCAGGACGGATATTATCTGGTCGAAGAGCAGGATTTTTCCTCCCTTCGAGCCGCCTTTACGCATTGTGACGTGTCGATCTCCATTGCATCATCGCACCTGATTGAGTCGGCGATATTTGATAAGCCCGCGATAAACATCGAATATGGCCGCTGGGTGAACGAGATGTATGACTTCGACCTGTCCGAATACACAGCCGAACACCTGTACCGCATCTACCGCTGCAACGCGGTATATCGCGCTTTTAATGATGAACAGCTGCTTTCCTATATCGATGAGGCCCTTCTGAATCCTGGGAAACTATCTTCGGCGCGCAGGCGCCTAATCGACCAGGAAATTCCGGTCAACCGAGGCACCGCCAGTGCCGGTACTGCGGAAAGGCTGGCATGGCTGGCCCGGGAAGCCAGGCGATGAAGCTTATTCCGCATGCCATCCAACGGTTTTGGAACGGACTGCCGCTCCCGTTCAAGACCATGACGCGCAAGTATCTATATGCCACGGCAATTCCGGCGTTGCGCCTGATGCGCGGGCGGCCGCGCGCCCATATTGCGGACGGAGAAATGCGCAGCTTCGGACAGGCTGGCTGTGACGTCTTCTTCGGCTATTACGACATTTGTCCCTTTGACGCCACCGAGACGCGCCTGCTTGCCCAGAGTGTTCGATCCGGCGCCAAGACTGCCGACATCCTATGTTACGATCTGCAATCGGACCGGTCGCCGTCCGTCCTCGCGGCGACGCCCGCATGGTGTTGGCAGCAGGGGGCGAGACTGACTTGGTGGGACAGCGGCTCTCTCGTTGCGCACAACGATATTCATAACGGCATACCGGTTACGACGGTGAGGCATGCCCAAACCGGCCACATCGAATCCATCATTCCCCATCCGATGTATGATGTATCTTCGGACCGCAGGCTGGGGCTTTCCCTGAATTTTGCCCGACTACAGCGCCTTCGCCCCGGCTACGGATATAAGATCAACGACAGCACGGCATATCAGTCCGCACCGGAGACGGACGGGATCATGCTGGTGGAAACCACAAATGGCGCCGGACGGCTCCTGCTATCCCTGGCCGACGCCGCCTCGCTCGACCCACTGCCCTCCATGGCCGACGCCGAGCATTATTTCAACCATGCGGCGTGGGCACCGGACGGCCGCCATTTCCTGGTTTTCCACCTATGGACCGATGGTCGTCGCCGGCAGGCGCGGGCACTCGTGGTTGATGTTCACACCGGCGCGGTCACGCGCCCGGCAGGCCAAGCCAAGGTATCCCACTATGCCTGGCTTGATGAGGACCATTTGCTGCTCACCGGAGACGAACCTGGACGTGGATTTGGCTATCATCTGTATCACCGCGAGAATGGCTGGCTCGGCCAGATCGGAGCCGAAACGCTCCACAGGGATGGACATCCCAGCCCGAGGCCAGGCGCCAGCGACATGATGATCACCGATACCTATCCCGACCGTCTGTCCGAGCGGCATCTGCTTTGTGTAACGAGGGCTGGCCACGTCAGGACACTCGCCAGCCTCTTCTCTCCGCCGCTGCTGGAGGGCGAGCACCGCTGCGACTTGCATCCGCGGTGGAGCCCCTCTGGCCGAATGATATGTGTCGATTCAGCGCATTTGGGGCGCCGCCAGATCTGCGTTCTCACGCCGAAGACCTTATAATGTAAAGGCTAAAGTCTCATGCCGAACTATCCATCTTTTGTCAGGCTATCGATCGTGGCGTCATATCTAAAATCTCGCTACAGCATTTGGCGGACAAGACGCATACATGCCTTGCATCGGCGTCAGCATGAAGCCGCATACGCTGAGATCGATACAATAATTCGTCGATTTCACGATGCCGGCGGACTGAAGCATGATTTCCAAGCCTACAAACTTTTTGAATTATCCAGTTTACTTTCAAAGCACAGGCCAAAAAAAATCCTGGAACTCGGCTCCGGAACAACAACGGCAGTCTTCTCGAATTATGTTCGTCAAGATCGCGGTTCAAGTTTAACCGTTATCGACGAAAGCCAACACTGGCTCGATAACGCTCGGCGCTTGGCCCAGATAGATGATTTTGACAAACGATTCGACCTCATTGTCGCCCCAAAGATTGAGGAGTGGGTAGACAGTACGCCGATTGCTCGATACGACGTGAACATCACTGGTGAATACGATTTCATCCTGGTTGATGGCCCGTCCTTGACCATTGGCGGCGTTAAAGATAAGCGGGCCGTCAACACCAATATCTTGCCGATTATAGATCGGCAGGAAACTGCTATTATCCTGGTTGACATTCGGGCCGCGACCGTGGACGCCATGCTTCGACATGCACTGGATCATTATAAGATCACACGTTCAGATATCATTACTGGAAATCTGCGACCGGGTTATAACTATTTTACCCGTTTTGAAAAGCGGCTAGGTGTCTAGATGCGCCCCCGAGCAATACATCTGATCGCTGCGGCCAGACCAAACTTCATGAAAATCGCACCGCTATACCATGCGTTGCGCGACGAGGGCTGGTGCAGGCCGCTGATAGTGCATACCGGTCAGCATTATGATCCCATCATGTCGGATGCATTCTTCCAAGATCTCCGCTTACCCGCGCCCGATACCCATCTGGGCACAGGCGGTGCCACGCATGCCGAACAGACCGCCCGCGTCATGATCGCCTATGAGCAACTCTGCCTTGCGCAGCGCCCAGACTGGGTGGTGGTTGTCGGGGACGTCAACTCCACGATGGCCTGTGCGATCACGGCAAAGAAGCTCGAGCTTCCGGTGGCGCATCTGGAAGCCGGTTTACGCAGCGGCGACCGGACGATGCCGGAGGAGATCAACCGCCTGGCGACCGACGCAATTTCAGATCTCCTTTGGACGCCGTCGATCGATGCTGATGAGAACCTGCTGCGTGAAGGACATCCGCCGGAACAGATTGTCCGCGTGGGGAACATCATGATCGACTCGTATGAATTGATGAAACCGGCCATCGAAGCCCGACATATCGCGAGCAGTCTCGGGCTCGAAGCCGGAGCTTTTGGCGTCGTCACGCTGCACCGACCAAGCAACGTGGACAATCCTGACCGTCTGTCATCGATCATACGGGAGATTTCCGCGGCGGCCCGCCAGCTGCCGCTGGTCTTCCCCATTCATCCGCGAACGACCAAGCGCCTGCAGGAATTCGGATTGCAGGAGGCCCTTCCGAGCTCGCTACGATTGGTTCCGCCGCTTGGCTATGTAGACTTCATGAGCCTGGTTGGCGATGCGAAGGTGATGATAACGGATTCTGGTGGAATCCAGGAGGAAACCACTTATCTCGGCATTCCCTGCCTTACCCTGCGCGAGAATACCGAACGTCCGATTACCGTTACACAGGGAACCAACCAGCTTCTGCGACCGGAACAGTTGCTGGAACGCCTGCGCTCGATCCTTGAGCATCGCTCAGCCGTCCGCCCCCCTCCTGAATTGTGGGACGGCCAGACCGCCAGACGGATTGCCGCGAGCCTGAAAGCACATGCAATCGGGGAATGACGCCGTGACGACGAAACTCGATCCTCTGTCCGGCAAGGAAGTGGCCGTCTACACCCCTTCACCCAGTCTCGTCGACGCCATCGAAGCATGGCGCGTCGCCAATGGAGTCGAGAAATCCGAGATGCATATCCTCGACTGGGGCTGTGGTCGCGGTCGCGCCGTACTCTGGCTACGAGCACAGGGATACCAGGCTTATGGTGTTGATGCCTTTGCCGAACCGGTGGAGAATGGCCGCAACTTCCTTCGCGAAAATGGCGAGGATCCGGCAATATTGCAGGTCTTGGATAACAAAGGCCGGAGCATTTTCTCCGACGGATTTTTTGATTTCGTCTGCTCGGATCAAGTCCTTGAACATGTTGCCGACATCGAAATTGTAGCTCGAGAGATTGCCCGCGTCATGGCCCCTGGAGGCGGCGGGCTCCTAATCTATCCGGCACAATGGGTTCCGCAGGAAGGCCATCTCTTCATGCCATTCACCCATTGGCTGCCGAAACATTCCGCCCTGCGTCGCTGGGCCATCCAAGCATACGTGGCAGCCGGCATCGAGCCCCGGTGGAGCGCCCTCGCGGATCTATCGCCGCGCGCCAAAGCGAAAACCTATACGGACTACCTCAACCAGCGCACATTCTATCGGCCCGTCCGGACCGTTGCCAGGGCATTCTCGCGCCAGGGCCTGACGGCGTTGCCGGAAACCGTGCGGGCCGAAAAAATACGGAGCAGTCCGGTTTTTTCGAGAGTGATCCGCTTTGCCATCCTGCGGCTGACCCTGAACTGGCTGCTGATCACATTCCGCAGCGTACACCTTCACCTCGTCAGGCCGGCATCCTGATCAGTCAGCGCCCGAAGAAGGCGCGTCGAGATTCCGTCGACGCACTTCAGCACGAAGCTCCCCACGAAGCCGCCAGATGTCGCGCAGAATGAGCTGGCCCTGGTAGCTCAGCATACCAACCCCGAAAAGCACAAAAGCGATAAGAAAAAGCGCCAGGCCGGTAATCAGCAGAAATGCCGAAGGCCTGTCGCTGAAGAGATTGACGACGGCCGCCGCCATGAAGAAAAAGGACACCAGCGAGATAACCGCGCTGAACGGCAGGATATAGCGGAAGGGAGCTGCCACAGCCGCGAAGGCCATATGGGTGCGCATCAGTTTGATAATACGACTCGAACTCTTGCGCTTGGGCGCCCCGGATACCGCCAGCTTGTGATCCTTCCACTCCAGGACACAAGGTATTTCATAGATCTTGAAGCCGAACGTCTGCGCCTTCTGCGCCACTTCGAGATGGAATTCCTTCTCGTCTTCATCAATGGGCAGACGCAGGAAGGCCTCGCGGCGATAGGCGCGAGTCATGCCAGTATACATCGTCATATCGCCACTCTGACCGGCGCGGATAATCATGTTCCCCAACTTGGAGATGATGACCCGCTTGGCCGGAACGTTGCGGTAACCGCCACCCGGCAGGTTGGGGGACGCGACCACCATGTCGGCGTCTGGATGGGCCTCGAACGCCGCCGCCAGGCGAGCGACGATGTCGTCGCCCCATGAGAGGTCGATCTCAGTCGTGACCACGACCTCGCCCGCGGCGCATTCTATGCCATGGCGAATGGCGTAACCCCGCCCACGATTGGCGCCATAACCGATAACCCGGACCCGCGGATGCCCGGCCGCCGCCTGCCGGGCAAGATCGAAGCTGTTGTCTTTGGAGCCATCGTTGACGACGATCAACTCCCAGTCGTGCGGGAGTCCTTCGAGTGCGGCGACCATGCCTTTTATGGCATTCCCGATGATTGCCTGCTCATTGTAGAACGGACAGACGACGCTGATTTTCATTGCAGCACCCAGGTATATGAACGTTGATGTGCGGTTTCTCCGTCGATGCGGATCGCCTCAAGTTCGTCGGGCTGGTAGTAGCGCGCCGACCCCATGTGAATCGTCGAGAATTTGCTGCCAACATGCAGTTTTATCGCCGCAGCGGAGCCGGATGCGTCGATCCTGTCCTCGATTGTCACCGAATCGGCCCGGAACACTACGCCGCGATCCAGCGTTGCCGGATACTGTCGCCGCCGGCTCACGAGGGCCTTCACAAGTATTGCTTTGAGTTTCAGCGCAACAGCCTTGTGCCGTCCGACCGTGAGGCTGAACAGCCGAAAAGCCATGAACAGCCACGGAGTCATGATCCGCTGGTTGACATACGCAAAGCTGGTCCGCACTGAACAACAGTCTTTCTCGAACTGGGTCGGATTCTCCAAGCAGAAACTCTGGCTGGAAATCCTCCCGCCCGCACCCACTTCACCCCAGTATCCGCAGTCGCTGTAGGCCAGGGTGGCGCGACGCTTGTCGTATATTTTCAGCACGCCGCCTTTCGAGGGCGCGAATACGGCCTGATACCCCTCCGTTACATGCACACAGAGCCCCGCGAGGGGAAAAGTGACCCGCCCCTCGATGGTGAAGGGCAGCGGTGGAGGGTCGGACAGTTCCCGGGCCACCTCATGCGCAAACAGGTAGTTGTTGAGCAGTGGGCAGAAATTATACGCATCCATCATCGCCAGGCCGGCGGCCCGCTGCTCGGAGACCGAACGGCGCATGAAAGCTGCGATTGCCGCTGCTTCGGGACAGGCTGGGGCCAGTATCTCGAAGCCAGCAGGAAAATAGAAACTGGTGTTGCGGCTTCCGTATTCCCCGCCGAGCGTGCCGTTGGGATGGACGAAGTGCGCCAGAAACCGCACCGACCGCCGGAGGCTTTCCAGAAGCCGTTCATCCTGCGATGAACGCCATATGTATGCTAGGTAGAATGTGCCGTGGGTCTGGTAGCCGAAATCGGCACCGCCGTATTCCTCATACCAGCCTTCGGGCGACTGCCGGGCCAGGATCCGGTCGACAAAGTAACGACTGCGCCGGCCAAATCGCGCTTCGCCGGTCAGCTTCTCCGCAACCGCCAGCGCGGCGGCGGCGGCGGCCAGGTGATTGGACAGCACGCCATGATGCTCGTCGTTGTGACACAGCCAGTCGCCCGCATGCCGTATGGCTTCGACCGTGGCCGCATACTCCTCGGCTGGGAGATCATGGGCAATCCGAAGTAGCGCGTCGCCCAGATAGAAGCCGGTGAAAGCCGTTGCCGCCAAACTGCGCTCGAACGGATAGGCCTCGTCAAATGATCCATCGGCATGCTGCAGCCCACGCCAGTACCGGAAGCCGGCGCGCAGCCATTCGAGGCACAGCGGCGATCCACGCCAGGGATTGTCCCCACTGCTGCCGGCATACATCCAGGCAAGGGCAAATAGGGCTTCCTGGAAGCGGGAACCGGAAAAATCAGTGAACTTCCAACCCCAATGCGTGCGATCAAAGGACCCGTAAGTACGCGAAGGTGGCTCGCGATCCATGCGGGACAGCAAGCGCGGCATCTGCGCCAGAACTAGGTCGAGGTATGGAAGAGCGGTCATGATAGTAGCGCAATGCCAGCGATGATAAGTCCATATGCGGCGAGCTTTTGCAGGCTCATGGCATCGCCGAAAACGAAATATGAGAATACGGACAGGGTAATTATATAAACTCCCATCAGCGCCGGCATTGCCGACGATACCTCATAACGATTGATGATGAAGAGAAATACAACGAATGCCAGGCCGTAGAAGAAGACCCCGATCCACAGGTCAATATCCAGGACAACGCCGAGCAATCCCTGCCATGTAAAATTGCCGACCAGCGAAACCAGGTCGATACGGCGAAGGAAATAAACTCCGATAGATGCGAGCAGCGCGCCGACCAGGAAAAGAGCATATTTAACCACGTCGCACCAGTTCATAGTCGATGATGGCCGCCTTGTGGCCACCAAACAAGGTTTCAACAAAAGCAATCGGCAACGCGGCCAGAACCAGTGGCGCGTAGAACCACTGCCGCCCCCGCTTACGGATGCCCAGAGTTTCCTTCAACGCGTTCTCCACGCTCATCGACCAGCCGGTCGGCATCAGTGCGCCGGATATCTTCCGGACGGCCATGCCACAGCGGGTCGACATGGCGGCGATGCCCCGCGGGGTAAAGATCACCGTATGGTAAGGAAAATGAAGCGCTCCCCACCACCTGCCGAATATCCTCGCGCTGAGGGTGTCCGGATTGGGGGTCTGGACAAGTATTCTGCCACCTTCAGACAACAAGGCAGCCAGCGCAGTTACAGTCGAATCTGGTGCATGGAGGTGCTCGATAACGTGGTTCATGCGAATGACATCGAAGCGTTGTCCGCTAGCAACTAGGGAGTCTACATCGCTATAGAACTTGATCTCGCCGGGCGTATAACTGGCTTCGCGTTCGTGCGGCTCATAGCCGACTAAATCCCGAACGCCCTGCTCATAAAGAGACAACAGAAAGCTGCTGTCGCCACAACCGAAATCAAGAACTGCAGCATCACGCCCGTGCTCCGCGACAAACCGTTGCGCCACTGATGCATTCTGCCACCTCAACAACCCCGCCAGCAGCGACCGACGGCGACCAGAGTAATTCTGGTAGTCTGGCGGATAGAACTTTGAAATTTCGCCTTCTGACGGCCATGGATTCTGGAACAACGAACCGCAATCGCCGCAGCGGCGTATCTCGGCAACCTGCGAACGCTCAACAAAGTACTCAATATCCCGCGGGTTGGGCAGGTAAGTCTTTGTATTGGATGATTGGCAGGCAACGCATACAGCGGCCATCTATTTCCTCTTAAGCAAAGCGACCAGTACTGGCCAATGGGAGGTCGTATATCGGTTGATTTCCGAATCTGAACCTCGCGCCATCTCCTCCAGCGCCCGAAACGGCAAGGCCGGGTAAAGGTGGTGTTCGTAATGATACTGCATGACCCTCGACGATATCAGCAGTCTGTCAATTACGGTGCCCTGTATCGTCCTGCTGATGGTGCTGCCGGCGATTCTCGAAGAGCCGTCAGGGAGAATCTCCAGATGTTGCCCATATAACCTGATACGGCTCAGCAACGGGTACACCGACAGCATCGCCGCATAGTACAGAACGTAGGCGTCCAGCCGGTCGGTCAGCAGGCAAAAGCCGAGAAGCCCGACCTGAACGACGGCCACATATCTGTATGTGGCAAACACCGCGCTCACAACATCGGTTTGGCGCGGAACGCCCCACGCCACGGGAACCCGCGACAAAATTGCTCCGGCATACCCGCGCAGTGCGGTAATTCCCAACAAGTCACTAAGCAGGGCGGGCGCCAAGCTCCGGCGCGAATCAAGCGTGGCATAGGCGGTGTCACGATCATCTGCCGTAAAGAAAGTTGTCACCGCATGATGATGATAATGGGCACGACGCATGGGCCCAACCGGAGTGCCAAACAAGGCCGCCAAGAGAGTGGTGATGGCTTCGTTTATCTGGCGGGTGGGATGAATATTGAAATGCAGGCCTTCGTGCAGCCACTCGGAGTTCTGCCTTTGCTGGATCGCGCAGAAAAGTACGGACAGTACGATATAGACAGGCGGGGGCAGCCGATCGGCTGCCAGCGCGAACCATGCGACGATGGCGAGTTGTAGCAACCCTATCGAAGTCAAGTTCCAGGCGCCGTGCCGCTTGGTAATATAGGCGCTACGGCGCGGAATTGCCTGACCTGCCCCTGTCATGTCACGGCTCTCCCACAACCAGATGCTCGCCTCCATCGCGCAGGGCGGCACGCAGGGCAAAGGTCGCACGGGTGGATGCAACCTGGCTCTCCAGCGATATCGGCGACTGCCCGGTTCGCAGCGCCTGCACGAAGGCGGCCATTTCCTGGCGATGGCCTTTTTCAGCCTCCAGCCAGCCGCGCTTGCGCACGCGCACGCCATTGCCCTGCACCAGCAGGCTGCGCCAATTGTCCACCACGCCCACGCGGCCGCCGCCGAAGACTTCGAGGCGTTCCTTGGGGAACCTGCTGTCGCCGGCCGATGTGTACAAGATCGTGCCGATCGAGCCGTCCGAGAAGGTTAGCATGATCGTCACGTTGTCCGGATCAGCCGCGGAGTTGCCGTCATCGACCGCAACGGCGGAAATCGAAACCGGCAATCCCCCGCAGATGAACTGCATGGTGTCGATGAAGTGACAGACTTCGCCGACCAGGCGGCCGCCGCCGGAATCCGGATCCTGGTGCCAGTGCGCTCCGGGGATGAAGCCGGCATTGATCCGGTATTGCATGACCAGCTTTGAGCCGCCCATTTCCTGGCGCAGGCGAAGCGCCAGCGGCGAAAAGCGGCGATTGAAGCCCGTCAGTAGCACATGGCCGGTGCTGCTCGCCTCGATCACCTCAGCGAGGCCAGCCTCGTCGACCGCCAGCGGCTTCTCGACGAAGCAGTGCTTACCTGCGCGCAGCGCTGCGGCAACCATACCTGCATGACTGTCATGGCGGGTCGCGATGATCACCGCATCCACTTCCGGGTCGGCGAGGATTTCGCGGTAATCGGAGGTGCAGATCTCGGCGCCGTATTTGCGGGCCACATTCACGCTGGTCAGGCCGCTGCCGGTCGCGAAAGATCTGAAGTAAACCCTGGACATGCCCTTAAGCGCCGGCAGAAGGACGCCCTGCGCGAACTGCCCCGCGCCAATGACCCCAAGACGGATGACGCCGTCATGCCGGGGCGGCTTGCTGCGGGCAGCCGGGATAGCGACACTTGCAGGCTGCGCCTTGTCGGCATCGTAATCCAGCATGATGCCGATGAAGGGCGCGCCGCCATCGCCCATCAGCATGTCATAGGCCTGCTTGGCATCGGCAATCGGGAAGCGATGGGTAAGCAACGGGCGGATACGGACCCGGCCCCGGCTGACCAGATCGAGAAAGGCGGCCATGTTCCGGTTCTCGGTCCAGCGGACATAACCGATCGGATAGTCCTGCCCCTTCTCCTCGTAATTGGGATCGTAGCGCCCCGGGCCATAGGATCTCGACTGCCGGAGATCGATCTCCTTTTCGTAATACGCCCGGCGCGGCACATCATGGCCGACATCGCCCACCGCCACCACCCGCGCACGATCGCGCGCAATCTCGGCGGCAAGTGCAATCGGCTCGCTGCTTTTAGTTCCAGCGGTGATCAGAACCGCATCGGCGCCCTTGCCGCCGGTAAAGGCCATCACCGCCGCGAGGATGGCCTGATGGCCGGCCGACGCGATGCCGCCATCGGCGCCCAGGGACATGGCCAGGTCGATCTTGGTCTGGTCGAGATCAATGCAGAAAACACGGCAGCCGGACGCCGCACAGATCTGGGCCGTGATCTGGCCGACCAGGCCCAAGCCCAGAACCGCCACAGACTCTCCGAGCGTGAGGCTGGCCTGTCGCACGCCGTGCAGGGCGATGGCGCCCACAGTGACAAACGCCGCCTCGTCAAACTCCACCTTTTCCGGGATTGGCGTGAGAAGGTTGCGCGGCACATAGCACACTTCGGCATGGTTGGCATAGCCGAGACCGGCACAGGCAACCTGCTGCCCCGGCTGGATATCCGATACACGCGCACCCACCGCGACGACAATGCCGGCGGAGGAATAACCCAGTGGCAGTGGTGCACTTACCAGATTTCGGACGATCCGGACGGTTGCGAGCAGTCCTTCCTGGCCCGCCTTGCCGAGCACCTTTTTCACCAGATCCGGCCGGGCGCGCGCCTTCTGGAGCGGATTCATCTTCGCCAGTTCGATGATCGCCCGCTCGGTGCCTGCCGATACCAGCGAGGCAACGTTCCGCACGAGGACCCCA
This sequence comes from Ferrovibrio sp., assembly GCA_046294345.1. GTDB lineage: Bacteria > Pseudomonadota > Alphaproteobacteria > Ferrovibrionales > Ferrovibrionaceae > Ferrovibrio. The sequence goes on from JBKBJT010000011.1 coordinate 78,200, forward strand.
TCGGGCTTGAGCGTAGGCGGCGGGACATCCTCGACCGTCAGTTCACCGGTTCGGAAATTCTGGAGAATGGCCTTCATGTTGAGTCAACCTACTTTGACGGTGCAGCAATACACCAGGTTCAGGTCAACCGAGGGAATGCGCAGGGGGTACCAGCCTTCCCAGCGTTGTCCAAAATAGTGATGAATCAGTGAAATGAGGTTGTAGGAGGGATTGATGTGCTCGCGGGCTATGATGTAATCCAGATCAAGGCCCTCTCTGGCAAACGAACGCCGTGTCGTCAGGTAACGACCCAGCCGCCAAGCGAGACCTCCGTCGAGGGGAATCGCAATGCTCAGGACACCGCCCGGACGCAGCACCCGGCGCCATTCGGTCAGCACATGGTGCGGCTGCGGAAGATGTTCGAGGTTGTATACCGAAATTAGCCGGTCAAATGACTTATCGTCATAGTCGAGCGCGGTGGCATCACACACCGCATAATCGATGTCCGCGCGCCCCGCATAGCGCTCGCGTGCCTTATCAAGCAGCTGCGGGGAAAGGTCTGTCATCACATAGCGGCCGAACTTGTGCCGTACATAGCCGAGATGGATGCCCGTGCCGGCACCCACTTCAAGCACACGCTCAAAATGGTCGTTCGCACTAAATCGGCGTTCCAGCAACCAGTGGCCGGCGGTATTGATATGCGAAACGATGGAGTTTCCCTGATAATAGGTCTTGTCATAGATCCGCGGCGCCGCGTCCTGCCAGGCGAGCCACATCGGATCTTCTTTGATTTGCCTCACAACCAGCCCCGCTCCTGATCGACAAAAATCCTGTACCAAAGCTCAAGCATGGCGAGAGAGAAAACCTGTTTGCCAAAAAGAAAGCCGCTGCCTTCTCCACTTGCCCTCAGTGCCCTGACCGCGTCCCAGCGGAAAAGGCCCCGCCGGCGCACCGACGACTCAGACAGAAGTTCGTCGACCATGGTCTTGAGTGGCGGCGCAGATAGATACTGATCGATCGGGATGTAGAACGGCACCTTGCGCCGCGCTGCGGTGTGGCTGGCGCGAGAGTGCGCCAAATAGTTCCGCAAAAGCACTTTGTTTCGCCTTGTTGTCAGCTTGTACTGCGATGGCATTGAGGTCACCAGTTCGACCAGCTTATGGTCCATGAACGGTACCCGCCCTTCCAAGGAATGGGCCATGGTCATTTTATCCTGTTTGCACAGGATATCATCCGGCAGCCAGTGCTCAAATTGCAGGCCCAGGATCGCATTCAGATCCAGCCAGGCACGTTCCCTGCCATCGCCCCCCAGGTCATGCGATAGCTGGGATCGGAGTTGATCTGTGTAAAGATTATTAAGTTCGGCTGGACTGAACAAGGAAATGGCGAAGTGATACTGCTCCGCCGTCGAGGCCTCGCGCAGCAGGCGCAGTAACTCGAGCAGACGCTGCTTGCCGGTTTCTCCCAAGCTGCCGGGATAGTCAAACAGCAGGTTCAGCCATCCTGAGGGGATGCGGCTGACCATAGGGATGATCAGATGGTCCTGCAGCAGGTCTGGAACATAGCGAGAATACAATCCCGCCCATCGCAGCAGGCGATGCATGAAATAGCCGCCCAGGATTTCATCGGCCCCCTCGCCGCTCTGGACCACCGTCACGCTGCGGCTGGCCAGCTGCGACAGCAGATACATCGGCAGCACGATGCCGTCTCCCACGGGCTCGTCCAGATGCCAGACGATCTTGGGCAGCAGCGCCGTATCCTCCGCCCTGCAGACGATTTCCTGATGCTCGCACCCCAGCAGCTGCGCCGTCTGAGCCGCAGCGGACAGCTCGTCCCCCTCCCAACCGAAACCCACCGAGAAGGTTTTCAGACTTTGGGGAAACTGCTTGGCCAGGGAAGCGACGATCGCGGTGGAGTCAAGCCCGCCGGACAGGAACGCCCCCACCGGCCGCTCGCTGATCATTCTCAGCCGCGTTGCCTCGTCGAAAAGCGAGTCAAAGGACTCCTGCGCCTCGGCAGCGCTGCCCTGCCAGGGTGGCGCAATATCCGGCCGCCAGTAGCGGCACAGTGTGATATTGCCGCCCTGCCAGCGCATCCAGTGGGCCGCCGGGAATTTCTCGATCCCCCTGATCAGGCTGTCAGGCCCGGGGGAATAGCGCAGCGCCAGATAGCCGCTGACCGAATCCGCATTCACCTCGCGCCCGACCGCCGGGTGTTCCAGCAGCGCCTTCAGTTCCGACGCGAATATCAGCTGCCCGCCGAAAACGCCCCAGTAAAGCGGCTTGACGCCCAGACGGTCGCGGGCAATGAACAGCGAGCTGTCGCGCCGATCCCAGATTGCGATCGTGAACATGCCCCGCAGATAATCGAGGCAGTCGCTGCCCCATAGCCGATAGGCGTGCAGGATCGTTTCGGTATCTGACCGAGTCTGGAAGACGACGCCTTCGCGCTCCAGGCGCGCCATGATGTCACGATAGTTATAGATCTCGCCGTTGAATATGATCGAGAACATCCCATCCGCGGTCGTGATCGGCTGGCGCCCGTGCGCCACATCGATGATGGCCAATCGACGCATGCCAAACGCGATGCCGGGTTCGACCAGTATGCCCGAATCGTCCGGCCCGCGGTGATACAATGACGCAATCATCCGCTCAAGCACGGGCTTCGCCTCGAACTCCCGACCTCCTCCTGCAATGCCGGCGATGCCGCACATATTCAGGCGATCCCATCGATGGCTGAACTATTCTCCACGCAACCTCCTAGTCAGCCGCTTGCGGACATGACCGCGCCACGGCCTCGATCGGAACCAGCAAGAGATCCTCGAATCTGGCCACAGGCCGGTCGCCTGGGCAGGAATGAGAAGCGCGGATCAACGCATGGCTCAGCGATGGGGCCAGCGCGCGCATCTCGTCCAGGTGCGAGCGCCATTCATCGTTGCGAGCCCGCGCCCTGGCAAAGAAGAGCTGGCGACGGCACATCATGTTCAGAAGCCATTTCCTGCAGGCAGGATCATCAACGACCGGAGAAATACCCAGCGTCGTCGCCCGCGCCCAAACGGTTTCGGTAAGCGCTGGCATATAGATAAGATACTGCCCCTCACCCCAGCCCAGATAGCTGGCCCGCAGGGGCAGAATTAATTCGGTGCTGCCGTCAGTCGGCGGGATGCTCAGCACCATACCCGACGGCGGGACATGCTGCTCGACCATGGCGATCAGGTCCTGGTTGCGTTCGTTTCGATCCAGACGCCAGGGCTTGCGAAGGGTCACAGCGAATGCGGCCATGATCACGATCAGGCCTACCACAAATGCCGCACGCAACGGCACGAACGAGGCCAGACGGGGCTTCCACACGGTCGCCAGTAGCAGCGCCACCGAGAGAGAAGGCAGCCGCAAGCCGAAGAAAAGGATTGATGCCCCGGTGAGAACAACGAGTACCCAAGCCGACCGGCGCCGACCGGCATCAGTCAGTTGGGGCAGCCACAGATACCAGGCCGCAGCAGCGACCATCAGTACGGCGCTGGCCTGCTCTATCACATTCCACTGAAATAGCCACCTGACCCGGATCAGCGCCCCCGTCGCGACCGGCAGGCCAACCACCGGCAGAGCCTGGGGGAATAACGCACCGATGGCGCCAATGGCAAACAACCCGCCAACGGCAATATCCCGGCGGTCGCCGGACCGGAGGCAGCGGTAGGCGACCAGAGCGACCAGTGACACCAGCACCAGAGCGCCGTAGGGCGTCGCGCGCGTGAGCGCCAACTGCGTCAGGGTGACTGAGTGGACCACCTCCGAGGCGACGATCTGCAAGCCCCACAGTACCATCACCGCCACCAGAATTGCGGTTGCCCGCAAACGGACATTTCTGCCATCGGTATCCAGAGCCGCCAGCCCGGCCAGACCGACAATCCCTGCCGCCAGGCCAGCGAGGATAATGGCGACGAGAGCCACGCCGTCCTGCAGCGGGGTCAGATTACTGGTCTTGCTGAATACGTAACTCCACCATGCGTCGCGGTCAAAAGACGTTGCGGGCGGAAGATTGGCGACAACCAGGACAAGAAACGGGACCAACGCCAAGCCTACAGCACTGCAGAAAACGAGGAATGACGAAACTGCTAGTCGCCGCGTTGCCGCCAGCCAGGCGGTGTGACCACCAATAATCCCCAGCACGATCAGACCGTGGCTGGGATGATACGTCGCCAGAAGCGCGGCCAGGATTGCCGCCAGAAGACTCCGTCCTGACAGGAATACGCCAAGGCAGACGATGCCTATGGCTAGGGCAAGAGTTGAGCTGACGATCTTGAACGCCGCGCCGAGAGCCAGATATCGCCCAAAGCCGGTGAAAACAGAGAGATAGGCGATCGTCAGGGCCAGGAGCAGGAAGCCTGTATCGCGACTGAAGGCGCGGAAGAAGAGAAGAAGTCCCGTGGCCAGCGCGGCCATCTGAACCAAGTACAGCACCAGAAACTGAGCCTCCGGCTTCAGCCCCAGGGCATGCATTGCCTGCGGAAGCATGAAGGTGACGCCCACATCCATGACGGACCTGGCAAACTGGGCCGTAACGGAGTCCACCGGAAAGAACGAGTTGTTATACGCCTGAACGAAAACAATGGTGTCATTGACGTCCAGATTGACTGGCTGGCCCAAGCCTTCGGAACCTCTGACGAGCACCACGAGCGCGAACAGCGCAAACCAGGCGAACCAGATCGAATTGACGATCGCCCGCATCATTTGGCCACCATGACATGATGCAGGATTTTACCGGTGATGAACTCCTCGGTACGGGACATCGATTCAAAGGTCGCCCCGCCAATATGCGGCGTGAGGATCAGCCGCGGATTCCGGCGCGCAAAATCAATAAGGTCCGACGAGGCTTCCATCACGCCGGCCGGCATGTTCTCGCCACACAGCACATCCAGCGCCGCACCCGCGAAGATCCCCTCGCGAAGCGCCGCGAGCAAGGCCTCCTCGTCAACCAACTCACCGCGCGCCGTGTTTATGAACAGCGGCCGCCTGGCCGCCGACGCCATCTGCGCAGCGCCGATCATGCCCGATGTATCGGCCGAAAATGGCGCATGAACCGAAATCACGTCCGAAATTGCAAACAGCTCATTCAGGTCAACCCGACGGACATCCGGCGGCGGCGCAACAAATGGATCGCAGGCAGCGATCGTCATGCCGAATGCCCTACCGTAATTCGCCACCTTGGAGCCGATCCGGCCATAGCCGATGATGCCCAGAGTTCGGCCGAACAGCTCGTGGGCACGGAACCGGTCGCGATCCCACGCGCCGTCGAGCACCGACCTGTGAGCGGCGGGAACGTTGCGCAGCAAGGTGAGCAGCAGGGCCCAGGTATGCTCGGCCGTGGCATGAATCGTATCAAGGAATTCCCGTTCGCCCCGCAGGCTGAGCACCGCCACGCCTCTTTGCTCAGCCGCGGCGACATCAATATGATTCAGTCCCGTTGTCGGGCTGGCGATGAATGACAGCCGTCCGGCGCGCGCAATGACCTCCTTGTCGATTCTGTGCGCCAGCCTAACCATAATGCCACTGCAGTCGGCGATGGACTCGAGCAGGGCTGCACGATCGAACGGGCCGAAACCTAAATCGAAGACCTCGGCCAGTTTCGCAGCGGCGAGGCTGGAAAACCCGTCGGGCTCGAGAATCAGCAGCTTGGGTCGGCTCATCGGCCCTCCTGGTGGAACCGAAGCAGCGCTTCGGTAACGACCCAGTCAACCGGTTCATCGATGTTTGCCGAACGAGTTTCGGGCATGAGGTAGCCCCGCACCTTAGCCCCATACAGGACATTCTGATTGATGATCACATCGCGGCGGATCGCATATATGGCGCCATTCCGCCAGAGCACGCGCGAAAACTCCTGGCGTAGCACCCCGGCGCCGTTGGCTCCCATCAGGGACCTGAGGCTGCCGTCGGGATCTTCCGTATACATGGTCAGGGGGTGTTGACCATGCACCTCCATCACCGAGATGACGGTATCTGCCTCACTCGCCTCCATCAACGCCAACGCCCCGTCGATATCCTCTGGCAGGCGCAGCGGACAGGTCGGCTGTAGAATCACGACCACGTCATACCTCTCGCCCGACTCCTCAATTTTGAGAATGGCATGCCGTATTGCATCAATCTGCAAGGCCTTGTCGGTCGCCAGCTCGGCGGGGCGCATGAAGGGAACCTCGGCGCCATATTGGCGCGCGACGGCCGCAATCTCGGGCGAGTCGGTTGAGACCACGACACGGTCGATGCGTGTCGCGACAAGGCCAGCCTCGATGCTGTAGGCAACGAGGGGCTTGCCCAGGAGCGGCTTGATGTTCTTGCCGGGTATCCCTTTCGAGCCGCCACGCGCATTGATAAGGCCGAGACAGCGCATCGCTCAGGCCTACTTGGTTATGTACCAGCGCTCGAAGTCGCCCGGCTTCTGCGGTGCCATAGTCAGCTCGCCACCGTTGGCCTGCAGGAATTCGTCGGTTGCAATCTTGGCGCCAGGAAATTTGAGCGAATAGTATTCGTCCAGATAGATCATGCCATTCTTGCTGAGGCGCGGCCAGACGAACGCAAAGGTATCAAGATAGCTTTGGTACAGATCGCAATCCATCAGCACCGCCATGACCTTGGCCGGCTGCGGCGCCGTTGGCACCATCGTTTCGGAGAACATGCCGTCAACCAGGACGATGTTGTCCAGATCGGCGATTTCGATCTTTTTCTTCACCATGGCCAGGCTGGTTCCGGAGAAATCGCCCGATGACGAGACGTTGCTGGAATTGACGGGTATGCCCGACAGCTGCTGACGCCAGCGCATGTTGCGCCGCACCGCCTCCACATGCGCGCGGCTGATCCGTCCCTGCGCATGCAGTTCCTCGAATTTTTCCAAGCCGTCATTGGCATCATAGATGGGTGGAAAGCCGGCAAAGCTGTCGTACCCATACACCTTCTTGTCCGAGCCAAGCTCCTTCAGCAGCATCGCGAGGCCGATGAGCGAGCTGCCGCGATACACGCCGGCCTCGACAATGTCGCCTTCGATCAGCTTGTGATTCTGCCGGACGAAATCGAACAGGACATCAAACGGCCCAGTCTTCCGATAGTTGTAGATGCCGAGAACGTTGAATTCCCAATCGTCGCGCAAATCTATCATCACTCTAGACTCCCGGATTTTGCTTCTGAGACAGACACGCCCTGTAGCGCTCCAGCGCATACCGGGCGAGCCCACGATATTGTTCGGTCACCGCCTCTTGGGCCGCCGCGGTTCCCGCCGCACGCCCCGCCTTACCCAGCATCCCGGCGTAAAGGTTTGCAGGCACCGAACCGGCATGAACAGCCGAGAAGAAATCTTCCAGCACTGCAGTATCCGCAGGCGAAGCGGCCAGGGCAGCAGCCAGAGCTGCCGGCAACTCGCTTGCCGCTGCAACTGTCCAGATCAGCGGTCTGGGGAGGAAATCATAGAGATTCGCTCCCAGCGTCAGCACCGGCTTGCCGGCCAACACGGCCTCGAGCCCAACAAAGCTCGACAGCACGACCACCGCGGCCGCGCGGGTGATGAATTCGCGCACGGGCACGTCCGCCGGGGCAATCAGCAGATTCGGTATCTGGGCCAGCCGGCGATAATAGCCGACGGGGCGCTGCCCCCATGACCGCGGATGCTCCTTGACGACGAGCTTCATACCCATCGGCAAGGATTCCGCAATGTCTCTTGCCACCTCTATCTGGTTGCGCCTGTAGCGGTTGTAGACGCTGATCGCGATTTCCGGCTCGGAATTCAGCGGGAACAATACGAACGGGGCCGCCGGCCATTGGCCCGCCGGGAGCAGGGCGGCGCCCAGCCCTGCACGCGCAGACCTGATTCGCCACAGCTTGGCCGGACCTGTCTGCCAGGCAGATCGCAGTTGCGGCTGGAACTGGATATCGCGCGCGTCGCGCCGACTCTCCCGGAAGTCCCGCAGCAGGGCTCCGGGAGCGGCGCGCAGAAAACCGGCAAAGGCAGCCATCAGGCTCTGCGGGCCCTCCTGCATCTTGTTGCCTTCATAGGTGAGGGCCTGCCGCATGGCGGCATCCAGGTATTGTCTGGAGAAGGCCTGCGATGCTGCTGGCACTGGCATTCCGGACCTGAAATCCCGGAATAGCCTGGCTATATGCGGATGCCAATCGACCCACTCCTCGCTGAGGCTGATAAGGTTCGATATCTTTGTCGATTTCAGGGTAAGAAACGGAATGCCGTGCTTCCGCGCCACGTAGCCGGCGATAATGGCGCCCGCGGTATTCGGGCCGAAACTGTAAACCACGTCCGGCCGCTTGCGGCGGAAGCTGCCATCAAAGGCGCGGCACAATGCGACCGCGATGGCGCACATTTGCTCATGGGTGTACGGGCTGCGGTAGTCCTGCACCACTTTGGCCAGACGCCCCTCATGCACACGGCGGTCAGCGATGATTGCGGGCCACATCGTCGCCTGGCCCAATGCGGCTTCCCATGACCCGATTTCGTCGGCCAGCGCCGGATCCGCGAGAGCGTTGGCGATTACGTCCCACTCTTTGAGCACTTCGCCGCCATCGCCGGGGGGCGAGCCCTCGCGGTCGCCGACGATGGCCTCGTAACAATGCCGGTCGGCAACAAACCATGACGCGGGTTCCAGCGAATCCAGCGCCCGCATATGCTTCTCGATCTCCCTGAACACTGAGAGCGAGCTGCCTTGTGTAACGAAGAATGGTCGCACTTGCACCTCGTTAGTAGTGCAATTGCTTCTGTATGGACAAATCTATCGTAGCCAGAATATCCGCGATCTGCGCTCCGGCGCGGCCCGTGCCGAAAATGGGTGAGCGCTCATAGCGCCCATGGGCAATCTGCGCCTGGATGGCGGCGAATATGGCGTCGCTGCCATAGCCGACGTTGACCACATTCACGCCATGCTCGCGACCGCGCTGTCGGTTGCCGATATTGACGGCAGGAATACCCAGAAACGCACCCTCCCGGATTCCGGACGAGGAGTTGCCGACTAGGCAGGCGCAGTTATTGATCAGCCGGGCATAATCCTCGGCGCTGAAATTCTTGAAGAAGTGGATCTGCGCACCGGGGTTTCGTTCCCGGAAAATGCGTAGCCGCTTGGAAATCTGATCCGATCCCGCATCGACATTGGGCCACAGCCACGCCACCTGCATGCCCGTGCGCTGCACAGCCTTCAGCGTTTCCTCGATCTGCCGGTAAGCATCTCCATATTCCGTCGTGACGGGATGCTGCAGCACAACAAGGTAGGGCGCCGCTTCATCCAGCGACGGGCCAACGCCGCTGCTGCGGTGGAAAAAGTCCGCGGGCAAGGTCAGGTCTATCTCGGAAAGCAGATCCATGGAGGGGCAACCGGTCATGAATACCCGGGCCGGGTCCTCACCCATGCGGATCACGTTCTCCGCGGCACGCTGACTGGCTGGGAAATGGATATGCGCCAGCTTGGTAATCGCATGCCGGACGCTTTCATCGATCGAGCCCGTGACCTCGCCGCCCTGAGTGTGGGCCAGCGGGATGTTCATGTAACTGGCGGACACGGCGGTAGCCAGGGTTTCGTAACGATCTGCCACCGTTATAACAACGTCGGGCTGCAGGGTTTCGAACACCGTGGTCATTTCGATCACGCCGAGTCCGGTTGACTTTGCCATAGTCGCCGGCGTGTCGCCCTCGATCACCATGTGCAGCGTGGCATCGGGCCGGAACCCATCGCGCTTGATGATCTCGACCACCTCGCCGAAACGATACAGAAGAGCGGAGGCGCCAACGATCAGCTGAAGTTCTAGCTTGGGGTGCTCTTTGATAGCCTGGAGAGCTGACTTGATTCGACCATAGTTGGCACGACTAGCAACCACCACGCAAACTTTACGCATCTTCGCCCCTCGGGATGTACAATGCCCCAATTTTTCGCCGCATCAATATCCCCGCAATCTCAAGCACTTCTGCCATCATGGTCCGCGGGCGTGAACTTAAATGAAGCAGACCAACGCACACGCCTGAAAGAATCGCCCAGTATATTCAGGTCTTTAGTTAAAGTTATAAACTATCTCTTATATATTAAATAGTATTTGCCCTCTTACTTCTAATCTCCGATCATCTTGCATGTTTTCGGGTCGGCATCTGCGGCTGTCAATTCAATAATAAAATCCGCCAAATTAAAGATTTTGAGGTCTTTCCCACCTTGACTGCACTGTCTAAATTATCAGAAAATTCAATAGTTTATACAAATATTCTCGCGCCGATACCGACTGTTTTGATCCCAGCAGTAGGGCAGAATTAGAGCATTTTCAGTCAACCGCATCGCGGCTGAGGCACTAAGCGGGGCGGTTCGGTGCGCCGTCTGATCGCGTCGCGAGTAGTCTGGAGCGGGGCTCGCTCCTATATTCGGCCTATGGATTAGCATACGCCACAGTAGCAGCATACTCAGACCTACGACGCCCACAACTCCAGGGCGTTCCGGCCGATGCCCCCTCCTGACCAAGAAGGGCCTGGCCGCCCGCTGGCAGTGTTCACTCTCTTATATAAATACTGCGGACCTTCCTCCCTGCTGCGCCGTTCTTCCCGGCCAAATCGGGTACCGGCTCTGGGATACCCGCCATTCCGCCGCAGGATAACACAGCGCCACTGTGGCAGAGCTCTGTAAAGCATATCTACAAATCGCAGAGGGTAACGCGGACGAATACCTCACGGCTATCATTCAGCCAGGATTCGATCCAACCGAGCTTGGTCACTGGCTTCGTGAAATCGTGGATCGGGATCAGATAGATATTGTCTTGATGGAGGCCGCCTCCGTGGGGGGGGCATAATCTCCAGTCAGTCGCGCGGGCTCTGGCCGAGTTTGCCGGCCATCATCGTTTGCCCGATGCCGATGAATGCACGAGCGTGCATAAATGCAATGCTGGTCCATATCGACGGGCGGCGACAGTTTGGCTCGACCTCGGTTTTTATCAAAATGGACGGAAATTCCGTGAGCTGCCCCCCCTATGTTGGCTGACGCCGCAATCGTTCAGACGGACTGTTAGAAGGCATAAATTGCCTCTCTCTTGATGCGGTGAGCGAGTTCTGGTTTCAGCTTGTCGCGGATAGCGATGTCAATGATCCTTTCGGTAGCAGGTCGCAAAGCCTGCTGGATCGCATCGCGAATGTGTTCATGCTTCGACGGAAGGACCTTCGTGGATACGAGAATATCGACATCGCTGTCAGGACGTGCCTCGTCTTTTGCGACAGACCCGAAAACAGCGACGGCATCAATGCCAGCCCGGCGCAATTCCGGTTCGCTTGCGCGCAACTCGTCAATGATGGCAAGAGTTTCCCTGTTCCTGGGCAACACGATCGGATTCAGCGCCAATCGCATCCCGGCAGCTTCGGCCAGTAGCACCAGCGTCGACATCTCCATATCCCCTTTCCCGAGTGCCCGCGACAGACTGGCAGCCTTGATGCCGATCGCGGCGGCAAGCTCCTTTTTGGCGATACCCCGTCGTCCTGCTTCCTTAAGAATCTGTTTGAGCAATTGCGCCGACGGAGCCGCACCACGGAGCTTTTTGGCAAGCCGCGGCGGGGTATGGAAATGCTGATAGTATCTGGCGGTAGATTCCATATTTCACCAATTCATTAAATCTGCGAATTACTGATTATGAACGGAAAGGTCAATCCAGATCAGATTAGCCCTCCCGGTGGCGCGGAAACAAACAACAGCATGGGCAGCATGATGGCCAAATCCTGCGCCAGGCCCGTCTTTCAATCAGTAAAGGAACGGGCGCGCTCTTTGGTGTTCGTAAAGCCGCTGGATACACCCTTCTCACCACACATAAGGCAGAGCCTTCTCGTGGCCCTCACCTTCTCCTTGATCCAAATTCTAGAGTTCCGGTCGAGGTGGTAATGGCGGCTTGTGCCCTGGCTTCTCGATCTTCGGCCGCGCCGGACGCGGCTGAGTCTGGCTCGGCGAGGCCGGGGAGGCTTGGTAGGCTGGCTGAGGCGGCTGAGGCGGCTGAGGCGGCTGTGGCTGGAGTGACGGAGACACGCTACCTAAGCCTGTCAGATTTTCCTGGCATTCGTTATTTGCTTGTATGGCACCCGGCCCCTCCTTCCGCGCGGTCTGGTGAACCATAGCGCAGGCAGCAGCTTCCGATTCTGCGATCGATATTCCCGTCGTACGCAGCTGCGCGATGAAACCCATGAGGTCCTGCCGGACGTTCGGGTGCAGACCTCTGTCCAGAGAAATCTGCAATAGGCGTGCGGCCTCAAGCGGATCACCGTCGGCCCGCAGCAGCGCGAAGATCGCCCTCGCCAGGACGGCTAGTCGGACCCGCGGGAAGCGATAGTCAATCCGGACCCGTAGCGTTCCGTCCTCCTGGTCGGCCTTCCTGGTGGCTCGGCGCTTCGACTGACTCGCGACCAGGGTGTTGCCCGCGCCAGGGCTGAGACCGGAATCGCTGTTGGGGTTGTTAGTTGCCATGCGCCACCTCTGATCAATTGAACCATGCCGGCAGCGAGGCCCCAGCCCCGCCCTCTGGGTGACATAGTGAAGGTTCGCCGCCGAAGAACCATTCGGCCTAAAGGCCGGACCAAACCGGGTCCCCAGCATCCCCAAGAGGCGAAAAGCTATGCTGGGGATGCCGGGGATTCTGGCGCAACCGATAATGGGGATACGGGGGCAATATGCTCCGGCCTAGCCTAGAGCTACGCCCTCGGCGCATACCTAAATCCGGCATGCAGATTAGCTGGAGCCGCATAGGCATTTGATCTAAATATAGAATTAAGGGCAGCCCCATCAGTCCCCAGCTATCCCCAGCATGACAGAGTTTGCTGGGGATTATGGCGCAGCCGGTAATGGGTGCGCAGGGGTGCCAGCTTGTGAGACGTCACGGAATTACCACCGGGTCCTCGCCCATCTGTTTTGGCATTGCATCCCTCCCGTCTCGGTCGGGATGACGCCACGCATTTCGGTTAGTTCGGCTTCATTTTTGGCAAGGCATATCCCCTGTCTGATCGAGAGGTGTAACTCATTTTAGTCCGTCGCCGTCTAACGACCCGTAACCAGGAGGTCGTTTCATGGCAAAGAGGCTCAATTATAGTCGACCCACGTCAAGGCATTTTTCCATCCTCGAAGAGGAATGGCGCCTTGGGCACCTCAGCGACGACGATGCAGTTGCCGCGCTGTTGAAATCCCTGCTCAAACAATCCCGGCGTGTCGGCCTGTCCGACGGCAAGCCGGTGCGGACTTTCCACCTGAGAATTATACCTTTCAAAGCCAGCCCAACGCCGCGACGAGCCAAGCCGGCATCACAACCAAAGGCCCGGACACGGTCGCGCGTAGGTAAATCTACCGCCAATCGGGAGGTATCAATCCGACGGCGCAGCATTGCCAAATTGACCTACATTCACCGCGCAGCGCGGTATAAGAACCGCAAGGACCTGGTCCTGACCGGCGGCAGATCGATCCCGCAAATGGTGGCTGTCGTTGAGGCACTGTGGAGCTGTTCCTTCCGGCGTGATGCCGCCCTGCTCAATGAGATCGTATGCGAACTGCCCGCCGGCACGCCCGTACAGAAATGCCGCAAAATCGTAGCGGCTATGGTTGCGCGATTTGGCCGGCAAGGCTGCCCGTACACCTTCGCGGTCCACGACCACGACGGGAACCTCCATGTTCACATCCTGGTGGCCGCCCGACCTTGTCGCGAGGTCGCTCCAGGCTACTGGATAGCCGAGGCACAGGGACGCCAGGGCGCCCCAGGTTTCAAGTTGTTTAACGGCGCAGACGCGGTTCGTCGGTATCGTCTGTATGTTGCCGTGATGGTAAATGACATCTGCAATCCAGCCGTGGAGTTCCACCCCGGGCGCAGAAAGGATACGGGGCTTGAGGGCGAACCGGAGCAGCGCTGCACCCGGAGCGAGCTGCAGGAACGTCATCGCGCCCTGTGGGACGAACTCCTTGCTTACGTTCAGATGCTGCGCAGGAAGGGATTGAACCGGTCGCAGGCGGAAAAGAACCCTGGCAACAGTCCGGACACCTTACCTTCCATTCTGCCAACGCCATCGGGCCGACCGGGCAGAAAGCCAACGGTCGGGAAACCGACACCACGGAGTCTGGTCAGACCGTCCCAGCCGGAATTCAACCTAGAGCGTCGACTGGTCCCCTCGCCCAGGAACCCCAAGCCAATCCGTCCGGCTGACCCTGGACTGTCCCTTACGGCCGCGGAGGTTAAAGATCACCTCGGCCGGGTCGCATTGCTCGATTTCGAATGGGATGCGCGAAGCATCCAGAAGGCGCGGGCGAGAATGCTGGAAGCACCCCGCACGAGGCTGATTGAGGCGAAATCCAGCGCCGAGGTTCTTATTCGCTATTTCGAGTTCCATGCAAGGGCTGCTCCGGATTTCGCTGAGGCCAGCAAAATTCTTCGCCGCAACCTCAGGCTCGTGGATCAAGTTCTTACCGAGCTACGAAGCCGCCCACCCCAACCTCCATCCGGAGGGGTGCCACCCCAGCGAAACCTCAAATCCAGGCCGACGAAAGTCCGCGACGGTTACGAGCGTTGAGGAGGCGAGCCGACTTGTCACGATCACGCGGCCGGATGGACCATTGCACGCCACCGGCCACTTCCGCCCAGGAAATCTCGGCGACGCCAGCCTGAAGCGTACGAAACCGCGCAAGCACCTGCAGCAGGGCCTCCGGCACGTCGGTCCGGCAATAGGCTTCCGTGCCGATATCTGACGCGGTCAGCCAGGGTGGGAGGCCAGCCTCCATGCAGGCACGGAGCGAGGCAAAAACCTCACCCTCGATAATGATATCCGCCGCCACGGGGCGTAGCGACCAGTTGCCGAGCATGCCATTTGTCTTGGTCTCGACCTCTGCCGCCGACCGGTACGCGGGTGCCGCCTGGATGACGTTTGGCGCATTGGACCAGACATTATGCGCAAACGGGTTATAGGCATGCTGCGGCTTCGGTTCGAGTTCGCCGAGATAGATACCGGCGCGCTCTTCCCAGATGACATGGAATCCCGCGAGTCGCATCAGCCGAGTTCCCGGGCCAGATCCTCCGGCCGCAGCTGGGTGTAGCGTTTGAGCATCTGCAGAGTGTGATGACCGGTGATCGCCGAAACTTTCATGACATCGAAGCCGCGCTCGAAGAACCGGCTGGTCGCTTCGTGCCGCAGATCGTGGAATGTCAGGCCCACAATCCCTGCCCGCCTGCATGCACGCTCGAAGGCCTGCGTCACACTGTCCTTGGCGATCGGAAACACTCGTCCGTCGATGTGGCGTGGCAGGCCGTCAAGAATCATCGCCGCCCGACTGGACAGCGGCACCTTGCGCGAGATGCGCCTGGTCGGATGTTTGACGTCGCGGAGCAGCACCACCCGTTTGACCAGGTCGATATCGTGCCAGCGCATGCCCACCAGCTCGCCGCGGCGCATGGCCGTCTCGATCGCCAGCTCCACCAGTGGCCGAAGCCAGGGATTGCGGCCCTCATCGCAGGCGGCCAGTAGCCGGGCCTCCTCCCCTGGCTCAAGACGCCGGTCGCGTGCCCCCGACATCTTCGGCTTACGGATATGCTGGATGGGATTGGTCAGGCCGCCGAAACCCCATTCCTTGATCAGGATGGTGTAGACATGGCTGAGCGTACCCAGGTTCAGGCGCACGGTCTTGGCACTGACCCGGCGCAGCTCGGCATCCCGATAGGCCGCAAAATGCTTCGACCCAAGCTCGGCCAGCGACATCTGGGCCAGCGGCTCCGCCATCAGCGCGCGGACACGATAGGCTTCCTGGTGCCCCTTCTTGGTCGGCACGACCTCCACGAGATAACGCTGCAGAGCGTCGCGGAGCGTGGTTCGCTCAGCCTCGCTGCGATCAACATAGACCGCGCGGGACATTTCCGATTCCAAGACCAACTCGTATTTCTCGGCTTCCGCCTTGGTGCGGAAATGCCGGGCCACGGTCTTATAGCCCTTGCGGCGAATGCGGACCTCGTAACCCGATCCGCGTTTCCTGATACTGGCCATCGTCGTCATCCTTCGGTTGGGCCGAATGCTCGGGCCAAGCCGGTACAAGGAGGGACACAACGCGTGTCCGATCGGAGCCAGTGGAGCGTTTTTGGAGCGTTTTTGCATTCGGCCTAAAGGCCGGAGAAAGCAAAAACCCGCCAAGTGTTTGACTTGACGGGTTTCCAGGTTGGTTGCGGGGAGAGGATTTGAACCTCTGACCTTCAGG
>JBKBJT010000012.1:0-86999 GCA_046294345.1 Ferrovibrio sp.
CCCTGAGCAACGACTTTTTTGTCAACCTGCTCGACATGGGCACGACATGGGAGCGCACCGCAACCGAAGGCGTGATGCAAGGCCGCGACCGCAGGACCGGCGCGCCGAAGTGGACCGCCACCGTGGTCGATCTGGTGTTCGGCTCCAACTCCATCCTGCGCGCCTATGCGGAAGTCTATGCCCAAGACGACGCGAAGGAGAAGTTCGTGTCCGACTTCGTCGCCGCCTGGACCAAGGTGATGAACGCCGACCGCTTCGACCTGCAGTAAACCGGCTCGAACCACCCTCCCCGGCGGCCGCCAAAGCCGCCGGGGATTTTTTTTATATCCCTTTCCTCACCAGCCGCCACAGGCCAAGCAGCCCCAGCAAAGGCCCCGGCGCCAGCAGCCACACCACCGACGCGCCCATGGCGGGCAACATATGCGTGGCGAGCGCGATGGCGGCCAGCGTGATGGCAAAGCCAATGGCATTCTGGATCGCCAGCGCGCTGCCCACCGCCTCCGGCGGACAGGCGCGGCCCGACAGCGCCGAGAATTGCGGCGAGTCCGCCACCACCGCCACGCCCCAGACCACCAGCAAAACCAGCAACAATCCCGGCGCAGCGCTCGCCGCCAGAAACGGATAGGCCACACACAACGCGCCTGATGTGGCCAGCGCCAAAGCCGCCACCCGCGCGCTGCCCCATCGCGCGCTGACCACACCGCCGAGGATGCAGCCCAGCGTGCCGGCGCCGATCACGGCAAAACTCAGGCGCGAGACATCCTCTGGCGCCAGCCCCGGCGCGGCCAGCAGGATCAGGAAAGGCGTCAGCGTCCAGAAGGCATAGAGCTCCCACATATGGCCGAAATAGCCCAGAGCGGCCGAGCGGAAATCGGGGATGCGGAAGGCGCTCAAGACCGCGCCGGGGCTTAAGCGGCGCGCGACTGTGGGCCGCGCCAGATGCGGCCCGTCGCCCAGCCGCAGCACCATAAAGCCGCCCAGCAAAGCCAGACCACTGGCCGCCAGCATCGCCGCCTGCCACGGCACGCCCGCGCCCAGCCCTCTGATCCCATGCGGCAAAGCCGTGCCGAGCGTGAGCATACCCACCAGCAAGGCCAGCGTGCCGCCGGCAGCACCTCTGGTCCAGCCGATCACCAGCTTCATGCCCAGCGGGTAGATGCCGGCAAGAGCCAGCCCGACGATGAAGCGCAGGGTAAGGGCTGCGGCATAGCTCTGCCACACCAGCAGGAAGGCGGCATTGGCAATGGCGCCCAGCACACAGCAGGCAAACACGATGCGGCTGGCGGCAAAGCGGTCGGCCAGGCCGCTCAGCGCCATGGCCAGCGTGCCAGCGATGAAGCCGGCCTGCACGGCATTGGTGAGCCAGCCGATATCGCGCGCCGACAGCGACAGCAGAGCCTGCAATTCGAAGGCGGCGGCATTGGAGGAAAACCAGAGCGTGGTGCCGAGAAACTCGGCCACCACGATCAGGGCGATGGCATAGCGGGAGGATACGGGAGGCGAAGGCGGGCTGGAGTCGGTCACCGCAACAGCCTAACACCCCGCGCCCGCCGCGCCAGATCGGCCAGACTGGAACCGGATGACATTTGCGGGAGCGGCCCGATAGAACTTATCATTGCAGCACCCCATGCATGGTATTGAGGGTTATCCTAGCCCCTTCGAAGACCCCTGCATTCAGTTAAACTGCATTTCCATAGAAAACATTCACTGAAGCATCTTCTACTTCACATATTGCGCCACTCAAGAACACTCATTACATCAAATTTTTTTCCATCAAATTCAATTTTTGTGATTGTCTTTCGAGCGGAAGCGGATGCTTGATTCAAGTAATCTCGAATCTCCATCCAAACAATTCTCCCATCGGAGAAGCGGATGATCAGAATAACGGGAAACGCCTGATTGCTCCAGTACTCAGCATGTCTCTTTGAAACAGAGAAATACGTTGTCCCATCGACCCTCCTCGTTAGATGCGAGTCTCCCGATTTAAGTTGAAGATATACTTTTCTACCCGTTGGATTGCCAAATTCATCCTTAAATTCGACCTCCATATCAATTCCATAATCACTTACGGTATGTTCTCGTGATATATGTCCAGCAAGAGCGACAGTCGATATTACATCGCCAACTAAGGCCCTTTCCTTACTTTCATTGTCCAGAACAAACGCGGATTGTTTCTGCAAGTTCCGCACACGAATTCTCGTTTCATCACTTGCAAAGTTTTTCTCAATATCATCCCAAAGTTCAATGCGCTTCTCACACCCTACACATATAATAGTCGGAAGCTTTGTGAGTCGTCGTTCGGCGTGCGCCTCTACCCACTCATTTAGGCGCTTCATTGCTATTTCGTGATTTCCTACCGGCGTATGGCAATGTGAGCAAGTGTAATGGCGCGTTCGTTGAACATCTTTCGCCGAATGCGTTAGATGCTCATGGACGTAACGACTAAAAAGTATTTTCTCCTCAACAGAAATCCGAGGGTCGGAATACACGGTTAATTCACCAACTCCATCAGAGAACCGACTAAGCTTTACGCCTAGCTTTAAACTTTTTCCTGTTGTGGTCTTAAAATCTGCTGCGTATCGCCACAATTCGTCTTTCTCGAATGGTTTTGTATGATGCAATCGCACCACAAGAGTGGCGTATATTTCATCCAAGAACCCAGTAAATTTATAAGATAACAATGCGGCTGGGTGTCCAGGCAGCTCCGGTCTCTCTCGACGATAATAACTTGGAAATATTAGAAACGGGCCTTTTTCAGTTTGTTCGCGAATACATATGCCTTTCTCTACTAACTGTTGATGCATCGCTAAGAGGACAAAAATCTCATCATTTGATGGCAGGCGCTTATGTGAAGAATGATAAAACAAATCTCCTTTTAAGACCTTTTCTTCAGAAATGCTTCCTATCTCAAGCTCGTCCTGGCGCATTGTCTGTATCACTGCCTGAGCATAAGCGTTGATCATCTCAGGTTGCAAAAGCAACCATCCACCAAAATTTAACACCCATACAACGCCAGGTCCCTTTAATAAGTTAACCACACCGGATAGCTCTGCATCATCAAAAGCAGAAAATTCGTTGGGCAGCCTGAGCTTCAGTAAGTCTCGAAGCTCATTCATGCGAATCAAAACCCTGCCACTATCCTTTAGTTTGATTATCTCCTCTTTAAGTCGCTTGAATAAATGCGATGACGAACTCCAGGGAATTTCATTCCACTGAATTCCAGCCAGTATAGCTTTCTTTAATTGATCGCAGCCCTCTCCTGTTTTTGCGCTCGTTTCAATAAAATCGATATAATTTTTCTCAGACTTAAAAGCTTCTATCTGATTTCTACTAACTCGTAATCGACCTGCATCAACTCGCCCGGCGGCCAGGAGCTTAGTAAATTTCGTTGACGAAGCTCGAGTAATTTCTCGATCCCATTGCGCAAGAATTTCAAATAAATTTTCTTTTTGACCATCAAACACCAAAACGGCAACCGCCGTATCATCCATGTAAAGTTGATGTATTAATCGCTGGTCCGCTTGACCGCCAAAATCCCAGATCCAAACTTCTCGTTCCAGATCATCTTTTGTTGAAGCCTGTATATTCCAATGCGTCGCCCACGCGCCGACAGTTGAGTCGGTAGGTTCCCATTGTTCACCAGCAAGAACTTTAGATAATCCAGTTTTTCCCGCCGAACTCTCTCCGACAAGAACCACTTTTGCGTTCGTATATTTAACCTGCGATCCATCGTGTGGAACTTTTAATTCAATTTCCTCTTTCTTCTCTATAGCTTGAATAAATTGACTAACGTCCCATAGCTTAAGCAATCCATTACCGTCGCCGACATACACCGCATTAGTTATGGAAGAGCAATGAACACCACGAACCTTACTATCACTCTGCAATATGCAAAGCGGCAACCCAGTGGACACCTCCCACATAATTGATGAATGATCATCAGAGCCGGACACTATGTAGTGATCATTGCGTCCCCAAGCCAAATCCCACACACGCGCTTTATGACCATATAAAACTTTGACGCACAGCCCAGTATCCACATCCCAAACACGAACAGTCGTATCTCCGCTACCCGAAGCAATGTAGCGGCCATCCTCGCTCCATGAAACCACGTCTATCGTATCGGTATGTCCCTCTAGGACCTTCTCGCAATTACCCGTTTCGATGTTCCATATACGAATACTACCATCGTAATGGCCACTCCCAATATGGGTAGCGCAAGAAGCAACGGCTAAGGCAAATACATTTGTCTTCAATTTTTTTAGGCAACGCCCAGACGAAATCTCCCATAAGCGAATTGTCTCATCTTGAGAGCAAGACACAATCCGCTTCTGGTCTTGTAAAATTGAAACACTATCTACAATAGAAGAATGGCCATGCATCGTATCAATGCATCTGCCATTTTTTGCATCCCATATTCTAATCGTTTCGTCATGGGAGCTAGAAACTAGAAATTTATTATCCAAACTCCAGATTACTTTATTAACAGTGTCACTATGGCCGACGTACACTCTTTCCCGACTTTTTGTTTTTAAATCCCACAGCTCGATTTGAGAATTATCAGAACTGATAAGAGCCTTTTTGTCGTCCCGATTAAACGAGTAGCTCCAAATTGAATCTTTCTTGAATTTTAACTTAAAAGCCCGATCTGACTTTGGCTTGGGCGCGGCTTGTATGGCATCCCATTCTTCATCTTTTTGCGGTGGCTGGCACGCCTCGAGAAGTTTTGCAAAGGAGGATTCTCGTGTCTGCGACCGCCAATCAATATATAAAATTTGCTCCAGTGAACCTTTAATGGGCGCGTCATCCAGCCGTATTGGAATAAACCGGCGACCTTTATTGAGAGGGTCTCGAAAGCGGAAAGTACCGGTTTCTAATTTTGACCATTCCGAGGAAAATGCATTGCCTGACATGCATAGAATTAAGACGCGGGAATTTTCCAAACCATCTTCAATTGAGGAATAGATGTTGTCCCCCGGCTTTATACTCCAAATGTCAATCCACACATTCAAGCCTGACTCTTTCAATTTCTCAGCTATAGGGATGACAATCTCTCGATCTTTTGAGCTATAACTTACAAACACGTCATGCGTAAATTTTTTGCGGCTCATTTTTCACCCGATCTCAGATTGGGGTATTTTTATTGATGCATGTAATCAAATGTGCTGAGTTACCGTATCTTCTCGTTTACTGACCTTCATCATCTGTTTCCGCCCATCATCGGTCGCACTCGCCGCCAGCCGCAGCACCTCGGCGTAACTGCCGCGCAGTTCCATACGCTCTCCCCATCCCTTCGCCAGCATCATGCGATGGGCCTGCGGCAGTCGCCAGCAGGGTACAAACAGCAGCAGGTGATGTTCAAGATGGTAGTTCACCCAGAAGGGCGCGAGCAGCAGGCGCGTGAGCGGCCCCGCATAGGTCGTGCGCGTGTTGCGCAAGCTATCGTCGTTGTCGGGCACCATGGCATGTTCGGCGATGTTGCGGATGCGGCTGACGAGCTGATACCAGGTGGCGAGCGGCAGCAGCCATAAAGCTGGATAAAGCCACCAGTGTCCCAGCGCGGTCAGCAGGCCGAGCAGCGCGAGGTTGACAAGCGCCGCGCCAATGAGCCCGCCCTTGACGAGCCGTTCCCATCTCTGGCCCCAGCTTAAGCCCGCCTCGCCCCAGGTGAGCATCACCTGCTCGCGCCGGCGGGTGAGCGCCGTGCGCCCGGTGAGGTCGCGTTGAATCTTGCGGCGCAGGCTGTGCTTCGTGATCGGGAATGGCGCGGAGAGCACGAGGTCGGGGTCGTCGGCCTGCTGGGTGAAGCGATGATGCTTCAGGTGATAGGGCCGGTAGAGATGCAGGTCGGTGATCACCGGATACGCGCAGAGCCACTGCCCGGCCAGTTCGTTGAAGCGCCTTGTGCGGAACAGCAGGCCATGGGCGGCATCGTGCATCAGGATGGCCAGCCCCAACTGCCGCCCGCCGATCACCATCACGGCAATGATAAACGTGGCCGGGTTGGGCCAGGCAGCAAACAAAGCCATGGCCAGGCCGATCAGGCCCCAGGCGGACAGCACCAGCCAGGCGCCCATGAGATCGGAGCGCGCGCTCAGGCGCCGGATTTCATCGGCGGTGAAAATGTCGGTGGCTTTGACTGTATTGCCTGCTGCCGGCGCACCCTCGCCCACGCCCCGCTCCCTCGTGTTCTAGAGTCTTTGGGCGGAGTGTAACGCGGGCTTCGGCGATGCTCATAGTCCATCGTGCATGAGGACGGGTGTATGCGAGCCTCCGCCCGCTCTCACCAATCCGTCATGGCCGGGCTTGGCCCGTTTACATAAACCGTCATGCTCGGGCTTGGCCCGAGCATCCACGAGTTCCTTTTTTAAGACGTGGATGCCCGGCACAAGGCCGGGCATGACGAACTGAGGGGGACTTGATCCCGGCGCCATGTTCCCTACATGTTCTGAAGGGCGGCGCAACAGACGTCTCCCGGATTATGGAAAACGCCATTTACACAGAATCAATAACTTACCTATGCAAAACCATCGCAAAACGATTCAAACCGCATCCGAAACCGCGCAGCGAAAACGCAACAGCGCACGCGCCGGCCCCGCTCCGGTGCCACGCCTGTCGCCCGTCTCGGCTTTACGCGTTGGCGCGGCCTAGGGGGCTGAGGCGGATGCCCTTGCGCAGGCGGCGGTATGGCAGGGTCTCGGCGCGCTCCACAAAGGCGCCGGGGCTTTCCACGTTCAGGATCTCGTGGGCGATGTCGGTGAAGTCGCCGCGGAAATGCACGGTGCTTTTCAGGCCCACGATCTGCCGCTCGCCCGGCTCGATCCCTAAATGCCGGAACATCTCCTTGTCGGCCGCCTGCACGCGCACGGAATTGAGCACCACGTCCACGCTTCCCCCCGGCGTTTTGCAGGTCAGCCGCGCCATGGGGCCGAGCGCCATGCGCGTGCCCTTGTAGAACGGCCCGGTGCAGAGGAACCGGCCGTCGTTCAGGGCTGCGACGGTGAAGCGGTTGCGGTAGGGCTTGGCGCCGTCGAAGTAACGACCGCCGACCTGCAGCTCGATCTCGGCACCCTGCCCGGCCTGGTGCGCGATGCGGGCGGCTTCGGGGTCGAACAGCAGGCCCAGCGCGGCATCGGGCACGCCCTGCTCGATCAGGGCGGCGAGCAGCCCGGTGGTGTCCGAGGTCGCGCCGGTGCCGGCATTGTCCTGCACGTCGGCCAGCACCACCGACTTGCGCGCGCCGCCCTGGATCATCCGGCGCGCCTGCTCGATGGCATCCACGGGCGAGAGCAGGTTCAGTTTGAACTCGGCCTCGCGCTCGGTGATGTGGCGGGCCAGATCGTCGGCGGCCTTGTCGGCGGCGTCCTGGCTGTCGGCATAGGCCACGATGGTCGGGCCGCATTCATTGATGTCGGCCGGGTGGAAGCCGGGCGAGAACGAGAGTGAACTCACCGCGCCGTGTTCCATATTGCTTAAGTTTTCGTAGATGCTTTTGCACGGCTCCAGGAAGGTGCATTGCGCGGTGAGCGGGATGAGGAAGGGAATGCGGCGCAGGGCCTTCGCCTGTCTGGGCCGTTCGCCGGTCAGGCGCTTTTCCAGCTGCCGCGCCACCCGGCCGCCGGTCACCGCCATGTCCAGATGCGGATAGGTGCGATAGGCGATCAGCAGGTCGCTGTGCCGCACCATGGCCTCGGTCACATTGGCATGCAGGTCCAGGCTCACCATCACCGGCAGGTCGGGGCCGACCGTGGCGCGCACGCGGCGCAGCAGCTCGCCCTCGCCGTCCTCATGGCTTTCGGTCACCATCGCGCCATGCAGGTCCAGATAGACGGCGTCGATCTTGCCCTTCAGTCTGGCCAGGCCGTCGGTGATTTTCTTGGCCACGAAGTCGAAGGCCTCGTCGGTGACGTAAGAACACGGCTGCGCCGCCGCCCAGACGATGGGTTCCAGCGCCCAGCCCTTGGCCTTGGCCGACGTGATGAAGCCGCCGATGGGAATGTTCATCGGCTCGAACACCTCGAAGATCGCCTTGCCCTCGGTCAGCGGCGGCCAGCCCTCGCCCTGAATGAACTTGTCCAGCGTCGCCTTCTGCGGCGCGAAGGTATTGGTCTCGTGCTGGAAGCCGGCAATGGCAATCGTATAGGTCATGGGGGGCTCGCTTGGTTTTTTATGGGGGAACGAAGAAGGGCGCCGCGTTGGGCGCCCTTCGGGTAGTCGTGTTCAGATGTCCGCGTATTCGTGCGTTTCCGCCTTGCCGCCGGGATGGGTCACGGCGCCGTCATGGGCATCGCCCACGGTCTGGGCGTATTTCCACAGCGCACCCGACTGGTAGTCGGTCTTGCGCGGCTTCCACTTCTTCTTCCGCGCCGCCATCTCCTTGGCCGAGACGTCGACGCTGAGCACACCCTTCACCGCGTCGATGGTGATGATGTCGCCGGTCTTGATCAGGCCGATCGGCCCGCCGACCGCTGCTTCCGGCCCCACATGGCCAACGCAGAAGCCGCGCGTGCCGCCCGAGAAACGCCCGTCGGTGATCAGCGCCACCTTCTCGCCCATGCCCTGGCCGTAGATCGCCGAGGTGGTGGAGAGCATCTCGCGCATGCCCGGGCCGCCCTTCGGGCCTTCGTAGCGGATGACGATCACGTCGCCTTCCTTGTACTTCTTCGCCTGCACGGCCTCGAACGCGGCCTCTTCGCTGTCGAACACGCGGGCCGGACCCACATGCTTCAGCCGCGCCATGCCCGCCACCTTCACGATGGCGCCGCGCGGCGCGAGGTTGCCCTTCAGGCCAACCACGCCGCCGGTCGGCGTGATCGGGTTGGTGATCGGGCGCACCACGTCCTGGTCCTTGGGGAACTTCACGCCCTTCAGGTTCTGCTCGATGGTCTTGCCGGTCACGGTCAGGCAGTCGCCGTGGATATAGCCGCCCTTCATCAGCTCGTTCAGCACCACCTGCACGCCGCCGATCTCGTACATGTCCTTGGCGACGTAACGCCCGCCGGGCTTGAGGTCGGCGATGTAGGGCGTGGACTTGAAGATCTTGGCCACGTCATCGAGGTCGAACTTGATGCCGGCCTCATGGGCAATCGCCGGCAGATGCAGCGCGCCGTTGGTCGAACCGCCGGTGGCGGCCACCACGCGGGCGGCATTCTCCAGCGACTTGCGCGTGACGATGTCGCGCGGCCGGATCCCCAGCTTGATCAGCTCCATGATCTGCCGGCCCGAGGCCTCGGCATACTGGTCGCGGGTTTCATACGGCGCCGGGGCGCCGGCCGAACCCGGAATGGCCAGGCCGATGGCTTCCGACACGCAGGCCATGGTGTTGGCGGTGAACTGGCCGCCGCAGGACCCGGCCGAGGGACAGGCCACGCATTCCAGCTCATGCAGGTCCTTGGCGTTCATCTTGCCGGCGGCATGCTGGCCCACGGCCTCGAACACGTCGACCACGGTCACATCCTTGCCGCGGAACCGGCCGGGCAGGATCGAGCCGCCATACATGAAGATGGATGGCACGTTCAGGCGCACCATGGCCATCATCAGACCGGGCAGCGACTTGTCGCAGCCGGCCAGGCCCACCAGCGCGTCGTAGCAATGGCCGCGCACGGTCAGCTCGGTGGAATCCGCAATCGCCTCGCGGCTGACCAGCGACGACTTCATGCCCTGGTGGCCCATGGCGATGCCGTCGGTGACGGTGATGGTGGTGAATTCGCGTGGCGTGCCGCCGGCGGCCTTCACGCCCTTCTTCACCGCCTGCGCCTGGCGGCCCAGCGTGATGTTGCAGGGCGCGGCCTCGTTCCAGGTGGTGACCACGCCGACGAAGGGCTGGTTGATCTCGGCCTCGGTCAGGCCCATGGCGTAGTAATAGCTGCGGTGCGGGGCGCGCTCGGGGCCTTCCGTCACATGCCGGCTCGGCAGGTTGGACTTGTCGAATTTCCCGCCCTTCATCACGGCGCCCTTGTGCTTTTTCGCCGGGGCCTTCTTGGTCTTTTTGGTCATTGGCTGGTCCTGTCCCTTGGCAAACTAAAAACCGGACACGGAGCATAGCCAGCGGGCTGGCGGCGGACCAGAGGCTAGGTGGTGGCGTCGGCGGGTTTTTTGACCTGTTTGCGTCGCAGCAGGGCGGCATTCACCTCGGCGCCGAAAATGAACAGCACGGCCGAGGCGTAGAAGAAGACCAGGGTGACGATCACCCCGCCCAGGCTGCCATAGGTGGCGCTGTAATTGCCCAGTCGCGCCACATAGAGCGAGAACAGCCCGGCGAGGATCAGCCACAGCACCACGGTGGCCAGCACGCCGGGCAAAAGATGACGCCATTTCAGGTGCCGGCCGGGCAGCCAGCGATGCAATGCCAGCAGGCCCGCCGTCAGTACCAGCGCGGCAATGCCATAACGGAACAGGCTGAAGGCCCAGCGTTCGGTATTGCTCAAGGGGAACAGCCAGAGTAGCCCCTGCCAGATCAGCGGCCCCAGCACGATCGCCACCGACAGCAGGATGAAGACGAAACCGCCCAGCAGGATGGCGCCCAGGTTGCCAAGGCGGATCAGCCACCAGGGCCTCGGCTCGCTGAAGCCGTAGGAACTGTTCAGCGCGATCCGCAGCGCATCGATCCCGCTGGAGGCCACCCACAGCGCACCGATCAGGCCGAGCGTGAGCAGGCCGCCATCGCGTCGCGCCAGCACTTCATGGATCACCGGGCCCAAAGTGGCCCCCACATCCTCGGGCAGCAGGTCCAGCATTGCCTGCACGGAGGCCAGGCTGCCGCCATACTCGCCCAGGTAACCGGCAAGGAAGCCGGCCAGGGCGGCGAGGAAGATCAGGAAGGGAAAAATCGCCAGCAGGCCGGTATAGGCGATATGGCCGGCCAGCTCGAAAGACAGGCTGTTGATCATGGCGCGGCCGGCGCCATACAGCACTTTCCCGATGAAGACGGTCCAGTTGCGGAACATGGTAAACATCTTCGCCGCGCCGACCCGACCGATGCAATGCCCGTTAAGGATGAAAAAATTAACCGCTCTTTAATGTTTCTTAATGATGTTTTGACAAGGATAGAAACATGGGCATGCAGGCTGAGATCGTCGTCCCCCGCTATGTCGTCCTGACCAGGATGGCCGATAGCTGGATTCCGCGCGCATCCCTCAGCACTGCCGACAGCGCCGAAGCCGAAGCTTTCCGCTGGCGCCGCATCTATGGCCCCGCCCGCACCAAGGTGGCCGAGTATCTGATCTCCGAGCGGGCCAGCCCGGATCCCATCACCGTGCCGGCCCTGCCGGTCGAAGTGGCGGAAACGCCGATACGCTACATCCGCGCAACGGCTGCCGCCGGCGGCCATATCGGCTGGTACGATGCCGCGCTGCGCGCGATGGCGCTGTATCTGGGCTTCGGCTTTGCCAATCGCGCGATGGAACTGCTGATCCTGCTGGCCGCGCGCTAGTTTCGGCCTTTCCCCGCTTCCGCTAAAGTCCGGGCAAAATTAGCTTCGCCCGAGTCCCCGCATGCTCTCCGTCGTCCTCGCCATCGTGCCCATCTTCCTGCTGATCGCCATCGGCGGGGCAATGAAACGCGGTAACTTCCCGGGCGATGCCTTCTGGCCGCTGGCCGACAAGGTCACCTACTTCATCTTCTTTCCCGCCCTGCTGGTCGACAACCTGAGCAATGCCAAGCTGGGCGATTTCGACCCCAGCGGCATGCTGGGTGCATTGTTCGCGGCCCTGCTGCTGCAAGCCGGACTGGTCTATGCCCTGCGTCCGCTGGCGAAGGTGAACGGGCCCGGCTTCACCTCCGTGTTCCAGGGCGCCGTGCGGTTCAACACCTTCGTCGGCCTGGGCGCCGTGGCGGCGCTGGAAGGCGGTGCCGGCATCACGCTGTTCGCCGTCACCATCGCGCTGGCCATCCCGACCATCAACGTGATGTGCGTGCTGACGCTGGCCCGCTACGGCGATCACGGCCAGAGCACGAGCTTCAAGGGCCAGGTGATGTTCCTGGTCAAGAATCCGCTGATCATCGCCTGCTTGACCGGCATCCTGATGAACGTATTCGACCTTTCCCTGCCGCGCGGGATCGAGCCGGTGTTCAAGATGCTGGGCAGCATGGCCGCCCCCATGGGCCTGCTGACCGTGGGCGCCGGCCTGCAATGGGAAGCGGCGAAGAATGCCGGCCGCGCCGTGGGCATCGCCTGCGCGCTGAAGCTGCTGGTCTATCCGCTGGTGCTGTTCGGCCTCAGCCGGCTGTGGGGCCTCGGTCCGCTGGAAACCAAGGTGCTGGTGCTGTGGGGCGCCATGCCGACAGCCAGCGCCAGCTACATCCTCGCCCGCCAGATGGGCGGCGACGCGCCGATGGCAGCCGCCATCGTGACGGCCAGCACCATCCTGGCCTTCGTCACCGTGCCGCTGTTCATGCTGATGGCGGGTGTGTAGCCGCTTACTTCTTCGGGAAGTCGAGGCCCATGGCCTCGTAGCGTTCCGGATCGTCGCCCCAGTCCTCGCGCACCTTCACGAACAGGAACAGGTGCACGCGACGCTCGAACTGCTCTTCCATGATCTTGCGGGCAAAGGCGCCGATGCGCTTGATCATCTGGCCGCCCTCGCCCAGCACGATCTTCTTCTGGCCTTCGCGTTCGACATAGATCACCTGGTCGATGCGGGCGGAGCCGTCCTTCTGATCCTTCCAGTTCTCGGTCTCGACCGTGATCGCGTAGGGCAGTTCGTCATGCAGACTGTGATAGACCTGCTCGCGGGTGATCTCGGCGGCCAGGAAGCGCATCGGCACATCGGCCAGCTGGTCTTCCGGATAGAGCCAGGGCCCCGGCGGCATGCGGCCGGCAAGGTCGCGCAGCACGTCGTCGACGCCCGTACCCTTCTGCGCCGAGATCATGAAGACGCGCTCGAAGGGATAGGCCTCGCTCAGCGCCTTGGCCAGGCCGAGCAGCTTTTCGCGCGGCACGGCATCCACCTTGTTCAGTGCCAGCAGAACATGCCCGCGCTTGCGCCCCTGCAGCGCATCCACGATGGCGCGGCTTTCGTCGTCGAAGCCGCGTTCGGCATCGACCAGCAGCAATACGGCATCGGCATCGTCAACGCCGCTCCAGGCCGCATTGACCATGGCGCGGTCGAGCCGGCGCTTTGGCGTGAAGATGCCCGGCGTGTCGAGGAAGATCACCTGCGCATCGCCCTGAACGGCAATCGCGGTGATGCGCGCGCGCGTCGTCTGCACCTTCTTGGAGACGATCGAGACCTTCGCGCCGACCAGACGGTTCAGCAGCGTGGACTTGCCGGCATTCGGCGCGCCGATGATGGCGACGTAGCCGCAATGCGGCGTCGCCGGGGGACTGGTATCTGTTTCGCTCATTTCTTTCCGTTTTCAAGCCGGCCCAACAAACGGCCGGCCGCTTCCTGTTCGGCGGCGCGTTTCGAACCGCCCTGCCCGCGTTCGGGATCGCCGCTGCCTAGCCGCACCGCCACGGTGAAGCGCGGTTCATGCGGCGGACCTTCCTGGCTGACCACATCGTATTTCGGCGCCGCCATGCCACGCGCCGCGGCCCATTCCTGCAGGGCCGTCTTGGGATCCTTCGCGGCGCCCCCGGTGACCTCGTCCAGCATCGGGATCATGTAACGGCGCACGAATTTCTCGGCCACCCGCATGCCGCCATCGAGATACAGGGCCGCCACCACGGCCTCGCAGGCATCGGCCAGAATCGCCGGCTTGCCGGCGCCGCCGGAATCGCGCTCGGAGCGCGAAAGCTGAATGAAATCGCCCAGGCCCAGCGACTGTGCGAACCGCGCCAGGCTGTCCTGCTTGACCAGCGCATTGTAGCGCAGGGCCAGTTCGCCGGCTTCGGCCTGCGGGAATCGCTCGGCCAGCAGGGTGGCCACCACGAGGCCCAGAACGCGGTCGCCGATGAATTCCAGGCGGTTGTAATCGCGCATCGCCGGCGGGGCATCCGCTGCTTTCTGCCGCGCGGACTTGGCCCGACTGCGGCGCGGATTGGCCGAAGGGTGCACGAGGGCTTCTTCCAGCAGCCTGGGGTCGGCAAATTTATGGCCGAGCGTCTGCTGCAATACCTCGAGCGGGGATTTCCGGGTATCTGCCGTCACGCCTGCCTCAGTCGATACCCGTGAACATCCGGTCCCAGCGCAGGGCACTGAACCACGTCCACGGCTTCAACAGAGTGGCCGAGGGCTCAATCGAAATCCATCGCACATCCGCGCGACCGATCAGGTGATCCGACGGCACGTAGCCCACGCCGCCAACTTCAAGCGGCACACGGCTGTCCTGCGAGTTGTCGCGGTTATCGCCCATCATGAAGTAATGGCCGGGCGGCACGGTATAGACGCCGGTATTGTCGCTGGCGCTGTAAGCATAGAGATCCAGCGTGCGGTAGGTCACGGCCGGGTTTTTGCCGTCGCCCGGCAGGGTCTCTTCCCATTGCTGGTTTCGTTCGACCAGGTTGCCGAAGCGGTCGCGGCGCTCGAAATCCTCGACCCGGCGACGCTTCACCGCCTCGCCATTCAGGTACAGTACACCCTCGCGCATCTGGATCCGGTCGCCCGGTAAGCCGACCAGGCGCTTGATGTAATCCACCGAGGGATCGTGCGGCCAGCGGAACACCACCACGTCGCCGCGCTTGGGCTCGGACGCCAGGATGCGGCCCTGGAACAAAGGCGGGCTGAACAGCAGGGAATACCGGCTGTAGCCATAAGCGTATTTGGAGACGAAGACATAGTCACCGACCAGCAGGGTCGGCAGCATGGATTCCGAAGGAATATGGAAGGGTTCGTAGGCGATGGTGCGGATGCCGACGGCGATCAGCACGGCATAAACGAGGGTGCGGAGGCTGTCCCAGAGTTCCCCGCCACGCGTTTTCGGCTTCCCCACCACCTGCTCCCGATCCATATAAATCAATCCCTTACGGCCGTTTTTTCCCCAGCCGGGGCTGCATCAAGCCGGCAACCGGCCGGCAAAGTCAAGCACCCGCTCCGGTCGGCAATCCGGGGGGTAATATCGGCCTTGCCGTGATGATGACAATGGCCTGGGCGAGCGGCGGCTCGTCGGTCAGCGAGACATCGATCTGGGCCTCGTGGCCGGGCGGCAGCAGGCTCTGGAGCTGGGCCAGCGCCCCGCCGGTGAGCGCCATGGAAGGCTTGCCGCTACGCAGGTTGACCACCCCCATATCGCGCCAGAACACCCCCTTGCGGAAGCCGGTGCCCAGCGCCTTGGAGCAGGCCTCCTTGGCGGCGAAGCGTTTGGCGTAGGATTCGATGCGGGTGCGCTGGCGGCGCTCGGAACGCGCCTTCTCGACCGGCGTGAAGATCCGGTCGAGGAAGCGGTCGCCGAACCGGGCAATGGTTTGCTCGATGCGACGGATGTCGATCAGGTCGGAGCCCAGGCCGATGATCATCGCGCCATCGCTCAGGCCGTGCGGCCGGTGACGCCACGGGCGTCGTTCATCAGGGCGCGCATGCGGCGGATCGCACTGTCCAGGCCGCTGAAGATCGCCTCGCCGATCAGGAAATGGCCGATATTGAGTTCGACGATGGTGGGGATCGCCGCAATCGGCGTGACAGTGTCAAAACTCAGGCCGTGGCCGGCATGACATTCCAGGCCGATGGCCTGGGCATGGGCGGCGGCCTTTTCGATGCGCCGCAATTCAGCGACCTGCGCCTCGCCTTCGGTTTCGCAGTAACGGCCGGTATGCAGTTCGACGACCGGGGCGCCCAGTTTCTTCGCGGCGTCGAGCTGGCGCTCGGAAGGTTCGATGAATAGTGACACGCGGATGCCCGCGGCAGACAGCCTCTCGATCATCGGGGCCAGATGATCATACTGGCCGGCAGCATCAAGACCGCCTTCGGTCGTACGCTCCTCGCGCCGCTCGGGCACGATGCAGCTGGCATGCGGCCGATGGCGCAAGGCAATAGCGAGCATTTCAGCGGTGGCCGCCATTTCAAGATTCAGCGGCAGGTCGATCTCGGCCATCAGGCGGTCGATATCGCCATCCGAGATGTGACGGCGGTCTTCACGCAGATGCGCCGTGATACCGTCGGCACCAGCGGCGGCGGCCTGTTTCGCGGCACGCACGGGATCGGGATGGCGCCCGCCGCGCGCGTTGCGGATGGTGGCAACGTGATCGATGTTGACGCCCAGACGCAGGATCCGCGAAGTCATCGCCGCCACTCCTTCCCCAGCTATGCCAGATTGCGCGAGCCGGGCTTGATCGCCGGCAGCTTCTGCAGTTCAGGCGGCAGCTCATCCTCGCGATAGGCCGGCACCTTGAAGCCGCAGAGCGAAAACAGCGGCACGCCGAGGTCGACCTCGCCGTCGGAACGGTCGACGATGCAGGAGGCCGCAACGGTGACGCCGCCATGGGCTGCGATGCAGTCGATGCATTCACGGCTGGACTTGCCGGTGGTGACGACGTCTTCCGCCATCAGCACACGCGCGCCCTTGGGGATATCGAAGCCGCGCCGCAAAGTGAACTTGCCGTCCACCCGCTCGGTGAAGATCGACGGCACGCCGAGCTGACGCGCCAGCTCGTAGCCCACGACGACACCGCCCATGGCCGGCGAGCAGACCAGGTCGACCGGCTTCGGACCCAGCTTGGCGCGGATCGCGTCGGCCAGCGCCCTGCACAAAGCCTCGGCGCGTTCGGGATGCATCAGCACGCGGGCCGACTGCATGTAGACCGGGCTGTGCAGACCTGAGGTGAGCAGGAAATGGCCTTCCAGCAGCGCGCCGGAGTCCCGGTAATGCCGTAACACGTCCTCGCGATTCATGATCCCCCGTTTCTCCGTACTGGTCAGCCCTTGGCGCGTTCCACCGAACTGATGCTCGGCGTGGCACGCAGGGCCGCGATGATATTGGTCAGGTGTTTCACGTCGCGCACCTCGATATCGACGAACATCTCGAAGAATTCGGGGCTGCGGTTGGTGATCTTCAGATTGGTGATGTTGCCCTTGTGCTTGGCAATCACGGTGGTAACGGCGCTGAGCGCGCCGGTTTCGTTGTTGATCACCAGGCTGACGCGGCCGACATGGCCATGGGCCTTGTCGCTGTCAGACGGCGCATCCCAGGCCAGGTCGAGCCAGCGTTCCGGCTGTTCGGCGAATTGTTCCAGCGCGTCGCAGTCGATGGTGTGGATCGTCACGCCCTTGCCGGTGGTGACGATGCCGACGATGCGGTCGCCCGGCAGCGGGTGACAGCAGCCGGCGAAATGCATCGCCATGCCTGGGATCAGACCGCGGATCGGGATGCCGCCGCCCTTGCCGTGTTCGGCCTTGTGCAGCCTGGGCAGCGGCGGCGCCTTGTCGGCTTCGTCCTGCTTCTGGCCCGGGAAGACGATGTTCAAAACCTGGCGCGCGGTGATGTTGCCCTCGCCCACGCCGACGAACACATCGTCGGCCGAGCGCAGCTTCAGCACCTTCACCGCCGGCTCCAGCGCCTTTTCCGAAGCGGTGGCGTCGTGCTCGCGGAAAGCCTTCACCAGGATCGCCTTGCCCAGCTCGTGATACTGGCCGCGCTGCTGCTGGCGGATGAAGCGGTTGATGCAGGATTTGGCGCGGCCCGATTTGACGAAATTCAGCCAGGTCGGGTTCGGCGCCGGTACTTTCGAGCGCAGGATCTCGACCTGGTCGCCATTGCGCAGCACGGTACGCAGCGGCACGACACGGCCATTCACCTTGGCGCCCACAGCTGTATCGCCCACATCGGAATGCACCGCGTAGGCGAAGTCGACCACGGTGGCGTCGCGCGGCAGGGCGATCAGGTCGCCCTTGGGGGTGAAACAGAAGACCTGATCCTGGAACATATTGAGCTTGGTATGCTCCAGGAATTCCTCCGGATCGGAGGTCTGCTCCAGAATCTCGAGCAGTTCGCGCAGCCAGCGATACTGCCGCGCTTCCGCCTCAGGCGCGGCCTGGCCGTTATGTTTGTACTGCCAGTGCGCGGCGACGCCGAGATCGGCGATGTCGTGCATTTCCTGGGTGCGGATCTGGATTTCGATACGCTTGTTCTCGGGACCGATCACCGTGCTGTGCAGGCTGCGATAGCCGTTCTGCTTCGGCGTGGAGATGTAATCCTTGAAGCGGCCCGGCACCGACGGCCAGGTCTGATGCACCACGCCCAGCGCGTGATAACAGGCGGCCAGATCGCGCACCACGATGCGGAAGGCCATGATGTCGGAGAGCTGTTCGAACGCGATGTTCTTGCGCTGCATCTTCTCCCAGATCGAGAAAGGACGCTTCTCGCGCCCCGATACCCAGGCCTCGATGCCGTTTTCCGCCAGCGTGCGCTTCAGCCGGTCGGCGATACGGTCGACCATGCTGCCGCCTTCGCTGCGCAACTGGTCCAGACGGGCGATGATGGAGGCGCGCGCATCGCCGTTCAGCTCGGCGAAGGCCAGGTCTTCCAGTTCTTCCTTCAGGTCCTGCATGCCGATGCGGTCGGCAAGCGGGACGAAGATTTCCATGGTCTCCTTGGCGATGCGCCGGCGCTTCTCGGGCGTCTTGATGAAATGCAGCGTGCGCATGTTGTGCAGCCGGTCGGCCAGCTTCACCAGCAGCACGCGGATGTCATTCGACATCGCCAGCAGCAGCTTGCGGAAATTCTCGGCCTGGCGCGTGCGGTCGGATTGCAGTTCGATGCGCGACAGCTTGGTGACGCCGTCGACCAGGCGCAGCACGTCGCTGCCGAAATTCTTCTCGATCTCGTCGGGGGTGGCGACGGTATCTTCCAGGGTATCGTGCAGCAGGCCGGTGGCGATCGCGGTACTGTCCAGCTTCATGCCGGCCAGGATGCCCGCCACCTCGACAGGATGCGAAAAATACGGGTCGCCCGAGGCGCGTTTCTGCGCCCCGTGGGCTTTCATGGAGAACACATAGGCACGGTTAAGCAGGTCCTCGTCCGCCGCGGGATCGTAGGCGAGGACTTTTTCCAATAGCTCAACCTGGCGCATGACACGCGGACGCATCATTCCTGCCCCGTTCTCCGCCTCCGGCAAACGGTTGTACATAAAGAGTTATTTTGATCGAAAAACCGGCGGGGACAAGCCCGCCGGCAGCAGAATTCGGGGAAATCGGCCCGGCTGTGACGCCGGATGCCCGGATCAGGCCTCTTCGGCCTCGTCGGCGGCTTCCGGACCCTCGTCGCCATCGGCCTCGTCGATCGACATGCCCTCGGCGAGGTCTTCGTTGTCCTGTTGCACGCCGGCCCATTCGCCGGACTGCATCAGGGCAGCCATGTTGTCCTCTTCCGGCTCGTCGACCTCGACATGCTTCTGCATGCCGCCGATCATGCGCTGGCGCAGGCCCTCGATATCCACGGTTTCGTCGGCGATTTCACGCAGGGCAACGACCGGGTTCTTGTCGTTGTCGCGATCCAGCGTCAGGGAAGCGCCCGACGAGATGGCGCGGGCGCGCTGGGCGGCCAGCAGAACCAGCTCGAAGCGGTTCGGGATCTTGATGACGCAATCTTCGACGGTGACGCGGGCCATGGTTTACCCTCGGTAAAATCGGCAGCGGAAAGCGGGAGCGCGCTTATTAAGGGCGATTCCCGACGGATGCAAGTGCCTATACAAGCAGAAAACGCCCCCGAAACCCAAGAAAATCATTATAACCTATTGATTTTCATATGATTTGCCTGAGCGATCAAGGCCTCGATCCCGGCCCCCGAAACCGGGTGCCGCCAATCCGGGGCAATTTCCTGCAGGGGCAGCAGGACGAACAGCCGCTCCTGCATCCGGGGATGCGGCAGGATCGGGCCACCGCCCTCGCCCCGCAGTTCCAGGCCGCGGTAGTCGATCAGGTCGAGGTCCAGCACCCGGGCTTCCCAGCGGGCCTGGCGTACCCGGCCAACCGATGCCTCGATCCGATGCAGCAGTGCCAGCAACTGATCCGCCCCCAGCGCCGTATCGAGTTCCACGACGCCGTTGATGAAATCCGGCTGATCCGAGACCGGCTGTGCGGCAGCCTGCCACCATGAGGAGCGTTTCAGAATCCGAACACCCTCGCGGGTGAGAAACTGTAGGGCCGCCTCAAGCGTTGCGCGAGGCGCACCATGCTCAACGCTCGGGAGATTTGCTCCCAGGGCGACAAAGATGCCGGACCGCTCTGTTGCCATGATTTTATTCTTGCCTTAGGCCTGTCGCCGCCGCACAAAGGATTACATAAGACGTTACGGTCATTGAACCCAAGTCTATACAGCAAGGAATAGATCATGAAGTTCTATACGCAGGAGCGCGTGGCGCTCTTCATCGACGGTGCCAACCTTTATTCCGCCGCCCGCAGCCTCGGCTTCGAAATTGATTATCGCCGCCTGCTCGAAAGCTTCCGCAAGGAATCGCACCTGGTCCGCGCCTTTTACTACACTGCGCTGGTCGAAGATCAGGAATATTCGCCGCTGCGGCCGCTGATCGACTGGCTGGACTATAACGGCTTCACCATGGTGACCAAGCCGGCCAAGGAATACACCGATGCCATGGGCCGCCGTAAGGTGAAGGGCAACATGGATATCGAGCTGGCCATCGATGTGATGGAAATGGCGCCCCATGTCGACCATGTCGTGCTGTTTTCGGGCGATGGCGATTTCCGCCGCCTGGTCGAGGCCGTGCAGCGCAAGGGCGTGCGTGTAAGCGTCGTCAGTTCCACCAAGACCCAGCCGCCGATGGTGGCCGATGAACTGCGACGCCAGGCCGATACCTTCATCGAGTTGCAGGACCTGATGCCGAAGATCATGCGCGATCAGGCCGGCCGCGATCAGTCGCGCAGTGCCGGCGTGCATGCGACGCTGCGGACCGGCCAGGGCAATGTCGCGCCATCCAGCCCGGCCCAGGCGATGGATGATTTCGATGAGATCGACACGGCCGATCCGCGCAAGCATCTGCGCTGACCAGCCTGCCTTTCGCCCCAATGACCGCCGTCGCCCAGCCGGGCCATGACTGCCCGCTCTGCCCGCGCCTTGCCCAGTTCCGCGACGCGAACCGCCAGGCCTATCCGGATTTCTTCAACGGCCCGGTGCCGCCCTGGGGCGACAACAATCCGGCATTGCTGGTGGTCGGGCTGGCACCGGGGCTGAAAGGCGCCAACCGCACGGGGCGGCCCTTTACCGGCGACTATGCCGGCGATCTGCTCTACAGCACGCTGATCAAATACGGTTTTGCCAAGGGCGTGTTCCGCGCCGATCCGAATGACGGGCTGCAGCTCGTGCGCTGCCGCATCACCAACGCGGTGAAATGCGTGCCGCCGGAAAACAAGCCGACACCAGCGGAAACCAAAATCTGCCGCAGCAGCTTCCTGGTGCATGAGATTGCGGCGTTGAAGAACCTGAAGGCCATCCTGGCATTGGGACAGATCGCCCATATCGCCGTGCTCGATACGCTGAAGGTGAAACGCGCTTCGGCCCCATTCGGCCATGGCTCGGAACACAGGATGCCGAATGGCACGACGCTGTTCTCCAGCTATCACTGCTCGCGTTACAACACCAATACCGGTCGCCTGACCGAGGCGATGTTCCATTCGGTGTTCGACAGGATTGCCGCCGCCGTCTGATCGACGGCGACGGCAAAGCCGGCATCAGGCTTTTGGCTTCATCATCGCCGCATTGAAACGGCGCTCCGGGCGTGGCGTGATCACGATTTCCTGCTTGCCGGCCAGCACCCAGTTCGGATGGAAAACCGGAATGATGGCCTGTTCTTCCATGCAGGCCTCGATGGATTCCTGCACATACTGCTTGCGCTTCACCGGATCCATCTCACCCTGGGCCTTCTCGATCAAAGCATCGAGCCTGGCATTCGAAAATTTGGTGCGGTTGCCGGTGCCATAGATGCCGCCCGGCGTGTGAACCAGGGCACGCGGACCGATCGAGGCCTCCTCGGTGCCGTACTGGGCCATGAAAACCGAATATTCCTGCTTGGTGGCCTGGCTGAAAAACACCGTGCCCGGCATGGCCTCCACATTTACCTGCAGGCCCAGCCGCGTCCAGCCCTGACCAACCGCCTGGGCGATGTCGCGGTCCTTCGGATACCGATCGCCAGTGGCATGCAGAGTGATCTTGAAGCCGTTCTCATAACCGGCTTCCTTCAGCAGGGCCTTGGCCTTGTTGAGATCGAAGGGATCGACCTTGAGTTTCTGGCTGGTGCCCTCGAAGCGCGACGGCAGGAATTGCGAGGCCGGCGTGCCGGAGCCATCAAGCAGGCGATCAACGATAAGCTGCCGGTTGATCGCGAGCGACAACGCCTTGCGCACGCGCCGATCCTTCAGAGGATTGTCCTTCAGCGGCGGCTGACCATCCTTGGCCGAGACGAACGGGCTCTGATCGCGCACGGCATCCATGGCGATATACTGCACCGTGGACGATGGGCCGGTGGCGATGGCAAAACGCTTGTCGTCGCGAATACGGGGCACATCCAGGGTCGGGACTTCGTCAATGGCATCGACATCGCCGGCCAGCAACGCCGCGATGCGCCCGGCATCGCCCTTGATCACCCGCTCGGTCACTTTTGCCCAGGGCTGCTTCCCTCCCCAGTAGCCGTCATTACGCTCGATGACGAGATGCTGGCTGTTCACCCATTCGAGCAACTTGTAAGGACCGGTCCCTACCGCGGCGGTGCCCGCATTGAAATCGGCGGTGCTGGCCTCGGCATATTTCTTCGAGATGATGAAAACACGCGCCAGGTCGGTCGCCAGGGTCGGATTCGGAGTGGCCGTCGTAAAGCGGATGCGATGATCGCCCAGCTTCTCCGACTTGACGATGGAGCGCGTGAATTGCGTGAAGGGATTGGGGCTGTTGGGCACCTTCGGCACACGATCCAGCGTGGCCAGCACGTCATCGGCCGTGAAGGCCGAACCGTCATGGAACTTCACGTTCTGCCGCAACTCGAATTCCCAGGTCAGAGGGTCGACATTGCGCCACGCGGTCGCCAATCCGGGCACGGCATTGAGTTCATCATTCAGGGAGAGCAGCGCATCGAAGATCAGGGAATGCGATGAAGCCTGGGGGAAACCATTAAAGAAATGCGGGTCGAGCGTATTCAGTTCGAGCTTGGTGCCGATGCGCAGATGCGCGGTGGTCTGCGCGAAACCGCGCGAAGCCAAACTGCCGGCAGCCAGCACCGCGAAGGTGCCGCCCATGAACAGGCGCCGCGATACGATAGTCATTCCCTGCATCCTTCCTTTATGATTTTACTGCGGTCATTATTGAGTGTCGCAAGGAGTCGGGTGTCAACACATGATGCGGTCTGAAACCATAACGTCCGGTAATACATCCTCAAGAGCACCGCGCATCGCGGTCGGTGGCTTCATGCTGGAAAGCAATGGCCATGCGCCGGTTTCGACCCGCGAGGAATTCGTTGCCAATGTACTGCTGGAAGGCGAAGCCCTGCTCGCCGACCTGGCCGGTGCCAATCCGCGCAGCCCGACGACGCTGACCGGCTTTACGGCGGCCATGGATGCCAGCGGACCATGGGACTGCGTGCCGCTGATCATGGCTGCCGTGGGCGCGTCCGGCCCGGTCGACCAGCCGTTTTTCGAATGGGTGATCGAACGCCTGCGCCTGCATCTGCGCAATGCCGGCCCGCTGGATGGGGTTTTCCTCTCGCAGCATGGCGCTGCAACCGCCACAGGCGATATCGACCCCGACGGCACCGTCTTTCGCGCGGTGCGCGAGATTGTCGGGCCCGATGTGCCGATTGTCGCCACACTGGATCTGCATGCCAATGTCAGCCAGGCCATGGTGGATGCTGCCGATGTGCTGGTCGCCTATCGCTGCAACCCGCATACCGACATGCCGGATCGGGGCGCGGACTGCGCCCGCCATCTGCGCGCCATGCTGGCCGGCATGAAGCCTCATGCCGCTTTCGTCAAACTGCCCTTCATTCCGCCCTCGACCAGCCAGAACACCAAGTCCGGGCCCTATGCCGACGTGATTGCCTATGGCCAGTCGCAGGTCAAGGACGGGGTGATCGACGTTTCGGTGTCGTCCGGCTTTACCCTGGGCGATACACCAAAAAACGGCATGTCGGTGATCGCCACCGCCACCGATCCAGCCAAAGCAAAAGCCGTGGCGCGTGATGTCGCAGCGTTTGCGTGGTCGCAGCGGCAGCGTTTCATCGCCCGCCTTACCCCGTTGCAGGACGCCACGGCGATGGCGTTGGCCTGCGGTCGTGAGGCTGGCCGGCCGGCTCTTTTGTTTGCCGATGTGGCGGATAATCCCGGTGGCGGTGGCCGCGGCAATACGTCCTACATTCTCGCCGCTTTCCACAAAGCCGGCGTGCAGGGCTGCGCCATCGGTCCGGTCTTTGATCCAGAACTGGCTGCCGAGGCACATCGGCTGGGTCTGGGTGCTGAGTTCGAGGCGCGCTTCAACCGCAGCGAAACCACCACCTTCTCCGAAACTTTCACCGCGCCGGGCAAGGTTGTCGCACTCAGCGACGGCGTTTTCGTCGGCCGCCGCGGCATGGCAGCAGGCCGTACGCTCGATATCGGCCCCTCGGCCGTGATCGCGGTGGGTGGCATCCAGGTGGTGGTGACCACCATCCGGCACCAGGCGCTTGATCCGATGTATTTTGAGACTTTCGGGATCGATATCGCAAAACTGCGCTGCCTGGTGGTGAAGTCGCGCGGCCATTTCCGCGCCGCTCTCGATGAATTCTTCCCCGATGATCGCATCATCGAGGTGGACGTACCCGGGCTGACCACCCCTGTTTTACAGAATGTGCCCTGGCGGCAGGTGCCAAGGCCGATCTATCCCCTGGACCCGGATATGCAGTGGTCTCCTCCCTGAGGAGATCCGATAAGAACATATTGGCAATAATTGCCTCATGATATAGAATTATTTCCTATATCATGAGGCGCGTCATTATGAAAAAGAACATTTCTGCTGAAAAAAAATACTTCTGCAATAAAGTCCGGCGATACGGTTTTTGATCATCTGACCCGGCAGCATGACCTGCGATCTGCCGCCGCCCATTTTCCGTCACGGACCGGATTGCTGCAGCAATATACGATCAGTTTCAATCTGCCGGCTCTCGCAGCCGCCTGCCAGGCCGTGATCGCGCGCTACGGGCTGCGCGGCTTCCGCAACACCGAGGATGACAGTGACGCCCCTGCCTATGGTTCGCTGTCGCTCACCTGCAATCCGGATCGCGACGGCGATCCCCATTCCTCAACGCTGGGTTCGGCATATCTGAAACACGGCCAGTATTTCTACGCCACGCCGCAAAGCCGCGCGCAGATGCCGGTGCAGAAAGGCGATTACTACGACACCTATTCCTTCCGGCGGCTCACGCCGGCCGGCAGCTTTGGCGCCTTGGGTGAGTTGTTGCGCGGGTTCCGTCTGCGGGTGGTGCGTTCGCGCCTCAGCGTGATCCAGGCCAATCGCGCCGAAGCCAGCCAGTTTTCTTTCGGCTGGCATCGGGACGAGACGGTATTTCACAACCTGCGCATCAACATCCCGATCTGGACCACGCCGGACCATCTTCTGGAAATCGAGACCGAGCGAGATCGGCCCGATCCCGCTTCGACAACGATCCGGCAGTATCATCTCGCCTGCGGCAAGGCCTATTCCTGGGACACCAACAAGCCGCACCGCGTTTTCACGCGGCATATCAACACGCAATCGCGCTGCCATCTGGTGATCGGCCTGGCGCCC
This sequence comes from Ferrovibrio sp., assembly GCA_046294345.1. GTDB lineage: Bacteria > Pseudomonadota > Alphaproteobacteria > Ferrovibrionales > Ferrovibrionaceae > Ferrovibrio. Next base: position 25,633 of record JBKBJT010000012.1, read on the forward strand.
TGGTTCGATTACGATCCAGATGACGATTCATGGCAACCCAATGCCTATTTCGGCAGGGTTCATCCGCACGACATCGTCGCGGCCGGCCTGGCGCATCCGCTGATCGGACAATTGTCGGATCAACCGTAACGCTCTTCCTTCCAGGGATCGCCGGTGTTGTGATAACCGCGCACCTCCCAGTAGCCGGGCGCGTCGCGGTCGAGGAAGGCGATATGCTTGATCCATTTCGCCGATTTCCAAAAATAGAATTTCGGCATCACGATACGCACCGGCCCGCCATGTTCGCGGGTCAGCGGCGATCCTTCCCAGGAATGCGCCAGCAGCACATCGGAAGCGGCAAACATCTCCAGCGTCACGTTGGTGGCGTAGCCGTCGTAGGACTGGAAGACGATGTGGCGCGCATCGGCATGCGGTTTCACCAGCTTGAGAAAATCAGTCGCCAGCACGCCGCTCCAGCGGTTGTCGTAGCGGGACCAGGCGGTGACGCAGTGGATATCGGAGACGGTATCGGTCTGCGGCAGGTCGAGAAAATCGTTCCAGGTCAGCTTGAGCGGCTTCTGTACCAGCCCGCCAACAGTAAGCTGCCAGCGGTCGAGCAGGATATTCGGCTGCACGCCGAGATCGAGTACTGGCCAGTCGCGCACAAGGCGTTGGCCCGGCGGCAGGCGCCGCTGATTCGAGGCCGCTGTTTCCCCGGTCAGCAGACGGCCGTCCCTGGCCCATTGCTGCTTCGAGGCGATCAGTTTGTCCTTGATCTGGCCGATCAGGCCCGGTTTGTAATCGTCGCTCATCGCAGCCTCCCGAAGGGTTACGCGATCACTCCCTGCCCTTGTTCCGCATCAACCGATGCTTTTCGCGATCCCAGTCGCGGGTCTTCTCGGTCTCACGTTTGTCATGCAGCTTCTTGCCACGGGCCAGCGCGATCTTGACCTTCGCACGGCCGCGTTCGTTGAAATATATGCTCAAAGGCACCAAAGTCACGCCACCGCGTTTCAGCGCACCGATAAGCTTGTCGATTTCCTTGTGCTTGAGCAGCAATTTGCGCTGGCGCCGCGGCTCATGATTGAAGCGGTTCGCACCGGCATATTCCGGGATATGCGAGTTCACCAGCCAGATTTCGCCGCCCTGCTCGGCCGCATAGGCGTCCTGGATGCTGGCACGACCGCCGCGCAGGCTTTTCACCTCCGAGCCGACCAGCACGATGCCGGCATCGAAGGTTTCGTCCAGATGATAATCAAAACGCGCACGGCGGTTATCGGCCACCGTGCGCGGTTGCTGGGCCATGAAAACTTACTTCTTCTTTTTCTTCACGGCGGACTTGCCCGAGGATTTCTGCTTCGGGCCGGTCAGGCCGAGCTGCTTGACCAGCGCCTTGACGCGGTCGGTGGTCGCCTTGCTGGACGGCACCATCGGCAGGCGCAGTTCGGCCGTGCAGATGCCCAGCAGCTCGGCGGCATATTTCACCGGGCCGGGGCTGGTTTCGGCGAACAACGCCTTGTGCAGTGGCATCAGCTTTTCCTGGATCGCCAGTGCCTTGGCATGGTCGCCCGACAGGCTAGCCTCCTGCATCTGCGAGACCAGCTTGGGCGCGATGTTGCCGGTCACCGAAATACAGCCCGTGCCGCCATGTGCGTTGAAGGCAATCGCGGTCGTGTCGTCGCCGTCGAGCTGGCAGAATTTCGGACCCGAGGCGATGCGTTGCAACAGCGGACGCTCGATATTGCCGGTGGCATCCTTCACACCCTTGATGCGCGGCAGCTTGGACAAAGCCGCCATGGTCTCGACCGACATGTCGATCACGCAGCGCGGCGGGATGTTGTAGATGAAGATCGGAATCTTCGTCGCGTCGTGGATCGCCTTGTAATGGGCATACAGGCCAGCCTGGGTCGGCTTGTTGTAATACGGCGTCACGACCAGGGCCGCATCGGCCCCGGCCTCCTGGGCATGCCTGGTCAGCTCGATCGCCTCGTCGGTCGAGTTCGAGCCGGTACCGGCCATGACCGGCACACGGCCATGGGCCGCCTCGATGCAGATTTCCACCACGCGTTTGTGTTCGTCATGGCTCAGCGTGGGCGACTCGCCCGTGGTACCGACCGGCACCAGGCCATGGGTACCCTGGGCAATCTGCCATTCGACGAAATCGCCGAACGCTTTCTCGTCCACCTTCCCCTTCCTGAACGGGGTGATCAGTGCGACGAACGAGCCCTTGAACATGGTGGTTCCTTTACCTTTGCGCGTTACGAAACGGATAAGTCGCGACCTTACCCGCGCCGGCAGGCTCCATCAAGGGCAAGCCGCGCTTTTGCCGGACCCAGCAGCCTGCTATCATCTGCTTGGATTTGCGAAAGATTCGCCGTGCTGCAGCATTGTATCGATTGTCCCTCCCGTCGCTGGCGCCGGCCGCTCGGCCTGGCCCTGCTGGGCGGTCTTGTGCTCGCCTGGATCACCCCTTGGGCCGCTCCGGCAGCCGCCCGCCAGCCCACCCCTGAAACCAAGCCGTCCGTCGAGCTGGCTTCGGCATCCGTCACCGCCCCGCTGCCGGCCAGCAAGCCGCGTCGCGGCACGCCGCCGGCCAGGCCTGAACAGACATACCTGCCGGCGCAGCAGGCATTGCTGAGCGCCGCCGACCGCGAGGTCGGCCGCAAAGCCATGGAGGAAGCCAAGGCCGGTCGTTTCGAGGCCGCCCGCCGCATCGCCGCCGCCGCCCGCGACCCGCTGATCCCGCAGCTCGTACGCTGGCTGTGGCTGCAGAATACCAACAGCGGCGCTTCCTTCGAGGAGATCGCTAGTTTCATCGACAGTAAACCGGACTGGCCGGCGCGTGAGGCTTTGCTGCGCCGCGCCGAGGAGGCCATGAACGGCTCGACCGGCGATGGCCGCATCATCGCCTGGTTCGATGCCCATCCACCGGAAACCGGGCTCGGGCTGCTCAGGCTGGGCGAGGCCCTGTTGCGGCTGGGCCGCGAAGCCGAAGCCTTCCCGGTGATGCGTCGGGCCTGGGTGGACGGCAACCTGGCCCTGCGCGACGAAAAAGCCCTATGGGCCGAATTCGGCCCGCGTTTTTCCAATGCCGATAATGCAGCCCGCGTCGATCGCCTGTTGTGGGACGGCAATATCGAGGCGGCGCGGCGCATGCTGCCCAGGCTGGATCCCGATACCCGCCGGCTGGCCGAAACCCGCATCGCGCTCACCAATAACGTGGCCGGTGCCGAGAAACTGGTCGCTGGTCTGCCGGCTCATCTGCGCGACGATGGCGGCCTGAACTATGATCGCCTGCGCTGGCAGCGCAAACGCGGCATGGACGATGGCGTGGAGGCCCTGCTCTATAACGCCCCGGACGATCTTGGCCGGGCCGAGAAATGGTGGGTCGAACGGCACCTGCGTGCCCGCAAAGCGATGGCAGAGGGCCGCATCTCGGAGGCCTACCGGCTGGCCGCTGGCCATGGCCTGAAGAGCGGCAGCGCACTGGCCGAAGCGGAATGGCTGGCCGGGTGGATCGCCCTGCGCCTGCTGCAAGAACCCCAGGCGGCCCTGAAACATTTCACCAAGCTGCAGGACAGCGTGCGGTATCCGGTCAGCCTGTCACGCGCCGGCTACTGGCTGGGCCGCACCCATGAGGCGCTGGGGGACGCAGATCGGGCGCGGCGCGCCTATGCCGACGCCGCCCAGCACAGCACCACCTTCTATGGCCAGCTGGCCGCCCATGCCCTCGACCCGAATGCACCGCTGGACCTGCCGGAAGCGACGCAGCCGGGGAGCGAGGCTGCGCGGCATTTTGAGCGCCGCGAAGTGGTGCGTGCCGCGCGCATCCTGGTCGAGCTGGACCAGGAAGACCGCCTGCGGCCGTTCATTCTGCGACTGGTGCATACGGCGGATACGCCGGAAGAGCACAAGCTGGTGGCGCAACTGGCGCGCAACCTGCGCCGCGTCGACCTCGCGGTGATGGCCAGTAAACGCTCGGCCCGGCAGAACATCATCCTGGTGCGCGAGAGCTTCCCGCTGGTCGAACCCATGCTGCATGTGCGTGAACCGGAAGCGGCGCTGGTGCTGGCTCTTTCGCGGCAGGAAAGCGAATTCAACCAGTTCGCCATATCGCCGGCCGGTGCGCGCGGGCTGATGCAACTCATGCCGGCTACGGCCCAGGGCGTAGCCAAGGAAATCAAGGCCGGATACCAGCCGGCCAGCCTGACCAACGATGCCGGTTACAATGTGCGGCTGGGAACACACTACCTGAACGGACTGCTGCAGAACTGGAGCAATAATTATGTTCTGGCGCTGGCAGCCTATAATGCCGGCGAAGGCCGCGTACGCCGCTGGATCCGCGACTGGGGCGATCCGAGACAGCCCCATGTCGACGTGATCGACTGGATTGAACTGATCCCGTTCTCGGAAACCCGCAACTATGTGCAGCGGGTGCTGGAAGGCGTGCAGATTTACCGCGCCCTTCTGGGCAGCCAGCCCACGCAGTTGAACCGTCTGTATGTCGACATGCGCGGCATGCCCCGACAGGCCTGCAATAGCGGCGATTGCTGAAACCATGATCCCACCCGGCGTCATCAAAGCCTGCATCTTTGACGCCTATGGCACACTGTTCGACGTGAATGCCGCGGCCCGCGCCCTGGCTGACGAACTCGGATCTGACTGGCAACCACTGGCGGAAACCTGGCGCGCCAAACAACTGAATTACTCCTGGCTGCGCAGCCTGATGGGTGGAGCCCATGTCGATTTCTGGCAGGTGACGGCCGATGCGCTCGATTTCGCCCTGGATGAGCGCAAGCTGAACCGCCCAGACCTGCGTCAGCGCCTGCTCGATCTCTATTACAATCTGGCCTGCTTTCCCGAAGTCCCTGACATGCTGCGGCGCCTGAAGCAGGCCGGGCTGATTACCGGCATCCTATCGAACGGCGCCCCGGCGATGCTGCAGGCAGCCTGCCAGTCCTCGGGCATTGCCGCCCTGATCGATCATTGCATATCGGTGGAAGACGTCGGGATCTACAAGCCCGACCCCCGCATCTATCGCCTGGTAACCGACCGTCTGAATCTGCCGGCTTCCGCCATTGCTTTCCATAGCAGCAACGGCTGGGACATCCATGCCGGCAAGCGTGCCGGTTTCCACGCTATCTGGATCAACCGCTCTGGCCAGCCCGCCGAGCGGTTGCCCAACCCGCCTGATGTGGTGCTCAAGAACCTGAGCGACGCGCCGGCCATTGTCGGGGCCGCGTGACCTCGAACGGCTTCACCGAGCATTACTTTCATGCACAGGACGATCTGCGTCTGTATTACCGGGATTACGGTGACCGGCATTCGACCCGGACGCCGCTGCTCTGTCTGCCCGGCCTGACCCGCAATGCCAGGGATTTCCACGATTTCGCCATCCGGCAGAGCGCCGACCGGCGCGTGATCTGTTTCGATTTCCGTGGCCGCGGGCGTTCGGCTTACGATCCAGAGCCATCCAATTACCAGCCCTCCGTCTATCTGAGCGATCTGCAGCATCTGCTGGCCGTCACGCGCCTGCATCAGGTGATCGTGCTGGGTACCTCGATGGGCGGACTGATGGCCATGGCCATGTCCGCCGCAATGCCGACCGCACTGGCCGGCGTGATCCTCAACGATGTCGGGCCGGATGTCAGCGAGGCCGGCCGGCAACGTATCGCGGGTTATATCGGCAATCCGGTTTATGCGCCTGATTACGACGCCGCCCTGGCTATCCTGCAGAAAACCTACGGCCCGGCCTATCCGAACCTGCATCGCGATGCCTGGATGCGCATTACGCGCGCCACCTTCACCGAGGATGCCACGCGCGGGGGCCTGCGGCTGGATTACGATCTGAATATCGCTGTCGCCCTGCGGGAACAGGCAAAGCACCCCCTGCCCGACCTCTGGCCGCTCTTCCGGGGTCTGCGCCATCTGCCCGTGCTGGCCCTGCGTGGCGCGTTATCGGATATCCTGACTCCCGAAACCCTAATCCGCATGAAGCGTGAGCATGCCCGTATGATCACCGTGACCGTGCCGGATGTCGGGCATGTGCCGCAACTGGACGAACCCGAAGCAGCCACGGCCATCGACGCCTTCCTGGCCGGACTGTAGGGCGCCCGGACTGTCGAACCCTAGCGGGCTCATGCTATAACCCGCCGGCCACGCTTATCTGGAGATTTCGACATGAACGCCCCCGCCAAACTGCCGTCACTTCCAACGGTGGTCGATGTGGAGAATGCCGCCAAATGCCTGCGCGGCATCGCCGTACAAACCCCGCTGCTGGAAAACCGTTTTCTAAACGAAAGACTGGGCGGACGACTGCTGATCAAGGCCGAACCACTGCAGGTGACGGGTTCGTTCAAGTTCCGCGGGGCCTATAACCGGATCAGCCGGCTGGATGCCGAAGAACGCAAACGCGGCATCGTCGCGTTTTCCTCGGGCAACCATGCCCAGGCCGCGGCCTGGGCGGCGCGCCTGTGCGGCACGCCGGCGGTGATCGTGATGCCCAGCGATGCACCGGCCATCAAGATTGCCAATACACGCGCCTATGGCGCCGAAGTGATACTGTACGACCGCTACAAGGAAGATCGCGAAGCCATCGGCCGGCGCTATTGCGATGAGCGCGGCATGACGCTCGTGCCGCCCTTCAACGATCCATTCATCATCTCGGGCCAGGGCACCATCGGGCTGGAAATCGCGGCGCAATGCGCCGAGCGCGATATCGTGCCGGATGCCGTGCTGGCCCCGGCCTCAGGCGGAGGGCTGATCTCGGGGATTGCGCTGGCGATCAAAGATCGCCTGCCCGGCACCGAAGTCTATTGCGCCGAACCCGATCAGTTCGACGATATCGACCTTTCGCTCAAAGCCGGCAAGATCGTGAGCCATGCCGGCAAGGGCAACACCTTCTGTGATGCCCTGATGGCGCCGCATCCGGGCGACATCACCTTCGGCGTGATGAGTGCCAACCTGAAAGGCGCCGTTTCTGCTACCGATGCCGAAGTGGAAACCGCGATTGCCACCGCCTTTCATTACTTCAAGCTGGTGGTCGAGCCTGGCGGCGCGGCAGCGCTGGCCAGCGTGCTGAATGGCAAGGTGCCGTGCGTTAACCGCACGGTGGTCGCGGTGGCATCAGGCGGAAATATTGACTCATCGCTCTACTCCGCCATCATCAGCCGCACCCCGCCGGTCTGAGCAGACCAAGGATCGGGCGGTATCGTTCAACTCGGCCGAGAGACCCTAGGGAGAGACATATGACCGAGGCATTCATCTGCGACGCTATCCGTACGCCCGTTGGCCGCTATGGCGGCGCCCTGTCGAGCGTGCGCGCCGACGATCTGGGCGCGGTGCCGATCAAGGCACTGATGCAGCGGAATCCATCCATCGACTGGGACGCCGTCGACGACGTGATCTTCGGCTGCGCCAACCAGGCCGGCGAAGACAATCGCAACGTCGCCCGTATGGCCCTGCTGCTGGCGGGGCTGCCGGAGAAGGTTCCCGGTGCCACCGTGAACCGCCTGTGTGGCTCGGGCCTGGAAGCCGCCGGCAGCGCCGCGCGCGGCATCAAGACCGGCGAACTGGAACTGGCCATCGCCGGCGGCGTGGAAAGCATGAGCCGCGCGCCCTTCGTGATGGCGAAGGCGGAGAACGCCTTTTCGCGCACCGTGGAGATCCACGACACCACCATCGGCTGGCGGTTCGTGAACAAGCTGATGAAACAGAAACACGGCGTCGATTCCATGCCGGAAACGGCCGAGAACGTGGCCGAGCAATTCCATATCAGCCGCGCCGACCAGGATGCCTTCGCCCTACGCAGTCAGCAGCGCGCGCTGAACGCCATCAAGCTGGGCCTGTTCGAGGCAGAGATCACGCCCGTGACCATCCCGAGCCGCAAGGGCGACCCGGTGGTGGTCGACCGCGATGAGCATCCGCGCGACACCTCGCTGGAAGCCCTGGCCAAACTGCCGACGCCGTTCCGCCAGGGCGGCACGGTGACGGCCGGCAACGCCTCGGGTGTGAATGATGGCGCCGCCGCGCTGATCATCGCCTCGGAAGCGGCGGCCAAGAAACATGGCCTGACACCGCGTGGCCGCATCGTCGCCACCGCCGCGGCCGGCGTGCCGCCGCGGATCATGGGCATCGGCCCGGTGCCGGCCACCGAGAAAGTGCTGGCGAAGGCAGGCCTGAGCATCCGCGACATGGATGTGATCGAGCTCAACGAGGCCTTTGCGGCGCAGGCGCTGGCCGTTCTGCGCGAGCTGAAGGTGCCTGATGATGCCATCTATGTGAACCCGAATGGCGGTGCGATCGCCATCGGCCATCCGCTGGGCATGAGCGGCGCGCGGCTGATCACCACGGCGCTGAACCACCTTGAACGCACCGGTGGCCGCTACGGCCTCTGCACCATGTGCATCGGCGTCGGCCAGGGTATTGCGATGGTGATCGAGCGGGTCTGATCCGCCCACCAGGAAAAGCGAAGAGCGGGCTTCTGGCCCGCTCTTTTTTTGCCTCAGATCTTGTAGCCGATACGGAAACCGCCCCAGTGCCGTCCCTGGATGATGACCGGGGCCGACATGTCCTTCATCAGCACGAACACGCCACCGCCCATGTCACGGCGGTAACATTGCAGCAGGTAATGCTTTTCGTTCCGGCCGCAGGCCAGGCCAACCGGATCGTTGAACATGCGGCGATTCCGCGAATTGGCGGCATTCCAGACCGGATCACCGCCCTGGGGCTGCGAGTATTTCAGGTTATGCGTGGGCAGGAACCCATTGCGGTCGATGGCAGCGCAGAACGCAATCGCCGAGTTGGACTCCAGCAGCGGCTCCTGAATTTTCGGCAGGTGCGTGTCGGTGAATTTCACAAACCGCGTCATGAATTGCTGCGGGTTCGTGCCCTTGATCGGCGCGTAGTTCTCGTCGAAGAAATCATCCAGGCTCATCTCGCCGCGACGGATCGCATCCTCGAACAGTGCACTGATCTCGGCGGCCGCACGCTTGGCCGCCACCAGGAACGGCCTGTCGGCCGTGGTGGTGACGAATCCGATCTGAGTCGCCAGATTGGCCACTTGCTGGTCGATGTCCTGAACCGCCGCTCCGGTCCGCTGAACCACGGAGAGATAGCCGCGCGTCGCCGCGTTCATGTCGGTGATCGCATGGGTCACGCCATTCACGCGGCTGGACTGGTCGGTGCTGGCCTGCTCGATCTCCCCGAGCTGCTGGCCCATCGAGTCAATTGCCTCGACGATACGATTCAGCACGGTGCCGGTCTCACTCACCAGAGTCACGCCAGATTTCACCTTGTCGTCGGACTGCTTGATGATGGCGCCGATGTCCTTCGACGCATTGGCCGAACGCTGGGCCAACGCCCGCACTTCCTGCGCCACCACGGCAAAACCCTTGCCGGCTTCGCCCGCTCGCGCCGCCTCGACCGAGGCATTCAGGGCGAGCAGGTTGGTTTGGAAAGCGATTTCGTTGATCAGCGAGGTGATCTCGGAAATCCGGTGGGACATGTCGGCCATTTCATTCATCGCGTCGATCGAGCGACGAACCACCACCACGCCGTTCTGCGCAGCGGCCCGTGCCTCATCCGCACGCTGGTTGGCGCGCTTGGCTGCCGCCTCGTTGGCACGCGCCGCCTCGCTGAGAGAGGCCGCATCGGCCGCCGTGCGGTCAAGGCTGTCGGACTGGGCCTCCGCGCTTTCCGCCAAGCCTTTCGCTTCGCGTGTCAGCTGCACAGTGGCTGCGGAAATCGTGTTCGCGGCCTGCACGATGGTGCCGATCACATTGCCCAAGCGATCTATGGCCTGTTGCACGCCTTCGCGCATCACGGCGAAGTCGCCGCCGCGGCTGTTCGGAATGCCGTCCGAAAGATCGCCTTCCGCCATGCGGGCGAACAGGTCTTTCAGATCGCCGACCACCGAATCCAGCGTCTCGGCCATGCTATTGAAATGCTCAGCCAGGCGATGGGCCGCTTCCTCGCCGTCATGATCGGATACCCGCTGATGCAGGATACCGCTGCCAATCGAACGGCAAAGTCCGGCCATTTCGTCCAGCACGGCGGTGTCGGCCCGGCGCATCCGCTCGAGTTCGGCCTCCAGGGTATCGATGCGGCTCTGCAAAGCCTGTTGATGCGCTTCGCCCTCGCGCCAGACCTGGGCCAGCCGCTGCAGGGGTTCGCTGCCTTCCCCGATGGATGCGGATTTCGGCCAGTTCTGTAATGCCGCGTGAAGACGCGATTGCCCTGCCGTCAGCGATGCCATGAAAATCGCGCCGATCACCAGCGTCACGAGCCCCGCCGCCATCGCATAGACCGATCCGGCCGCGCCGGCCTGACTGGCGCTCCAAATCCATCCGGCTGCAGCGACAAGCAGCGACAACATCGCCAATCCAAGCCGCAATCCGAGTGGCAGATTGGTCAGTACCCGCATACTTCCTCCCCGGGTGGGTAACCCCACATCATCAGTACTCTGCGCGATTTGTTTTTGAGTCTTTTCGATCTTACCGCGCTTTTGCAAGATTAACGCAAACCGTACCGCCTTGTGGAAGGGAGGGTTTCCAACTTTCTATGTCATTCCCCAAGACTTTAGTCGAAAGCCCAGGGGCAAAATGTACCACAAGTTGCGGAATATGCTTCATCATCCCGTCATAAAGCGGCGCTACCCATCCTGCATCGGACGAATCAGAGCCGAAGCCAGGAGACCACCATGACCAGCCCCGCCCTCGACGGTCGCAGCCGCAGCGAAGCTTTTGAAGATTCCCAGGATATCGGTATCAACCCCTGCTCCAACCCGACCATCGAAGAGGTAATGCAGCAGCGTTATGGCCGGCGTGATGTGCTGAAGGGCCTGCTGGCTGGCAGCGCCGCCAGCGTAGCACTGAGCACGGGCCTGGGTGTTGGTCTGGCAATTGGCGCGACGGATGCCCGCGCCAATGGAACCCGCCACAGCTTCAATTTCAGGGAAGTACCCCATGGCGTCGACCACACCCACCATGTCGCGGAAGGCTATGATGCCGAGGTGCTGATCCGCTGGGGCGATCCGGTCACACCGGATGCGCCGGCCTTCGACCCCCGCCGCCAGACCGCGGCTGCCCAGCAGAAGCAGTTCGGCTACAACAACGACTACCTCGCCTACATGCCTCTACCACTGGGAAGCAAGAATTCTGACCGCGGCCTGCTTGTGGTGAATCATGAGTACACGAACGAAGAGCTGATGTTCCCCGGTATGGCGCGGCAGGACAGCAAGGAGGTGCTGTTCCGCGACATGACCAGGGACATGGTCGACATTGAGATGGCCGCCCATGGCATGTCGGTGGTGGAGATACAGAAGAACGCTGATGGGAAATGGTCGCTGGTCAACGGCAGCCTGCATGGCCGCCGCGTCGACGGTCTGGCCTCGATCTGCGAAATGAGTGGTCCGGTTGCCGGCCATGCCCGTGTGAAGACCAAGGCCGATCCGACAGGCCGCCGTGTGATCGGTACGTTGAACAACTGCGCCGGTGGTGTGACGCCCTGGGGTACCGTGCTGAGCGGCGAAGAGAACTTCCACGGCTATTTCGGCGGCAAGCTGGAAGCCGGCCATCCCGAGGAGCGCAATCACAAGCGCTATGGGGTTCCCGGCAACTGGTATGCTTGGGCGAAATTCCACGACCGTTTCGACGTGACCAAGGAACCGAATGAAGCCAACCGCTATGGCTGGGTGGTGGAAATCGACCCCTATGATCCGAAATCGGTGCCGAAGAAACGCACGGCACTGGGGCGCACCAAGCATGAAGGTGCCACTGTTGTGGTAAACAAGGACGGCCGGGTGGCGGTTTATTCCGGCGACGACGAGCGTTTCGAATATGTCTACAAATTCGTCACGCGTGGCCGTTACAATCCCGGCAATCGCCAGGCCAATATGAATCTGCTCGACGACGGTACATTGTTCGTCGCCCGCTACGACGCCAATGGCCGCGGCGAGTGGCTGCCGCTCGTTTTCGGCCAGGGGCCTCTGACCGCAGCCAACGGCTTCAACAGCCAGGCCGACGTGCTGATCGAAGCCCGTCGCGCCGCTGATCTGCTTGGCGCCACCAAGATGGACCGGCCGGAGGAGATCGAGGTCAATCCGGTGAACGGCAAGGTCTATGCGATCATGACCAACAACAGCCGTCGCAAACCCGAGCAGGTCGATGCCGCCAATCCGCGGCCCTCAAACCAATGGGGTCAGATCATCGAGATGATCCAGCCTGACAACGACCACACAGCCAGCACCTTTGCCTGGAGCATCCTGATCCAGGCCGGCAATCCGGCCGATCCGAAAGTCGCCGGCAAATATCACCCGCAGACCACCGCCAATGGCTGGTTCGCCTGCCCCGACAATGCAGCCTTCGACAGCCAAGGCCGCTTCTGGGTCGGCACCGACCAGGGCGAGGCCTGGCAAAAGGCCAGCGGTACGGCCGATGGCATCTGGGCGGTGGAGACCGAAGGTCCGAACCGCGGCCTGTCGAAGATGTTTTTCCGCAATCCGATCGGCGCGGAAATCTGCGGCCCCTGTTTCACACCTGACGACAAGGCCCTCTTTGTGGCTGTGCAACACCCGGCGGCCGATGGCGGCGAGGCATTTACCAAGAGCGGCAAGGGTTCGACTTTCGAGGATCCGGCCACCCGCTGGCCGGACTTCCAGCCTGACATGCCACCACGGCCTTCGGTGGTTGTGATCACCAAGAAAGACGGCCGTATTCTGGGCTCCTGAGGCATGGGACCCGTCCGGCCGCCGGCTGGACGGGCCTGTCCCCATATACAGCCTAACCCCAGCCCGCTATAACCCGCAGTACGGGAATTAAATGCCCGCAAAAAGGCGGGCAGGTCGTGGGGCGATGGCCAAGGGACTCAACAAACCGCGCTTCATCAAGGCGCCGCAGGACCTGCGCCAGAAGGCGGTCAATTTCACTGATGGTCTGGAACTGACGCTGACCGACGAGGTACGCGCCAAGATCGATTCCGTGATCGCAGATACCGCCGACGAGTTTTCCACAGAGATCCTGAACAGCCTGCGCGAAATGCGGGCTCAAGTGAAGGCGGCAGAGGACGATCGGCTGTCGCGCATCTTCATCATGGAAACCATTTCCGAACTGGCTTTCGACATCAAAGGGATGGGCGGCACCTTCGGTTACCCCCTGCTCAGCCAGTTGGCCAAATCGCTGAAAGATTTCATCGGCAAGCTCGGTATACCGAACGAGGCCCAGTTGGAGGTTATCAGCATCCATATTGACGCCATGTATGTAGTGTTGGCCCAGGGCATCAACAAACCACCGGCAAAGATGGAAAAAGACCTGCTGGAAAACCTGCGGGTTGCGGTGGACAAGGTCAAAGACATGGCCTGATCCAGCCCTCGCTGGCCTGGTTTATTACCATTCGCTAACCTTTTGCCGGCAGTCTGCGATCCATGAACTCCGATGCCGAAATCTGGCGCGCCGCGCGCGACCTTATCGCCGACCATGGTCCTCGCCGTGCGGAGACCCATGCGACCAAGGTTCTGGCGGAAATGACGCTGGGTGGCGATTTCGCCGGCACGTTGGTCTGGCGGCGCATTCTGCGGGCTGTAAAGGGCCTGAATGCCAATGGTGGGAAAACCGGCGGTTCCAGCCTGACGCAGCGGCGCCGCTGACCTAATTCTTCTTATCGTTGAGCACCACGGGCAGACCGCGTGATCCTTCGATCAATGCGCCGCGGAAATCCGCGTCCGTCATGTTGCTGTACATCAGATTGGCTTCGCGCAAATCCGAACAGATCAGCTTGGCGCCGTGCAGATTTGCATTCGAGAGATTGGCGGCGCGCAGATCGGCGCCATTCAGATTGGCCTGCGCCAGATGTGCGCGCGACAAGTACCAGCCCGCCATGATCGCGCGGCGGCCGGTATGGCCTTCGGACTCGATCCAGTTCTGGTGATCGCGCAGCACCTGCTCGATCACTTCCGGCGCAACCTCCTTGGGTAGTTTTGCGCCGGTGCCATGCAGTTCACGCAACATCTCGGGCGGAAAATCGGCCAAGTTGAAATTGGCATCATGCAGCTTGGCGTTCTTGAACTGCACCTTGCTCAGCGTCGAATAAGAGAAATCCGCACCTTCAAGATCGGCGTTGTCGAGGATGGCGCCATCCAAGATGGCGCCGACAAAGGACGCGCCGAGCAGCTTGGCCTGGGTCAGGTTGGTGTTGTGCAGCGTGGTATCCTTCAACGACACGACGCCGCCCTTGCCATGCGGCGGCACCGGCGGATCGGTCATCGGCCGCATGTCGGCATTCTCGAAGCGCGTGCCTTTCAGGATTGCCCTCGACAGGTCGGCACCACGCAGATTGGCCCAGATGAACCGCGAGTTGGTCAGATCGGCGCCGGAGAAATCGCAGCCGGTAAGCACTGCCTGGCTGAAATCGGAGTTGCGCAGATCGGCGCAATAGAAGCGGCAGCTGCGGAATACGGTGCGCTGAAGGTTCATGCCCACCAGCTTGATGCCGGTGAGATCGGCGCCCACGAGGGTGAGCTGCTTGCCGCGCGTCAGCTTGCCCAGTTTCCCGGACAGGAACTCGCCATGGGCCTTGATCTGATCGTAGAGATCGTCCGGCCAGGGGGCGTGGGTGGCGCCGCTGCTCATGTCTCCATCCGCTACGCAGTCCGGCAGGTGCCGCGACCACATTCATCCTTGCAGTGAATGTGAGAGGCTAGCGGGCGGAATTCAAGAAAGTCTTAACGAGTCGTTGCCAGCTGAGCCCTGTAGGACGCTGCCAGGCGGGCGTAATGAGCGGCCGTCTCATGGATGTTGCGTAATTCGTCCGTATCGAGACGACGCATCAGTTTGGCCGGCCTGCCGGCCCAGAGCTCGCCCTTGGCAATGCGCTTGCCAGGTGTGAGCAAGGCACCCGCCGCCAGCATGCCCTCGCTTTCGATCATGCAGCCATCCATCACGGTGGCCTGCATGCCGACAAAGGCATGGTCTTCCAGGGTGCAGCCATGAACCAGAGCGAGATGGCCGATGGTGACGCCGGAGCCGATCACGGTGCCGAATTTGGCCCGCGTGACATGCACGACGGTACCGTCCTGAATATTGGTATCGGAGCCGACGCGGATGCTGTTCACGTCGCCGCGCAGGACGCAGCCGAACCAGATCGAACTACGGGCGCCGATCTCAGTATCCCCGATCACGGTCGCATTCGGCGCAACGAAAGCATCCGGCGCGATGGCCGGATGCTTGTCGCCAAAAGGCAGCACCAGGCTCACGGGAACAGAGCGATCTGATCCAGACCGGTGGTTTCCGGCAGGCCATACATCACGTTGAAATTCTGTACGGCCTGACCACTGGCGCCCTTCATCAGGTTGTCAATGACCGAGAACAGCATCGCGCGGCCCTTCACCCGATCGGCGAACACGCCGATATGGCAGGCATTGGTGCCGCGCACATGACGCGTCTGCGGCGCCACGCCCTGGGACGTGACCTGCACAAAGGGCTCGTCGGCATACCGCTGCAACAACGTTGCCCGCAGGTCGTCGGCGCTCACGCCCGGCTTCAGCTTCACGTAGATACTCGACAGCATGCCCCGATTCATCGGCATCAGGTGCGGCGTGAAATTCACCACGATCGGCCGGCCGACGGTCTCGGACAGGATCTGCTCGATCTCGGGGCCATGCCGATGCGAACCAATGCCATAGGCATGGGTGCCTTCCGCCGCCTCGCAATACAGCGATCCTTCCTTGAGCGCCCGGCCAGCACCCGAGACGCCAGATTTGGCGTCGATCACGATATCGTCGGGATCGATCTGGCCGGCAGCCAGCAGAGGCATCAGCGGCAACTGGGCCGAGGTGGGGTAGCAGCCCGGATTGGCCACCAGCCGGGCCTTAGCAACCCCGGACCGGTACATCTCGGTCAGGCCGTAGACCGCCTCTTCCTGCAGCTTCGGCGCCCGGTGCTCACGGCCATACCATTTGGCGTATTCGGCCAAATCCCGGAGCCGGAAATCGGCTGACAGGTCGACGATCTTCAGATGCGTCGGCAGGCCGGCGATCACCTCCTGGGTGGTGCCATGCGGCAGGGCGCAGAACACGGCATCGACCCCGCTCCAGTCCACCTCCTGGATGGTCACCAGCTTGGGCAGGCCCATGCCGAGGAATTGCGGGAAGACCGTCTCGATCCCCTCGCCGGCTTTCCGGTCGGCGGTCAGGGCGACCACGCGGACGCGCGGATGACGCAGCAGGACGCGGAGCAGCTCCGCCCCCGTGTAACCGCTGGCACCCAAAATCGCGACCCTGATGGCGTCCGTGGCCATAACCGACCTCCTGGAAAAACAATGCCGGATGGGTATAACGCGCCGGGCGGGCGGGTCAAACGCTAAATTGTCACCCTCAGATGCGGAATTGTCCCACCAAATCCGCCAGTTCCTGGGCCTGCCGCGCCATCGCCTGGGCCGAGGCTGTGGTCTGTTCCACCAGGGCGCCGTTGCGCTGGGTCATCTCATCCATGTTGGCCACTGCCGTATTGACCTCGTCGAGACCAACGGCCTGCTCCCGGCTGGCCGAGGCGATCTCACCCACGATATCGGCCACCTTCTTCACGGCATTGACGATCTCGGTCAGACTGGTACCGGTCTGGTTGACCAGATTGGCGCCCGTCTTCACCTGGCCGTTGGATTCCTGGATCAATGCCTTGATATCCTTCGAGGCATCGGCCGAACGCTGGGCCAGCGCACGCACTTCCTGCGCCACCACGGCAAAGCCCTTGCCGGCTTCGCCGGCCCGCGCCGCCTCAACGCTGGCATTCAGGGCCAGCAGGTTGGTCTGGAAGGCGATCTCGTCGATCAGGCCGACGATCTCGGAAATCCGGCGCGCGCTATCCTCGATCTGCGTCACTGCCTGCACGGCGTCCTGCACCACGCTGCCGCCCTTTTCGGCGCCCGACCGCGCGGCCGCGGCCAACTGGTTCGCCGCCTCGGCATTATCGGCATTCTGTTTCACCGTCGCAGTGATCTCGTGCATCGATGCCGCGGTCTGCTCCAGGCTTGCCGCCTGCTGCTCGGTGCGCTGGGCAAGATCGTTGCTGCCGGTCGAAATCTCGGCGGCGGCATCGCGTACGGTCGCGGCGGCCGATGCCACCTGTCCCACGATCTGCGACAGCTGTTGCGCGGTGCTGTTGGCATCCTGCTTCAGGCGCTCGAAGATTCCGGCATAATCCGCATCAATGCGATGGGTGAAATCGCCTCGCGCCATTGCCGCAAGAGCCTGTCCCAGATTGGCGAACACCTCGTCCACTGTCTTGAGCAGGCCGTTCATCCTTTCACCCAGACGTGCCGTCATGCCGTCCAGATTGGCAGTATCAATGCGCACCGACAGATCACCATCCGCAGCAGCCCCGACCACCTCACCCACCGCGCGATCCAGCAGCTCTTCCTGCTGTCGGCGCTGTTCTTCCGACGTCTTGCGGTTTTTCTCGACCTCCTGCTGCAACTGCTCGTTCTGCAGTCCGTTTTCCTTGAATATCTGCACCGCGCGCGCCATATCGCCGATCTCGTCCTGACGCTCGCGATCCGGCACGTCGGTATGCCATTCCCGGTTGGCAAGCCGTCCCATGCTATCCGTCAGCAAGGTGAGCGGCGACGCGACGCGCCGACCGATATAAAGCCAGCCGACCAGAAATGCCGCGATCAGACTGGACGCCGCCACCAGAACCAGGATCAGTTTGCCGCCTTCGCTGATCCTCTTCGCCTCAGCCGTGGCGCCATCCATGCCCTGATTGGCCGAACTGACTGTATGGGCCGTTGCGGCACCGAGCCGTTCCGCTGCTTCCCGGCTGGATTGCAGAATCCGCCGGGCCTGGCTCATTGCCGAAATTTCCTGCTCGCGCAGGCTGATCAGGCCAATCCCTGGGCTGCCGAAATCCAGGATGGCGGTCGCAACCTTGCTCAATTCGGCATTCTTTTTGACCCTCTCGATATCGGCAAGGCCATCCTCCACCTTCCGCGCCGACAACTCATATCGGTTGCTGATCTTCTCGATTTCTTCTGCACTGGCGCTCTGCGCACCGACCGCCAGCAGCCCGACCACATTATTCACCTCGGCGATCAGCCTGCTGATCCCCTGCACCATCCGCAGCTCGGCATTCGACAGCTTGGACAATGTCTGATTGATCTGCGCGGTATCGCCGGATGAAGTCGCAGACGTCATGCCCTTTGTGAGCTCTGAGACAGCCTCATCGACCAGCGGGGCCGCCACCTGCAAGAAACTGGCATGGGCTGTCGCGAGCTTGGCGGTTTCTTCGGTCAGAAATTGCGAAGTGCGAATGCGTGCATCCACCACCTGCCGAAGCAGGGCGATGCTGCTCAGCAGCGCGGTGGTTTCCTTCTGGATAACCTCGACTTGTTCGCCCGACATGGTCGCGGCAACCAACCCCAGGGTCGCCTCGATGCGTTCCTGCTTCTGTTTGATCCCCTCGGACAGCACCTGGATTTCCCGCTCCGTCTGGGCAGAGATCAGGTCCGGCGCCACGCCGGCCAGGTTCGCCACCAGTTCGGCAAGGCTGAGCGAGGCGGTGACGGCAACCACCCCTTCATCGGTCACGGTTACAATGGCGTTATCGAGCCGGGACATGGCAAACCAGCCGGCCGCGGCCGAAACCAGGGCGAAGGAGGCAATGGCGCCAACGGCGACATACAGGCGCTGTCTGATCCCTGTACGGATGTTCAGACGCAACTTTGCTTGCTGCCCGGACAAAGCCATGGCGAATCCCCCCTTACGAATCATTCTTGGACAGATTGTTCAGCGATTTGCCTCCCGCCGCAATACTATGATTTTCCGATGTTTTTTGGCTCCCTATATACTAGCGATACGGGTATTGCGGCGGGTGTCGTCCTCTGACCCGATTATGCTAATGTGCCATTCGTGAGGGCTTGGCATGCTGGTATTGATCGATAATTACGATAGTTTTACGTGGAATTTGGTCCACTATTTCGGGCAGCTTGGCGCGGAAGTCCGGGTTTTCCGTAACGACGAGACCAGCCCTGACGCGATCCTGGCCCTGAAGCCGGCCGGTATCATCCTATCTCCCGGTCCCTGCGACCCCGATCGTGCCGGCATCTGCCTGGGCATGATCGCCAAGGCCGCCGAAACCCGCCTGCCCCTGTTTGGCGTCTGCCTCGGGCATCAGGCGATCGGCCAGTCCTTCGGCGGCAAGGTCGTGCGGGCACCGCTGCCGCTGCATGGCAAGCTGAGCCGCATCCACCACAGCGGGGAAAGCGTGTTTGCCGGACTGCCGCAAGATTTCCTCGCCACCCGCTATCACTCGCTGGCCGTCGATCCGGCCAGCCTGCCCAATAGCCTGACGGTGACTGCCCGTTCGGAAGACGGCGTGATCATGGGGCTGGCTCATCGTGACCTGCCGATCCATGGCGTGCAGTTCCATCCGGAAAGCATCGCCTCCGAGCACGGCCTTGCGATGCTCGCCAATTTCGTGCGGTATTGCGGCCTTCCGGTGAACGAGACAGCGGTACGCGGACAGGCGGCATGAGTGCGGACGTAACGGAATTCAAGCGGCTGCTGGCGCAGGTGGCCGGGGGCGCGGCCCTGAGTATCGAGGATGCCCGCACGGCATTCGACGTGATGATGTCGGGCAACGCCACGCCATCGCAGATGGGCGCCTTCCTGATGGCCCTGCGGGTGCGCGGCGAAACCGTCGACGAGATCACCGGCGGTGCCATGACCATGCGCGCCAAGGTGCATGGCGTGACGGCGCCGGCCGGGGCCATCGACATCGTCGGCACCGGTGGCGATGTCAGGGGCACCTGGAACGTCTCGACCTGCTCGGCCTTCGTTCTGGCCGGCTGCGGCGTGCCCGTGGCCAAACATGGCAACCGGGCGGTGTCGTCCAAGACCGGCGCGGCCGACGTGCTGACGGCGCTGGGCGTCAACATCGATTGCGATTTCCGCCTGATCGAGAAAGCCATTGCCGAAGCGGGCGTCGGCTTCCTGATGGCACCACGGCATCACGGCGCGATGCGCCATGTCGGTCCGACCCGCGTCGAACTCGGCACCCGCACGATCTTCAACCTGCTCGGCCCGCTGAGCAACCCTGCCCTGGTGAAACGCCAGTTGATCGGCGTGTTCGACCGGCAATGGGTACAGCCGCTGGCCGAGGTGATGGGCAAGCTGGGGGCCGAAAAAGTCTGGGTTGTGCATGGCTCGGATGGTCTCGACGAAATCACCACCACCGGGCCGACCTATGTGTCGGAAATGGAAGCCGGCAAGCTGCGCCATTTCGAGATCACGCCGGAAGATGCCGGACTGCCGCGCGCCAGGCTGGAAGAACTGAAAGGCGATGAACCGACGGCCAATGCCGTGGCGCTGCGGGCAGTACTCAACGGCGCCCCCGGGGCCTTTCGTGATATCGTGCTGTTCAATTCCGCCGCCGCCCTGGTGATTGCCGACAAGGCGAAGGATCTGCGCGAGGGCGCGGCCCTGGCGGCGCAATCGATTGATACGGGCAAGGCCCGTGCCGCGCTGGCCCGCCTGATCGAAATCACCCATGAACCGCCGCCGGCCGACCCGGCGGAGGAAGACAAGGCATCATGAGCGACGTTCTCGCCAAGATCTGCGCCGACAAGCTGGAGCATGTCGCCCGCTGCAAGGCCACAATGCCGCAGGCCAAGCTGGACCGCCTGGCCCGCGAAGCCATTGCCCCACGCGGATTCATCCGCGCCCTCAAGGAAACGGTGGCGGCAGGTCGTTACGGCCTGATCGCCGAGATCAAGAAGGCCTCGCCCTCGAAAGGCCTGATCCGCGCCGACTTCAATCCGCCTGCCCTGGCGCGGGCCTATGCGGCCGGCGGCGCCACCTGCCTGTCGGTGCTGACCGACGAGCCGTATTTCCAGGGCAAGGACGAATACCTGCGTCAGGCCCGCGCCGCCGTCAGCCTGCCGATCATCCGCAAGGATTTCATGCTTGATCCCTATCAGGTGGTCGAGGCCCGCGCGCTGGGCGCCGATTGCATTCTGCTGATCATGGCGGCCCTCAGCGATGCGCAGGCTGCGGAACTGGAAGCGGCCGCCACCGAGTATGGTCTCGATGTGCTGGTGGAAGTGCATGACGGCGAGGAGCTCGACCGCGCGCTGAAACTGAAATCGCCGCTGGTGGGTGTGAACAACCGCAACCTCAAAACCCTGGCCGTCGATCTCGCGACCACCGAGGCCCTGGCCGCGCGCGTTCCAGCCGACCGCATGCTGGTGGCAGAATCCGGCCTCCACACCAAAGCCGACCTCGACCGCATGGCCAAATGCGGCGCGCGCTGTTTCCTGGTCGGCGAGAGCCTGATGCGGCAGCCCGATGTGGAAGCCGCCACCCGCCTGCTGCTGACCGGCAAGGACATGGCGGCATGAGCGACAAACTCACGCACCTGAACGCCGCCGGCGAAGCGCATATGGTCGATGTCTCGGCCAAGGCGGAGACGGAGCGTGTGGCCCGGGCCGGCGCGCGCGTGCTGATGCAGAAGACCACGCTGGACCTGATCCTGTCGGGCCAGGCCGCGAAGGGCGACGTGCTGGCCACGGCGCGCATTGCCGGCATCATGGCCGCCAAACGCACCTCCGATCTGATCCCGCTCTGTCATCCGCTGGCCCTGAGCCAGGTTACGGTCGACCTCACGCCCGATACAGCAGGGAACGCCATCAACATCATCGCCACCTGCAAACTGAAGGGTCGCACTGGCGTAGAGATGGAAGCCCTGACGGCAGCCAGCGTCGCCGCCCTCACCGTCTACGACATGGCCAAGGCCGTCGACCGCGGCATGCAGATCACCGATGTGCGGCTGCTGCACAAATCCGGCGGCAAGTCCGGCGTGTTCGACGCCCCATGATCCCGGTTGCCGAAGCCCGTGCGCGCATCGTCACCGGCCTGCCGCGGATGCCGGCGGAAACCGTTGCCCTGACCGCGGCCGCCGGCCGGGTTCTGGCCGAGGATGTTGCGGCGCGACGCACACAACCGCCTTTCGATGTCAGCGCTATGGATGGCTGGGCCTGCCGCCAAGCCGATCTGGGCACGATCCCGGCAAAGCTGAAACCGGTCGGCCATGCTGCCGCCGGCGGCCGCCATGAAGGCCATGTCGGCCCGGGCGAATGTGTGCGCATCTTCACAGGCGCGCCACTGCCGGTTGGTGCCGATGCCATCGTGATCCAGGAAGATGCAGATCTGGGCGACGATGGCCTGCTGACCGTGCGCGAGGCGCCGAAGCCGGGTCAATGGATCCGGCGCGCAGGTCTGGATTTCAGCGAGGGCCAGGTGCTGCTGCAGGCCGGCCGCCAGCTTGGACCTGCCGACCTCGCTCTGGCTGCGGCGATGAATGTGCCTTGGCTGGCGGTGCGTCGCAAACCGCGCATTGCCGTGCTGGCCACCGGCGACGAACTGGCGCGCCCCGGCGAGCCGGTCGGCCCGAACCAGATCGTCAGTTCGAACAATATCGGTCTCTGCGCGCTGATCGAGATGCATGGCGGCAGTGCTGTCGACCTAGGCATTGCCCGCGACACCGAAACCGATCTGCGCGCCAAGGCCGCGGCCGCGGCCGGCTGCGACCTGCTGCTGACGCTGGGCGGCGCCAGCGTCGGCGAACATGACCTGATCCACAAGGTGCTTGGCAGTGGTGGAACCGGCATCGACTTCTGGCGCATCGCCATGCGGCCGGGCAAACCGCTGATGTTCGGTCGCGCCGGCCTGGGCGACGGTCAGTCGATCGCCCTACTCGGCCTGCCCGGCAATCCGGTTTCCGCCATGGTCTGCGGCCATAACTTCCTGGTGCCGGCACTGCGGGCGATGCTCGGGCTCGACTGGGAGGTGCGGTTCGAAACCGCGCTGGCCGCGCATGATCTGCCAGAGAATGATCGGCGCGAGGATTATCTGCGCGCGCGGCTCAGCCTGAACACCGTCGGCCAGCCGGTGGCCGATGCATTCGGCAAGCAGGACAGTTCAATGCTGCGGCTGCTGAGCGATGCCGATGTGCTGATCGTGCGCCGCCCGCTGGCGCCGGCGCTCAAAGCCGGCGAGCCCGTGCCGATCCTGCGGTTGCGCTGAAACCATGCGCGTCATCCTGCTCGGCACCGGCTGTCCCCAGGTCTCCACCCGCCGCTATGGGCCTTCCAGCCTGCTGCGCTGGCAGGAGCGACAATTCCTTGTCGATTGCGGCTCTGGCGTCACCCAGCGGCTGCTGGGCGCGGGCAGCGCGGGCAAAGCCATCGACGCCGTATTCCTCACGCATCTGCATTCCGACCATATCGTCGACCTGTTTCAGCTGATCATCTCAAGCTGGCACCAGGGCCGGAACCGGCCGCAACGCATTTTTGGTCCGCCTGGCACGCGGCAATACCTGCATGGCCTGATGACCTTGTGGCGTCCGGAGCTGGAGCAGCGTATCGCCCATGAAAGACGCCCTTCCACGGTAGCGCTGGAACTCCAGATCACCGAGGTTGAACCGGGCATCGTGCTGCGCGAAGGCGAGCTGACCGTGATCGCGGTAGCGGTGCGACACCAGCCTGTGAAAGCCGCCTATGGCTATGTTTTCACCGATAGCCGCCAGAAGGTTGCCTTCGGTGGCGACACCGCTTTCTGCCCCGAACTGATCCTGGCCGCCAAGGACGCCGACGCGCTGGTGCATGAATGTTTCATTCATCGCGAGATGCTGGCGCTACCGGGCGTGCGCGGACCGGAAACCATTGAGAATGTCGCCAGCTATCACACGCTTTCCACGGAAGTCGGCAAGGTGGCGGCGCAGGCCCGTGCGCGATGCCTGATTCTCAACCACTTCGTTCCAGTTGCCTTCGATGCGGGCAGCCTGCTGGCGGAAGTGCGCGCCGATTATGACGGGCCTGTTCTGATCGGCGAAGACCTGATGCAACTGGATACCGCGACCGGCATGGTGAGTCATGGCGACGCGGTGGTGGCCCTACCCCTTTCCTGATCACCCAAACGACGAAAACCGGTTTGGTGCATCGCAAAAAATGAGCGGGCCCGAGATTTCTTGTTGGGTCCGGCCCGTTTTATTAGTATGACCATCAAACAATTACATAACAAAACGGAGGAAACACCATGACTCGACAAATGCCTCGCCTCGCCGGCGCTGCCCTTCTGGCGGCTGCCGGAATATTCGCCGCCGGCATGGCCAATGCCGCCGATATCACGCTGAAAGCCTCGCACCAGTTCCCTGGCGGCAAGGGCGATGTGCGCGATGAAATGGTGCAGATGATCGCCCGCGATGTCGCAAAGGCCAATGTTGGGCTGGACATCAAAGTCTATCCCGGCGCCAGCCTGGTGAAAGCCACCGAGCAGTGGAATGCCATGCTCAAGGGCCAGATCGACATCACGTCCTTCCCGCTGGACTATGCCTCCGGCCAGCATCCGCAATTCGGCGCCACGCTGATGCCAGGCCTGGTCAAGAGCCATGACCATGCCAAACGCGTTAATGCCTCGCCCTTCATGCAGGACATCAAGAAGATCATCAACGACGCCGGCGTCGTGGTGCTGGCCGATGCCTGGCTGGCGGGCGCCTTCGGATCGAAGAAGAACTGCATCCTTGAGCCGAACGATGCGAAGGGACTGAAGGTCCGTTCGGCTGGCGCAACATTCGCTGAGATGTGGGCTGGCGCCGGTGCCTCCATCGTTTCCATCCCGTCCAACGAAGTCTACAACGCCCTGCAGACCGGCGTAGCTGAGGCCACCGACACGTCGTCGGGCAGCTTCGTTTCCTTCCGCCTGTATGAACAGGTGTCCTGCCTGACGGCGCCCGGCGACAATGCCCTGTGGTTCATGTACGAGCCGGTGCTGATGTCGAAGCGCAGCTTCGACAAGCTCAACGATGCCCAGAAGAAAGCCATCATGGAGGCCTCCAAGAAAGCCGAGGACTACTTCGCGGCAGAGTCAAAGAAGCTCGACGACCAGATGGTGGAGGCCTTCAAGAAGGCCAACGTCAAGGTCGTGACCATGACCGAAGAACAGGCGGCAAAGTGGCGCGAGGTGGCCAATAACAGCTCATACCGCACCTTCTCGGAAAAGGTTCCGGGCGGCAAAGCGCTGATCGTCAAAGCCCTGCAGGTGCGCTGAGCCCGACCCAGATGGATCGCTTCGTATCCTTGGTACGATTGCTGTCGCGGATCAGCGGGGTGGTTGCCATCCTGCTGATCCTGCTCAGCATCATTATCGTCTGTCAGATGATCTTCCAGCGCGCCGTGCTGCAGCAGTCGACGATCTGGCAGACTGAGTTCGTCATTTTCGCGCTCATATCGGCAACCTTCATCGGCGCCCCCTATGTTCTGCTGACCCGCGGCCATGTGAATGTCGACCTCATCCCCCTCATCGCCGGACACAGGATGCGGGTCGCCATGGCCTTGCTGGCTTCGACGCTGGCCCTGAGCTTCTGCGCTGTGCTGTTCTGGAGTTCGATCTTCTGGTGGCATGAAGCCTTTGAAACCAATCGACTGACCAGTTCCATGTGGCGCGCGCGCGTCTGGATTCCCTATCTGTCCCTGCCGGTCGGCATGGGTCTGCTCTGTCTGCAATACATCGCCGATATCTGGGCCATCGCCGCCGGTCGCGACATGCCGTTCGGCCTCAAGCCCGAGGACCGCCTGTGAATGAACTCCATCTCGGCGCACTGATCTGCGTCGTGGCTCTTGCCGTGCTTGCCACCGGCATTCCCATCGCCTTCGGCCTCGGTATCGTCTCCCTTGTTTTCCTGATCGCCTTGGAAGGCTGGGGCAGCATCGACTTCCTGGCCGACACCATCTTCGCCGGCCTGGACGATTTCACCCTCGTCTCGATCCCGATGTTCGTCATCATGGGTGCGGCCGTCGCTTCATCCCGGGCGGGTGCCGACCTCTACGAGGTGCTGAACCGCTGGCTGAACCGCGTACCCGGTTCACTGGTGATCTCCAATATCGGGGCCTGCGCGCTGTTTTCCGCCCTCACCGGCTCCTCACCCGCCACCTGCGCCGCCATCGGCAAGATGGGCATTCCGGAAATGCGCAAGCGCGGCTATCCGGCTGACCTCGCCACCGGAGCGATTGCCGCCGGCGGCACGCTCGGCATCCTGATTCCGCCCAGCGTGACGATGATCCTGTATGGCATCGCCTCGGAAACCTCGATCGGCAAACTGTTCCTTGCCGGCGTCCTGCCGGGCCTGCTGCTAACGGCCCTGTTCATGGCCTGGGCATTGTTCCTGAGTTGGTATCGCGGCGAGAAGCTGGCCGATTTCGGCCGGCGCTATTCGCTGGCGGAAAAAATTGAACTGCTGCCCCGCGTGATACCGTTTGTCCTGGTCATCGTCGGTGTTGTCTATTCTCTATATGGCGGCATTGCCACACCATCCGAAGCGGCCGGCGTCGGCGCCATGCTGTGCCTGCTGATGGTCGTCGTCATCTATCGCGTGTGGAACCTGCATCAGCTATGGGAAATCCTGCGCGATGGCATGCGCGAATCCGGCATGCTGCTGATGATCATCGGTACGTCAATCCTGTTCAGCTACATGATGTCCAGCCTGTTCGTGACCCAGTCAATTGCGCAATGGATCGCGGAACTGGAGGTCAACCGCTGGATACTGTTGCTGTACATCAACATCCTGCTGCTCTTTGCCGGCTGTTTCCTGCCACCGGCGGCCATCATCCTGATGACCACGCCGATCCTGGCGCCGATCATCGCCAATGCCGGTTTCGATCCGGTCTGGTTTGGCGTCATCCTGACCATCAACATGGAGCTTGGCCTGATCACGCCGCCTGTTGGCCTCAACCTGTTCGTGATCAACGGTATCGCGCCGGATGTGCGCCTTCCCACCATCCTGAAAGGCGCGCTGCCATTCATGCTGTGCATGGTCGTCGCCATCATCCTGCTCTGCCTGTTCCCTGGCATCGCCACCTGGCTGCCGGAAACCATGATGGGCAGATAAAGCCGTGGTGCGATGATGCCGATCGCCTGGCGCATCCTGTTCTGCGCCTGCCTGACTTACATCATCAGTCAGTTCTACCGATCCGCCAATGCGGTGATCGGTCCCGACCTGATGACCGAGCTGAGTCTCACGCCGGAGGATCTGGGCATCCTGACCGGAGCCTTCTTCCTCACCTTCTCGATCAGTCAGCTGCCGGTTGGCATAGCCCTGGATCGCTGGGGGCCACGCCGCACCATCATCGTCACCCTGGTGATCGCCTTCCTTGGTGCCCTGGCCTTCGCCCATGGCCGTAATCTCACCGAACTCAGCCTGGCCCGCGTTGTGCTCGGTTTCGGCTGCGCCGCTTTGCTGACCGGTCCCATGGTGCTGTTCTCGCGCTGGTTCAGCCCGGAGAAGTTCGCTCAGATGTCGGGTATTCTGATCGCCGTGGGCAATCTGGGCGTGATCGCCTCGACCGCGCCGCTGGCCTGGTTCACCGCGGCTTTCGGCTGGCGCGCGGCATTCTATGTCACCGCAGCGATGACCCTGGCCCTGCTGGCGCTATCCTTCTGGGCCATTCACGACCACCCGGACCCGACCAAGGCACGTCCGGGCGCCGGCGAATCCCTGGGACAGGCCCTGCGCGGGGTGGCGACGGTGATGAAGCATCCGGCATTCCCGCACCTCTTCGTCATCATCTTCACGGCCTATGCCACCTTCATCACCATCCTGGGACTCTGGGCGGGGCCTTACCTGCATGACGTCCACGGCATGGATGCCAAGGCGCGCGGCAATGTCCTGATCTTCATGGCGGCTGGCGCGGCCGGCGGCTATTTCATCTGGGGTCCGCTCGACCGCGTGTTCAACACGCGCAAATGGCTGCTTGCAGCCGGCCTCGGCGCGCAGATCCTGTGCCTGCTGGTTTTGGTTCTCATCCCGGGTTTAAGCGTTGCCGTGATCACCATCCTGTTCACCGTGATGGGGGTCATGAATGGCTGCGTGGTGATGATCTTTGCCCATGCCCGCTCGGTCTTTCCGGCAGAACTGGCGGGACGCGGCATCACCACCCTGAATATAGGCACCATGGGCGGCGGCGCCTTCCAGCAGATCCTGACCGGCTACCTCATGGGCTGGCTGGCCCCGAAAGGCACCCAGGCTGGCGAACTGGATTATCGCATCCTGTTCGGTGTACAGACTATCCTGTTGCTCACCGCGCTGCTGTTCTATCTGCGCACACCGGACGCCAAACCCCACCAGATTGCCTGATTATCATGACCGAACCCGTCAGCCCCCGCTTCAACATCGCCCGCTACTGCCTGGCCGAGAATGCAAGGCTGCGGCCGGATAAGACGGCGATGATCCTGGTCGGCGAGAACGGCGAATTCCGCATGACCTTCGGCGAGGTCGATCTGGCCGTGCGTCGGCTGGCCGCCGGCCTGCAGAGCCTGGGGCTGGCACCCGGCAGCCGCATCATGATCCGCATGGCCAACGATGCCGATTACGCGCTGACCTATTTCGCCACCATGGCTGCGGGCTTTGTCGCCCTGCCCTCCAGCGCCCAGCTCACACCGGCCGAAGCCGCCTACCTGCTGGAGAATTCCGGTGCCGCCGTCGTGGCGGCCAGCGCCGAACTGGCCCGCGACCTGACGCTGCCGCACGATGTGATCCTGCTCGATCCGGCCCGGTTGGCGACGTTGAAACAATTCGCGCCACTGCCCGAATATGCCAATACGGCGGCCAACGATCCGGCCTATCTGGTCTATACCTCGGGCACGACCGGCAAACCGAAGGGCGTGCTGCATGCTCATCGCGCCGCCTGGGGCCGCCGCCCCATGCATCAGGGCTGGCTGGGCCTGAGCGAAAGCGATGTGATGCTGCATGCCGGCGCCTTCAACTGGACCTACACGCTGGGTGTCGGCCTGGTCGATCCCTGGGGCGTTGGCGCCACCACCGTGTTGTATAACGGCCATCGCGACATCCAGGTCTGGCCACGGCTGCTGGAAAAATATCGCGCCACCATGTTCGCCGCTGTGCCGACGCTGTATCGCCAGATCCTGAAATACTGCGATCTGGGCGCGTATGACCTGTCGGCTTTCCGCCATGGCGTCACCGCCGGCGAGGCCCTGCCGCCGGCCCTGCTGGATGAATGGCAGACGCGCACCGGCAAGCCGCTCTACGAGGCGCTCGGCATGTCCGAGATTTCCACCTACATCTCCACCGGTCCGGGCATGACGATCAAGCCGGGCAGCCCCGGCAGGCCGCAACCGGGCAGGCGCGTCGCGATCCTTGATCCCGATACATCCGCTGTTCTTCCCCAGGGTGCCACGGGCCTTCTGGCCGTGCATCGCTCGGAGTCATCGCTGATGCTGGGTTATTGGCATCGGCCGGAGGAAGAGGCCCTGGTCTATCGCGGCGAATGGTTCTGCGGCGGTGATCTGGCCAGCATCGATGAAGACGGCTATGTCTGGCATCACGGTCGCAACGACGACGTGATGAATGCCATGGGCTATCGCGTCTCGCCCGTGGAGGTCGAGATGGCTATCGCCGAACATCCCGCCGTGGCGGAAGTCGCCGTCACCGAACTGCGCGTGCGCAGCGACGTTTCCGTGATCGGAGCTTTCATCGTGCTGCGCGAGGGTCAATCGCCCAGCCACGACGAACTGGCCGCCTTCGCCGAACAGCGCCTGGCCGCCTACAAATGCCCCCGCGAGTGGCGTTTCGTCGCCAGCCTGCCACGCACGGCAAACGGCAAGGTGCAGCGGAAAAAACTGGCCGATACCTGAGGCTTCAGTCCCAGCCCAGACCGCGGACTTCCTGCTGGGCCTTTTCGTCGGCTTCCAGATTCTGCTGCAACCGAGCGCGCGCCTGCTGCTGCAGAGTGATGCGCTTGTCCATATCCTCGTCCCAATGGGCATGGATCTGCTTCAGCAGTTCCTCGTTATGCTGCCGGAAGGTCAGGGTCTTCTTGCGGGCGGCATAGGCCGGCTGCCCCAGAGCTTTCAGCGTCTCTTCGCCAAGCCGCAATGCCGAATGGAAGGTTTCGCGCTCGATCACGGGGATGTCGCGGTTCATCAGCTCCACCGCATGCGGCAGGTCGCGGGCGCGCGCTATGATCTTGAGATGCGGAAAATGCTGCCTGGCCAGATCGGCCAGAGCGAGCGAAGCTTCCTGACTGTCTACCGCGATCACCAGCACCCTCGCCTTGGCCGCACCCGCTGCTTCCAGCAGGTCGATCCGCGTGGCATCGCCATAGAACACCTTGAAGCCGAAGCGGCGCAGCGTATCGATGATTTCTGGGTCATGGTCCAGCACCGTGACGCCGATCCTGTTGGCATACAGCAGGCGGACCACGATCTGCCCGAACCGGCCGAAGCCGGCTACGATCACGGGGTTGCCTTCATCCTCCGGCACGTCATGGGCTCGTGTCTCGACGCGTGAGAAGCGCGGTTCGATTAGGCGGTCATTCACCACGACGAGCAACGGTGCCGTCGCCATCGACAATGCGACCACCACGGTCAGCAGCGCCACGGTCTCGGGGTCCATCACGCCGACACTTGCCGCGCTGCCAAACAGAACAAAAGCAAATTCACCGCCCTGGGCCAGCAGGAATGCGAACAGCGCGATCTGGCTTCCGGGCAGGCGGGCGATGCGGGCCACGGTCAGAAGGATTGCGGCCTTGATCGCCAGCAACGCCGCCACCAGCCCCAGGACTTTGCCCGGTTCGCTGAACAACAGTCCGAAGTCGACCGACATGCCGACTGCCGTGAAGAACAGCCCGAGCAGGAGCCCCTTGAACGGCTCGATATCGCTTTCAAGCTCGTGCCGATATTCTGACTCTGCCAGCAGCACGCCTGCCAGGAATGTGCCCAGCGCCATCGACAGACCGGCCAGCTGCATCAGCAGCGCGATGCCCATCACCAGCAGCAGCGCCACGGCGGTAAAGATTTCGCGCAAGCCGGTAGCGGCAATCAGGCGGAAGACCGGCCGGGTCAGGAATCGACCGCCGAAGATAACGATTGCCACCGCCGCCACCGCCTTCAGGGCTCCGATCCAGCCGGCCTCGCCGCTTCCCTCCAGTGCGGCCACCCCGCCCAGCAGGGGCAGCAGCGCCAGCATGGGGATTACGGCGATGTCCTGGAACAGCAGGATGGAAAAGGCCGAGCGTCCGCCCGGAGTGCCAAGCAGGCTGCGTTCTGTGAGCGGCTGCAGGGCAATGGCGGTGGACGACAGCGACAGGCCAAGGCCCGCGGCCAGTGCCATCTGCCACGGCCAGCCCAGCGCCAATCCCAGTGCGGTGAGCGCAAGCGTACACCCGGCGACCTGTCCTCCGCCCAGGCCCAGGATCGGCCAGCGCATCTGCCACAGGCGACGCGGATTCAGTTCCAGCCCGATCACAAACAGCAGCAGGACAATGCCGAATTCGGAAAAATGCAGAATTGCATCCACGTCGGTGATCAGCTTGAGGCCCCAGGGACCAACCACGATACCGGCGATCAGGTAACCCAGAACCGACCCCAGCCCGAGCCTCTTGGCGATCGGCACCGCGATGACCGCGGCGGCCAGATAGATCACGGCATTCAGCAGCAGCCCGTCCATGATCCCTTCACCTGTCGCAGGCCGGCACCGCCGGCTGGTCGCAGCCGGCGCCGCGACCGGGATGCGGGTAGTCGTTCAGCCATTGCCGATAGGCTGCCGCATGGGCGGCAATATCCTCCGCCGATCTCAGGCGTGCACCCTGAAACAGGAAAGGCCTGCCATAGGTCATGCCGCACAGGATTGCCGTGCGTTCGAAAGGCTTCAGCAAATCCGCCATGGTCAAGCCATTATAGCCGTCCGGCTGGTAGGCATGGCCGGGACCGCCGGTGGATACTGCCTGCACCATTTCCTTGCCGCGCAGCCTGGTGCCGCCTGTGCCATAGGCCCAGCCGTATTCCAGCACGCTGTCCATCCATTCCTTCAGCAGCGATGGACAGGAATACCAATATAGCGGGTGCTGCATGACAATCACGTCGTGCGCTTCAAGAAGAGCCTGCTCCCGCCTCACGTCAATGTGGAAGTCGGGATAGGTCTCATACAGGTCATGCAACGTCACATGCGGCAGGTCGCGAACAGCTCCCACCATCACCACATTGATCCGCGAGTGCCGCGGATAAGGGTGCGCGAACAGCACCAGGACTTTCGGTGTTTCCCCGTTCCTGCTCTTCGTCACACCCACACCCTTCTCCCCCCATCACATCACGGCCAGTCCGTCATCGGCAGCGATGACGGCGCCGTTGATGAACCGCGCCTCGTCGGACGCCAGGAGCAGCAGCAGGCCGTCGAGGTCCTTGGGTTCGCCGACCCGGCGGCGCGGCAGCATTTCGACCAGTTTCTGGCCACCGGGCGTGCCCCAGTATTCGCGGTTGATCTCGGTTTCTATGTAGCCGGGGCAGATCGCATTGGTATTGATGCCGTAACGCGCCCATTCCAGGGCCATCGCCTTGGTCATCTGCACGACTGCTGCCTTCGACATGCAGTAGACCGATAGCTGGCTCAGCACGCGCAGGCCGGCCACCGAGGCGATGTTGATGATGCGACCGGACTTCTTCTTCGCGATCATGTCCTTAGCTGCCGCCTGGGCCACGAAAAAGGCCCCCTTGGCATTGGTGTTCATGGCGAAATCGAAATCCTCGGGCGTCACGTCAACGATGCGGGCCTGTTTGTTCACGCCGGAATTGTTGATCAGGATATCGACGCCGCCGAGCTGTTTTTCGATTTCGGCAAAGGCAGCCTGGATGTTGGCATAATCGTTCACGTCCAGCTTCACAGTGATGGCCTGACCGCCAGCCGCCGTAATCTTGCCGGCCAAGTCGGCGAGCCGGTCGGTCCGGCGCGCGGCCAGCGCAACGCTTGCTCCGGCGTTGCTGAGGATTTCGGCGAACCGTTCGCCCAGTCCGCTGCTCGCCCCGGTTACCACCGCCACCTTGCCCTTCAGATTCACGCCCTGGCTCATTGATTCCTCCAGATTTTCTGCTGCTTCATGGTCGGCTTTCGCTGCCACGGGGTCAAGGGACTGGCCGGATCGAGGGGACTGCGCTACCCTTACGGCATGCGCATCGAAATCGTCTCCGACGTCATCTGCCCCTGGTGCTTCATCGGCAAGCGCCGCCTGGAACAGGCCATGGCCCAACGCCCCGATATCGAGTTCGAGATCGGCTGGCGGCCGTTCCAGCTCAACCCGGACATGCCCCGCGAAGGTGCCGACCGGAAAAGCTATCTGGAGGCCAAGTTCGGCGGCCCGGCCCGGGCGAAGGAAATCTATGCCCGCGTCGCCGCAGAGGGGGCCAAGGAAAACATTGCCTTCGATTTTGAAGGCATCAAACGCACACCCAATACCCTGGCCGCCCACAGCACCCTGCGCTGGGCCCTTTCGGCTGGCGTGCAGAATGCCCTGAAGGAGCGTTTATTCCGGCTGTATTTCCTGGAAGGCCAGGATATCGGCGACCACCAGGTGCTGGCCAATGCCGCCGCCGCCGAAGGGATGGACGGCGCGCTGGTAAAGACACTCCTCGACGAAGGCCGGGACGCCGATGTGATCGAAGACGAAGATCGCATGGCGCGTGAACTCGGCATCACCGGTGTGCCCTTTTTCATCTTTGAACGCCGCTATGGCGTGCCGGGCGCGCAGACGCCCGACGTACTGCTGCAGGTGATCGACAAGATCGCCACCGAACCGCCGGAAGTTAATCAGGATTGATCATGGAGCTGGCCGGCCCTACGGCCCTGTCGCAGGGCGCACCATCTCTGGAGTTCATCTCCGATGCCGGCCGTATCCAGGATTCCAACGTCCGGCAGTTCCTTCAGTTGTGGTTCGATGCTGGTGGTTCGGGTTCATTACCTGACAAGAGTTTCCTCGATCCCCTGCGCCTGCGCTTTCTGCTCGGTTCGCTGTCACTGCTTGAAGTACAGCCGGATCCCCTGCGGTTCCGTTACCGCCTGATCGGCACCGACATCGTGCAGCGGCTGGGATATGAGCTGACAGGAAAATGGCTCGACGAGCATCCCGATCCCACAATCCGCCCCTTCATCCTGAAAGGGGCAACCATGGTTTATCATGCCGCCAGACCGGTTTATGGGCATGCTCAGGCGCGGGTTCTGGGGGAAGACTGGCTGCTCGAAGTGGTGGCAGTGCCGTTGTTCGGTCCTGATGGCGAGGTCGCCTTTATCGGGGCCGGGCAAAGTTTCCCACCGGGCAAATCCGAGCGACCACCTGGCCAGCCGGCCAGTTAAGCGGCCTTCCTTGCCTTCTGGGCGATCTCGCCCAGGCGCGATGCGATATGCATCACGCCTTTCAGGCGATCTTCCGGTTCCGGCCAATCGTGGATGAATACCACCTTGTGGTCGGGCCGCAGCTTCGCCTTGCCGCGTTCCGACTGGATGAACAGCACCAGCCCGGCCGGATCGGCAAAGGTATTATCGCGGAAGGTGAGCGTGGCGCCCTTCGGGCCGGCCTCGATCTTCAGGATATTGGCGTCGCGGCAATGCTTCTTGATCGCGACGATATCCAGCAGATGCTGCACTTCGGCCGGCAGCGGCCCGAACCGGTCGATCAGTTCGGCTGCGAAGGCATCGATCTCGGCACGGTTTTCCAGATCGGCGACACGACGGTACAGCTGCATGCGCAGATTCAGGTCTGCCACGTAACTGTCGGGAATCAGCACCGCTGTGCCGATCTGGATCTGCGGCGACCATTTCTCGCCATGCAGGCTGCCTTCGCCGCGTGCCGATGACCGGGCCTCGGCGATCGCGTCCTGCAGCATCTCCTGATACAGCTCGAAACCGACCTCCCGGATATGGCCCGACTGCTCCTCGCCCAGCAGGTTGCCGGCGCCGCGCAAATCGAGATCATGGGATGCCAGCGTGAAGCCTGCACCCAGGCTGTCGAGACTCTGCAGGACCCGGAGGCGCTGGTCGGCGGATGCATTCAGCAACCGCCCGGCCTGGTAGGTGAAATAGGCATAGGCACGCAGCTTGGAGCGCCCGACGCGGCCACGCAGCTGATACATCTGCGCCAGGCCAAACAGGTCGGCACGATAGACGACCAGCGTATTGGCTGATGGAATGTCTAGGCCGCTTTCTACGATGTTGGTTGCAACCAGCACATCGTAACGCCGGTCGTAGAAGGCGTTCATCACGTCGTCGAGGTCGGTTGCCGCCATCTGGCCATGCGCCACAACGGCCTTCAGTTCTGGCACATGCTCGCGGATGAAAGCCATGGCGGTATCGAGGTATTCGATGCGCGGACAGACGAAGAAGCTCTGGCCGCCCCGGAAATGCTCGCGCATCAGGGCTTCGCGGATCACCACCGGATCGAACGGCGTGACATAGGTGCGCACGGCGAGACGGTCGACCGGCGGCGTGGCGATAAGGCTGAGTTCTCGCACGCCTGAAAGTGCTAACTGTAAGGTGCGCGGGATCGGCGTGGCCGACATGGTCAGCACATGAACCTCGGCGCGAAGCTGCTTCAGGCGTTCCTTGTGCTTGACGCCGAAATGCTGCTCTTCGTCGATGATCAGCAGACCCAGCCGCTTGAATTCTATGCTTTTCGACAGAACGGCATGAGTGCCGATCACGATATCGACCGTACCGTCCTTCAGGCCCTTCTTGGCCTCGGTCGCCGTCTTGGTTGACACCATGCGCGACAACTGCTCGATCCGCACCGGCAGGCCGCGGAAGCGCTGCACGAAGGTGCGGAAATGCTGGCGGCAGAGCAGCGTGGTGGGGCAGACCAGCGCCACCTGCTGGCCGGCCATGGCGGCGGCAAAGGCCGCGCGCAGGGCGACCTCGGTCTTGCCGAAACCCACATCGCCGCAGATCAGACGGTCCATCGGCTTGCCGCTGGCCAGGTCGTCCAGGGTATCCTCGATGGCGCGGCCCTGATCCTCGGTTTCGTCATAGGGGAAACGGGCGCAGAATTCCTCGTACAGGCCATCCGGCGGCAGTACCCGTTCGCCCTGGCGCAGCTCGCGCTGGGCCGCGATCTTCATCAGCTCGCCGGCCATGTCCTTCAGGCGCTGCTTCATGCGCGCCTTGCGGTTCTGCCAGGCCACGCCACCCAGTTTATCGAGGGTTATCTCGGCTTCCGGCGAACCGTAACGCGACAGCATTTCGATATTCTCGACCGGCAGATACAGCCGGTCACCGCCATCGTAATGCAGCAGCAGGCAGTCATGCGGCGCGCCGGCGATATCCAGCGTCACCAGGTCTTTGTATTGCCCGATGCCGTGGTCGATATGCACGACGTAATCGCCGGGCTGCAGTGCGCTGGCCTCGGCAATGAAATTCTCGGCCCGGCGCTTTTTCTGGCGCGGACGCACCAGACGGTCGCCGAGAATGTCCTGCTCGGCCACCACACAGAGATCGGCGGCCTCAAACCCATGCTCGATCGGCAGCACGGCAATCGCTGCCACGCTTCTTGGCAAGCCATCCAGCTCGTTAGCGCTTTCCACCGGCTGCGGTGCATCCAGGCCATGATCCTTCAGGATATGCCCGAGACGATCCCGCGCGCCGACCGAGAAGGTGGCGAACAGCACGCGCCGGCCGGCTTGCGCCTGTTTGGCCAGATGCCCGCCCAAGGCGTCGTAGACGCTGACCTGGCTGGCCACCTTGTGCTCGGCCGCCTGCGCCGCCTGGGTGCGTTCTGGCGCAAAATCGCGGCCGGGCCTGCCGCCCAGGTCGACCACGGTGACATCCGCGCCGCCTACGGCATCGAAAGGATACAACAGGCCCAATGCCCGCTTCTCCAGCCGCGCCGACCATTCACCGGCGGTCAAGTAGAGACGGTCCGGCGGCAAGGGCTTGTAAGGCGCACCACCCTCTTCCAGTCCGCGCTTCATCGCGGCGCGCCGGGCGTCGTAATGGTCGGCAATTGTTTTTAGCCGTTCATCGGCCGCATCGCCGGTCAGGTGATCCAGCGTCACCACAGCCTGAGGCAGATAGTCGAACACTGTGGCCAGGCGGTCGAAAAACAGCGGTAGCCAGTGTTCCATGCCGATCTGGCGCCGGCCGGCGGAAACCGCTTCGTAAAGCGGGTCTTCCTTGGTGACGGTGCCGAAGAGTTCGCGATAGCCACTGCGGAAGCGCGCGATCGCCTCCTCGTCCAGCGGCACCTCACTCATCGCGGTGAGTGAGAGTTCGTCCGCGGCGCCGATGGTGCGCTGGGTGGCAGGATCGAAGCGGCGGATATTTTCCACCTCGTCGCCGAAGAAGTCGAGCCGGTACGGCGCCTCGCTGCCCGGCGGGAACAGATCGACCAGCCCGCCGCGCACGGCATATTCGCCGGACTCGTTCACGGTCGAGACGCGGGTATAACCATTGCGCGACAGGTATTCGACCAGCTTTTCCGGCGCAACACGGTCGCCCTTG
This sequence comes from Ferrovibrio sp., assembly GCA_046294345.1. Classification (GTDB taxonomy): domain Bacteria; phylum Pseudomonadota; class Alphaproteobacteria; order Ferrovibrionales; family Ferrovibrionaceae; genus Ferrovibrio. The sequence continues at coordinate 62,922 of JBKBJT010000012.1, forward strand.
GCGGCGCGAAAGCCGGTATTGCCGAAATAATCCGGCTGCGGCAGGCGCTGCAAAGCCGCATTCACCGTGGTGAGCAGCAGCAGGGGCTGCCCGTCCGGCTTGGTCGCCAACCGGTTCAGCGTATCCATGCGCCGCGCGGCGATCTCGGCATTGGGCGAGACGCGGTCATAGGGCTGGCAGTCCCAGGCCGGCAGGGTCAGTACCGGCAGGTCAGGAGCGAAGAATTTCAGCGCCGCCTCGACGGTGGCCATGCGGGCATCGTCGCGACAGACATGCAGCACGCCGCCGCCCTGCTGGCGCAGCACCAGGGCGATCAGCAGGCGTACGTCCTGCCCTTCCGGCGCGCCGGCCAATGCCCAGCGGCCCGGCCGGGTCAGGATATCCGGCAGGACGAAACTCATGGGATCAGAGGGGCAGCCTGTAGGCCCTGAGCAGCTTCATTACCCCGGTATCCAGATGCTGCGGCACCGGATCGCGACCGATGGCCCAGGCATAGATCTGGGGATCATCGTAATTCTCCAGCAGGCTTTCGTACTGGTCGAGCTCGCGGTCCGTGAAGGTCGGCAGATGGCGCGCGGCAAAGCTGCCGAGCAGGATGTCGGTCTCCTTCATGCCGGTATAGCGGCTGCGGTGCAGCAGGCGCTTGCGCCGGGTTTCGGTATCCTCTGCCATGGGGTGCCTCCGGGGTGAAGGCAGGATATAGTACGCCAAGCCACGGATTCTCAAGGTTTCCCCGGAATTTTCAGACCTTTATGCGCCCGGAATCGCTGTTTCCCGCCTTCGCCCCGATCACCAGCCTGAAAGGCTGCGGGCCCAAGCTCGCCCCGCTGGTGGAAAAGCTGGTGGGCGGCGGCCGGGTGCTGGACCTGTGGTGGCATCTGCCGGCCGGCCTGGTTGACCGGCGCTACCGCCCGGCCGTGGCCGTGGCCGAACCGGGCCGCATCGCGACCCTGGAAATCACCATCGACCGCCACCTGCCGCCGCGCAACCCGCGCATGCCCTACAAGATCACGGCCCATGACGGCAGCGGCCGGATCACGCTGGTTTTCTTCAACGGCCGCGAAGATTTCCTGAAGCGCAGCCTGCCGGAAGGCGAAACGCGGCTGGTCAGCGGCCTGGTCGAACTGTTCGATGGCCAGGTGCAAATGACGCATCCTGATCGTTTCGGCACACCGGAGGAAATCGAGCAACTCGCTGCCGTGGAACCGGTCTATCCGCTCACCGCCGGCGTGGCGCCGCGCACACTGGCTAAGATCATCGACCAGGCCTTGGCCAAGGCCCCCCCTCTGCCTGACTGGCTCGACCCGGAATATCGTCGCCGTCAGAACTGGCCAGGCTGGCGCGAAGCCCTGTTCGCCGCCCACCGGCCCGACAACCTGGCTGATCTGGAAAAAGACAGTCTGCCACGTCAGCGTTTGGCTTATGACGAATTGCTGGCAAATCAACTGGCACTACTGCTGGTGCGCCGGCGCCTAAAGCGGCTGAGCGGGCGGCTCCTGCAGGGCGATGGACGATTGCGCGACGCCCTGGAGAAACTTCTGCCCTGGCCGCTGACCAACGCGCAGAAACAGGCCAATGCCGAGATTGCCGGCGACATGGCATCCGACAAGCGTATGCTGCGCCTGCTGCAGGGCGATGTCGGCAGCGGCAAGACCATGGTGGCGTTGAATGCCATGCTGCTCTGCGTCGAGGCCGGCGCGCAGGCTGCCCTGATGGCGCCGACCGAAATCCTCGCCCGCCAGCATGCCGAGACGCTGGAGCACTATTGCAGCCAGTTGGGTGTGACACTCGCCCTGCTCACCGGCCGCGACAAGGGCAAGGCTCGCTCCGCCCTGCTGCAGCGCCTGGCAGCCGGCGAAATTGACATCCTGGTCGGCACCCATGCCCTGTTCCAGGACGATGTAGTGTTCAGGGACCTGGCACTGGCTGTGATCGACGAGCAGCATCGCTTCGGCGTGAGCCAGCGGCTCGGCCTCGCCGCCAAGGGCCAACACGATAAAGGCGGCGTCGACGTTCTGGTGATGACGGCCACGCCGATCCCGCGCACGCTCTCGCTGACCGCCTATGGCGACATGGACGTCTCCAAGCTGACCGAGAAGCCGCCCGGTCGCGCGCCGGTCGATACCCGCACCATCGCATCTGACCGCTTTCTCGACGTGGTGGGTGCCGTGAAGCGCAAGGTTCAGGCCGGCGAACGGGTCTACTGGGTCTGCCCGCTGGTGGAGGAAAGCGAACAGAGCGACCTTGCCGCCGCTGCCGAGCGTCATTCCGCCCTGAAGCTGGCGCTGGAACCTGAACTGGGCGAAGGCAGCGTCGGGCTGGTGCACGGCCAGATGGGCAGCGCCGAGAAGGATGCCGCCATGGAAGCTTTCGCCAGCGGCAGGTCAAAGCTGCTGGTCGCCACCACCGTGATCGAGGTGGGCGTGGATGTGCCCGAGGCCACGCTGATCGTGATCGAACATGCCGAACGTTTTGGCCTGGCGCAGCTGCACCAACTGCGCGGACGGGTCGGCCGTGGCGGCAAACCCGGCGCCTGCCTGCTGGTCTATTCCGGCCCGTTGGGCGAGACGGCGCGCGCCAGACTGAAGACCATCCGCGAGACGGACGACGGCTTCCAGATCGCCGAGGAAGACCTGAAGCTGCGCGGTGCCGGCGAGGTTCTGGGCACACGGCAAAGCGGCCTGCCGGAATTCAGGCTGGCAGACCTGGCAGCCCACGCGGAATTGCTTGCCACGGCCCGCGACGATGCCAAGCTGATCCTGGAACGCGATCCAAAACTGGCCAGCCCACGCGGCCGCGCGTTACTCGAATTGCTGTACCTCTTCGAGCGCGACGCCGCCATCCAGTACCTTCAATCGGGCTAGATTTCGTCAATACCTATTCAGGGGGCGTTACGGCCGAAACCATCAGATTCCGGTTTAGACACAACTTCAGAGTAAGGAACAAACGAATATCCGGATATTGCCACTTTATTTTCGACCAATTCGAGATTGTATTTCACATAAAACGAGAAGCCTATTTGTGAACTGTTCCACCCCAGATACTGGCCCTGCAACAGCACAACTACATCTATTCCAGACTCAAATGCTTGTTCGATCTTTTGCAAGGACACCTTGTCAATTTTCCGGTCATGAAAATTATAGGTGAGCAGACGCAATCGATAGAACCAGATGTTGTCAGGCTCCATGAAGTGGGATTTGAGCAGAGCTGCAATTTCCGGCCAGTGATTCTTAATGTAGTCCTGTGAAATGGAGCCCTGACGGCTTCCTCCAGGCGCGCCCAATGAAGCAGCCTTCGCTCCTTCACTTGCCCTGGCTTTATCTTCTTCCAATTTCATGCGCTCAAGCGCCTCACGGGCTTTCTTATCCACAGCTTCCCGCGCCACACGATCGGTTTCCGCAGTGCGGGCGTCCGTGAGTCCCTTGATTCGTTCGGTCGCCAAGGCCGCGAATACTCCCTTGGGATAAGCGCTGAGGTAAGCCTGATAATCGGACGGCGAGACGCTGTCTTTTATGGTGTTCCAGAACGCGCCTTCGGCAGAATCCAAAGCAGGCGCTTTCGCCTGTGGCCTAAAAACGAAATCTCCGATTACCGAGGAAGACTCCCAAGGCGTCTGGCGACCTTTGGAAAGAACGACCACTTCTGCGCGTGCGTTCTTGAAGGTCTGCTCCAGAGTCAGATTGGGCATCTTGAGCGCTGAGACTAATTCGCCGGTATAGAGGCCGTTGTCGCCGGCGCCGTCTGCGGCCAATGATCCAGGCGCTGTGGCATAAGCGATCAGGGTTCCACGTGGCGCGCTGATCGCGGCAAGACCGTTGCTACCTGACCGGAAAGATCGTTCAAACGGATTGTTCCGGCAGGCATCAAGAATGACAACGTTGAACTGGTTCTTCGCCGTTGCCATGCGGGCCAGGATGTAATTCACATCGACAGCCTCGACCTCCACCTCTTCTTCACTCGCTGGCTGGGCCCCGATCGGAATGATGTAGTTGGAGCCGCGCACCTGCATGCCGTGGCCCGCAAAATAGAACAACCCGACAGTCGACGGGGTCAGCTTTCGGCCGAATTCCAGCATTCCGCGCTGCATGGCATAACGGTCGGCATTTTGCAGAAGGACGACATCGAAATTCAGCTCGCGCAATACCTCAGCCATGGCACGAGCATCGTTGACTGGATTGCGCAATGGCGCATCTGCATAGGCGCCGTTGCCAATAACCAAAGCAACACGGCTCTCGGCTGCTCTAGATGTTGGGCCAAGCAACAGACAGGTTACCAACACAGTCAGCGCTATGACTGCGGGATTCTTTACAACCAATGAGAGACGCGCACTGACAAGGCGATGCAACGCCACCCCCCTTATATCAATTCCTGGCCCGTTGGCCGTATAGCGCCGCCCGAGGCCCTTTATTTCAACTTTAAATATATGCTTCCTACCGGCTGCGTTGCAAGACCAACAACGACGACCCGGCTTTTTTCAAGCAATCCAAGATTTATCCCAGGATCGCCCTACTCCGCGGCCTCCGGCAGATCAGCCAGATCGGCGTGTTCGACACGCAGGCGGAAGAACCCGACCAGATCGGCCAACTCCTGCGCCTGACGGCTGAGGGTGCGGGACGCGGCGTGGGTTTCCTCCACCAGCGCGGCATTGCGCTGGGTCAAGTCGTCCATGCCGGCGATAGCCGTGTTGATCTGCTCCAGGCCCCGCGCCTGCTCGCCGCTGGCATTGGCGATCTCGGCCACAATGACCGAAACCTCGCGGATCGAATTGACAATATCGCCCAGGCTGGCGCCGGCTTCATGCGCCAGCCCCGTGCCGGCCTTCACTTCGGTATTTGATGTTGCAATCAAGGCGCGGGTCTCCTTTGCCGCATTCGCCGAACGCTGGGCCAGGGCGCGCACTTCCTGCGCCACCACGGCAAAGCCCTTGCCGGCCTCGCCGGCCCGCGCCGCTTCCACAGCGGCATTCAGGGCCAGCAGGTTGGTCTGAAAGGCGATCTCGTCGATCAGCCCCATGATATCGGAAATCCGGCGCGCTCCACCGGCGATGCGATCCATCGCCTCCACCACCTGCGTCACCACCGCGCCGCCGCGTTCGGCATTGCGGCGCGCCGCGTCGGCCAGCCGGTCCGCATCGCGGGCATTCTCGGCATTCTGCTTCACCGTGACCGTCACCTGGTGCATGGCTGCCGCCGTCTCTTCAAGCGAGGCTGCCTGGCGTTCGGTGCGCTGTGCCAGGTCCTCGGCACCGCCGGTGATCTCTGCCGAGGCATCGCGGACCGCGCGGGTCGAGGCGTCGAGCCGGCCGGCGAATTCGCCCATCCGCAATGACAGCGCATTTGCCGCCTGCTTCAGATCGGCGAACACGCCGCGATACTCGCCCTGCATGTTGCGCCCCACCTCGCCATTGGCCAAGGCCTGCAGCACGGCGGACAATTCGCCGATCACACCAGCCAGTGTATCGGTCAGACGGTTGATGCTGTGGCTGACCTCGCGGAAATCGCCCTCCTTGCCGGCCAGGTCGAGGCGCCGGCCGAGATCACCTTCGGATACCGCCTTCGACAAATCGGCAATTTCAGCAGCCATCGCAGCCTCGCGCTGGCGCTGGGCTTGTTGTTCGGCGGCATTGGCACGTTCGCGCTGCTGCTCGGCCATGGCCATCTGCCGGCGTTCCGTCTCGTGGCCACGGAAAACCTCATAGGCCTGCGCCATGGCTCCGATCTCGTCACCGCGCGATGCATCGGGACTAACGACGTCCAGATTGCCCTCGGCCAATGCCTTCATGGCCGATGTCATGCGATGGATCGGATTCAGGATGCCACGTGCGACCACGATACTGGCCAGAATGATCAGCAGCACCATGGCCAGGGTGATGCCGCCGGATACCATGACGATCCGATCCCGTGTTTCTCCGGCCAAGGTCCGCGCCACTGCTTCGGCCGTCTCGGCATTGCGCACAAGCTCGGCCAGCAGGGGTGTAATCGCCTCGCGAATCCTGCCCGACTCGGCCGCACTCGCGTTCAGGGCCTCATATGCTGCCGCATAAGCCTGCGCGGCATCCATATAAGCCGCCAGCAGGATACGGACTTCTTCCTTCACCGTATCGAAAAAGGGCGCCGTCTTCAGGATGCTGAGAAATTCCGCCGATGCCTTGGCAAGCTCGGCTTCAAACCTGACTCGGTCGCCGCTCAGGGCATATTCAACCTCGAAGCCGCGCATCTGCAGCATCGTGATAGTCAGTTGATTGGCGATATCGAAGGTCATGCCTATCGCCTTGCCACGCACCTCTTCCAGCTTGTTCTGGAAGGCATGGCCCGCCTGCAGCATGGCACCGCGCTGGCCTGAAGTATTATCGAAGCCGACGGCACGACGGTTTTCAATCATGCGCGTATTCAACGGACCGAGCGGCGATGCCTGTTGCGCCAGCCGTTCGACCAGCGGCCAGATCTCGTTATCACGCGCGACCTTGCGCAATGCTGCAAGCCCCGTTTCGATGGCGGCCCAATCCCGCGGCAGGCTCTGGGCCAGCGCGGCGTCGTTACCGCCGATCAGACGCTCGGCTGTCTGCTGCAATACGATGAAGCGTTTGTCCAGGTTCTGCGCCGCGAGTTGTATCGTGGTGGCGGCCGCTACGCGCCGCTCCACACTGGCTATGACCTGCCGTTCATATATACCCGCCGACACTGCCACGATGATCGCAAGAATGGCACCAAGTATAATGGCGCCGATCCGCTGACCGATGGAAATACGCATGAACGAACCGGGGAGTCATTATTGCTTGCGCCAGCCTTAGCGGCGCAGCATGACAGCCGAGTGACATCTGCAAAATTTGTCGAGATATGCACAGAAAAGGCCCGCCATTTCTGGCGAGCCTTGTTCAGCCACTATCGCTATACAACGCTCAGGCGAATTCCAGGATCACCTGATCCACGGCAAGGCTGTCGCCTTTCTTGGCGTTGACCTTCTTCACCGTGCCGTCGCGTTCGGCACGCAGGACATTTTCCATCTTCATGGCTTCCACCACGGCCAGGGCCTGGCCGGCTTTTACCGGTTCGCCTTCCGCGACATTGATCGAAACCACCAGGCCCGGCATCGGGCAGAGCAGGAATTTCGACATGTCGGGCGGCAGTTTCTCGGGCATCAGCCGCGCCAGTTCGGCCGCGCGCGGCGTACGCACGGCGACATCCAGTTCGGCGCCGCCATGCACGATGCGCACGCCATCGGGCCGCGCCGACACGCGCGCCACCACCGTCTGACCGTTCACGCTGCCACGGAAGAAGGGTTGGCCCGGCTTCCAGTCGCTGCGCACCTTCAGCGTCTTGCCCTTCCCTACCTTCACATCGATGCCACCATCGGCATTGGCCACATGCAGCGGGTATTCCACCTTGTTCAGCACCGCGATCCATTCAGCGCCCGGTTCCCATTCCGGCAGGCCCAACTTGCCGCCCAGATGACGCGCACGGAATTCGTTGCGGATATGCAGCAAGGCCGCCACCGCCAGCATGGCATTCTGCCGGCCTTCCGGCAGCACCGTGCCGCCATAGCCCGCCGGCCATTCCTCGGCGATGAAATTGGTCGACAACCGGCCCTCACGGAAGCGCGGGTGATCCAGCACGGCAGAGAGGAAATTGACGTTATGACCGATACCGGCGATCCAGGTCTCGTCCAGCGCGGCCGAGAGCGTAGCGATCGCCTCGTCGCGATCCTTGCCGAAGCTGCAGAGCTTCGAGATCATCGGATCGTAGAACATGCTGATCTCGCTGCCTTCCACGACGCCGGTATCGTTGCGGATGACGTCCGACTCAGGTGCCGTACGCCAGCGCACCAGGCGGCCGGTGCTGGGCAGGAAGCCGCGCAGCGGATCCTCGGCATAGATGCGAGCCTCGACGGCCCAGCCGTTCAGTTTCACGTCCGACTGCGCGATGGTCAGTTTCTCGCCGGCGGCGACGCGGATCATCTGCTCGACCAGGTCAATGCCGGTGATCAGCTCGGTGACCGGATGCTCCACCTGCAGGCGGGTGTTCATCTCAAGGAAATAGAAGCTGCGATCCGGACCGACGATGAATTCGACCGTGCCGGCGCTGTCGTAGTTCACCGTCTTGGCCAGAGCGACGGCCTGTTCCCCCATCGCCTTGCGGGTCTTCTCGTCGAGGAATGGGCTCGGCGCCTCTTCGATCACCTTCTGGTGCCGGCGCTGGATCGAGCATTCGCGTTCGCCCAGATAGATCACGTTGCCGTGCTTATCGCCCAGCACCTGGATTTCGATATGGCGCGGCTGCTCGATATATTTTTCGATGAAGACGCGATCATCGCCGAAGGAGTTCTTGGCCTCGTTGGTGGCGGACGAGAAGCCCTGCGCCACCTCGTCGGCGGAGCGTGCAATACGCATGCCCTTGCCGCCGCCGCCGGCCGAGGCCTTGATCATCACCGGGAAGCCGATCTCGGTGGCAATCTTCACGGCTTCCGCCGTGGTGGCGATGGCGCCCAGATAGCCCGGCACGGTGGAGACGCCGGCCTGCTTGGCCAGCTTCTTGGACTCGATCTTGTCGCCCATGGCGTAGATCGCATCGGGGTTCGGGCCGATGAAGGCGATCCCGGCTTCCTTCAGCGCTGCGGCGAAGGCGCGGTTCTCGGACAGGAAGCCGTAGCCCGGATGCACCGCCTGAGCGCCGGTCTTCTTGCACGCGGCGATGATCTTGTCGATCACCAGATAGCTCTCGGCGGCCGCCGAGGGACCGATATGGATCGCCTCGTCGGCCATGCGCATATGCAGCGCGCCATCATCGGCATCGGAATAGACCGCCACGGTCTTGATGCCCAGCTTGCGACAGGTCTTGATGACGCGGCAGGCGATTTCGCCACGGTTGGCGATCAGGATCTTGGTGAACAGCTTGGTTGCCATGATACGCGCCACCCTTACAGCGGAATGTTGTCGTGCTTCTTCCACGGATTCTCCAGCTTCTTGTCTCGCAACATGGCGAGCGAGCGGGCAATCCGGTAGCGCGTGTTATGCGGCATGATCACATCGTCGATGAAGCCGCGATGGCCAGCGACGAAGGGATTGGCGAATTTCTGACGATATTCTTCGGTGCGGGCGGCGATCTTGTCGGCATCGCCGATCTCGCCGCGGAAGATGATCTCCACCGCGCCCTTCGGGCCCATCACCGCGATCTCGGCCGAGGGCCAGGCATAGTTCACGTCGCCACGCAGATGCTTGGACGACATCACGTCATAGGCGCCGCCATAGGCCTTGCGGGTGATCACGGTCACCTTCGGCGTGGTGGCCTCGGCATAGGCGAACAGCAGTTTGGCGCCGTGCTTGATGATGCCACCATATTCCTGCGCCGTGCCGGGCAGGAAGCCGGGTACGTCGACGAAGGTGACGATTGGGATGTCGTAGCAGTCGCAGAAGCGCACAAAACGCGCACCCTTGCGGCTTGAATCGATATCCAGGCAGCCGGCCAGCACCATCGGCTGGTTGGCGACGATGCCCACAGTCTGGCCGCCGATGCGGGCCATGCCGGTGATGATGTTCCTGGCGTAGTTCGGCTGGATCTCGAAGAAGTCAGCCTCGTCGACCACCTTCTCGATCAGCTCCTTCATGTCGTAGGGCTTGTTCGGGTTCGGCGGCACCAGGGTATCGAGCGAGGCTTCCTGGCGGTTGATCGGATCCCAGCTTTCGCGCACCGGCGATTTCTCGCGGTTGTTCAGTGGCAGGAAGTCGAACAGGCGGCGGGTCTGCGCCAGAGCCTCGACGTCGTTCTCATACGCGTTGTCGGCCACCGACGACTTGGTGGTGTGCGTGATGGCGCCGCCGAGCTGTTCCTGCGTCACAACTTCCTGCGTCACCGTCTTCACCACGTCGGGGCCGGTGACGAACATGTAGCTGCTGTCCTTCACCATGAAGATGAAGTCGGTCATCGCCGGGCTGTAGACCGCGCCGCCGGCGCAGGGGCCCATGATGACGGAAATCTGCGGCACAACGCCCGAAGCCAGCACGTTGCGCTGGAACACCTCGGCGTAACCGGCGAGGCTGTCGACGCCTTCCTGGATGCGCGCGCCGCCGGAATCGTTCAGGCCGATCACCGGTGCGCCGGCCTTCATCGCCATGTCCATGATCTTGCAGATCTTGCCCGCATGGCTGGCCGACAGCGATCCGCCGAAGACAGTGAAATCCTGGCTGAATACAAAAACCGGACGGCCGTTGATGGTGCCGTAACCGGTCACCACGCCGTCGCCAGGAGTTTTCTGCTCGGCCATGCCGAAATCGGTGCAGTCATGCTCAACGAACATGTCCCACTCCTCGAAGGAGCCGGGATCGAGCAGCAATTCGAGCCGCTCGCGCGCGGTCAGCTTGCCCTTGGCATGCTGCGCCTCAATGCGCTTCCTGCCCCCACCCTCGCGGGCCTGCGCGCGTTTTTCCTCAAGCTGACGGATGATGTCCTGCATGCAACTCCCCCGTTGACCGGGCCTCCCAAGAGATATTCTTCGGGACGGAACCCGCCCGGCCAGCACATGACATGGCTGTGACAATTGCGACGGGCTGCATAGCATATCGCAGGCCATGGCAAAATAGCCGGCGCTGCACTGCAAAAGAATTAGAGATCAGAGTATCTTATCGAGGCTGATATATCAGCCAGGATCAATTCTGCCGCTGCGGCAGGCGCGCTTCCGAAAGGTCGGCACCGTCCAGCAGGGCGCGGCTCATATCCGCCTCGTCCAGCCAGGCCAGCCGCAGCCTGGCACCGCGCAGGTCGGCACTGCGCAGCTGACTGCGGGTCAGGTTGACCGGAAACGACCGATCCACCCCCAGCACCAGCGGACGCAGGTCGGCATCCCTCAGATCGGCCCGCACCAGCATGGCGCCGGCCAGGTTGGCGCCACGCAGATCGGCGCCCGAGAGATTGCAGTCGCGCAGGTCGGCGTCCTGCAGTTTCGCCCCCTGCAGCAAGGCGCGCTCGAGATTCAGGCCCTGCAGGATCGCACCATCCAGCGCGGCGCCGGTCAGCACGATGCCGGGGCGCGGCCCGATCTGGCGCAGATCGAGGCGGCTGAAATCGAACAGCCGCCCCTTGGCACCGCCGGTTTCGACCCAGAGCCTGTAAAGCCGGAATGCCTCTTCTATGGGCACGCCCAGTTCGGCCAGCGGGCGACCGCGCGGCTTGTCGTCCAGCACGTTGCTGGTATCGGCACCGGCCATGACGGCGTTATCGAGATTGACGCCGACCAGCACGGCACCACGCAGCTGTGCGTCTTTCAGGTTGGCCCCGGATAGGTCGGCACCTGAAAGATTGGCGCCTTCGAGCCGGGCGGCGGCAAGATTGGCGCGGGTTAGCTGGCAGTTGACCATGATGGCATCGGTGAAGTCGGTGCGGCCGGCCGCGATGCCGGTGAGATTGGCACCAGTGAGATCGGCAGCCACAAGCCGCGCGCCGCCGAGATCGACCGCCTCGTGATCCGGTTTGCGCAGTTGCACCCGCCCGCTCTGGTCACGTTCGGCGATCACGCCGTCACGCATGTCGGCATCCTGCAGCCGCGCCCCGGTCAGATCGGCGCCGCGCAACGAGGCACCGCGCAGATCGGCGCGGTCGAGCCGGGCGCCCTGCATCGCAGCGCCGCGCAGATCGGCGCCGTACAGCACGGCATTGCTCAGATTAGTGTCGGCGAGGTTGACCGACTGAAGGTTGCAGCCGGTGAAATCCGCGCCGGCCAGGTCGACGCCCGCCATGGTCAGATGCGAAAGATCGCGGAACTGAAAGATCGCCCGTCGACCGCCAGGCAGGCGCTGGCGGTATTTCTCATGGTCGGCGATGGTCGCCAGTAATTCGCCATAGCCGACCTTAGGCCGCTGGCGCTGCGATAGATCGGAACCTGCCACGCCTCGGACCCCCCGATGGCCGACATTGCCTCAGCGAGTATGGATTATATCGAATCAACGATAAGTGCGGTAGAAGAGCTTGCAGGCGATTTGCAGAATCCCTGCATCCCTGAAGGGTGGAATCAGCCTTCCGCGTTCAGTAAAGCGAGAAAACGCTGAACCGAGTCCAGTTCCGCTCGCAATGCCGCCCGGCGTGCAGCTGCTTCTTCGTCCTCGCCCCAGCGCTCCAGCTGGAACAATTCGTCAAGCAGACCGAGTCGATGGGCAGTGGCCGCGTCGATGGCACCTTCCAGCAGTGCCAGCCCCAGCACCACCGAACCGGTAGCCGAGGTTGCCGCGTGCAGGGCCGTGAGCCGGAAGGCATCCAGTGCGTCGCAGATGCGGCTGAGACGCGGCCGCAAGTCGGCCGGCTGCGGTATGGCGACTATGCCGCTGGTGACCGCGATCTGCACGTCGTACCGCTCGCGGAACCAGTCCAGCAGCGGCTGCCATTCCTGCGCCTGGCGGGCGGCCAGTTCCGGCGGCTCCTCGGCCCGATAGGCCAGCAGGTCGGTATCGCCATAGCGTACGATCTCGCCTGCCGCATGCTCAGATGACTGCTGCACGCGATCGATGGCCGTCGCCGCCAGCCTGGTCAGCGGCATCTCATGGGGCCTGATCTCGCTGCCTTGGGCGGCCCATTCCGCGGCCACCGCCTCGGCCAACGCCAATCCCGGCAGCACAAGGTCCGCCTTGGCCGGCGTTTTCAGCCGGCGGCCATCAAGCAGCACAATGGCCGAGCCGTCAGGCTGCCGCTCCGTCGAGACCTGCTTGTAGAAGCGCTTCATGGGGCCGGCTTATAGCCGGCCGTCAGCGCCCCAGCAATCCGCCCAGTCCCTTGCGCAGGTCTTCCAGCGGCTTCGGCACCTGCTGTTGCTGGGGGGCAGGCTGTGCCGAGGATTGCGGCACCGGACGGCCCTCTGCCAGGGCCACCGCCTTGGCGCAGGCGGTCTGGGCATCGTCGCCACCCGAACCCAGGGCCGGCGACAGCAGCGCCAGTGGCCCCAGCGTGGCGATGCCCGCAGCGGTACCGATCACGCTTTTCGCCAGGGCCGCCGGGTCGGGGGCGAAGCTGGGATCGAGCAGCATGCCGCGTACTCGTACGGGCGGCAGCGCGGCGGCCAGGCCGGTATCGCGCGAAGACGGGATAAGGCGCAGGTCGAGTTGTTCCGTGCCGAGATTGACGGTTCCGTCGCCGGTGATCGTCAGGCTGCCGGTTTCCGCCAGCAACGCCTTCGGCGTGACCACGCCACCCTTGATGTCCAGTCCGGTGACGACGCAATGCAACTTGGTCTTGGCCGTCGCCCGATTAAGGATGCTCACGGCATCCGCCAGTCGTGGCAGCGTGGCGCGTACATATTCTTCTTTCAGCTCGCCCTCGCCCACCTTGATGACAACCTTGCCATTCAGGCCGGCCATGATCTGGCGCAGGCTGGCGCCCTGGCTGGTGACGTCCACGGCCAGATCGGTTGCACCGCCGCGCCGCACTACATCGGTGATGTCGGCTTTCTGTAGATACTCGCTGAGTACAATGCCTTTACCGTCCAGCTTGGCCACCAGCGTCTTGGCCTTGCCGTTCAGCGTCACGTCACCGCCGAGGCTGCCGCCGGCCAGTTGCTGGATCGCCGGCTTGACCTGCAGCACACCGTCCTTGAGCACCAGATTCAGCCCGAGGCCCTGCACGTCGAGGCTGGGAGCTATGAACCGCTCGGCCTTGTAGGCAAGCACCGCATCCACGGCATTCAGGCCCTCCAGCGGCAAGGGATCGTTGCTGAACAGGCGGCCATCGGACTTGGCGTCCGGTTTCGCGGCGGGCGGCGAACCGCCGCTGGCGCCGGCCGACCCGCCGCCGCTGTCCTTCGGGATCAGCTTGGTGACATCGAGGCTTTTCGAGGCGAGATCGAACTTCACTGCCGGCTTGGCACCAGCCAGATTGATTTCGCCGCTGCCGGCCAGGTCGCTGTCGCCCAGTTTGGCCGTGATCCCCGACAGGCTGTAACGCTGCGGCCCCGTATCCTTTAGATCCGCCTGCAGGCTGACCGGCACGGCCGGCGCCGCCGCCCCGAACCGGCTCGCCACGGCCGCTAGGTCAGGGATATCGGTGGCGATTTTCAGGGCCAGCCCCTTGGCCTGCATCGGCTGGGCAATGCTGCCATCGATGTTGGCCTTGGCGCCCGGCACGGTGATCGCCATCTTCACGGGCCAGGGCCGCGCCTGCGTCATCAGGTCGTCCAGACTGCCCAGCGTGCCCTCGGCCTTGATTTCATTGCCATCGACCACGGCGGCCAGACGCGTGGCCAGCAGGGCGCCCGCCCCCTGCTTCACCGACAGTTCGCTGAGATTCACGTCGTTGCTGGCGCCGCTCTGGGCATCGCGATAGGCCAGCTTCACATTCTTCAGCGATACATCCGATATGACAGGCAATCCACTGATACCACTCGCTTTGGGCTCAGGTGTCTTTTGCGCTGGGGCGGTGGCGGGGGCGGCCGTCTCGGCAGGCTGGAACTCCCAGTTGGCCTGGCCCTGGCGATTCTTCTCCAGCAGCAAATCCACATCGGCGAGGACCAGCCTGTCGACCTTGATCTGCTGACCTATGAGGGCCAGCAGGTCGATCTGGGCGGTGAATTCGCCGACGGTGGCCATCTGCGGCCGGCTGCCCCAGGCGGCATTGGCGAAACTCACCTGCTTCACGCTGACCCCCAGCGGCCAGAGGCTCAGCTTCATGTCCTGGGCGATTTCCAGCTTGCGGCCGGTGGCATTTTCTACGGCAGCCACAATTTCGGGCTTGAAGCGGTTCACATCGACGGTCAGCACCGCAATCACGACTGCGGCGATCAGAACGGCCAGGATACCCAGCCCCCATTTCAACGCGCGCATATGGCACCTCCCATCATTTTATTCACGAGGTCAGGAAGTTCATGGAAACCATTGATTATGTGTGATGCTCCGGCATCCCAAAGCACATCCTCATCGTGATAGCCCCATGCCACGCCAATGGCTGGAACCCCCGCATTGCGGGCCATTTCGATATCATAGGTGGTGTCTCCCACCACCACGGTGGAGACAGGCACCGCGCCGGTTTCGGCCATGGCCTGCAGAACCATATCGGGAGCGGGCTTGCCGGCTGCAACCACGTCGTTGGTCTGCAGGGTAACAAAACGGCCGACGAGGTTATGGGTTGCCAGGGTGAAATCGAGGCCCCGTCTCGCCTTGCCAGTGGCGATGCCAAGCAGAAAGCCGGCCGTCTCCAGGCGGTCCAATGTTTCGACCAGGCCCGGGAACAGAGGCTCGCAATGATCGGGCACCAGACGCTGGGCAATCGCGGCCTGTTTGTAGGATTCGACGACGGCCGCCAAGGTCGGCCCACCCGGCGGCAGCAGGCTTTCTATGGCGGTGGCCAGAGGCAGGCCGACGGTACGGCGAACCCGTTCGGCCTCGGGCAGGACCAGGCCATGGGCACCAAATGCGGAATGCATGGCCGCGACAATGTGGTGCTGGCTGTCCACCAGCGTGCCATCGCAGTCGAAAATCACCAGTCGGGGCGGTTCAAAATCGGTGATCAGCTTTTCCATTTTTAAAGAATCGCATGCCCGGACAATTCCCTCAACCGCACACCTAGCCCGAAAAACCGACAAAAAAAGCCCCCACTGGTTGCGGGGGGCTCCACTGGCAGTCACTGCGCCTCAGTTGACGGTTTTCCGGGTATCCTTGGCTTTCTGGCTAGCTTTTTCCTCTGCCTTGCGGCGGTCGGCCTTCTTTTCGTCAGTCTTCTTTTGATCGGCTTTCTTCTCGGCCTTCCTGGCGTCGGCGTTCTTTTCGGCCTTCTTCGCGTCGGCACGAGCCTGACCGGCCTGCCCCTGTTCGGCGGGCGTTGCCGGGGCCGCGCTCGCACCCGGCTGGGCTGGAGCAGCAGGCTGGGCCGGCGACTGGGGCTGCTGCGCATAGGCGGCGGCACCCAGCGACAGGGCACCGGCAAAAGCGGCGGCGGTTGCTAATGATTTCAGACGAGACGTCATATTGGCCTCCTTGGCACTCCCGGACCCCTAAAGTTGGCAGCCCGATCATGGCGGCACGGGGATGCAATAAAGGTATTGTTGTGGCAAAACAGGGCCATGGCAAAGCGCAAGACATCCCCCTCGTCCACCCGTCATTATCCGCAGCTCACCCAGCTCGGCCAGGCAGCGGACCAACCCCGCAGCCCCGATGAGGCGAAACTGGAAATCGTGCCCAATCCCCAGCCCGGCACGCTCTATCTGATCCGCTTCGTGCAGCCGGAATTCACCAGCCTGTGCCCGATGACCGGCCAGCCGGATTTCGCCCATCTGGTGATCGACTACGTGCCGAACCGCAGCATCGTGGAATCGAAATCCCTGAAGCTATTCCTCAACAGCTTCCGCAACCATGGCGCCTTTCATGAGGATTGCACGGTGAGCATCGCCAAGCGCCTGGTCCAGGCGATGAATCCGCGCTGGCTGCGTATCGGCGGTTACTGGTATCCGCGCGGCGGCATGCCCATCGATGTGTTCTATCAGACCGGCAAACCGCCCGCCGGCCTTTGGTTGCCCGATCAGGGCGTCGCATCCTATCGCGGCCGCGGCTGAACCCATGGCCCGCGTCGCGCCGATCCTCATGCTGATGGCGGGCCTGACAGCCTGCAGCGGCATGGAAAGCAGCGTGCGCGATTTGAACCGCAGCCTGTATCGCAGCTGGGCCGGCAGCGACAATCGCCCGAACCGCAACACCTCGGCGGAAGAAGCCACGGCAACAGCCAGCGGTGTGCCATGCTTCAACAGCGAAACCGGCCTGCTCTATACCAGCCAGACCGGCCGCTGCGCCCCGGGTTATGCCGCCATCGGCATGGAACAGGCGGAGCGGCAGTTCACGACATCGCGCGCACCGGTCGCGGGCCGTGGTGCACCCGAGATCGCACCGATGCCATCGCGCAATGCCGTTCCGGCCAGATCGGGACCGGTGCCGCAGAGCAATACTCCGCCATCGGGGCCAAGCGCCTATTCAGGTACGCCCTATGGCAGCAACGAGGCGCGCGTGGGCGATGGTGTCTATGCCCTCTGCTATAACGACAGTACAGGAAACGTGTTCGAGGCGCCGGCCTGCCCACCCGGCAGCCGCTGGATCAATTCGGAGGAAGCCGAGCTGCTGCAGCGCGCGCAACTGGCCGAAGCCTCCTGGTGCTTCTTCCCCACTCGCAACCTGCTTTATCGCAGCCGTACCTGCCGGCCGGGCGACCGCAAGCTGACGCTGGCCGAAGCGAATTCGGTCTGGGAAACCCTGCCGGCCGAACGCCGCACGCGGCAGCGGCCTTCGGACACCGGCGGCCCCATTCAGCCTGTGCCGCCCGCCGATGCCGCGCCGCGCGGTGGCGTGAACGCTACGCCGCTGCCCGCCCCGAAATAGCCGAGGCATCGCGCACCACCACGGCGAAGCGATCATTCAGCGCCGTCATGCTGATGCGGTGCAGTTCAGTCGCCGAAACGACACCGCTGCCGGTCGGATCCGGCAGGTCGCGGGTGGCGCAGGCATTAGCCACCACGACGCCGCGATAGCCATGATCCAGCGCGCTGCGCGCCGTGGCGCTGACGCACATATGGCTCTGGAAACCGGCGATGATCAGCTCCTTGCGGCCCAGAGTCTTCAGCACGCTGTCCAGATCGGTATTGGCGAAAGAATTCGGCAATGCCTTGGTCACCACCGCCTCGCCTTCCAGTGGCCGGATCTCGGAAATGAAATCCGCTTTCGGGCTTTCCGGGTTGAACAATGCCCCACCCGGGCGGCCATGATGCCGCACATGTACCACCGGCGCGCCGGCGGCCCGGGCGGCGGCCAGCAGGCGGCCGATTTCGGCCACGGCGGCATCGATGCCGGTCAGCGGCAGGCCGCCCGCAGCGGTGTATTCCACCTGGTGGTCGATCAGCAACAGAGTCGCATTCTGCCACAGGATCGGCTGGCCGGCGACGCCGGCCATCTCCAGCAATGTCTTGGGACGGGTCATGATCTGGGTCCTTGTGCTATCGGCCGCGCGTTATCGACTGTATGGCCATACCCTGATTTAGCGGCTGTCCATCTCTGTGCGAACTCCGTAAGATCGCGCAATGCCTGTTCAAAAACGCACAGACGAGATCGACTGGAACGACCTGCGCTACGCCCTGGCACTGGCGCGCCATGGTAGCCTGTCGGCCACCGCCCGTGTGCTGAAGGTGAACCACGCCACGGTGGCCCGGCGCATCGCCGCATTGGAGGCCAGCCTGGGTATCCTGCTGTTCGAGCGCCGGGCCCGGGGATACCGCCCCACGGCCCAGGCCCTGCCCGTTCTGCAAGCCGCCGGACAGGTGGAGGCGCCGTTGCTGCGCCTGGGCCGTATGGTGGATGCGGGTCGCGGACAGCAGATCGAAGGCAATGTACGCGTCACCTGCACCGAGGGCATCGCCAGCCACTGCATCGCGCCGCAGCTGGCCGTCCTGCGGCAACGCTGGCCCGATCTGCAGATCGAAATCGCCGTCGAGCACCGCTCGCTCAGCCTCGCCCGGCGCGAGGCCGATATCGCGATCCGCTGGGCACGACCGCAGAGCGGCGAGCTTTATGCGAGTCGGCTCGGCAGCGTGCCTTACCGGCTGTATCGCAATCCCCTCGCCGCCGACAGCGCCGCCGTTGCCGCCTTCGATGAAAGCCTGGCCGACCTGCCGGAAACCAAGTGGCTGGCGAAGCAGAAGACCCTGAGCCCGGTGATCCGCAGCAACAGCATGCTGCCGCTGGTGGCCGCCGCCCGGGCCGGTGCCTGCGGCGTCCTGCTGCCTGAATTCATCGGCCGGCAATTTACCGACCTTGCCGCCGAACCCGGGCGGCCGCCCGTGATGCGCGAATTATGGCTGGTGCTGCATCGCGACCTGCGCAAGACGCCGCGGGTGCGGGTCGTGGCGGATTTCCTGGGCGCCGCGATCCGCGCGCTGCTGCGCCAGCCTGCCTAGTGCAGGCCGTCTTTCTGCAGTGAACGGCGGAAGCGCCGCAGGCCCCACCAGACCACGCCTGCCACGATGGGGATGGCAATGCCGATAGAGATTTCCTTGTTCACCGGCAGGCCCATGGCATGCAGGGCCTGGGCGCCGTAGCCAACCAGGCCGACGAAATAATAGGTGATCGCGGCAACCGACAGCCCTTCGACGGTTTCCTGCAGGCGCAGCTGCATATGCGAGCGCCGGTTCATCGTATCGAGCAGTTCGACATTCTGCCGTTCCAGTGAAACGTCGACACGGGTGCGCAACAGATTGGCCATGCGGGTGGCGCGGCGCGACAGGCCCTCGATGCGTTCCGCCATGGTGATGCAGGTGCGCATGGCCGGTGACAGGCGGCGCTCCATGAACTCGCCAATGGTCGGCAGCCCTTCGATGCGCTCCTCGCGCAACTCGGCGATGCGGCGCTCGACCAGAGCGTGGTAGGCCCGCGCGGCGCCAAAACGATACGGCGTTTCCACCGCCAGCGTCTCAACCTCGGCGGCCAGGCCGGCAATCTCGCGCAGCAGCGTCTGCTCGCTTTCATGGGCGACGTCGACCATGCGTCCGGCCAAAGCGGCCAGGTCATGTTCAAGCTGGGTGATGCGCGGCGCCACCTGCTGGGCCAGCGGCAGGGCCAGCAGGGCCATCATGCGATAGGTCTCGATTTCCAGCAGGCGCATCACCGCACGGCCGCGCTGGGCATCGCTCAGGCCGCGGTCATGCACCAGGAACCGTACGGTATCGTCTGCACCGAGAAAGAAGTCGGTCCAGACCGTGGCATGATTGCTGGCAATGCGACTGGCCACCAGAGTGGGACCGTCGAACAGGCGTTGCAGCAGGGCTTCGTCCGGTTCAGCCTCGTCAGATGCCAGCAAGGTCACATCGGCGCTGACCATGAGTTTGCCGGGCAGCGTATCCAGCCAGCCAGGTGGCAGCGGCAGAGCCATGGACCGGTCATCCAACGCGGCACCGGGCTGGCGACGCAGATAAATGGTGTAGGTCGAGAACTCGGTGCGTTTTTCCCAGGTCAGATGTGCATCGCCGCTGAGCGGGATCGCCACATGCTTTGCACCATGCGATGCCTCTGGTTGCCCGGCATGACGGCATAATGCGGCCAACTGATCATGCTCGGCGGCTCCTTCGCTGGCATCGAGCAGGAGGCCGAGATGCAGCACGCGGGCCGGAGCGGCCAATGGCAAAGGCGGCCGTGCATGCACCTCGCCGGCCAGAACCGGCCGCAGGGGATGGGCCCGGTTGCGCAGGCCATCGGGCAGCAATGGCCCTATTCCAGCCATTCATCCGCCTCTTTGTCGATCTCAAGGCCGAGGAAATCCCAGGTCGCCTGCATATGCGGCGGTAGCGGCGCGCGCACCTGAAGGAAGCCGCCATCGGGATGCGGCAGCCGGATGGCGCGCGCATGCAGATGCAGCTTGCGGCTGACGCCACCGGTCAGATAGGCCTCCGTGCCGCCGTATTTGCCATCGCCGACGATCGGTGTGCCCATGGCGGCGGCATGGACGCGAAGCTGGTGCGTGCGGCCGGTCAGCGGCGCCATCGCCAGCCACGCGGCCCGGCGGCCGGCCGTATCGACAGTGCGATAGAGCGTGACGGCATTCTTGCCATCATCCTCATCGGCCACCATGCGTTCGCCGGCGGCCCCGGGCAGTTTCGACAGCGCGAGCTGGATCTTGCCCTCGCGATGCTCGGGCACACCCATCACCAGCGCCCAGTAAAGTTTGTGCGCTTCGCGCGTCTTGAGAGCATTGGCCAGTTTGGCCGCTGCCTTCGCCGTGCGCGCCAGCAGCAGAACGCCGGATGTATCCTTGTCGAGGCGATGCACCAGACGCGGCCGTTCGGCGGCACCGAATTTCAGGTACCCCAGCAGGCCATCCAGATGCTCGCTCTGCCCGGTGCCGCCCTGGGTGGCAAGGCCGGGCGGCTTGTTGATCACGAGGACGGAATCATCCCGATGCAGGATGGCGGCCTCCAGTTCGGCGATGCGTTCCGGGCTGGCCTTGGCCGGCCTGGGTTCACGCGGTTTGTCGTCATCCTTCGGTGGTTCGCCCAGTGGCGGAATGCGGATCGCCTGCCCGGCTTCCAGGCGCGTGGATGCTTTCGCGCGGCCGCCATCGACACGGACCTGTCCCGTGCGCAACAGCTTTTCCAGTTTGGCATGGCCAAGCCAGGGATAATGACGCTTGAACCAGCGGTCGAGACGAAGATCGGCCTCGCCGTCGCTGACGGTGCGGGTGGAAACCTGGGACATGGTGCTACTCGAAAAGAGGAAAAATCAGGAAACGAAATACTTACCGCCAGACGCGGCGCACGCGGTCAAGCTCTTTGGGCTCCTCGGGCGCCGCTTCGACAGGCTGGGCGGCGCGCTCGCGGGCCTTCTGGGCCTGACGCTCGATCCATTCCTGCCGCATCTGCTCATGGCCTTCCAGCGACTGCACCTCAAGCTCGCAATCCTGCGCCACCTGGAAGATGATCTGGCGGGTGACATTCTGGAACTGGGCGAGCTTGCGATAGAAGCAATCCTCGCGGCTCGGAATGCTGCCGGGCGTGTAGAACGGCTTATCGCGGCCTGGTCCGGTCATATAGGTGTAGAGGCCCGCCACAATCAAAAGGGCAAGCGCCAGACCACCGAGAATGCTGAACCGCTGCAGCACTGAAAACCGCTCCACCAAGCTTTCGCGTCGAGATGCCATTATCTTTATATTATATAGGAATTAGCGTGGCGGCACAGCAGGGGCGGCTTGGTTAACGTTTATATTGGCGGATTTCCGCCTATTTCTCATCAGCCTGACGCTTGGCCCGCAGTTTCTGCCAATAATCGAGTCGCTTGAGGATCTCGCGCTCGAAGCCGCGTTCGACCGGGCGGTAGAAGGCCTGCCGTTCCATCCCTTCGGGGAAATAGTTCTGGCCCGAGAAGCCGCCCTCGGCGTCATGATCGTAGGCATAGCCGCTGCTGTAGCCGAGGTCCTTCATCATCTTGGTCGGCGCGTTCAGGATATGCATTGGTGGCATCAGCGAGCCATGTTCGCGGGCGGCGCGCTTGGCCCTGCTCTCGGCCTTGTAGGCGGCATTGGATTTCGGCGCGGTCGCCAGGTAGATCACCGCCTGCACGAGGCCTAGCTCGCCCTCCGGCGAACCGAGGAAATCATACATCTCCTTGGCCGCCAGCGCCTGCAGCAAGGCATTCGGGTCGGCCATCCCCACATCCTCGGCCGCAAAACGCACCAGACGGCGACAGATGTAGAGCGGATCTTCGCCACCAACCAGCATGCGCGCCATCCAGTATAACGCGGCATCGACATCGGAACCGCGCATGGATTTGTGCAGGGCCGAGATCAGGTTGTAGTGCTCGTCCTGGGTCTTGTCGTAAAGCGGCGCACGTTTCTGCAAGGTCTCGGCGAGCCGCTCGGGATCCAGCGGAGCCGTGCCGGCCGGCAGGGTGTAGATCTGCTCGGCCATGTTGAGCAGATAACGGCCATCGCCATCGGCCATCGCGCGCAGGGCGG
The DNA here is from genome assembly GCA_046294345.1 of Ferrovibrio sp. Classification (GTDB taxonomy): domain Bacteria; phylum Pseudomonadota; class Alphaproteobacteria; order Ferrovibrionales; family Ferrovibrionaceae; genus Ferrovibrio. The sequence continues at coordinate 85,364 of JBKBJT010000012.1, forward strand.
CGCGGGCATCCTGATCAAGCGGCAATGCCCGGTTCTCGATTGCTTCCGCCCGCTGCAGCAATGCCTCGAGAGCCGCATCGTCCAGACGATGCAACACCACAACGGAGGCGCGCGACAGCAGCGCGGAATTCAACGCGAAGCTTGGATTCTCCGTGGTCGCGCCGACCAGCACCACGGTGCCATCCTCGACATAAGGCAGGAAGCCATCCTGCTGTGCCCGGTTGAAGCGGTGGATTTCATCGACGAACAGCAGCGTCGTCTGGCCCATGGCGCGGCGCTTGCGCGCCTCGTCGAAGATCTTGCGCAGATCGGCCACTCCGGAGAACACCGCAGAAAGCGGCGCGAAGACCAGGCCAGTGGCATCGGCCAGCAAGCGGGCTATCGAGGTCTTGCCGGTGCCCGGCGGCCCCCACAGGATCAGGCTGGCGAGCTTCTTCGCCTGCACCATGCGGGCAAGCGGCCCCTCGCCTTTCAGCAAATGATCCTGGCCGATGATCTCGTCCAGGCTTTTGGGCCGCAAGCGGTCGGCCAGCGGGCCGGCCGGCACCGTTTCCAGGCCGGCGGCTGCGAAAAGATTGTCGCCGCTGGCGCTCATGCCCGCACGCTGAACGACAAGAGCTGCTTGCCGCGTTTGAGCGTCACGGTCCACTGATCCGTGCCGCGCAACAGATTTTGCAGGCCGCGCACATCCGCAACGTCGCGGTTGTTGATCTTGACCACCACATCGCCGGGCCGCACCCGCAGGCGATAAGCGGTGGAGCCCTGGGCGACACCCATAACAATGACGCCTTGTTCCAGCGTATCAAAGCCAAGTTCGACGGCGAGTGCCGGCGAGAGATTGGCAACCGTGGCACCGGCCAGAGGCTGGTTGCCAGAAAGCTGCGTGATGTCGCGCGGCGGCGTCTCCGGCGCTTCGACCATGTTCATCTGCAAGGCCACGCGCTGGCCGCGGCGCAGCACCTCGAGCGTGGCGGTCTCGCCCAGCTTGCGCGTGGAGATCCGGAATTTCAGTGCCTGCGGATCGCTCACTGGGCGGCTGTCGACGGCCAGCACCACATCACCGGTACGCAATCCGGCACGGTCGGCCGGACCACCGCGATAGACCTCGCCGATCAGCACGCCATCCGGCCGTGCCATACCGAGGCCGGCGGCGATTTCCGAGGTCACCGGTTCGCCGCGGGCGCCAAGCCAGGGGCGCTTGATCCCCTTCCCCGCCAACGCGCTTGAAACGGTGGAAGCGACCAGGTTGGCCGGGATCGCAAAACCGATACCGATCGAACCGCCGGAGCGCGAATAGATCGCTGTGTTCACACCGGCCAGTTTGCCATCCATGGTCACCAGCGCACCGCCGGAATTGCCCGGATTGATCGCCGCATCGGTCTGGATGAAGGACTGCGCATCGGCATCGCCGATGCCGGTGCGGCCAAGAGCCGAAACAATGCCCTGGGTCACGGTCTGGCCGACGCCGAATGGATTGCCGATCGCCACCACCAGATCGCCGACCTGCAATTCATCGGAATCCCTGAACTCAAGGAAAGGCAGGTTTTCGCCGCGCGTATCGATCCGCAGCACCGCTAGGTCGACGCGCGGATCGGCAGCGATCACCCGGGCCTCGAATTCCCGTCGGTCAGCGAGT
>JBKBJT010000013.1:0-80052 GCA_046294345.1 Ferrovibrio sp.
CGCCAAGGACTCCCCGCATGACGGTCTCTCCGCACGACCAGGCCCGTATTCTGTCCGAGGCGCTGCCGCATATGCAGCGCTACGACGACGAAATCGTCGTGATCAAATACGGCGGCCATGCCATGGGCGACGAGGCGCTGGCGATGCAGTTCGCCCGCGATGTCGTGCTGATCAAACAGGTCGGCATCAATCCCATCGTGGTGCATGGCGGCGGGCCGCAGATCGGCGCCATGCTGGAGCGGCTGAAGATCAAGTCCGAATTCGTCGACGGCCTGCGCGTCACCGACCAGGCCACGGTCGAGATCGTGGAAATGGTGCTGGCCGGTTCGATCAACAAGCAGATCGTCACCGCGATCAACGCCGCCGGTGGCACCGGCATCGGCATCTCGGGCAAGGATGGCCGCCTGATCGAGGCGCGCAAGCTGCGTCGCTCGGTACGCGACCCCGGCTCGAATATCGAGAAGCTGCTCGATCTGGGCTTCGTCGGCGAGCCGATGCGCATCAACCCCGACATCCTGCGCAGCCTGCAGAATTCCAACCTGATCCCGGTCGTCGCGCCCATCGGCGTGGGTGAGAATGGCGAAACCTACAACATCAACGCCGATACCTCGGCCGGCGCGATTGCCGCCGCCGTCGGTGCCAGCAAGCTGCTGATGCTCACCGATGTGGCCGGCGTGCTGAACAAGGACAAGAAGCTGATCCCAAGCCTCACCGCCAAGGATGCGCTGGTGCTGATGGGCGATGGCACCATCTCGGGCGGCATGATTCCCAAGGTGGAAACCTGCCTCGATGCCGTGCGCGGCGGCGTGCAGGCGGCCCATATCCTGGACGGCCGCATCCCGCATGTATTGCTGCTGGAGCTCTTCACCGCCCACGGCGTCGGCACGATGATCGAGCGCACGCCGTAAAGACAAAGTCTCGGAGACGGAAAAGCCGCCAGATTCCACTGGCGGCTTTTTTATTGCACCGCCTGCTGCCGCCGGTTGACCAGGAAGATGCCGGCCACGATCACGCCGGCCGCCAGCCAGGTGATCAGGCCATACCGTTCGCCGAACACGAAGGTGCCGATGGCAAGGCTGGTCGCCGTCATCACATAACCGATCTGGCTCAAATAAACCGGCCCGGCCACGCGCTGCAGTTCGAAATAGGGAATGAAGCTCAGGAAGGCGGCGATGCCGGCTACGACCAGCACCCAGTCGGCATCGATACGGCCGGCGGGAAGATGCGCGACGCCGAATGCCAGCCCGCCCAGCAGCAGCCAGAAGGCGGCACCCAGCAAAGTGCCGGCGGCCAGCGCCAGCGGGGCCGCATCCTGCGGCCAGGCGCGGGTGCGATAGATGTTGCCGACCGCCAGCGAGACCGGCGCGATCAGGGCCAGCAGCATCCAGGGCAGGGCGGCATCGTCCACGGGGCCCGAGCGTGGCAGCAGGATCATGAGGATGCCGATCAGGCCCAGCGCGATGCCGCCGGCGCGCATCCATGCCAGTTTTTCCATGCGCAGGGTCAGCGCGAAGATGTAGGTCAGCATGGCGGGAAAGGCATAGACGATGCTGGGCAGGCCGGCGCCGATTTTTGCCACCGCCAGGAATACCATCACGCTGGGCAGGGCCAGCGTGATCAGGCCGCTGATGGCGTAATAGCGCAGATGCCTGGGCTTCAGCGGCGGCTGCGCGCCGTTGAGCATGGCGAGCAGAAGCAGCAGCAGGCCACCGATGAAATTCTGCCAGAAGGCAAAGCCGATCATCGGAATGCCGCCTGCCGCCGCCACCTTGGCAAACGGCGGCGCGAAGCCGAGTGCCACGCCGGTGGCGATCAGCAGCAGCAGGGGATAGAAACGGGACTGGCGCATGATCCTATGAACGGACGGCTGGGGAGACGGGGCGGGATGCTTCACCTAACGCGGCGGCCCGGCATGGTAAAGCCGCGCGCGGATGGATTGTGCGGCCCGTCACGATCATCGCTCGGTCAAGCGAGCGGCCGTCAACTGAACAGCCAGTCGCGGAAGGCGCGGATCGCCGCTTCGCGCTCACGCCCGGCCAGATGCAGCAGATAATAGCCGCCGCCGCGCCGCACGCGATGCTTCGGCAAAGGTTCGGCCAGGCGTCCGCTGCCCAGTTCGGCCTGAACGAAGATGTCGGGCACCAGGGCAAGGCCCAGGCCGTTCACGGCGGCCTCGATCGACATGAAGAAATGCTCAAACGCCGGGCCGCGAATCTGTGCGGGCGGCTTCAGGCCGGCGGCCGTGAACCATTCGCTCCAGGCTTCCGGCCGCGTGGAATGGGTCAGCAGCACATGGCGCTTCACGTCTTCGGGCTTTTTCACCGGTTTGGCTTTCAGCAAAGCCGGTGCGCCAACCAGGATCACGGTTTCGGCGAACAGGAATTCCGCCTTCAGCTCCGCCGGCCAGGCATTGCTGCCGCTGCCATACTGGATGCCCACATCCACCGGCTCAGTGGTGAAGTCGATCGGGCGGTCGGCGCTGGTCACGTCCACGGCGATCTCGGGATGCAGGTGCTGGAAATCGGCCAGGCGCGGCATGAACCAGCGCATGGCAAAGGTCGGCAGCATGGTGATGGCCAGCCGGTTGGCCGGCCGGCCGGCGCGGGCGATCAGCCGCGTGGCGGCCGAGATGCGCTCGAAGGCATCGCTTAAAGACGGCAGATAGGCGCTGCCGGTCTCGGTCAGTTGCAGGCCACGCGGTCCGCGCCGGAACAGCGCCACGCCCAGCTCCGCCTCCAGCTGCTTTACCAGCCGGCTCACCGCGCCCTGGGTGACATGCAGTTCCTCGGCGGCGCGGGTGAAGCTCAAATGCCGGCCGGCGGCGGCGAAGGCGCGCAGGGCGTTCAGCGAGGGCAGGTCATGAGAAAAACTCATAGCGAGCCGAGATTAAATCGATTGTCGCGACAATGCCAGCCGCTATGATCCGGCCGTTACCAGATCCTGATTTAAGAGGCCCCGATGAACGCCCTTGCCCCGACCAAGACCGCCGCCACCACCAAGGCGATCCGTCCCTTCCATCTCGCCTTCCCGGTGCGCGACATCGCCGAGGCGCGCAAATTCTATGGCGAGCTGCTGGGCTGCGGCGAGGGGCGTTCGGCCGAGCATTGGGTGGACTTCGACTTCTTCGGCCACCAGGTGGTGGCGCATCTGGCGCCGGAAGAATGCGGCACCAAGGCCTTCAGCTCGGTCGACGACCACCAGGTGCCGGCCAAGCATTTCGGCGTGATCCTCTCGATCCCGGACTGGAAGGCGCTGGCCAAGAAGCTGACCGATGCCGGCATCAAGTTCATCATCGAACCCTATGTGCGCTTCGAGGGCGAAGTGGGCGAACAGCACACCATGTTCTTCCTCGACCCGTCGGGCAACGCGCTCGAATTCAAGGCGTTTGCCAACGACGACATGATTTTTGCGAAGTAGAAGGCGGGGGCTGCTATGCGGCCCCCAATTCATCAGGCTTTGGCTTTTTGAAGCAGGGTTGCGGCTTTTTGGGTCGCCTCGGCCAGCGCGTCAGCACGCTCGGCAAGGGTCTGGCTGTTTTTCCTCGCTTGCTTGACGACATTATTGGCGGTTCTGAGCGCTTCATAGGCGGATTCGGCCGCATTCGCCGTTTTGCTTAGCTCCTCGTTGATGGCATCCAGATAGACGCTTTCGGCCTTGTTCCAGTTTTCCTCGACGAACTTCGCCTCATCCTCGCTGCGAGTATCCGCCATGTCCTTGCGGTAATTCCGCATGACGTCGAGGTATGTCTTTTCAATCTCCTTGACGCGCTGCTGCTGTGTCGATGGCATCAGCCCTCTCCTTATCATGCGGGATCAGAATGGTTCATTCCGCGTCGCGGATCCTTTTGTAGTATCCCTCGATCCGTTTTGCCCAATACTGCAACTCGGCAAGGTCCGGGGCTTTCTCTTCCTGCAGTTTCTCGTGCGCCACGATCAGCTTGGTCAGGCCATTGAGCAGATCGTTGTAGCGCTCGGCAACTTCCTTGTCCTGACGCTCCGCCCGCAGACTGATGATGCGGTTGATCGCACCCTTGAGGGGGGCGCTGTGGCCGATCGCCTTTTCGAGATCCGGCACCGGCTCGGAGCCGATTCCGCGAATGATCGGGTCAAGGGTGGAGGCATATCCGATTGCGCCTTCATCCATGAGGACCTGCCTGAGCACCTCTCGCCGCGCCGTATTGGTCACGCGGATCGAGGCCATGATGGTTTTTTCTTTGTCGATTGCCGCTTTGAGAGCCGCAACGGCCGTCTGTATTGCCCGGCTGGCAGCAAGGACCTGCTTTTTGTGGCGTTCTTCGGCAACCAGGCCGGCGCCGACTTTCGCGATCTCTCCGATCGTGGCGGAAACCAGCGGTATGGCTGCCGCCCCGGGAACGGGGATTGCATTGATGACGCCGATGAAGCTGTTGGTTTGACTGATCAGATTGCCAACGGATTTTTCCGCTTCCTCTGCTGCTTTATAGGACGCCAGCGCCTCAAAGCCGGCATAGGCTTCAGTGAGCGTTCCCAGGGCATCCGCCCGTTCCTGCAGGGCTGTGGTGATCTTTGCCAGCCGATCCGTATTGTCAGGCAGGTCAATGCTGTCTGGATGCAGGCGACAGGGGTTGCTGGCGGTCGCCTGCTTGATGCAGGCGCGCATTCTGGTGCTGACGCGTATCAGCGTGTTGCGCTCGTCGAAAAGCTTGATTTCCTCGACGACGCTTTTGGCTTCGTCGCGCATTGATGTTGAAAGCTTGGTGCCGGCGCTGCCAAGCTTTTGTGCGGATTGCAGATCGATGCCCGAACATGCCGAGGCAAGCATTGCCAGCGCGGCAAGTATTGCGAGGCGGCGCCCGAAACCACCCCTGGAAACCGAGACAGCCATAACATTCCCCCTCAGCAGATTTCTTACGATCTACCCGTGCGAGATGCTGGCGAGCATTCCCGCGGTTTGGCAAACGAAGTTTTGGTAATGCGGTCCTGAAAGTTGTTGATAACCCCGCAGCGGCAGACACCCGTATGCGAATTGCAGGGTTTACAGCCGGGCGAACGCCGCTTCGGCCACGCGCTCGCCCCATTCCTGCACGAAATGCCCGGCTTCGGGCAGCTCCAGCGGCTCGGGGCAGCCTTTTATGATCTTCCGCAGGGCCTGCATCACCGGCGGCCCCAGCACCGGATCGGTCATGCCGATGGCCATGAAGCTTTTGCCGGTCCAGTCCTTCATCCAGAAATCGCGCGCCCGGCGCGACAGCGCGGCGCCGGGTGCATCCATGCTGTCCGGCACCAGGTTGGGGAAGCGCCGCACGCCGGCCTTGTAATCGGCATCGGGATAGGGCGCTTCATAGGCGGCGGCTTCGGCGTCGCTCAAATGCGGGCATGACCGCTTCATCAGCTTGGCGATCTGCATGTCGGGGTTCTTGTTGTTCCACGCGCGCCAGGCCAGGAAGCCCTCGCCGAGCGGCACGTCGCCGGTGCCCAATGCGGTGTTCATCACCAGCAGCCCGGAGAACCGCTCGGGCATCTTCATCGGGATGGTGAGGCCGAGCAGCCCGCCCCAGTCCTGCACCACCAGCACCACGTCGCGCAGGTTCAGCGCGCGGATCAGGGCGATCAGGCTGTCGCGGTGGAAATCGAAGCTATAGACGCTCTCCGCGCGCGGCTTGTCGGATTTGCCGAAGCCGAACAGGTCGGGCGCCACGACACGATGGCCGGCCGCCGCGAAGACCGGAATCATGCGCCGGTAGAGATAGCTCCAGGTCGGCTGGCCATGCAGGCAGAGGAAGGTCCTGGCGGCATGCTTGCCCTCGTCGAGGTAATGCATGCGCAGGCCGTTGTCGTGGGTCAGGTAATGCGGCCGGAAATCATAGCCCGGCAGGTTTTCGAACCGCTCGTCCGGCGTGCGCAGGGCCTCGATCATGGCGTCCTCTCCCTTTTCTTTCAGGAGAGGCCGCCGCGATCAGGTTGTCAACGCTTCTTCGCCTTTGACTTTTGGACCGCCTTCTTCTTCGGGGCGGCCTTCTTCTTCGCGGGCTTCACGCCGGGCGTCACGCCTTCCTTGCCGAAGACGCGGGCGAAGATGGTGTCGACATGCTTGAGGTGATAGCCCAGGTCGAACAGGGCGGTAAGCTGCGCCGGCTTAAGCTTGTCGGTCACTTCCTTCTCGGCGAGAAGAGCCTGCAGGAAATCGCCGCCATGCTGCCAGATCTTCAGCGCATGCTTCTGCACCAGGCGATAGCTGTCCTCGCGGCTCAGGCCGGCCTGGGTGAGCGCCAGCAGCACGCGCTGGGAATGCACCAGGCCGCCGAAACGGTCGAGGTTCTTCATCATGTTGTCGGGATAGACCACCAGCTTCTCGACCACACCGGCCAGGCGATGCAGCGCGAAATCGAGATGGATGGTGGCGTCCGGCCCGATGCCGCGCTCCACGCTGGAATGGCTGATGTCGCGCTCGTGCCACAGGGCCACGTTCTCCAGCGCCGGGATCACGGCCGAACGCACCAGGCGCGCCAGGCCGGTCAGGTTCTCGGTCAGCACCGGATTGCGCTTGTGCGGCATCGCGCTCGAGCCCTTCTGGCCGGGCGAGAAGAACTCTTCCGCTTCCATCACTTCCGAGCGCTGCAGATGGCGAATCTCGACCGCCAGCCGCTCCACGGAAGACGCCACCACGGCCAGATGCGCGAAATAGGCCGCATGGCGGTCGCGCGGGATCACCTGGGTCGAGACCGTCTCGGGGGCCAGGCCCAGCTTGTCGGCCACCCATTCCTCGACGAAGGGATCGACATTGGCGAAGGTGCCCACGGCGCCGGAAATCGCGCAGGTGGCCACTTCCTCGCGCGCCATCACCAGGCGCTTGCGCGCGCGCTGGAACTCGGCATGGAAGCCGGCCAGCTTGAGGCCGAAGGTGGTCGGTTCGGCATGGATGCCATGGCTGCGGCCGATGGTGGGCAGCAGCTTGAATTCAAAGGCGCGCTCTTTCAGCGCGGCCAGCACGCGGTCGACGCCGGCGATCAACAGATCGGCGGCGCGCACCAGCTGCACGTTGAAGCAGGTATCCAGCACATCGGATGACGTCATGCCCTGGTGCACGAAGCGCGCCGCGGGGCCGACATATTCCGCAAGGTTGGTCAGGAAGGCGATCACGTCATGCTTGGTCTCGCGCTCGATGGCGTCGATGCGCTTGATCTCCCACTTGCCCTTTTTCCACACCTCCTTCGCCGCCGCCTTCGGGATCACGCCCAGCTCGGCCTGGGCATCGCAGGCATGGGCCTCGATCTCGAACCAGATGCGGAATTTCTGCTCCGGCTCCCAGATGGCGGCCATTTCGGGGCGGGTGTAGCGCGGGATCATGCGGATGCCTCAACAGGGAAGAACGGGGCCAGGAGGAACTCGACTCGGGGGCGGGGAAAGCGCCGGAAAGCCGCGCCGTGTTTACGCCCTCCGGCCCCGCCGGGCAACTGGCCTTCCGGCGGAGGCGGGGTGTCGGCGCTGGGGCGCTGTTTCTTGTCCGGGCGCACCGCTTTTGCGTCGTTTTGCGATGGTTTTGCTATGTTAACCCATTGAAATTTCGTGAATCGGTGAATCTTTGCCATCGACCCGGCCTGTCTATTCAGGGCCACCAGGCAGACCGGCGGCAATATGGAACATAATGCGAACATGGCCGCGATCAAGCCCCCGTTTGACAGCGTCCGATTGACAGGGCCCGTTCGTCCCGCCAGCAAGGAGACATGACCGGCTTGCTGATTTCCGACCTGCGCGACCGCCCGGGTTTTACCGATACGGTGGCGCAGCGCATCTGGGCCGCCTTCTGGCGCCACAAGGACGTGCCGTTCGAGGATATCCGCGCCGGTTTCGCCCGGCATATGGAAACAGAGGGCATGCCGTTTACCCTGGTGGCCGAGCGCGATGGCGCATGCTGCGGAACGGTCTCGGTGATCGCCAGCGACGAACCGGCGCGGCTCGACCTCACGCCCTGGATCGCCGCCTTGTGGGTCGACGAAGATGTGCGCGGGCACGGCATCGCGCGGGCACTGCTGGACGATGCCGCCACGCGTTGCAGGGCGCTGGGCGTCGAGACGCTGTTCCTCACCGCGCGGCCGCATTTGTGCGGTTTCTACGAAAACTTAAGCTGGCGCGCCATCGACGACGAGATCGGCCCGGCGAAACTGATCGTGTTCGAGAAGGCGGTATAGCCAGGCCGGCGCGGCGTCGGCGCGTGTCATGCCGGCGTGGTCCAGCCGCCGATGCTGGTGTAGATCGCATCGCGCAACTGCCTGACGTCCTTGTTCAGCTTGCCAAGGTTTCCCAGAGGCTGGCCTGATGCTGCCAGCAAGGCCTCGTTCAGGCAGCCCGCCTCGGATCTGATCGCGCGGCCCTTGTCGGTCAGGGCGATCACGACCTGGCGCTCATTCTCCGGATTTCTTGTCCGCTGCAGCAGGCCGGAGGCTTCCAGCCGCTTGAGCAGGGGCGTCAGCGTGCTCGATTCCAGCGCCAGCTTCTCGGCTATGGCGCCCACGGTCTGGCCATCCTCGCGCCAGAGCACGTTCAGCACGAGATATTGCGGATAGGTCAGGCCGAGCCGGTCGAGCAGGGGCTTATAGACCCGCTGGATGGCCATGCCCGCCGAATAGACGGCGTAGCAGAGCTGGTCGTCCAAGGGCGCTGGCAAGGGCGCGGGATTGCTGGGCTTTTTCTGGGTCATGGCGGACCTCCTTCACCAGTATGTGAAGATTATAGCCGCAAAAAACAATATCGCGATAAAAATTATGCTTGACGGGCAATCCGGGTCTCGCTAGTTATTAGATATCGCGATAATAATTATCGCAATCTAAAAAGGAGCCACGCCATGAATATCCTCTATCGCACCCAAGCCACTGCCACAGGCGGCCGCACCGGCCAGGCCGCCACTGCCGACGGCGCCTTCAGCGTCGCGCTGGTGACCCCGAAGGAGCTCGGCGGCCCCGGCGGTCCCAATGGCCTTCAGGGTAACAACCCCGAGCAGCTGTTCGCCGCGGGCTATGCCGCCTGCTTCCTCGGCGCGCTCAAATTCGTCGCCGGCCAGCGCAAGGTGAAGATCGCCGATGACAGCACCGTCACCGCCGCCGTCGGTATCGGCAAACGCGACGATGGCCAGGGCTTCGGCCTCGATGTGGCGCTGACTATCGCGCTGCCCGGCGTCGATGCCGGGATCGCGCGCCAGCTCGTCGACCAGGCGCATATCGTCTGCCCCTATTCGCATGCCACCCGCAACGGCCTGGACGTCCGGCTGTCGCTGGCCGCCTGAAGCTTCCTCCAGCTTTTCATTTTCCTCCCCGGAAAGGACCAACATCATGACCACGACTATCCGCACCGCCCTGGCCGCCGCCATCGTCACTGCCGGCATGGCCGGTTCCGCTTCCGCCGCCGACCGCATCCCCGAAACGCAGGCCGTCAGGAATGTCGTGCTGGTGCATGGCGCCTTCGCCGATGGCTCGGGCTGGCGCGGCGTCTACGACAACCTGACGGCACGCGGCTATCGCGTCACCATCGTGCAGAACCCGCTGACCTCGCTGGCCGATGATGTGGCGGCGACCAAGCGTGCGCTGGCCCGCCAGAGCGGCCCGGCCATCCTGGTCGGCCATTCCTGGGGCGGCACGGTGATCACCGAGGCCGGCATCGACCCGAAGGTGGCCGGGCTGGTCTATGTCTCGGCGCTGTCGCCTGATGCCAATGAGACCACGGCGCAGCAGTATGAGGGCTTCACGACGCCGCCCGAATTCGTCATCGACACGCAGTCGGACGGCTACGGCTATATCGATCTGGCGAAGTTCAAGGCCGGTTTCGCCGCCGACACCAGCGATGCGGACGCCGCCTTCATGCGCGACTCGCAGGTGCCGATCAACATGTCGGTCTTCGCCACCAGGCTGACGAACGCCGCCTGGCGCACCAAGCCAAGCTGGGCGGTGATCGCCACCGACGACAAGGCCTTCGACCAGAAGATGTTGCGCCACATGGCCCGGCGCATCAACGCGACGGTGACGGAAGTGCCCGCCAGCCACGCGGTGTTCATGACCCAGCCGAAGGTGGTGGCCGATGTGATCGACCGGGCCGCAAAGGCTGCCATACCCGCCGCGCGTTAAGCGGCGGTGCCCGGCGCGGGCAGATGGCGCGGGCAGGCGGCGACCATACAGGTCCCGTCTGCCCGTCCTGACGCCTGAACATTCCTGCACAGCGGGCTGAAAAAGCTTTCGATCCCTTGCTGCCATGCCTGCGGCTATGCATGGCGCGCGGCGCAACCGGCGCCGCTTCAGCACGGAGACGGCAATGCCTGCCTATGATCTGATCAGCAATTATCTATGCCCATACACCCAGCGCGCCGGGATCCTGCTGGCCGAAAAGGGCGTACCCTATGACCGCACCTATATCGACCTGGCCAACAAGCCCGACTGGTTCCTGCAGGTTTCGCCGCTGGGTAAGGTGCCGGTGCTGCGCGTCAGTGGCGCCGCCATCTTCGAGACATCCGTGATCTGCGACTATATTGAGGAAGCCGAGCCGGCGAGGCCGGTGTTGCCTCCCGCTGCGCTGGATCGCGCCCGCGAACGTGGCTGGGCCGAATTCGCCTCCGCCGTGATCGCGGATGTGTTCGGTTTCTACACCGCGCCCGACGAAGCCGCTTTCGAACGCAAATGCGGGGACCTGCGGGCCAGGTTCGGCTGGCTTGAGCAGCATCTGAGCGAGGGGCCGTATTTTGCCGGTGCCCGCTTCGGTCTGGTCGATGCGGCTTTCGCGCCGATCTTCCGGCTGTTCGACACCTTCGACCAACTGGGATCGTTCGGCATATTCGACGGATTGCGACGCGTGCCGACCTATCGTGCCGCTCTGGCCGCACGACCCAGCGTGCAGAATGTGGTGGTGCCCGATTACGCCGCGATCTTCCGGCAATACCTGTCGGAGCGCGGATCGCATCTGTCGCGCCTGATGGCGCGCGCGACCTAGGCCTGACCGACCAGCAACGGTGCCGCCTGCTTCAGCTTCGCCGCCAGCGCATCACCGGCACGGCGGATGCGAGGCAGGCGCGCCATCTCAGGATGCACCAGCAGCCATAGCGGCAGGTCCAGCGCCGGCAGTGGTCCGCCGATACGGGTCAATCCCGGGATCGAGCCGCCGACAAAGCAGGGCAGCACGCCACAGCCGATGCCGGATTTCACGGCCTGGGCTGCGCCGAGCAGAGTGTTGGCACGAAAGCGGATATCATTATTTGCGACGTTGCGGGCAATCCATTCGCCCGGTCCGGTGCAAGCCAGCGCCGCATCGAAACCCACCCATGGCAAACCGGCCAACCCGCCCAGAGTTTCGGGCACCGGCATGCCGTCAGCGGCATAGATGCCCATCGCCACTGTGCCGACGCGCCGGCCGCGCAGGTTTTCATCTGGCTGCGGCGTGATGCGCAGGGCAAGGTCGGCCGAGCGCTGGGCCAGCGACAGCACCTGGTTCGAAATCACAAGGTCGATGGTCAGGCCCGGCTGTTCGCGGCACAAGGCAGCGAGAATGCTGGGCAGCAGATATTCCGATACGGCATCGGGCGCGGTGAGCCGCACCGGACCATCCTTGCCGCTGTCGCGTCCGCCGATCCTGCGTTCCAGCGCGCTGATGTCGTCGCGCAGGCGCAGCGCCAGGCTCCGCATGTCCTCGCCGGCGGCCGTCAGGCGCAGGCTGGTGGGCGTGCGTTCGAACAGCCGCGTGCCCAGCCGGTCCTCGATCTGCCGCAGGCGCCGCGACAGCGTGGGATGGCTGATCGCCAGGGCAATGGCGGAGGCCGACAATGTGCCATGTTCCGCCACCGCCAGCACGATGCGCAGATCGTCCCAGTTCAGGCCCGGCGGAGCGGCGGTTGCGGCAGCAGAGGTCATGGCATTTGTGGACCGATGGCTGCCCAAGATTTAGCCTCTGCCTTGGTGGGCGATCAAGGCAATTGTCTCCGTACAATTCTTCCGCTGCGCCGTGTCGTGCACCGCGCTAGGCTGTTCGCACCCCGGCCGGAGCCTGCCCATGCCCACCACCACAAACCTGATCGCCTTCGCACTTGTTGCTTTTGGCATGGTGCTCACGCCCGGGCCGAACATGATCTATCTGATCTCGCGTTCGATCTGCCAGGGGCGGGTGGCCGGGCTGATCTCGCTGGGCGGCGTGGCGCTGGGTTTCGTGGTCTACATGCTGGCCGCCGCCTTCGGCATCACGGCCCTGCTGCTGGTGGTGCCCTATGCCTACGAGGCCTTGTGTTACGGCGGCGCGGCCTATCTGCTCTGGCTGGCCTGGCAGGCGCTGAAACCCAACGGCCGTTCGCCCTTCCAGGTGAAGGCGCTGCCGCAGGATTCACCGCGCAAACTCTTCACCATGGGCTTCATCACCAACCTGCTCAATCCGAAGATCGCGATGCTCTATCTCTCGCTGCTGCCGCAGTTCATCACGCCCGAGGCCGGCCATGTGCTGGGCCAGTCGCTGGTGCTGGGCTTCACGCAGATTTCGATCAGCATCACCGTCAACGGCCTGATCGCGCTCACCGCCGGCAGCATCGCCGGCTTCCTCGGCACGCGCCCGCTCTGGCTGCTGATCCAGCGCTGGCTGATGGGCACCGTGCTGGCCGGTCTGGCCGTGCGCATGGCCATGGAAGCCCGGCGCTAGGGCGCTAACCCTCGCCGTCTCCGCCGATGCGGCCGTAGCGCTTTTCCTTCGGGCGCAGAGTCGGGCGCTTAACCTCGCCCTGTCTGTCCTGCAGGCCCTCGGGCAGGTTGGGATCGTTGCTGATGTCGTCATGATGCTCGGCGGCGAATTGGTCGTTGCCATAGGTGCCGGGGCCGTAGCGCCGCTGCGCGGGCGAACCCTTCACCAGCGGCGTGGTATGGGCCGGGCCGTGCGGGCTGCCGCCATTGCCGGGTTCCAGGGTGAACTGGCGCGGCGGACGGGGTGGGGTGATGCGATCGGGCATGGTTTCCTCCTCTGCTGCAGAAGAGGAAACCATCCGCCGCAACCCTGGTTCCCGCTGGGCGTTCAGGCAGGAATGGCGCCTTTCCGGTAGCGCTGGGCAAAACGCAGCAGCCAGCCGATGAAATAGCCCGCGCTCACGCCGGAAACCGCCACATCGACAGGGTAAAGGGTCATCGGGTCGGACAGGCCGAATCCGATGGAAATGCCGATGGCGTATTTGGCGAAGAACAGCACCATGTTGCGCAGCAGCGGGAAGACCGAGCCCTCCACGCGCACGCGTCGCTGCGCCGGGTCGGGCTGCATCGAGTCGAGGTTGGTGCCATACCATGCGCCCAGTGACGCGATCGCCAGGGCGGCGGCCCAGTAGACCGGCAGCACGGCCGAGGCATCCAGTCTGAGCAGCAGGCCATAGACGCCCCAGGCAATGAACACGGCGGGCGCCACCAGCAGGCGCCAGACCTTCACGGTGCGCGTGCGCAGGCCGATCAGGCCGAGCGCCAGCAGGATGGCAAACAACACGAACACCCAGACGGGGGTGTTCTGCAGGATGGTGGCAAGGCTAGGCATGACGGGTCCTCTTGGGGATGGAATGGTACCCACTGGTACCAACATGACAAATCTATATGGTACGCTATAGTACCAGTCAAGAGGGCTTCGTGGGCAAAACAGCCAAAACAGCAGAATCCGAAGAGCGTGCCGAAATGCGGGACCGCGTGCTGCGCGCCGGCTTCGCGGCTTTCCGCGAACTGGGCTTCGACGGCGCCAGCACCCTGGAGATCGCCACCCGCGCCAGGGTTTCCAAGCGCGAGCTTTACGCGCTGTTCGCCGACAAGCAGTCCATCGTGGTGGAATGCATCAAGTGGCGCACGCGACAGATGCAGGTGCCGCTGGCGCTGCCGCGGCCGTCAGACCCGCAGGCGCTGCTGGCCACGCTGACGAAATTCGGCACGGCGGCGATGGCCGGCATCTGCGATCCGGATGTGCTGACCGTGTTCCGCTTCGCCATAACGGAAGCGCAGAGAACGCCCGAGATCGCCCGGGCGCTGGACGAACGCGGCCGCGAGCCGATGCGCCGCATGTTCATCGACCTGATCGAGAAGGCGCAGGAAGACGGGCTGCTGGCGCCCGTGTCGCCGGCCGAGGTCAGCGCTTTCTTCTTCTCGCTGTTATGGGGTGACCTACTGCTGCGCCTGCTGATGGGGCTGGTCAAACCGCCGGCAAAAGCCGAGCTGGAGCAGCGCGCCCGCCACGCCGCCGAACGGGTGATGGCGGCCTATGCGCATGCCGGCAGGGCGCGGTAGCCAAGACGCTGCAGGTTCAGCCCCGCCGCCAGCGCGCCAGCGCCAGCATGGCGCCGCCCGCGATCAGTCCCCAGAAGGCGCCGCCGATCCCGAACAGCGTCAGCCCGCTGGCCGCGACGATGAAGGTGATCGCCGCCGCCTCGCGGCTTTGTGCGTCGCTCAAGGCTGCCACCAGCGAGGAGGCGAAGGCGCCGAGCAAAGCCAGCCCGGCCACCGCCTGGATCAGGGTGGGGGGCGCCGCGCTGAACAAAGCCGTCGCCGCCGTGGCCAGCAATCCGAACAGCACGTAGAAGATCCCGGCCACCAAAGCGGCCACCCAGCGTTTGTTGGGGTCCGGATGCGCCTCGGGTCCGGCGCAGATCGCCGCCGTGATGGCGGCGAGGTTGACCGCATGGCCGCCGAAGGGCGCGGCCAGCAGAGAGAAAATGCCGGTGGCGCGGAACAGCGGCGTGGGATCGGGT
The DNA here is from genome assembly GCA_046294345.1 of Ferrovibrio sp. Taxonomy (GTDB): domain Bacteria; phylum Pseudomonadota; class Alphaproteobacteria; order Ferrovibrionales; family Ferrovibrionaceae; genus Ferrovibrio. The sequence continues at coordinate 14,701 of JBKBJT010000013.1, forward strand.
TTGTAGCCATTGGCCTGCAGCACGGCGATGCCGGGGATGTTCTGGCTCGCCATGGTGACGATGAAGAGCGGCAGCGCGATGCCCAGCATGGCCGAAGGCGAAAATACCGGCATGACGAATTCGGCCTGGGGCAGAAGGCTGCCGAGTTTGTCGGCTGAGATCTCGCCACCCGCCACGATGAAGCCCAGCGTCACCAGCACGGCGGCCGGCATGGCGTAAAGCCGCTTCCATTTCGCCACCAGGGCCCAGACGATCACGATGCTCAAGCCCGCCACGGGCATCGCCGCCACGGCCTTCACCGGCGCGAGGCAGAGCCCGAGCAGGATGCCGGCCAGCATGGCATTGGCCAAAGCCGCCGGGATGGCGGCCACGGCGCGGCCGAGCGGTTTCCATATGCCGGCGATGGTGAGCAGGATGCCGCAGGCGATGAAGGCGCCCACGGCGGCATGGAAGCCGCCCTCGGCGATGGCGCTGGAGGCCAGCAGCGCGCCGCCCGGTGTGGACCAGGCAATGCTGATCGGCAGGCGTGTTTTCCAGCTCAGGAGAATCGCGCAGAAGCCCATGGCAAGGCTGAGCGCCATCAGGCCCGATGCGGCCTGGGCCTGGCTGGCGCCCACGGCGGTCAGGCCCTGCAGGATCACGGCAAAGGAGGAAGCGAAGCCGACGAAGGCCGAGAGCAGGCCGGCGGCAATCGCAGGCATGAGGGACGTCGGATGAGAGGCGGCGGAACTGGTTGTCATGGCCGCCTGTGTGTAACGCGATATGCGCGCCGCGCCAATGCGCCGACATCTGGCTGCTGGACCCTGAATCGGCCAACCGTATACAATCCCGGCACCGGATTGTCCGGCCGATTCGACGGCCGGCGCCAGTGGGGGCCAGACATGGCGCAGGCAACCGTGAAACAGACTGGCGTGAAACAGACAGGCATGAAGGCCAGACCGGCGGCCGGCCGTAAAATCACGGCGGCGCAGGTTCTGGCCATGCCCCAGGCGGCTCCCCGCCGCAAGGGCGCCGCACCGGCCGGCCGTCGTGGTGCCATCGACGACGCCACCATCTACGACAGCGTCTACACCGCCATCGTCGACCACATCATCATGCCGGGCACCAAGCTGCCCGAGGATGTGCTGGCCCGGGCCTTCGGCGTCAGCCGCACGCGCATCCGCAAGGTGCTGCTGGCGCTGTCGCACGAGAATCTGGTGACGCTGCAGCACAATCGCGGCGCCTCGGTGGCCAAGCCGAGCGTGCAGGAGGCGCGCGAGGTGTTTGCCGCGCGCCGCATCGTCGAGACCGGCATCGCCGCCGAACTGGCGCGCCGTATCACGACAGCGCAACTGGCCGCGTTGCGCCGCTTCGTGGCCCGTGAACATGCCGCCGAAACGGCGCGCGACCGCAGCACCGGCATCCGGCTGTCGGGCGAATTCCATCTGGAACTGGCCAAGTTGATCGGCAACGAACCGCTCAGTGGTTTCCTGCGCGCGCTGATCTCGCGCACCTCGCTGATCATCGCGGTCTACGAGGCGCCGGGCAACACGATGTGCAGCCATGCCGAACACGGCGCGCTGCTCGACCGTCTCGCCGCCCATGACGTGGCCGGTTCGGTGCGTTACATGGAAGAGCATCTGCAAAGACTGGAAGACGGCCTCGATCTGGCGGCGGCGAAACGCCGTCCGGTCGACCTGCAGGGCGTCTTCGCGCAACTGGCCGCCACGCGGCGTTGACCGCGCGACGGCTGTTGTACTCACATCCCGCGATCAGGCATTGGTGCCGCCATCCACGGCGATCTGCGCGCCAGTGATGTAGCTGGCGCCCGGCCCGGCCAGGAAAGCCACGGCGGCGGCGATCTCGTTCGGCTTGCCGTAGCGGCCCAAAGCGGTCAGCGCCACCTGCGACGGGGCATACTCGGCGTCGGCCGGGTTCATGTCGGTGTCGATCGGGCCGGGCTGCACCACGTTCACGGTGATGCCGCGCGGGCCCAGGTCGCGCGCCAGACCGCGGGTCATGCCGGTCAGCGCCGCCTTGCTCATGGAATAGAGCGTGATACCGGGGAAGCGCACATTCTCGCCCAGGCAGGAGCCGATGCTGACGATGCGCCCGCCATCGGGCATATGCGGCAGCACCATCTGCGCCGCCAGGAAGGGCGCGCGGGTGTTGATCGCCAGCATGCGGTCGATGGCGGCCAGGTCGTGATCCTGCGGCGCGGCCATCTCGGCGATGCCGGCATTGTTCACCAGGATGTCGATGCGGCCGAACTCCGCCGCCGCCTTGTCGATGGCAGCCTTCAGCGCGGCCGGATCGGCGGCATCGGCCTGCAGGGCCAGCGCGCGGCGGCCCAGCTTGCCGATCTGCTGCGCCACCGCCTGCGCCTTGTCGGGCGAGGCCGTGTAGGTGAGCGCGACATCGGCGCCGGATTCGGCCAGTTGCAGCGCGATGGCAGCGCCGATGCCCCTGCTGGCGCCGGTGACGAAGGCGGTCTTGCCGGAAAGCTCGGTCATGTCTGGTTCTCCATTTATTTAGTGATCGATACAGAATGGAGGGCGACAGATAGGGAGCTTGCCCGGCCGGGTCAATCCCATTATTTATCATTTGCTACAGAATCGAATGGAAGGGCAGGAACCGGATATGGCCGGCCGTCCACGCAGCTTCGACCGGGCCGCCGCGCTGAAAAGCGCCATGGCGGTGTTCTGGCAGCGCGGCTACGAAGCCGCCTCGCTGAGCGACCTGACCAAGGCCATGGGCATCAACGCGCCCAGCCTCTATGCCGCCTTCGGCTGCAAGGAAAAACTGTTCGAGGAAGCGGTCGGGCTGTATCAGGCCACCGAGGGCGTGGCGGCCGGCCGCGCGCTGGACGAGCAGCCCACGGCGCGGCAATCCATCGAGGCGATGCTGCGCCGGCATGTGACCGACTATACCGATCCGGCCAAGCCGGCCGGCTGCATGATCGTGCTGGCCGCCACCGTGGGCACGCCAGACAGCGCGCCGGTGCGCGAACTGCTGACCGGCTGCCGCCATCAGGCGCTGGCAGCCATCCAGGCCCGGATCCGGCGCGGCATGCGCGAGGGTGACGTGCCCGCCGGCACCGATGCGCGCCGGGTCGCCGCCTTCTACGCCACGGTGATCCAGGGCCTGTCGATCCAGGCCCGCGACGGCGCGCGGCGCGCCGATCTGCAGGCCGTGGTGGACGGCGCCATGGCCGCCTGGGACGGGCTGGTGGGGAAGAAAAAAGCGCGATCCTGAGGCTGTAATTCCCGACCGTCATGCTACGCCTAGGGCGTGGCATCCACGTTTTCGTTAAAGCTGACTCGTGGATGCTCGGGCCAAGCCCGAGCATGACGAAAAAGAAAAGAAAGCCTTAGCCCTTGAACGGATGCGCCTGCATCCAGTGGCGGGCGATGTCGATGCGGCGGGCGAACCACACCTTCTCGTGCCGCTGCATGTAGTCCATCAGCCGCGCCAGCGCCGCCGCCCGGCCGGGGCGGCCGATCAGCCGGCAATGCAGGGCCACGGTCATCATCTTCGGCGCGCCGTCCTGCCCCTCGCGGTAGAGCAGGTCGAAGGCATCCTTCACATGGTTTTCGAAATCCGCGCCGGTGGCAAAGCCGTGCAGCTGGCCGAATTTCATGTCGTTGTTGTCGAAGGTGTAGGGCAGCATCAGCAGGGGCTTTTTGCCGATGCGGGTCCAGTAGGGCAGGTCGTCGTCGTAGGAATCCGAGCAATAGGCGAAGCCGCCGTCCTCGGCGACAAGCTTCAGCGTGTTGCCGGAAAGCCGCCCGGTATACCAGCCCAGCGGCCGTTCGCCGGTCGCCTGCCGGATCGCTTCGATGGCGAGCTTCATATGGGCGCGTTCGGTGGCCAGCGGTATCTTGCTGTAATCGAACCAGCGCCAGCCATGGCTGGCGACTTCATGGCCCTGCTCGTGCATCGCGGCGGCCGCTTCCGGGTAACGCGCCACCGCCATGCCCACGGCCCAGGAGGTGAACGGGATGCCGCGTTCGGCAAACAGGCGCAGGATGCGCCACAGGCCGGCGCGGCTGCCGTAGTCGTAGACCGATTCCACCTGTTCGTCGCGCATCTTCTCGCGCGGCGTGCCGCCGGGCACTTCATGCAGGAAAACTTCCGAGGTGCGGTCGCCATGCAGGATGCTGCGTTCGCCGCCTTCCTCGTAATTCACCACGAAGCTGATCGCGATGCGCGCACCATTCGGCCATTTCGGATCAGGCGGATTGGGGCCATAACCCTTCAGGTCGCGCGGATAGGGCTTCGTCCCCAGCGCCTTCGCGACGATGTCGGGCACCTGCTTCTTCTTCGCGGCTTTTTTCTTCGCCATGGTTTCAGCCCAGCAGTTCGGCCAGCGTGCGCGCCACCACTTCGGTCGCCTTGTAGAGGTCGCTCAGCACCAGCTTCTCGTCGGCGCGGTGGCCATTGGCTTCCAGCAGGTTGCGCGGGCCGGCGCCATACAGCACGGTCTTCACGCCGGCGGCCGAATAATGCCGCGCGTCCGTGTACAGGGGGATGCCTTCCGTGCCCACAGGCTTGCCCATGATTTCGGTGGCGTTGCGGGTTAGGATATCGATCAGCTTTTCCACGCCCGGGACGATGCCGAAGGGCCGCGCCAGCATGATGCGGCTGACATGGGCGGTGATGCCGGGCAGGTCCTGTACCGTGCGGGAAATCAGGTTGCGCAGGTTGGCTTCCACCTGCTCGGGGTTCTCTTCCGGGATGATGCGGCGGTCGAGGCGCAGCGAGACTTTATCGGGCACCACGTTGGTATTGATGCCGCCCCTGATCAGGCCCACCACCAGCGAGGGCGAGGTGATGCCTTCGGTTTTCGAGTGAATGCCCGACAGGGTATCGCGATAGGCATACAGCGCACTCAGCACCTTGGTGGCGGCTTCCAGCGCGTCATGGCCGGTATCGGGCCGCGCGGCATGGGCCGACTTGCCGTTGACTGTCACTTCCAGATGCAGGCAGCCGTTATGGGCGGTGGTGACGGCATAGGAGAAACCGGCCGAGAAGGCATAATCGGGTTTGCTGATACCCTGTTCGATCAGCCATTGCGGGCCGATGGCGCCGCCGGCCTCCTCGTCATAGGTCAGGTGCAGTTCGATGGTGCCGTTCAGCTTCCCGCCGGATGTCTCCAGCGCCAGCAGGGCATAGGCATAAGTGACGAAATCGGATTTCGACACCGCCACGCCGCGGCCATACATCACGCCATCCTTCACCACGGCCGCGTAAGGATCGACGCTCCAGCCCTCGCCGGGCGCCACCACGTCGCCATGGGCATTCAGGGCCACGATGGGCGCGCCGCTGCCGAATTTTTTGCGGATCACCAGATTGGTGCACGAGATCATGCCGTTCTGCTTCACCAGTTCCTCGGGCACCGGATGACGCTCGACGGTGAAGCCCAGTTTCTCCAGCAACTCGGCGGCGCGTTTGGCATGCGGGGCGCAGTCGCCAGGCGGATTGTCGGACGGCACCTTCACCAGCTCGGCCAGAAAGCCCTGCATATCGCCCTGGCGGGCGGCAATGAAATCGTGGATGGCCGCAGCGGTGGCCTTGTCGATGCTCATGGAGAACTCGTTCAGTTGGCGGCGAAGGCGGGATCGAAATGCTCGATGAAATGCAGCAGGGCGCGGGTGGCCAGTTCCACGTCGTCGGCCAGCACGGCCTCCAGCGGGTTGTGGCTGATGCCGCGCGTGCAGCGCATGAACATCATCGCCACCGGGCAGAGCGGCGCCAGCGTGGCGGCATCGTGCCCGGCACCCGACGGCAGCCGCATGGTGGGCAGATGCTGGGCCTTGATGGCGGCTTCGGTCAGGTCCATCAGCTTGGGGTGGCAGGGCGTGGCCGTGCTTTTATACAGCTCAGTGACCGTGAAGGTCAGCTTGCGGCGGGCGCAGACCATCTCGGTCTCGCGCATCACGGCGTCCACCGCCGCATCGCGCACATCGTCCTCGCCGGCACGGATGTCGATGGAGAATACAGCCTTGCCCGGAATCACGTTCATCGCGCCGGGCAGGGCCTCCAGCATGCCGACCGTGCCCACCAGCGTGGGCGTGCCGGTGCAGCGTTCCTCGATGAACTGCACGATCTCTGCCGCCGCCACCAGGGCATCCTGGCGTTGGCCCATCGGCACGGTGCCCGCATGGCCCGCCAGACCGGTGATCTCGACGCGCAGGCGGCGGGCGCCGGAAATCGCGGTCACCACGCCCAGGGCGAGGCCTTCATTTTCCAGCACCGGACCCTGTTCGATATGCAGCTCGACAAAAGCAGCGATGCTGCCCGGCTGCCGGGCGCAGAAGCCCACCTTGTGCGGATCGAGGCCAAAGCTTTTGTAGGCCTCGCCCATGCTGACGCCCTGGCGGTCCTTCACCTCCAGGATGGCAGGATCGAAGGTGCCGGCGATGGCACGGCTGCCGGTCATCGAGGAGCCGAAGCGGGTGCCTTCCTCGTTGGCGAAGCCCACGACCTCGATGGCGAAGGGCATTCGCTTGCCGCGCCTGTGCAGGTCGGCCACGCAGGCAATCGGTGCGATCACACCCAGCATGCCGTCGTATTTGCCCGCATTGCGCACGGTGTCGAGATGCGAACCGGTCATCAGCGCCGGCGCCTTCGGATCGGTGCCGGCGTAGCGGCCCACCACGTTGCCGGCGCAATCGTGTTCCACTTCCATGCCGGCCTCGCGCATCCACTCGGCCACCCGCTCATGGGCCTGCTTTTGCTCGGGCACCAGGAAGGTGCGGACCAGGAAGTCGGGGCTTTCGCTGATCCGGCCCAGTTCGTCGAGCTGGGCCAGCATGCGGTCGGCAAAACGATTCGCGGCCATGAATGCGATCCTTGCGGAAATGTCGGCTGGGGATTGTATACAGTTTCCCGACGATAACACCGCCGCCCGCCTCTGGCCAAGTCTGGCGGCATGGATTAGCCATGAGTGCACGGGGGAATTGTGGAAAACCGATGTTTGATCCCGAAACGCTGCTGAAAGCCATGTTCGACGCGGCGCGCGCCGCCGCCGACCCGGCCGTCTGCCTGCCGCCGCACCTGCCCGCGCCGCCGAAAGGTCGCACCGTGGTGGTGGGGGCCGGCAAGGCGGCCGCCAGCATGGCGCAGGCGCTGGAGCGGCACTGGCCGGAAGACGCGCCGCTGGAGGGCATCGTGGTCACGCGCTACGGCCATGACCTGCCCTGCGAGCGCATCGTGGTGGTGGAGGCCGCGCATCCGGTGCCCGATTCCGCCGGCGAAAAGGCGGCCGAGCTGATCCTGCGCAAGGTGCGGGGCCTGGGCGCGGAGGATCTGGTGATCTGTCTGATCTCGGGCGGCGGCTCGGCCCTGCTGGCGCTGCCCGCGCCGGGTCTGACGCTGGCCGACAAACAGGCGGTGAACCAGGCCCTGCTGAAATCGGGCGCCAACATTGCCGAAATGAACTGCGTGCGGAAACATCTCTCCGCCATCAAGGGCGGGCGGCTGGCGGCGGCAGCCGCGCCGGCGCGGCTGGTGTCGCTGCTGATCTCCGATGTGCCGGGCGACGATCCGGCGGTGATCGCCTCGGGCCCCACCGTGCCCGATCCCACCAGCTTCGCCGATGCCCGCGCGGTGATCGAGAAATACGGCATCGACCTGCCGCCGGCGGTGCAGAAGCATCTGCAGGCCGGCAAAGGCGAAACGCCCAAACCCGGCGATGCCGCCTTCGCCAATACGCAGACCATTCTGGTCGCCACGCCGCAGATGGCATTGGAAGCGGTCGCCAAGGTGGCGCGCGAGGCAGGCATCAAACCGCTGATCCTGGGCGATGCCATCGAAGGCGAGGCGCGCGAGGTGGCCATTGTGATGGCCGGCATCGTGCGGCAGGTGCGCCGCCATGGCCAGCCGGCCGGTGTGCCCTGCGTGCTGCTCTCGGGCGGCGAGACGACGGTGACTTTGCGCGGCAAGGGCCGCGGCGGCCGCAATGCCGAATTCCTCTGCGCGCTGGCCGTGGCGCTGGATGGGATGGAGAATGTGTACGCATTGGCGGCCGATACCGACGGTATCGACGGCAGCGAGGACAATGCCGGCGCGCTTCTGGCGCCCGACAGCATCCTGCGCGCGGCGCTCAAGGGCATCGATGCGAAAGCCTGTCTGGCGGACAACGATGGCTACGGTTTCTTCCAGGCGGCCGGCGGTCTGGTCACCACCGGCCCGACGCTGACCAACGTCAACGATTTCCGCGCGATTCTGATTCTGTAGACTCGACAGCATCGTGATGCCGTCGCCGTGGGGCTTGCAGGGGCCGCGCCGCTCGTTTCTCATGCCCCAAAGCGAATCAGCCCAGACGGAGTTGGCCATGCATATCGAACCCGGCATCATCGACGCGGCGCGCCTGACCGGCGCCAATCTCGCCGCCGCCGGCCTGCTGGCGACCCAGGCGAAAGGGCTGATCCGCGTGCCGCAACAGATCGTGCAGCAGGGGGTGAAGACCCTGCTGGCGGCTTCGGTGTTTTCCGTGCTGATGCAGGTCTGGCACCTGCCGGTCGGGCCGTCGGAACTGCACCTGATCGGCGCCACCACCGTCTACCTGCTGTTCGGCTTCACACCCACGCTGCTGGGCTTCGGCCTCGGGCTGCTGCTGCAGGCCGTTCTGTTCGAGCCGCAGGATCTGCTGCATCTGGGCGTCAACACGCTGTCGCTCGGCCTGCCGCTGGTGGCCATGCATGCCACGTTCGGCCGGCGGCTGTTCGCGGTGAACGCCGCCGAACGCTTCACGCTGCTGCGCGTGCTGCGGCTGGATGCGGTCTATTATGCCGGCGTGGTCGCCATGGTCGGCTTCTGGCTGCTGCTCTCCACCGATGCCTTCGCCATGGCCGACTGGGCGCGCTGGGCCCTGGCCTATATGCCCATCCTGCTGCTGGAGGCGATGCTGTCCTTCATCGCCGTCAGTGTGATCGGCCGCTGGCGCCACCGCGCGCCGGTGCAGGTTTATACCGAACTGGGCCGGCTGCGCCTGGCCTGAAAACAAAGGCCGGGCTTGACCCGGCCGCCGGCCGCGTCATGCTGGCGGAACCTGATCTGACCGGTTCCGCCGCATGCCGCCCATTTCCTTTCGCCTGCTTCTGCTGCTGCCGCTCGCGCTGGCGGGCTGCCGCGACATGCAGTCCGGTCATGCGCTGCTCAGCACCGTGCCGGCCGCGTCCATCGCCGCCCCGGCCGAGCCGCATTTCAATCCGGGCGGGCCTCAGCTTTCCAGCTACACCGATGCCGGCGGCCAGTTCCAGATTGCCAGCCGCCGCACCTGGTGGCAGACCAGTCACAGCGTCGATGGTTTCTCGCGGCTGGACCAGATCCTGTCGGCCAACACGGTCCGCAAACCGGAAACGCCCAGCCCATGGCGCCGTGCTACCGGCGGGCCGACAATCACCTATGCCATGCAGCAGACCGGCAGCCGCCGCTTCACCATCGACGACTATCTGGCGCGCAATCCGGCCACCGGCCTGCTGATCGCCCAGGGCGACACCATCCATGTCGAACGTTACCAGTATGGCCGCACCGACGCGCACCGGTTGACGTCGTTCTCGATGGCCAAGACGGTGACGGCGCTGCTGGTCGGTCTGGCCGTGGCCGATGGCGCGATTGCCGCCATCGACGATCCGGCCGAGCGTTACGTGCCCGAGCTGAAGGACAGCGAATATGGCCGCACGCCGATCCGGCATCTGCTCACCATGTCGTCGGGCGTGCGGTTCGACGAGGATTATTCCGGCCGCGACGATGTCAGCCGCATGGTCGCCGCCATGATGTTCCCGCAGGCGCGGGGCGGACCGGCCGCCGTGCGGCAGTTCAACGACCGCATCGCGCCGCCGGGCCAGCGCTGGTCCTATGCCTCGGCCGAGACGCAGGTGCTGGGCCTGGTGCTGCGGGCGGCGATCAAGCGTCCCATCGCCGAGTATCTGTCGGAACGCATCTGGCAGCCGATCGGCGCGGAGTCTGACGCAAGCTGGGTGGTCGATGGCTCGGGCCAGGAAGCCACCTTCGCCTATTTCAATGCCGTGCTGCGCGATTATGCGCGCCTGGGCATGCTGCTGGCCAATGGTGGTCGCGTTGGAGGCCATCAAGTCATCCCCGAGGCCTGGCTGCGCGAGATGACGCGGGCGCATTTCTCCAGCACGCAGACCGGCCGCTGGTTCGGCTATGGCTTCCAGACCTGGATATTCCCCGACAATGACGGCAGCTTCGCCCTGCTGGGTGTGCGCGGCCAGGCGATCTATGTCGATCCGGCGCGGCGGCTGGTGATGGTGCATACCGCCGTGCGGCCACAGGCGCGCGATCCCGGCGGCGCCGAGGCCACGGCCCTGTGGCGCGGCGTGAAGGCGGCGTTTGCGACAGTATCGCCGTGAGGTGATGGCTGGCCCCGGCTGCGCGGGATACGCTATAGAAGGGCGACGACAAGGAGAGCCTGTAGCCGTGACCGTAACCCTGGCCGATCTCAACCGCATGTCTGGTGCCGATTTCGTGGCGAGCTTAAGCGGCATCTTCGAACATTCGCCCTGGGTGGCCGAGCGCGTGGCCGGCCGGCGGCCGTTTTCCAGCCTCGACAGCCTGCATGGCGCCATGGTGGAGGCGATGTGGGCCGCGAGCGACGAGGAAAAACTCAAGCTGCTGCGCGCCCACCCCCAGTTGGCGGGCAAGGAGGCCGAGGCCGGCACGCTGACCGCGCATTCGACGAATGAGCAGGACAGCGTCGGCCTGACGCGGCTGACGCCAGAGGAAAAGGCGCGCATCAAGACGCTGAACGCGACCTATCTGGAAAAACACGGCTTCCCCTTCATCATCGCGGTGAAGCTGCGCACCAAGGCGCAGATTTTTGCCGCCTTCGAACAGCGCATCGGCAACGACCGCACCACGGAATTCACCACGGCGCTGTCGGAAGTGGGCAAGATCGCCCGCATCCGGCTCGAAGCGCTGCTGGGCCTTTAAGGAGAGAAGAATGGGCCGCCTGAGCACCCATGTGCTGGATACCATGAACGGCAAGCCGGCCGCCGGCGTGGCCGTGGAGCTTTACGCGCTGGAGGGCGAGACGCGCCGGCTGGTGAAAAAGGTTGTCACCAATGCCGATGGCCGCACCGATGCGCCCCTGCTGATCGGCGAGGAATTCAGGCCGGGTCAGTATGAACTGGTCTTCCAGGCCGGCGATTATTTCCGCAAACTGGGCGCGGCTTTGCCGCAGCCGGCCTTCCTTGATGCCGTGCCGATCCGTTTCGGCCTGGCGGAACCCGACGGGCATTATCACGTTCCGCTGCTGGTTTCGCCCTGGAGCTTTTCCACTTATCGAGGCTCGTAAGCCATGACCGACCATGCCGCCTTCATGCGCCGCGCGATTGACCTGAGCCGCGAACACATGAATGCCGGCCATGGCGGGCCGTTCGGTGCCGTGGTGGTGCTGGATGGCGCGGTTGTCGGCGAGGGCTGGAACCGCGTCACAACTTCAAACGATCCCACTGCCCATGCCGAGGTAACGGCGATCAGGGAGGCCTGTGCGAAACTCGGCCGCTTCGATCTGAAAGGTGCGGTGCTCTACACCAGTTGCGAACCCTGCCCGATGTGTCTGGCCGCCACCTACTGGGCGCGCATCGACACGGTCTATTACGCCAACGAGCAGGCCGATGCGGCGGCGATCAATTTCGACGATGCCTTCCTCTATCGCCAGCTCGCCCTGCCGCGCGAACGCCGCACCATGACATGCGAGCAGATCCTGCGCGATGAGGCGCTGGCCGTGTTCCGCGAATGGGATGCCAAGCCCGACAAGGTGCCGTATTAAGGTGGCAGGATCGTCCTCGTCCGCCGGAGACTGGCTGGCCCGCCACGCGGCGACGGCGCGGCGCAGGCAACTGGCCGCCGGCGAAAGCCTGTTCCGCCAGGGCGACCGTGCGACGGCGATTTTCAGGGTGGAATCCGGCCGTCTGCGTCTGGTGCGGCATCTGGCGGATGGCAGTCAGGTCACACTGCATACGGCCCGCGACGGCGACAGCTTTGCCGAGGCCGCCTTGTTTTCCGACAGCTACCATTGCGATGCCGTGGCCGAGGTGGAGAGCGTGGTTGTCGTGCTGGCCAAGCGGGATCTGCTTGCGGGCCTGCGGCGCGATCCGGAAGCCGCCATGGCCTTTGCCGCGCAGATGAGCCGCCAGGTGCGCGATCTGCGCCTGCGGCTGGAGTTGCGCAATGTCCGTTCCGCCGCCGCGCGGCTGGAAATGTGGCTTCATCTGCAGGCCAATGATGGGGGACGGGTGGTGCCGGTGCAGAGCTGGACCGAAATCGCTACCGAACTGGGCCTCACGCGTGAAGCGGTCTATCGCGCCCTGGCGCGTTTGCAGCGCGACCGCCGCCTGCGACGCGATAAAACCGGCATCGTGCTCCGGCGCGGCCTATGATCCGGATCATATGAGACTGGCCGGTTGCCGCCTATCTTCGGCGGCATATCGGAGGTTCCATGTCCCGTTTCATCCTTTTCATGTCCGCCATGCTGATCCTGTCGCTGCCGGCGGCAGCGCAGCATGCCATGCCTTATGCCGGCCAGCAGGACCGCGAAATCAAGGCCCTGTCCGAGCAGGAGGTTGCCGATCTTCTGGCCGGGCGTGGCATGGGCCTGGCCAAGGCGGCCGAGCTGAATTCCTATCCCGGCCCGCTGCATGCTTTGGACATGTGGGAGGCACTGGGTCTCGATCCACGGCAGGTCGCGGCGCTGGAGGATCAGCAGCGCCGCATGACGGCCGCCGCCATTGCACTTGGCCGACAGATCGTGGCCGCCGAACGCGAGCTGGATCGTCTGTTCGCCGAACGACGGATCGATGCGTCCGAGATCGAAACGCGCAGCGAGGAGATCGGTCGCCTGCAGGGCCGCCTGCGTGCCGTGCATCTGGCGACGCATCTGGAAACCCGCGCCACACTCAGCGACGCACAGGTGCGGCGATACGATGAACTGCGTGGCTATGGCGGCATGCCGGCATCAGGGGCACGCCAGCCTCAGCACCGGCATAAGCACTGAATGTCTTAGTCCAGTTTCGCGCCCGCCGCGATCCAGGCGCCCAGCGTGGCGCGTTCCTCTTCGGTCATCTCGGTGGCATTGCCCGGCGGCATCGCTTCGCTGCGCACGACCTGCTGGTTGATCAGCGCGGCGAAGCGGCGCATCTGCTCCGGCGTTTCCAGCATCACGCCTTTCGGCGCCTCGGCGATGCCGTCGAATGTGGGCCGCGCGGCATGGCAGGCGACGCAGCGCGCGGCCACGATCTTCTGCGCATCCTCGAATGTCGCGCCGCCGGCCAGCGTCTTGTGGCGCGGATCCCACTGGCTGAAGAACACCAGGCCGAGCGTGAGCAGGAAAGCCACGACGAGGAATTCGTAGCGCTGGCCGCGGCCCTGGTTCTTCAGGTTGAAGAAATGCCGCACCAGGCCGCCGATCACGATCACCACGGCCAGGATCACCCAGCCATAGGGGTGGCCGTAGGTGACCGGGTAATGGTTGCTGATCATGGCGAACAGCACCGGCAGGGTCAGGTAGTTGTTGTGCAGCGACCGCTGCTTGGCCTGCTTGCCGTAGCTCGGGTCCGGCACCTGGCCGGCCAGCATCTGCGCCACCGCCTTGCGCTGGTTCGGGATGATGTTATGCGCCACGTTGGCGGTCATGATCGTGCCGATCAGCGCGCCGACATGCAGATAGGCGGCGCGCGCCGAAAACACCTGGGTATAGCCCCAGGCGGCGGCCACCAGCAGCACGAAGCCCACGCAGGCCAGGGCCGCATCGTTTTTGCCCAGGGGCGATTTGCACAGCAGGTCGTAGACCACCCAGCCGAGGATCAGCGAGGCGACGCTCAGGCCGATGGCTTCCCAGCGGCCCATCGGCAGCACCTTGGCATCGATCAGGTAGAGGTCGGCGCCGACATAATACAGCGCGCCCATCAGGAAGAAGCCCGACAGCCAGGTGAAATAGGATTCATACTTGAACCAGTGCAGCTCCTTGGGCAGCTGCGGCGGGGCGACCGAGTATTTCTCGGTGAAATAGAAGCCGCCGCCATGGATCAGCCAGGCCTGGCCCAGCACGCCGGGCTGCTGGTCCAGGCCTTTGCGCAGCGAATTGTCGAGCCAGACGAAAAAGAATGACGAACCGATCCAGGCGATGCCGAAGATCAGGTGCATCCAGCGCAGCACCAGATTGAGCCATTCCAGGGCCAGGTCGATCATGATTTCCCCTCAAGTCCGCGCCGGAAGCGGATCTGTACGGCGCGGCAGCGGGATCAAGCCGTAACGAGCGGGGGCAGGATCGTCAACCCGGATTGTGTACAATTTTCCGGGCCGGAACTGCCCGCGGAAGCCGAGGTCAACGGGGTGGGGCGGGCACCGGCATGCCGGGTACGTTGCAGGTGATGATGCGCACGATCCGGCCGTCGCCATCCCACAGCGGCAGCACGATGCGGTCCCAGCTGTTGATGGTGATCTCCATCGGCATTTCGTGCCAGCTGTAGACCGGCTCGGGGTGCCGCAGCATGGCGCGGTAGATGGCGAGGTAGAAATCGCTGGCCAGCGAACCGGTCACCATTTCCGAGGTGCGTTTGCCGGTCATGTCGAAGCCGGCGATGCGGGCCACCTCCGTGCCATAGAGGCGGTAGCGGTAATCCGCGCCATCGTCCAGCACGTCGAGCAGCAGCACATAGCCCAGCACCGGTCGCAGCTCGAAGGGATCGATGTGTTCGGGCCGCACGCGGCCATGGCGCTCGCGCAGGGCGTGCCAGTGGCGCAGCAGGAAGGGAAGCTGCTGCGTCGGCAGGTCCGCGGGCGCCGGATTCCAGCGCACCACCGGCGGACGCAGGCCGAGCGCGATGAACGGCGCGGCCAGTTTCGTCTGGCTGCCGGCCAGAAGCTCGTCGCGCATCGCATCAATGGCCGCCAGATCGATCACTAACGCCCCCCTCGTTGTGGGATGAGCTTGGCGGTGTTGTCGCGGGACCGCAAGAGCGCTCAGTTCAGCCGGCGCGGCGGGGCCGGCGCCAGTTGCGCCAGCATGGCGCGCACGCCGTCGAGATGCGGATTGAGACTGAGTGCGGCAGCCAGGGCTTCGGTGGCGGCGGTCACTTCGCCCTGGCGCAGGCAGATCTGGGCGAATCCACAGATGGCACCGAAATGGCGCGGTTCCAGTTCCAGGGTGCGGTGGATATCGGCGATGCTGGCGTCGTTACGCTGGGCCAGGAAATGCAGGGTGGCGCGTTTGTTCCAGGCTTCGGCCCAGCCGGGGGCATCCCGTACCAGGGCGTCGAGCAGCGTTTCCCCCTCGGCCAGGCGCCGGCGCGCGATGGCCGAGATGGCGCGCTGCATGCGGGCTTCCAGCGCCGGATCGTCATGGCCGGTCCAGATCGCCCAGATCTCGTCCTCGATCTCATGAACCGGGCGCGGCGGCGGCATGGCCCGCAAAGCCGCGAACAGCGCCGACAGGCGGCCATGGCGCAGCAGGGTTCCCGGCGCCGGCGGGCGCAGGATCAGTTTCAGAGTCTCGGCAACCAGTTGAAGCATGGCACTTGGATCGTGGCGGTAATTTTTTCCGTGTCCGGCTGGTCGGTTACCTGGGCCGACCTATCACTTAGTCCGTTGCTGTCGGAGGACGAGGCCATGCGGGCTGCTTTCCATGTTGCCGCCATTCTGCTGCTGGCCTGTGTCGCATCGCCGGCACGGGCGAAAGATACAGGGGCCAGTGACGGTATGTGGCAGGCCCTGCGGGACGGCCGGGCAGTTTTGCTGATGCGTCATGCCCTGGCACCGGGCACCGGCGATCCGCCCGGCTTCCGGGTGGAGGACTGCGCCACCCAACGCAACCTCTCGGCCGAGGGCCGCGCCCAGGCGCGCCGTGCCGGTGCCGCCCTGCGCGCCAGTGGCATAACCGCTGCCGTGGTGAAAAGCAGCGCTTGGTGCCGCGCGCGCGACACGGCCACCGAACTGGATCTCGGGCCGGTGGAGATCGAGCCGGCACTGAATTCCTTCTTCGGCGAGTCCAGCCGCGCGCCGACCCAGATGGCCGCGCTACGCGCCGCAATCGCCGCGCTGCCGCGCGACAGGCCGGCCGTGCTGGTGACGCATCAGGTGGTGGTCACCGCCCTCAGCGGCATCTATCCGCAGAGCGGCGAGATGGTGGTGCTGGCGCGCGACGGGCTGGCGGTGCTGGGGCGCATTCCAACGCCCTGACGTCACTCGTAATGCTCGCCTATTCGTAATGTTCGATGGTCAGCGTGACGTGGTCGGCGACGAAGCGCGCGCGCACGAATTCCACCGGCTTGCCCTGCGGATCGATGTTCACCGTTTCGCTCACCAGCACGGGTCGCGTGCGCGGCAGGTCGGCCAGGCGCGCATCGGCCGCACTGATCAGCTTGGCCGAAACGCGTGTGCTGCGGCGGCGGTAATCGTGCACGCCTACGGCTTTCAGGGCCGCCGTGATCGTGCCTTCGCGGGCGAAATGCTCGGGCATGTCGGGGAAGCGGCCGACCGGGAAATAATGGCTGCTGACGCCCACGGGTTTGCCGTCGGCCTTGTTCAACGTCTCGATCTGCCATAGCGGCGCGCCGGTGGGCATGCCCAGCGCGCGGGCGATGTCGGCCGGCGCGGCCACCTGCTCGGCGAAGATCATCTCCCGCGTCGGCTTCTTCTGCATGGTCTGCAGGTTTTCGGTGAAGCGCGTGCGCGAGCCCAGCATGTATTCGAAACTGTCCTCCGCCACGAACATGCCGCGGCCCTGCTCGATGCTGACCAGGCCGGTCTCGGCCAGGCGGTTCATCGCCTGGCGCACGGTGTGGCGGTTCACGCCGAAGCTTTGCGCCAGCTGCTTCTCGGTCGGCAGCTGCTCGCCCGGTTTGTAGTCGCTGCGGCGGATCGCCTGCTCCATGGCGGCCGCGATCTGGCGCCAGACCGCCATGCCGCTGCCGCGTTCGATGTGGCCGGATTCCATGGTCCCTGCGGGTGTCGTCATAAAAGCTTCTCCCAAACGTGGCTTGATGGGGCCGCGCTCGCGGTGTAGATATATAGATGTCTAGACGAATTTAGACCCTTGCGCAAGAGGTCCAGATGAACCCCCAGCCTTCCACCGGACAAACCGGCACCGCCGAGCAGGCCGCGCGCCGTCGCCGCCTCAGCCTGCTGGCGCGGACAGGGCGCGAAACCTTGGAAGCCGCCTGGAATCGGCTGGACCCCAAGCCGGCCTTCCGCCGCCTCAAGCAGCCCGAGACCGGCCTGGTGATGGTGCGCGCACGGGCCGGCGGCAACGGCCAGCGCTTCAACATGGGCGAGATGACGGTGACGCGCTGTGTGGTGGCGCTGGAAGAGGGCGGTCTGATGGGCGTGGGGTATGTGGCCGGGCGAGACAAGCGCCGGGCCGAACTGGCCGCCCTGTTCGATGCGCTGGCCCAGCAGCCCCGGCATGCCGCGATGGTCGAGGCCGAATTGCTGGCCCCCACACAGGAGAATGCGGCGGCGACGCGGCAGGCGCGCGCGGCCAAGGTTGCGGCCACCAAGGTCGATTTCTTCACCCTGGTGCGCGGCGAGGACTGAGGCATGAACCCGATGCAGGCAGATGTGCACATGACGACCCCCGCCGCCGGTTTCCACGATCCGGTGCAGCAGAGCCAGCAAGCCTTCCGCATCCTGCTGGATGCCATGGCGCGGCCGGGCCGCGTGCTGGAACTGAGCGATGACTGCGGCCACCCTGAAGATCTTTCGCCCGTGCTGGCCGCCGGCCTGCTCACGCTGGCCGATCTCGACACGCCCGTGTGGCTGGGCGCGGGATTCGATACCCCGGCGATGCGCGACTGGCTGCGTTTCCATACCGGCGCGCCGCTGGCGGCCAAACCCGACCAGGCGGCGCTGGCCCTGCTGGATGCCGCCGCCATGCCGGCACTGGAGCGCTTCAGCCTCGGCACCGACGAGGCGCCCGAGCGCGGCGCCACGTTGCTGGTGCAGGTGCCGTCGCTGGACGGTGCCGCTGCCATGACCTGGCGCGGGCCGGGAATCAAAGACAGTGTGGCGATGCCGCTCTGCGGGCTGGATGCAGCTGTGTGGCGCCAGCGCGCGCAGCTCCCGGCCGTGTTCCCGCGCGGGCTGGATATCTATCTCGGCTGCGGCCGGCAGGTGATCGGCCTGCCGCGCAGCACGATCGTTTCGCTGACGGAGGCCTGATCATGTATGTGGCCGTGAAGGGCGGCGAAACCGCCATCGGCAATGCCCATGCGCTGCTGGCGGAAGATCGCCGCGGCGATGCCGCCGTGCCGGAACTGAGCGTGGACCAGGTGCGCGAGCAGCTGTCGCTCGGCGTCGACCGCGTGATGACCGAGGGCTCGGTCTACGATCCCGAACTGGCCGCGCTGGCGCTGAAACAGGCGCGCGGCGACCAGGTGGAGGCGATCTTCCTGTTGCGTGCCTATCGCACGACCCTGCCGCGCCTGGCCGTCTCAAGGCCCATCGATACCGCGAAGATGCAGGTCTCGCGCCGCATCTCTTCCTGCTTCAAGGACGTGCCGGGCGGGCAGTTGCTCGGCCCCACCTTCGACTACACCCATCGCCTGCTGGATTTCAGCCTGCTGGCCGGCGGCGAGATGCCGAACGCGGAAGCGCGCGGCGAACTGGCCGCCGACATGCCGCAGGTGGTCGATCTGCTGAATGCGGAAGGGCTGATCGAGCAGGAAACACCCGATGCCGAGGATGCACCGGTGGGCGACCTGACGCGCGAGCCGCTGATGTTTCCGGCCGGCCGCGATGTGCGGCTGCAGAACCTAGCCCGCGCCGACGAGGGCTATCTGCTGGCTTTAGGCTATTCGACCCAGCGCGGTTATGCCAAGTCGCATCCCTTCGTGGGCGAAATCCGCTCGGGCGAAGTGGGCGTGGAGATCGATATTCCTGAACTGGGCCTGACGGTCGACATCGCCGACATCACGGTGACGGAATGCCAGATGATCAACCAGTTCAAGGGTTCAAAAAGCGAAAAGCCGAAATTCACCCGTGGTTATGGCCTCGCTTTCGGCTATGCCGAGCGCAAGGCGATGGCGATGGCGCTGGTCGACCGCAGCCTGCGCGCGGAAGAACTGGGCGAGGACCTGACCGCGCCGGCGCAGGATGCCGAATTCGTGCTCTATCACGCCGACAACGTGGAGGCCTCGGGCTTCGTGCAGCATCTCAAGCTGCCGCATCACGTGGACTTCCAGTCGGAGCTGACGCTGGTGCGCATGATGCGGGCCGAGATCGAGGCCGCCGAGATCGCCGCTACGGCCGGCGCGCCTGAAGCCGAATTCGAGGAGGCCGCGCAATGACGCTGCAGCAGGATTACGCCGCTAGCGCCGCCCAGGCGCCGCTGGAAGGCTACAACTTCGCCTTCCTCGACGAGCAGACCAAGCGCATGATCCGCCGCGCCATCCTGAAAGCCGTGGCGATCCCCGGTTACCAGGTGCCGTTCGGCAGCCGCGAGATGCCGCTGCCCTATGGCTGGGGCACCGGCGGCATGCAGGTGACGGCGGCGGTGATCGGCGGCAACGATGTGCTGAAGGTGATCGACCAGGGGGCCGACGACACCACCAATGCCGTGTCGATCCGCCGCTTCTTCGTGCGCATGACCAACGTGGCCACCACCGAGAAGACGCGCGAGGCGACCCTGATCCAGACGCGCCACCGCGTGCCGGAAACGCCGCTGCATGAAGGCCAGATCCTGGTCTACCAAGTGCCGATCCCCGAGCCGCTGCGCTGGCTGGAGCCGCGCGAGACCGAGACGCGCAAGATGCATGCCCTGTCGGAATACGGCGTGATGCATGTGAAGCTGTATGAAGACATCTCGCAGCACGGCCATATCTCCACCACCTATGATTACCCGGTGCTGGTGAATGGCCGCTACATGATGCGCTGCTCGCCGATTCCGAAATTCGATACGCCCAAGCTGCACATGAATGCCGCCCTGCAGCTGTTCGGCGCCGGCCGCGAGAAGCGCATCTACGCCGTGCCGCCCTATACCGAGGTGAAGCCGCTGGATTTCGATGACCATCCCTTCGAGGTCGAGCGCTGGCCCGAGGCCTGTGCGCTGTGCGGTTCAGCCGACAGCTTCCTCGACGAGGTGATCCTGGATGACAAGGGCGGGCGCATGTTCGTCTGTTCGGATACCGATTATTGCGGCGAGCGCCAGGCGGCCGGCCATCGCGGCCATATGGCGGCGCCCTACAAGGAGGCTGCGGAATGACCGGGCTTCAAATGACCGAGATGCCGCTGCTCAGCATCGAAGGGCTGAACAAGAGCTTTGGCCGCCAGGCCGCCTGCCGCGATGTGAATTTTGAACTCTGGCCGGGCGAGGTGCTGGGCATTGTGGGCGAGTCCGGGTCGGGCAAGTCCACCCTGCTGAATGCCATTGCCGGTCGCGTGAGCATCGATTCCGGCAAGGTGCTCTACCGCACGGCCGGCGATCAGATCGTCGATCTGGCCGCCGCGC
Source organism: Ferrovibrio sp. (assembly GCA_046294345.1). Lineage (GTDB taxonomy): Bacteria > Pseudomonadota > Alphaproteobacteria > Ferrovibrionales > Ferrovibrionaceae > Ferrovibrio. Next base: position 35,156 of record JBKBJT010000013.1, read on the forward strand.
CGGAATCCCAGCGCCGCCAGCTGATGCGCACCGAATGGGGTTTTGTGCAGCAGCATGCCCGCGACGGCCTGCGCATGGATTTCTCGGCCGGTGCCAATATCGGCGAGCGCCTGATGGCCCTGGGCCAGAAGCATTACGGCAGTTTGCGCGAAACGGCGCTGGACTGGATGCAGGCGGTGGAGATACCGCCCGAACGCGTCGACGACCTGCCGCGCACCTTCTCGGGCGGCATGCAGCAGCGCCTGCAGATCGCCCGCAACCTGGTGACGCGGCCGCGCATCGTGTTGATGGACGAGCCGACCGGCGGCCTCGATGTCTCGGTGCAGGCGCGCCTGCTCGACCTGCTGCGTCGTCTGGTGCAGGAATACAATGTGGCGGTGATTGTGGTGACCCATGACCTGGGCGTGGCCCGCCTGCTGGCGCACCGCCTGATGGTGATGCGGCGCGGCCAGGTGGTGGAAGCCGGCCTGACCGACCAGTTGCTCGACGATCCGCAGCATGCCTATACGCAGCTGCTGGTCTCCTCCGTGCTGAGCGTGTGAGGCCGTCATGGACATGATCCGCGTCGAAAACCTCGACAAGACCTTCACCCTGCATCTGCGCGGCGGCATTGCCCTGCCGGTTCTGCGCGGCACGGATCTGACCGTCGCGGCCGGCGAATGCGTCACCCTGCACGGCCCCTCGGGCGCCGGCAAATCGACCCTGCTGCGCTCGATCTACGGCAATTACCGGCCGCAGCAGGGGCGCATCCTGATCCGTCATGATGGCGATCTGGTGGATATCGTCAGCGCCGCGCCGCGCCAGGTGCTGGATATCCGCCGCCGCAGCCTCGGCTACGTGACGCAGTTCCTGCGCGTCATCCCGCGTGTCTCGACGCTGGACATCGTGGCCGAGCCTTTGCTGGCGCGCGGCGTGGCCGATGACAGGGCGCGCGAACGCGCCGCCGAGCTGCTCACCCGCCTGCAGATCGCCGAGAAGATGTGGGGCCTGCCGCCCTCGACGTTTTCGGGCGGCGAGCAGCAGCGCATCAACATCGCCCGCGGCTTCTGCGCCGACTACCCGATCCTGCTGCTGGACGAGCCGACCGCCTCGCTGGATGAGCAGAATCGCAATATTGTCATAAACCTGATCGATGATGCCCGCCGGCGCGGCACCGCCATCGTCGCCATCGTGCATGATGCGGAAACCCGGGCCGCCATCACCACCCGCCTGTTGCCGTTGCAAGCCCATGGAGTTGCGGCATGAGTCCCGAACTGGTCATTACCAACGCGCGTATCGTCGGCCGCGATGCCGAAATCCCCGTCGGCAGCCTGCAGGTACATGACGGCGTGATCGCCGATATCGATACCGGCCATCTGCCGGTGGCCGGCGCCATCGATTTCGGCGGCGATTACCTGCTGCCCGGCCTGGTCGAGCTGCATACCGACAACCTGGAAAAACATTTCGCTCCGCGCCCTGGCGTGCGCTGGCCCGGCAAGCTGGCGGTGATCAGCCACGATGCCCAGGTGGCCGCCGCCGGCATCACCACCGTGCTGGATGCCATCGCCGTGGGCGATGTGCGCGACGGTTCGGTGCGCATGGAAATCCTGCGCGACATGATCGCCGCCATCGAGGCCAGCCAGAAGGAGGGCATGCTGCGCGCCGAGCATCTGCTGCATCTGCGCTGCGAGGTATCGTTCGGGGCGCTGATGGACCTGATCGAGCCGATGTCGCATTTGAGCTGGCTCAAGCTGGTTTCGGTGATGGATCACACGCCTGGCCAGCGCCAGTTCGTCAAGCCTGAGAAGTATCGTGAATACTATCAGGGCAAGTTCGGCATGACCGACGAGCAGATGGACGCCTTCATGGCGACCCAGATCGCCGCCGCCCAGGCCCATGGCGCGAAGAACCGCCGCGCCCTGGTCGAGCTGTGCCGCGCGAAAGGCCTGCCGCTGGCCAGCCATGACGATGCCACGCCCGAGCATGTGGCCGAGGCGGCCGATGACGGCATGGTGGTGGCGGAATTCCCCACCACCTTCGAAGCAGCCGAATTGTCGCGTCAGCACGGCATGCATGTGATGATGGGCGGGCCGAATCTTGTGCGCGGCGGCTCGCATTCGGGCAACATCTCGGCCCGCAGCCTGGCCGAACGCGGCCATCTCGACATCATCTCGTCGGATTACGTGCCCAGCAGCATGATCCAGTCGGTCTTCCTGCTGCCCAAGCAGGTGCCGGGCATCGATCTGCCCAAGGCCGTGGCGATGGCGGCGACCAACCCGGCCGAATCGATCGGCCTGACCGACCGCGGCGTGATCGAGCCGGGCAAGCGCGCCGACCTGCTGCGCGTCAGCCTGATCGACGATACGCCGGTGGTGCGCGCGGTCTGGCGCGCCGGCCAGCGCGTGATGTAAGCTAAACAGGTATCGCCATGCAGATCGTCGACCAGATCATCACCCTGCTGGAACAGGCCGGCGCCGAACGCTACGGGATGGAAGCCGTCAGCCAGCTCGAGCATGCGCTGCAATGCGCCATGCATGCCGAACGCATGGGCTCGACACCGGAGCTGATCACGGCCGCCCTGCTGCATGATATCGGCCATCTGGTCGGCGCGGGCGACGAGGGCCTGGCCGAACAGGGCGTCGATGCGCGGCACGAGGATGTCGCCGCCGAATGGCTGGGTCGCTATTTCCCCGACGCGGTGGTCGAGCCGGTGCGGCTGCATGTGGACGCCAAGCGTTATCTCTGCCAGGCCGAACCCGCCTACTGGGCCGGCCTGTCGCAGGCATCAAAAACCAGCCTCGAGGTGCAGGGCGGCATCTACAGCGATGCCGATGCCGCCGGTTTCATGGCGCGGCCTTTCGCGGCGGATGCCGTGAACCTGCGCCGCTGGGACGATGCCGCCAAGTCGCCGCGTCTGAGGACGCCCGATCTGGCGCATTATCGCCCGATCATCGAAGCCGCCCTGAAGCCGGCTGTCTGACCGCATGGGCAGAGCCGGCCGCCTTGTGCTTGTCGTCGGTCCCAGCGGGGTCGGCAAGGACAGCGTGCTGGACGGTGCCCGGGCAGCCCTGAAGGATACTCCCGATGTGGTGTTCCCGCGCCGCGTGGTGACGCGCGCGCCGGGCCTGGGCGGCGAGGATTATATCCCGGCTTCCGAGGCCGATTTCACTGCCCAGGCCCAGCGCGGCGACTTCGCGCTGCACTGGCCGGCTCATGGCCTGCAGTACGGGATTCCCAAAAGCATCGAGGCTGATCTCGCCGCCGGCCGGCAGGTGGTGGTCAATGTCTCGCGCGGCAGCATCGATGAGGCGCGGCGCAAATACCCCGGCCTGCTGGTGATCGGCATTACGGCTTCGCCCGATGTGCTGCGCCGCCGGCTGGAACAGCGCGGCCGCGAAAGTCCCGCCGAGATCGAGGAACGCCTCAGCCGCGCCGCCGCCTTCAAACTTGAGGGCGACGACGTGGTCATCCTCAATAATGACGGCGCGCTGAACGATACCGTGCAGGCCTTTCTCGCCCTGCTGCAAAAGCGGCCCTGATCCGGCATACTGGCGGCCACCTTTCGCTGGAGTCGCCGCGCATGGATATCCTGCTGCCCCTGCTCAGCATCACCGTTGCCATTGCTTTGGGCGCCGCCAGCCCCGGCCCCAGCTTCGTGCTGGTGGCGCGCACCGCCATTGCCGCCGGCCGTCCGGCCGGTCTGGCCGCCGCCTTCGGCATGGGCATCGGCGGCGCGGTATTCGCCGGCCTGGCGCTGCTGGGCCTGATTGCCCTGCTGGCCCAGGTGGGCTGGCTCTATCTGGGTCTGAAGATCGCCGGCGGTCTGTATCTGTGCTGGCTGGCCTTCCGGCTGTGGCGCGGTGCGAAGCAGCCGCTGACGGTCGCGGGTGATGGCTCGACGGAACGCGGCATCTTGCGGGCCTTCTCGGCTGGCCTGCTGACGCAACTGTCCAATCCGAAGACCGCAGTGGTCTATGCCGGCATCTTCGCGGCGCTGATGCCGGCGCAACCATCATTCTGGCTTGCCGCCTTGCTGGTGCCGGCGGTGTTCATGGTGGAATGCGGCTGGTATGCGCTGGTGGCGGTGGCATTTTCCGCCGGCCGGCCGCGCGCGCTGTATCTGAATGCCAAACACTGGATCGACCGCGCCGCCGGCGGCGTGATGGCGCTGCTGGGAATCCGGCTGGTCGTCGAAGGTGTGCGCAGTTAACCCGCCAGCCGATAACGCCCGGCGATGCGGAAGGGCGCGCCGCTGTCCATCTGCACGAACAGGCAGATTTCATCCACGCTGAATTGCCGGCGCAGCAGCGGCGCGGTCTGCGCGGTCAGATGCGCCAGCACGGCGTCGCGTTCGGCCGCGTCGTGGATGCGGTCGGTCAGGGTGAAATGCAGCCGGAAATCCTCGAACACATAGGGATAGCCCCATTGCACGAGGTTGGTTTCCTGGCGCGGCGTCAGGCCGGCGCTGCGCCGCCGCGCCAGCTCGGCCTCTGACGGCGGCGCACGGAAGGCATCGAAGGCTTTCACGCAGGCACCCGCCAGCGCGTCGATTTCGGGGCAGGGCGTGGAAGGCCGCAGGGCGAGGAAGCTGCCCAGGACCGCCATCTGCAAAACCGGCAGGCGCACGGGGGCGTGCTGGCTCGCAAATTTTTCCAGCGCCACGATCAGCATCGCCTCATCGGTGCCGTCCTTCAGGCGGAAGGGCGGTTTCAGCGTGCCGTGGAAACCGTAACGGCGCGGTTCGGCGGTGATCTCGGATATGCGCACCGCGCTCAAACCGGCGGCCGGCTGCGCGGCCGGCGACTCGCCGCTCTCCGGGTCCCAGCCCAGCCATCGGGCGGCGAAGTCATGCAGCGGATGATCGGCCGGCGGAGCGGCATAGAGTGCGAAGCGGGGCGCCATGTGGGGTCGAATCCCTAGACAAATCGGCAAAGGGTCTTGTGGGTAAGTTAACGGCCCGTCAAACGGCCGGCGATTTCACCCCGCCGTCGCCGAACCGCAATCGAACTGTCATGCGGCGTTGCTATAGCGCCCCCTAGATCGCGACGACACAGACCGCAAAGAGGGGAAGCGCATGCGCGCCGCCATCGAGATTGCCCATCTATCGAAAACCTTCCGGACCGGCAAGCGGGCTCTCGACAATATAACCCTCGCCATCCAGCCCGGCGAGATGGTGGCCCTGATCGGCGCCTCGGGTTCGGGCAAGTCCACCCTGCTGCGCCATGTCGCCGGCCTCACCGTGGGCGACCGCGACCCGCATGCCCAGGTGGTGGTGGATGGCCGCATGGTGCAGGCGCAGGGCCGGCTGGGCAAGGGCATCAGCGAGACCCGGGCCGGCATCGGTTTCGTGTTCCAGCAGTTCAACCTGGTCGGCCGCCTGCAGGTGATCACCAACGTGCTGGCCGGCAACCTGGGTCGCATGCCGATCTGGCGCAGCCTGTTCCGCCGCTTCACCGACGAGCAGCGCCGCATCGCCGTCGCAGCGCTGGACCGCGTCGGCATCGCGCCCTGTGCCTTCCAGCGCGCGTCCACGCTGTCGGGCGGCCAGCAGCAGCGCGCCGCCATCGCCCGCGCCCTGGTGCAGCAGGCAAAGATCATCCTGGCCGACGAACCGATCGCCTCGCTCGATCCCGAATCCTCGCGCAAGGTGATGGAAACCCTGGCCGGCATCAACGAGGCCGACGGCGTCACCGTCGTGGTGTCGCTGCACCAGGTGGATTTCGCACTGAAATACTGCCGCCGCGTGATTGCGCTACGCGACGGCAAGGTGATGTTCGATGGCGAGGCCTCGGCCGTCACCACCGCCTTGCTGCGCGGTATCTACGGCAACAACACCGATCTCGATTTCGGCAGCCTCGAGGCCGATGCCCGGCCCGAGCCGGCCGACGACAACGTGGCGCCGGAAGCCCCGGCGGCCGCCAGCCGCGCGGTGCCACGCATGCTGCCGGCGCTGGCCTGAGCAGATTTTCAAGTTCCGCAGTTCCAACCAACCAGGAGAGAAATCCATGCTGCGCCGTACCATGCTGAAAGCCGCCGTCGCGGCCGTTGCGCTTGCCACTGCTGGCGGCGCCCAGGCCGCCGACCTGAAGGAGCTGAATTTCGGCATCATCTCGACCGAGTCGAGCGCCAACCTGAAGACCGTGTGGCAGCCCTTTCTGGCCGATATGGAAAAGCAGCTCGGCATGAAGGTGAACGGTTTCTTCGCGCCTGACTATGCCGGCATCATCGAGGGCATGCGCTTCAACAAGGTGCAGATCGCCTGGTACGGCAATGCCTCGGCCATCCAGGCCGTCGACCGCGCCGATGGCGAGGTCTTCGTGCAGTCGGTTTCGTCCGACGGCTCGCCGGGTTACTGGTCGCTGCTGCTGGTCCACAAGGACAGCCCGATCAATTCCCTGAAGGACCTGCTCGCCGCGCCGGGCAAATACACGCTGGGTAACGGCGACCCGAATTCGACTTCCGGCTTTCTGGTGCCGAGCTATTTCGCCTGGGGCCAGAACAATATCGACATCCGCAAGCATTTCACCCGCGTGGTGACGGCCAACCATGAGACCAACGCGCTGGCCGTGGCCAACAAGCAGGTGGATGTCGCCACCAACAACACCGAGAATATGGATCGCCTGAAGAAGACGGCGCCGGAAAAGCATGCCCAGATCAAGGAAATCTGGAAGTCGCCGCTGATCCCGTCCGATCCGATCGTGTGGCGCAAGGATCTGTCGGACGCCGACAAGAAGAAGATCAAGACCTTCTTCCTGACCTACGGTACCAAGAGCGAGGCGGAGAAGAAGGTTCTGGCCGGTCTGCAATGGGCGCCGTTCAAGGAATCGTCGAACAAGCAGCTGCTGCCGATTCGTCAGCTCGGCCTGTTCCGCGACAAGCTGAAGCTGGAGGCCGATACCAACATGGCCGCCGACGAGAAGGCCAAGAAGCTGGCCGAGATCGAGGCCAAGCTGGCCGATCTCACCAAGCAGATGGGTTCGTAACCCTCATATCGTGCGGCGGAGCGGCCCGTGTCGCTCCGCCGGTTTTCTTGCCGGGGATTGATCCATGTCCGTCAGCACCGCCGTCATCCATGATCATCCGATCCATCCGCCGAAGCCGGGCCTGAAGACCTCGCTCGGGCGCATGCTGGTCTACGCCCTGATCGGCGCGATGATCATCTGGTCCTACCAGGGCGCCGAGATCGCGCCGATGAAGCTGGTCGCCGATGCCGGCAACATGGCGACGTTCCTCGCCGATTTTTTCCCGCCGGATTTCACCGAGTGGCGTTATTACCTCGACGAACTGATCGTCACGTTGCACATCGCTATCTGGGGCACGTTGCTGGCTGTCGTGTTCGCCGTGCCGTTCGGCCTGCTGGCCTCGGCCAATATCACCCCGCCCTGGATCCACCAGCCGGTGCGCCGCCTGATGGATGCCTGCCGCGCCATCAACGAGATGGTCTTCGCCATGCTGTTTGTGGTTGCCGTCGGCCTGGGGCCGTTTGCCGGCGCGCTGGCGCTGTTCGTGCATACCACCGGCATTCTGGCCAAGCTGTTTTCCGAAGCCGTGGAGGCCATCGACCCGCAGCCGGTGGAAGGCATCCGCGCCACCGGTGCCAATGCGCTGGAAGAAATCGTCTACGGCGTGATCCCCCAGGTGATGCCGCTCTGGGTGTCGTATTCGCTCTATCGTTTCGAATCCAACCTGCGCTCGGCCTCGGTGGTCGGCATGGTCGGCGCCGGCGGCATCGGCGTGGTGCTGTGGGAAGTGATCCGCGGCTTCCAGTTCGCCCAGACCTGCGCGGTGATGATCATGATCATCCTGCTGGTCAGCGCGGTCGACGTGATCTCGGCGCGCATCCGCAAAGTGCTGATCTGACGTTTCAGTTGCGCAGATCAGTTGCGCAGGGCCGCCTGCCGGTGCTGCTCGATCTTGTCGGCACGCCAATAGGTGGCCCGACGGCGGCTGTACTGGATCGGCACGACATTGTCGGGGGTGGCGTCGTCGTCCCGACGGTTGGCACCAAAGCGGTCGCGCACCCTGGTCAGGGCTTCCTGGGTGATGCAGAGCAGCAATGTGTTGGTCAGCATGGATGCCTCCCTTGCGATGAGTTGAATACGGCCGGCGTCGTATAATCCTGCGCCGTATAATCCTGCGGCGGCTTAGTCGCCGGCCCGCCACAGGCCGTCAGGCTGGCGACAGGCGGTTCCGTAATTCTGCCGGTCCTCGCCATCGCGGCTGGCGACAGCGCGGTAGTCGCGACAGAACAATCCGTTCCGCTCAAAAGTCGCCAGCGGCGTCAGCGCGAAGGCCAGGCCGTCATGGCCGGCGCCATACCAGCGGATGGTCTGCCGGTCCGGCGCGAATTCCAGCACGCGGCTCACGCAGCCCAGATCGATGGCATCCATGCTGCGGCCCGGCGCGAGGCTGCCGATCTGGGCCGCGATCTGACGCCGCGACATGTCGCGGGCGACCAGGCGGCGGTCGCAGGTGCCGCGGTCGATGCCATAGACCGCAGAATAGACGGCATAGGGTGCGGCGCTTGGCGCCCGCAGCATGCTGCCCTGGCTTGAACCCGCCGCCGGCGCACCTGCCACGGAAGAGTTATGGATCAGCGGATCGGCCATCGCCGCCCCGGATAACACCGAGGCGACGATGGCAGCGGCCAGGCCGAGGGTGGGTCGGCGACCAGGCCACGGCGCGACAGTGGAGGGGGTGCTCCACCGTGGGGTTGAGGCAGGCATGACGCGCCGCTCCGCTAAACCGTGAAACTGCTACTTCTTCTTGCCCTTTTCCGACTCGTGATAGAGCAGGCCGCCGGCCGTGCCGGCCGCGGCGCCGATCAGGGCGCCGGTTACCGTGCTGCCGGTGATGGCGCCGATCACCGCGCCGCCGGCTGCGCCAAGGGCGCCGCCGGACAGGGCCCGCTGCTGCTGGTCGTTCATGCCATTGCAGCCTGCGGCGACCAGGCCGACCAGGGCGAGGGCCGAAAGCCTGGTCGCGATCCGGGGGGCGGTCGTGCGGTTGATCATGACGCTCTCCTTTATTCTTCTGTTCTTCGTGCGCGCGGGACTGCCCGGTGATTCTGGCTTAGGAAGTCTGGGAAGGCCGGGAGGCCCGTGCTCGGAGGCAAGGATTGGCAATTCCGAAGTATTCGGCAATGAATATTTGGCTCGACCCCGAGTTTGTTCTGGGAATCACAAGTATATCTTCATTATGTCACAAGTTTATCGCAGGAATTACTATTGTGTTTACAAGCATGATGCCTGTAGTTGTCTAAGAGAATTCCGAAATCGCGACTCTGATGGCTTCCCCCCTTCATCCGGCTTGCGTATCGTCCCCGCTATGTCGATTCGCTCCCGCCCGTTTTTTCCCGCCGTGGTTCCGCTCGTGATGCTCGCGCTCGCGCTGACGGCCTGCGACACCTTTATGCCCGCGCGGCAGCCTGCGGCTCCGCCGCCGGCGCCGCCCACGGATGCGCCGGGCACGGAGTCGACCGCCACGCCCCCGCCGCGGCCGGTGCCGCGTCCGGCGCGCAAGCCCGCGGTCGGGCAACCCGCTGCCGCGCCTGGGCAAACCCAGCCGCCCCCCGTCATCGGCATGAACCGCGAGGCGCTGCGGCAGCATTTCGGCGAACCGACGCAGGAGCGCGCCGCGCCGCCGGCCCGCGTGCTGGAATTCGGCCAGGGCGATTGCCGGCTGGCGGTCTATCTGTATCTCGATACGGCACGGAACGATTTCTATGCCCTGCAATACGAGGTGAACGGCGCCGCGCCGACGGGGCCCGATGCCGACCTCTGCCTCGCGAGGATCGCGCGCGATGCCGAACGCCGCTGAAACCCTGCTGATCGCGGTCGTCGACGACGATGCGCTGTTCCGCGATACCGTCTCGGCCAATCTGAGCGAGGCGGGCTATCGCGTCGTCGAATTCAACGGCGGTCAGGCGGCGCTGGACTGGTTCGCGCAGGGCAACCGCGCCGCCGCCATGCTGCTGGACTGGCAGATGCCCGAGCTGGACGGTCCGGCCACGCTGGAGCAGCTGCGCGCCGCCGGCCATGCCCTGCCGGTGATCTTCCTCACCGGCTTGAACCAGCCGATCTTCGAAGAAAAGGGTTTGAAGCTCGGTGCGGTCGATTTCGTCGACAAGGCGAAAAGCTTCGCCATCATCCTGCAGCGTCTGCGCATCGCGCTCGGCGCCAAGATGCCGATTGCCGGCGACGCCGCGATGCCGGTGGGCGGCGGCGGCCTGCTGCTCGATGTGGCCAGTGCGCGCGTGACCTGGAATGGTACCCAGGTCGACCTCACCCATGGCGAGTTCAAGGTGGTGCAGCTGCTGGCGCAGCGGATCGGCCGCGATGTCGGGTATCGCGAGATTTACGACGTGGTGCGCGGCGTGGGCTTCGAAGCCGGCCAAGGGCCGGACGGCTATCGCGCCAATGTGCGCGCCATGGTGAAACGCATCCGGCAGAAATTCCGCGACATCGACGCGGAATTCGACGCCATCGAGACCTATCCCGGTTTCGGCTATCGCTGGCGCCATGCCTGACCAGGGACGCAGGCCGCACCGCATCTGGCGCTCGCTGACCTTCCGCGGCCTCATCGTTCTCGCGCTTTTTGCCGCCCTGCCGGCTTTTCTTTATGTCACCTTCCGCCAGGCCGATCAGGACCGTCAGCACCTGCTGCTGGAAAGCATCCGGGTGAAGGGCCTCACCGTCGGTCGCGTGCTGGAGGAACGGCTGCAGCGGGCCGACCAGATTCCGCTCTTCCGTCTGGGCGAGGAACTGGCGCGCTTCCAGACCGAGGGCGTCAGCCTGCGCCTGCTGTTCCGCCCACATGACGGCCCGGCCGATGCGGGTTTCCTCTATGTGGCCTCCGCGCCGGCGGTGATGCCGGCCGACCTGGAATACGAACGCCAGCATCTGGCGGCGGCCGGCGTGCTGGCGCAGCTGGAGGCGACCTGCAGCGGCGACCTGCCGCTGGCCCTGCGGGTGGACCGCGCCGATGGCCAGGCCGAACTGATCACCTCGATCACGCCGGTGCGCACGGCGCGCGGCTGCTGGGCCCTGGTGATTTCCAGCGACCTTGCGGCGCCGGCGGAACGGCGCTTGGGCAAACCCTACTGGCAGGCGCCGGAAGTGCAGATCGCGGCGGCGATCTATCTGATCTTCGCCGGCATCGTGCTGCTGATCGCCTTCGACCTGGCCCGTGGCCTGCGGCGTTTCGCTGCCACGGCGCGCGGCGTGGCCGAACGCCGCATCGAGGGGCGCTTCGCTCAGCGCAACCGCATTCCCGAACTCGATGGCGTGGCCCGCGCCTTCGACCGCATGGAAGACGGCCTGCGCGCCACCGCCGGCGAACTGCGCCTGGCGGCGGAAGAAAGTGCCCATGCCTTCAAGACGCCGCTGGGCACGATCCGCCAGGCCATGGTGCCGCTGCGTACCCGCGTGACCGCCGAGGATGCGCGCAGCCAGCAGGCCCTACAGGCCATCGACGGCGCGCTGGAGCGGCTGGACGGCCTGGTGCGGGCGGCCCGCAATCTCGACGATGCCGTGGCCGACCGGCTGGATCCGCCGCGCGAGCGCGTGGAGCTGAATGCCCTGATCGAGGATGTGGTCGATGCCCATGCCTCCGACGCGGCCGCGCGCAATGTCACGTTGCGCGTGGCGGCCGGCAGCGAGGCTTCGGCGCCGATGGGCGGGCGGCTGATCGCGGCGGCGCTCGACCAGGTGATCGAGAATGCGCTCAGCTATGCGCCGGCGGGCAGCGTGGTGACGGTGACCCTGCATCGCGGCACAAGGCGCGTGCTGATCGTGGTGGCCGATACCGGGCCTGGCGTGGATCCGGCGCTGCTGCCGCATATCTTCCAGCGCCACACCTCGTTCCGCGACGATGGCCGGCATGACGACAGGCTGCCCAATTTCGGCCTCGGTCTCTGGGTGGCCAAACGCAACATGGAGGCAGTCGGCGGTGCCATCGAGGCGGCGAACCGCCCCGGCGGCGGCTTCATCGTCACGCTCAGCCTGCCGCTCGACTGAAGCCCTGCTCTACAGCACCATGCTGTCGCTCTGATGCCGGCGCCAGGCGAAGGCCAGCAGGCCACCGCCCAGCAGCAGCGCGACGATGCCGATCATCCAGGTGGCCGCCACCGCCACGGCGCTGGGGAAGAACAGCAGCAGCAGGCCGATGACGATCAGCAGGATGCCGCCCTTGCTGACCGGCCAGTCGGGACCGACCTGGCGGCGCATGCGCAGGCTGCCGGCGATGGCCATGATGCCGAACAGGATGATCCAGGCCGCCAGCAGGTAGATCATCAGCGTGACGGCCGCCTCCGGCCACAGCACGCAGAGCAGGCCGAGCAGCAGCCCACTGATACCGGTGAGCATCTGGAAGCCGCGCGCCGGATCGGCGCTGTCGCGGCGCAGGGCCAGCATCAGGGTGATGGTGCCGTCCACCAGGGCATAGGCGCCGAAGATGATCACCAGCACGGCCAGGCTGATGCCGGGCCAGAAGATCGCGATCAGGCCGAACAGCAGGGCGGCGATGCCGCGCAGCACGATCAGCCACCACAGGCGGCGCGGCATCGGGGCGAAACGGCCCGGCGGCATGCGTTCGACCATCGTTTCCTCGTGGGTTGCTCCGGGGGACAGTATAACCCTGCCGGTCGCGATTGTCGCCTGCGCGGCGGCGCGCTAGGCTTGCAACATGAGCGACCTGACCGCCTTCATCGAAGGCCTGCCCAAGGCCGAACTGCATGTGCATATCGAGGGCACGTTCGAGCCCGAGCTGATGTATGCCCTGGCCCAGCGCAACAAGGTGCCCTTCCGGTATGCGTCGGTGGACGACCTGCGTGCCGCCTACCGGTTCGGCAACCTGCAGGATTTCCTCGACCTGTATTACCAGGGCATGGGCGTGCTGCAGACCGAACAGGATTTTTATGACCTCGCCATGGCCTATCTGCGCCGGGCGGCGAAGCAGACTGTGCGGCATGCCGAAATCTTCTTCGATCCGCAGGGCCATACCGACCGCGGTGTGGCCTTCAAAACGGTGATCGATGGCCTGACGCGTGCGCTGGATGACGCGCGGCGCGAGCTGGGCCTGAGCGCCAGCCTGATCCTGTGTTTCCTGCGGCACCTCGACGAGGAGAGCGCGTTAAAAACACTGGAAGACGCGCAGCCCTGGCGCGACCGTTTCATCGGTGTCGGCCTCGATTCATCGGAAAAGGGCCATCCGCCATCGAAATTCCAGCGCGTCTTCGCCAAGGCGCGCGCGCTCGGCCTGCATGCGGTGGCCCATGCCGGCGAGGAAGGCCCGCCCGAATATGTCTGGGAAGCGCTCGATCTGCTGAAGGTCGAGCGGATCGACCATGGCAACCGCGCACTGGAGGATGCGAGGCTCACGGCACGGCTGGCGGAACTCAAAATGCCGCTTACCGTATGCCCGCTCTCCAACCTGAAGCTCTGCGTCGTGCACGACATGAAGGATCATCCACTGCGCCGCATGCTGCAGGCTGGGCTGGTGGCGACCTTGAATTCCGACGATCCGGCCTATTTCGGCGGCTATGTGACCGAGAATTATCTCGCCGTGCAGCAGGCGCTGGATTTGAGCCGCGACGAGATCGTCACGCTGGCCGGCAACGGCTTCCGCGCCGCTTTCCTGGATGATGCGACGAAGCAGCGCCATCTCGCCGCCTTACAGGCATATTGCGCTAGCTGACCTTCGTCTTCACCGCGCCCACCAGCCAGTCGCGGAAGGCGCGCAGCGCCGGATCGTTGCGCCGCGCCTCCGGATAGAACAGGCAATAGGCCTGCTTGCTGTGCAGCAATTCGGGAAACGGTGCCACCAGGCTGCCATCGGCCAGTTCCTGTTCGACCAGGAAACGCGGCACGATGGCCGCGCCCAGGCCCACCACCGCCGCCTGCACCACCATGGCGAACTGGCCGTAACGCGGCCCCAGCGGCACCGGCGGACAGGCCACGCCGACCAGCGCGAACCAGTCGGCCCAGGCCGAGGGCCGCGTCGATTGCTGGATCAATGGAATCTTGAACAGGTCTTCCGGTTTCTTGATGCGCTGGCCGGCCAGCAGCTTTTTCGACAGCACCGGGATCAGGTCTTCCTCGATCAGCTTGTCGACCACGGCGCCGGGCCAGACCGGATCGCCGAACGAGATCGCGGCATCCAGCGGCTCGGCGGCGAAGTCGAAGCTTTCGATGCGGGTCGGCAGGTTGATGGTGATCTGCGGATGTTTGGCGGCGAAACCCGGCAGGCGCGGGATCAGCCAGCGCGTGCCGAAGGTAGGCAGGGTTGCGATGTTCAGCGTGGCGTTGCCGCCGCGCGCGGCCATGGTGTTCACCGTGGCGGTGCCGATGCGGCCCAAAGCCTCCTGCAACTCGCGGGCATAGGCGGCACCGGCCGGCGTCAGCACCACACGCTGGCGGATACGCTCGAACAGGGTGAGGCCGAGGATATCCTCCAGCAGCTGCACGCGCCGGCTGATCGCCGCCTGGCTGACATTCAGCTCCTTCGAGGCGGCGGTGAAGCTCTCGTGCCGGGCGGCGGCCTCGAAGGCCATCAGGGCGGAAAGCGGCGGCAGGAAGCGGCGCGACAGGGCCAAGGTGATAACCTCCGATTATCAAGTAATAGCGAGAATTCGTTTGCCTGCCAATCGCCGGTCTGACAGCTTGCCGGGCCAGAGCAAGGGGCCATATCCCCCTGCAAGAGAACCAGAACCACCCGTCCGAGGATATCGCCATGAACGCGCAAGCTCCTGCCGCCAAAGCCGTTTTCAAGTGGGAAGACCCCTTCAACCTGGAAGCCGAGCTGACCGAGGACGAGCGCCTGATCCGCGATACCGCCCGCGAATACTGCCAGTCCAAGCTGCTGCCGCGCGTGAAGGAAGCCTTCCGCGAGGAAAAGACCGACCCGGCGATCTTCCGCGAGATGGGGGAACTGGGCCTGCTGGGTTCGATGATCGAGGGTTATGGCTGCGCCGGCGCCTCCTATGTCGCCTATGGCCTGGTGGCGCGTGAGGTCGAGGCCGTCGATTCCGGCTACCGCTCGATGATGAGCGTGCAGTCCAGCCTGGTGATGTATCCGATCTATGCCTATGGCACCGAGGCCCAGCGCGAGAAGTATCTGCCCAAGCTGGCTTCGGGTGAATGGATCGGCTGCTTCGGCCTGACCGAGCCCGACCACGGCTCCGATCCGGGCGGCATGAAGACCCGCGCCAAGAAGGTGGCCGGCGGTTATGAGCTGACCGGCGCCAAGATGTGGATTTCCAACTCGCCGCTGGCGCAGGTCTTCGTCGTCTGGGCCAAGACGGAAGATGGCATCATCCGCGGCTTCATCCTCGAGAAGGGCATGAAGGGCCTGTCGGCGCCGAAGATCAACGGCAAGCTCAGCCTGCGTGCCTCGATCACCGGCGAGATCGTCATGGACGGCGTGTTCGTGCCGGACGAGAACCTGCTGCCCAACGTGCAGGGCCTGAAGGGGCCTTTCGGCTGCCTGAACAGCGCCCGCTACGGCATCGCCTGGGGCGCCATGGGCGCGGCCGAGGCCTGCTGGCACCAGGCGCGCCAGTATGTGCTGGACCGCAAGCAGTTCAATCGCCCGCTGGCGGCCAACCAGATCATCCAGCTCAAGCTGGCCAATATGCAGACCGAGATCGCGCTGGGTCTGAACGCCGCCCTGCGCGTCGGCCGCCTGCGCGATGCCGGCCAGGAAACGCCGGAAATGATCTCGCTGATCAAGCGCAACAATTGCGGCAAGGCCCTGGATATCGCCCGCTGGGCGCGCGACATGCACGGCGGCAACGGCATCCACGAGGATTATCACGTGATGCGCCACCTGGTGAATCTGGAGACGGTGAACACCTACGAGGGCACGCATGACGTCCATGCGCTGATCCTCGGCCGCGCCCAGACCGGCATCCAGGCCTTCTATTAAGTCCATCGTCACGGTCGGAAACGGAGGCGCCGGCATGCGCGCGCTGGACGATATCCTCGTGCTCGACTTAAGCCGCGTGCTGGCCGGGCCCTGGTGCACCCAGAACCTGGCCGATCTCGGCGCCACCGTGATCAAGGTGGAAAAGCCGGGCGAGGGCGACGACACGCGCAAATGGGGCCCGATCTACCTGAAGGATCCCGAGACCGGCGCGCGTGCCGATTCGGCCTATTATCTCGCGGCCAATCGCGGCAAGCGCTCGATCACAGTCGACATGGCGACACAGGAAGGTCAGCAGATCCTGCGCGATCTGGCGGCGAAGGCCGATGTGGTGGTCGAGAATTACAAACTCGGCGGCCTGAAGAAATACGGCCTGGATTACGACAGCCTGTCGAAGGTCAATCCACGGCTGGTCTACTGCTCGATCACCGGCTTTGGCCAGACCGGGCCTTATGCGCCGCGTGCCGGCTACGATTTCATCATCCAGGGCATGGGCGGACTGATGAGCGTGACCGGCGAACGCGACGGGCTGCCCGGCGGCGGCCCGCAGAAGGCCGGCGTGGCTTTGGCCGATGTGATGACCGGGCTTTATTCGACCATCGCCATCCTGGGTGCGCTGAACCAGCGGCACCGCTCCGGCAGGGGCCAGTATATCGACATGGCCCTGCTGGATGTGCAGGTGGCGGCGCTCGCCAACCAGGCGACCTACTACCTGATCGGCCATGAAGTGCCGCAGCGCATGGGCAACGGCCACGCCGCCATTGTGCCCTACCAGAGCTTCCCGACGTCAGACGGCCATGTGATCATCGCGGTCGGCAATGACGGGCAGTTCGCCAAGCTGGCGGATGAACTCGGCCATCCGGAATGGAAAAGCGATCCGCGCTTCGCCACCAATATCGAGCGCCTGCATCATCGCGCCGAAGTGGTCGCCGCCATCGAGGCGGAAACGAAAAAGCGCACCATCGACGACCTGATCGCGGCGCTGGAAAAACGCCAGGTGCCCTGCGGCCCGATCAACACGGTGGACCGCGTCTTCGCCGATCCGCATGTGCAGGCGCGCGGCTTGCAGAAAACCGTGCCGCATACGCAGCAGGGCTCGCTGCCCAGCGTGGCCAGCCCGCTGCGCCTGTCGGATTCGCCCGTGGCCTACGACCGCGGCCCGCCCCTGCTGGGCGAGCATACCGACGAAGTGCTGCGCGAGGTGCTTGGCTTCGACGCCGCGAAACTCGACAGCCTGCGCAAGGCCAAGGTCATCTGATCATCTGAGGCTTCAGCCAGCGCGGGCCGACCGCGTCGTTTTCACCTGCCGCTGCGCGACGCGCGGCCGCCGGCCGTAATTGCGGTTGGCGCCGCTCGCCACCGAGACGAGCTGGTTGATCGGCCGGGCCAGCGATTCCTCCTTCGGCCGCGAGAAGAACAGCTCGGCATGGAACAGGCCATCGGCCTCCTTGCCGGCCGCGCTGAGACCGCGCTTGGCCAGTGCCTCCAGCGTGCCGCGCATTTCCTCCTCGTCGTGGAAGCGCCGCTGCACGAAGGTGGCGCCTTCGAATTTCTGCGTCACCAGGCCCTGGCGGGCCAGGGTTTTGGCGATGTCGCCGTAATCGAACATGCGCAGCACGAAGGAGGCGACCCAGGGCGCCTCGCCATTGGCGGTGCAGACGGCGAGTTTCTCGAAGGTCTTGTTGGTGACGTAGCCGACGCAGCCGGTCGACACGATCAGGTCGACTTCCGAAAGCAGTTTCGCCGCATCGGTCGGAATCTCCCCGCTTTCAAGGTCGGCGACGATGCCGTGATCCAGGATGCCGCAATGCAGGCCGTAGGCCACCGCCTGCGGCGAGATGTCGAGGCCGATCACGCGGATGTCGCGCTTGCGCGGCCAGGACGCGAAATAATGGCGGTCGAGGGCCAGTATCTCGTCGGCGCCGAGCTGCTGGTAGGTCAGGATGTCGTAGCGTTCGGTCAGGTGATCGTAATCGATGGCATATTTCATCAGCGCCGCATTCACGCCGTAGGAACAGCCCAGGTCGAGCACGGTGATCGGCCCGCCCTTGGCGCGCTGGCGGGCCTCGATCAACTGGTCGAAGACCGGCCGCGCCAGATGCGGGATCACATAGCCCAGTGCACCCAGCGTGCGGAAATAGGCGCGCGGATCGGGCTGCACGTAGATCGCGGAGAAATCCGCCTTGCTGCGGTTGATATCGGAAAAATCCGTGGCGGTTGCGGACATGGCGGCTTCCCCTCTGGTGATTGCGGGCACGGATCGCCCGACAGCAAAATGCCCGAAGGCTGTCTGCCGTGACCGGCATCCAGACATGGACGATGCTGCTTTTTCGTTTGCACGCCGAGGATAACCAAAAGCGGCCGGCGAACGCAAAGATTGCGGCCCGCTTGTGCGGATTATCGCGCTATGTTCGCGAATATTGCCGTTCTGTCCGGCACGATGAGCGTCGGTTCAGAGTTTGAGTCGATAGCCGAGATTCTCTTCCGTCACCAGGCGCTTCGGCTGGTCGGGATTGTCTTCCAGCTTCTGGCGCAGGCGCCAGATCAGCACACGCAACGTGGCGCGCGACTGGTCGTCGTCGCGCTGCCAGAGTTCGCGCGTGATGTCGTCGAACAGCACGATCTGCCCGGCATAATCGAACAACAGGCCGACCAGGCGGTTTTCCATCGCGGTCAGTCGGATGGCATTACCCTTGTGCCAGATCTGGGCGCGGCTGCGGTCGATGCGGAAATCGCCCAGCTCGTCGCGGTTGTTGGCCGGATTGGCGCGGCGCAGCACGGCCCGCACGCGGGCGATCAGTTCGGCGACGTCGAAGGGCTTGGTGATGTAGTCGTCAGCGCCGTTCGACAACGCCTCGACCTTGGCATTGCGGTGTTCCTCGCCCGAGACGACGATGATCGGCACGCGTGAGCGTTTGCGCACGGCGGCGAGCACATCCTCGCCCCGCATCATCGGCAGGCCGAGGTCGAGCAGCATCAGCTGTACCGGCTGGCTTTCCAGCGCGGCCAGCGCCGCATCGCCATCGCCGGCCTCGCCGACCCGGTGGCCGGCGGCCTCAAGGATGCCGCGCATGGTCTGTCGCATCGAAGCCGAGTCTTCGACAATAAGGATGTATTCGCCGGTCGGCATAACGTCGCGTCCCCGTTTTTCCTGACGGGGTATTACGCCAGGTCGCGGCGCAAGTAATGTAGACGTACTGCTACGTTACCGGATTTTTATCTGTCTGCTGCCGAATTCCGGGCCGGATTACAGATTCGTAATCCGGTGCCGGGGCGGTTCGGCGGGCGGCGCGGCTACCGGGCAGGCATTCCCCGGGCGGCATTTGTCACAGGGGCGGGTGGAACAACGGGCGCCCATGGCTGTTTGGCATGCATCGCTGCCACGGCAGCAGGATTTTCGACCAGCCCAGCTTGAACCAGCCCGGAAAGGATGCCCCATGCCCGAGATCACCGCCCTGCTGCGCCAGGAACATGACGAAGCCCTCACGCTTGCCGACCGGCTCTGCCAGGAAGAAGACGACGCCAAGGCGCGGCGCGAGATCTTCCACCAGCTCAAGGAGGCCCTCACGCTGCATTCCCGCGCGGAGGAGGCAGCCGTCTACGAGGCCCTGAAAGACTGCAAGGACGACGAGGACGCCGTGAAGATGGGTCATGAAGGCTATGTCGAGCATGCCCTGGTCGACTACCTGTTCGAGAAGCTGACGCGGTCCAGCGCCACCACCAGTCCGTCCTGGAGCGCCCATGCCATGGTGCTGAAGGAACTGCTCGAACACCATGTGGAGGAAGAGCAGGGCGAGGCCTTCGAACTGCTGGACAAGCATTTCGATGCGGCGGAGCGCGAAAAGATGGCCGAGGCCTTCCTGGCGGCCAAGGAAACCGCCGCCGCCGGCAAGACGCCGCGCAGCGCGGCCTAGCTTCGGAGGCGGGCCGGGGGCGCGTTCACCAGCCAGATGCCGAAGGCCACCAGGGCCAGTGCGCCCAGCAGGGTGAGCGAGAGCGGCTCGTTCAGGTACAGCGCGCCGCCGGCCACGCCGAAAACCGGCGTGAGGAAGGAAAAGGCCGACAGCCGCGACACCGGATACCGCGTCATCATCCAGAACCAGGCGAGGTAGCTCACTGCCGCCACCGCCACGGTCTGGAAGGCCAGCGAGCCGATCACAAAAGCCGTGGCCGGGATGGCCAGGCTTTCCCCGCTGAGCAGGGCGGCGAGCAGCAGCATCGGGCCGGACACGGCGAGCTGATAGAGCAGCGTCTTATAGGGGCTGACCAGCCGCAGTTTCGAGCCCTTGATCAGCAGGGTGGTGGCCGCCCACAGGATGGCGGCCGCCACCATCAGGGCGTCGCCCAGCATCTCGTCTGGCTGCGGCGCCTGCAGGCGGCCGGCAAAGGTGAGCACCACGCCCAGGAAGGCCAACAGCAGGCCGATCCACTGCAGCCGCCCGATGCGCTCGCCGGGGATAAACAGATGCGAGCCCAGCGCGACCCAGAAGGGCGCGGTGTAGAGCAGGATCGCGGCGCGCGAGGCGGTGGTGAACGTCAGGCCGTAGAACAACAGGCCGAATTCCGTACCGAACAGCAACCCGGCGCCCAGGCCGGGCCACAGGCTGCCGTCGCGCTGCCACAGCGGAATGCGGCGCCAGGTCATCCACAGCCAGACCAGCAACGCCGCTCCGGCCGAGCGCAGCCCGGCCTGCAGCAGCGGCGAGACGAAGTCGGCGGTGATCTTGATCACCACCTGCTGGATGCCCCAGCTCAGGCATAGAACGGTCATCAGGCCGATGGCGAGGCCATCGAGGCGGGAATGCTGCATGTCTGGTTTTATGGTCCTGCGCGAGACGGAAGTGCCCGACTATAACAAAGCCGCCGCCGCGCCTACAGGGTGAGTTTCAGCTGCGCGCCGCCTTCGTCGCTGCTTTCCTCGCGGGCCGGTTCCTCCAGCGAGGACAACGTCACGCCCAGCAGGCGGATGCCTTTCGGCGTGGGAAACACCCCGGCCAGCAGTTCGAAGGCGATGCCCAGCAGGTCGGCGGCGGATGCCAGCGGCATCTGCTGCGTGCGGCTGCGGGTGATCTGCTGGAAATCGGCGTATTTCACCTTCAGCGTCACGGTGCGGCCGCGGATACTGTGCTTTTCGCAATAGCGCCAGACCTTGTCGGCCACCTTCTCCACCTCTGCCTGCGCCTCCTCCAGCGCGAACAGGTCGGCCGCGAAGGTGTCTTCCGCGCCCACCGATTTGCGGATGCGGTCGGGCCGCACCGGGCGTTCGTCCACGCCGCGCGCGATCCAGTAATAGAAATGTCCCGTCTTGCCGAAATGCTGCTGCAGGAAAGGCAGCGACCGCTCGCGCAGGTCGGCGCCGGTCTCGATCCCCAAGCGGTTCATCTTCGCCGCCGTGGCCGGGCCGATGCCGTGGAATTTGCCCACCGGCAGGCTTTCCACGAAGGCGGCGCCCATCCTGGGCGTGATCACGAAGAGGCCATCTGGCTTGTTGTGGTCGGAGGCCAGCTTGGCCAGGAACTTGTTGTACGACACGCCGGCCGAGGCCGTCAGCTGCGTCTCGGCGCGGATGCGGGCCCGGATCTCCTCGGCGATCTGCGTGGCCGAGGCAATGCCCTTCAGATTCTGCGTCACGTCCAGATAAGCCTCGTCCAGCGACAGCGGCTCGATCAGCGGCGTGTAGTCGGCGAAGATGGCGCGGATCTGCTGCGAGATCGCGCGGTAGGCATCG
The DNA here is from genome assembly GCA_046294345.1 of Ferrovibrio sp. Classification (GTDB taxonomy): domain Bacteria; phylum Pseudomonadota; class Alphaproteobacteria; order Ferrovibrionales; family Ferrovibrionaceae; genus Ferrovibrio. The sequence continues at coordinate 56,784 of JBKBJT010000013.1, forward strand.
AAGCGCGGTTTCACGAAGATCAGCTCTGGGCATTTGCGCTTCGCCGTCACCGACGGCATGGCCGAGCGCACGCCGAATTTGCGCGCCTCGTAGCTGGCGGCCGCCACCACGCCGCGTTCGCGCGAACCGCCCACCGCGACCGGCCTGCCGCGCAGATCGGGATTGTCGCGCTGCTCGACCGAGGCATAGAAGGCATCCATGTCGACATGGATGATCTTGCGGACCGGCGCTGGTGCGGTGGTTTCAGCCGAATCGCTCATGCCGGCAGAATCCCGCGCGACGCGCGGCAATGCCAGTGCCGGGTTGGGGATTTTTGCGGCCGGTCCCCGCGATCACGGCCTCATGCGTCGGCCGGGGCGGCCTTCCTGCGGCCAGCATGGATGCCGCTGCCGACCATGATCCCGGCCAGGACAAGGATCATGCCGGCGACCAGCTCAAACGTCAGGCTTTCGCCCAGGATGACGATCCCCAGAACCATGGCCGCAATCGGGTTCAGCGTCAGGTACAGCACCGTGGTGGTGGGTGGCAGCCAGCGCAGGGCCAGCATGAACAGCGAGAATTGCAGCGTGCCAGCCACCGTGCCGAGGAACAGGACTGCCATCCAGCCCCTGATGCTGAATGACGGCAGCAGCGCACCGTCGGCCTTGAAGGCCACCACCGGAAGCAGCGCGACCACCGCGAAGATCATGCCCAGGGCGGTGACGAAAAGCGGCCCGTGGCGCATCAGGGTGGGGCGGCTGAATACCGAATAGACGGCCGCACACAGCACGCCGAGCAGCATGAGGCCATCGCCATGCAGGTAAGTGCTGCTGCCGCCCGCAAACGCCGCCGTGCCGAAGGCGACCATGATCCCGCCGAATGCCAGCGCGACGCCGGATATTTTGGCCTTCGACAACTGTTCGCGGCCGAAGGCCGCTGCCACCAGCAGGGTCTGGATCGGAATCGTCGCCAGCCCCACGGCGCCGCGCGCCGCCGGATTGAGTTCGAGCGACGCATTGAAGCCCCAGGGAAACAGGACAAAGAACAGGATGCCGAACATGGCGATCTTGGCGTATTCCGCCGCCGTCAGCCCGGTGCGCGGCCAGAGCATGGGCAGGAACGGCGCGAAACAGATGACCGAGACCAGATACCGGTAAAATACCAGCGAGAGCGGGTCGGTCTCGCCGATCACGAAGCGTGTCGCCACCACGGCGGTTCCCGCGCTCAGAGCGGCGCCTGCCGCGGCTGCATGAGCCAGAAGAATCTTGTTCGTCATGCGTGAATGCCGCAGGGTGCGGCCTCCCATATTAACTTGCAAAAGGCAAGTCACTATATGAGGCAGGCTTTAAAAATGCAAGTGACTGCGCTAGAATGCCCATGGCATCAACAGATTGGCCTGGGCCTGAACATGGAAGCGGAAGGGTGCCGCGATGGCGAAACATGAATTCCGGTCGATGTGTTCCATCGCGCGGACGCTGGAGCTGCTTGGCGACAAGTGGACCCTGCTGATCGTTCGCGACCTGATGTGGCATGGCAAACACACCTTCCAGGCGCTGCAGGGCAGCGCCGAACGCATTCCCACGAACATCCTGGCTGAGCGGCTGAAACGGCTTGAGCATTGGGGCCTGGTGGAGCGCAGGGCCTATCAGCAGCGGCCTGTGCGCTACGCATACCACCTGACCGATGAAGGCAAGGCGCTCGAACCGGTTCTGCTGCAGATGATGGCGTGGGGACACAAGCGCCTCGGCGGCGGGCGCTACGACCCTGCCACGGGCAAGAGCTGGAAGGGCGCGGGGGGCTAGCGCGAGGCCAATCGCGCGACGCGGCGCGCGTTCCGCAGAGCGGAATGCTGCAATCTTGCGCGCGTTTCCCGCGTTCCTTTGCATTATAGGATGCAGCAACAATGCCGCCGGAAGCGGCCGCAATGCGTCCGGGAGTGAAATCAGCCAATGCAATCACGCGTCATCATCACCTGTGCCGTGACGGGCAATCAGACCACCCCGGAGATGACGCCGCATCTTCCGGTCACGCCCGAACAGATTGCCGAAGCCTGCCTTGGCGCGGCCGAGGCGGGTGCCGCCAGCGTGCATATCCATGTGCGCGACCCCAAGACCGGCCGGCCATCCATGGAGATCGACTATTACCGCGACGTGATGGATCGTATCCGCGCCAGGAACCGGGATCTCATCATCAACCTCACCACCGGGCCGGGCGGCCGTTTCGTGCCCGACCCTGAGGATCCGAAGCGCGCCGCTCCCGGCACCACGCTGATGCGGCCGGAAGACCGGGTCGCGCATATCGCGCTGCTCAAGCCCGATATCGCCACCCTCGATCTCAACACCATGAATTCCGGCAAGCAGGTGGTGATCAACACACCCGACAATGTCCGCCGCATGGCGGCCGTGATCAACGCGGCCGGCGTCAAACCCGAGATCGAATTGTTCGATTCCGGCGACATCGCACTCTGCCGCGACTTGGTCGCCGACGGCACGCTGAAGGGCCCGATCCTGTGTTCGGTCGTCATGGGCGTGAAATACGGGTTCCAGCCATCGCCGGAAACGGTGCTGTATGCGCGCGGCATGCTGCCGCCCGGCACCACCTGGACCGCCTTCGGCACCGGCAGGATGTCCTTTCCGATGGTGGCGCAGTCCTACCTGGCCGGCGGCCATGTCCGCGTCGGGATGGAAGATGCCGTCTATCTCGAGAAAGGCGTGCTGGCCGACTCCAATGCCGCCATGGTCAGCAAAGCGCGCGGCATCGTCGAATCGCTTGGCGGGGAAATCGCCACCGCGCGTCAGGCCCGCGAAATGCTGTCGCTGTGACGCCGCCCCCGCCTGCCGGGCGTGAATTTTTAAGAGGTTATAGATGACCAGTATCGAAATTCCTGTTCTGCCAGTCCCGAAAGTTGCGCTCGTCACCGGCGCCAGCAGCGGCATCGGCAAGGCCATCGCGGCGCGTCTGGCCGCCATGGGCTCGGCCGTCGTGGTCGGCTACAACAGCCGCCGCGAAAAGGCGGAAGAGGTTGTCGGGGGGCTGCAGGGTGCGGGGCATGTCGCCATGCGCATCGCCATCGACGATCCGGCCTCCATTGCCGAAGCGGTGCAGGCCGTGCAGGCCCGCTTTGGCCGGCTCGATGCGCTGGTCAATTGCGGCGGCGCCACCACGCCGGTGCCCGCCAGCGATCTCGACAGGCTGACAGACGAGATCTTCGACCGCACCGTCGCGCTCAACCTGCGCGGCCCCTTCGCCATGATCCGCGCCTTCCGGCCCCTGCTGGAACGTGGCGATCAGGCGGCCATCGTGAACATTTCCTCCATCGCCGCGCGCACCGGCCTGGGCAGCAGCCTGGCCTATCTGGCGGCCAAGGCGGGTGTCGACGCGCTGACCATTGCGCTGGCCAAGGTGCTGGCCCCGAAGATCCGCGTCTTCTCCGTCTCGCCGGCCGGCGTGGATACCGATTTCGTGCCCGGACGCACCCGCGAGCAGCTGGATAAAACCGCCGAACGGCTGCCGCTGGCCCATGTCACCACCCCGGACGATGTGGCCAGGGCCGCGGTGGCCTGCATCGTCAATCTGACCAGTTCGACGGGCATTGTCGTGCCGGTGGACGAAGGCCGGCATCTCTGAAGGAAGCATAGGGCATGATCGAGAAACTGAAATTCTACATCGACGGCGCCTGGGTGGATCCGGCCGCGCCGTCAACCCTGGGCGTGATGAACCCGGCGACCGAGGAAACTTTCGCCCGGATCAGCCTGGGGTCGAAACAGGATGTCGACCGGGCCGTGCAGGCCGCACGTCGTGCCTTCGCCACCTATTCCGACACCAGCGTCGAAGAGCGGCTGTCCTGGCTTCAGAAGATCATCGCGGGCTTCAAGGCGCGCCTGCCGGAACTGGCGCGCACGATGACCCTGGAGATGGGTGCGCCGATCACCTTTGCGACCGAGCGCCAGGCCACCGTCGCCCTGTTTCATTTCGAGGAAGCCGCGCGTGTGCTGGCGCGATACCGGTTCGAGGAACCGATGGGCCCCGGCATCATCCGCCGCGAACCGATCGGCGTCTGCGGCCTGATCACGCCGTGGAACTGGCCGCTGAACCAGGTGGCCTCCAAGGTCGCGCCGGCACTGGCCACGGGTTGCACCGTGGTGCTGAAGCCCAGCGAGATCGCGCCGATCAGCGCCATGCTGGTCGCCGAAATCCTGCATGATGCCGGCCTGCCGGCGGGCGTCTTCAATCTGGTGAATGGCGACGGCCCCACGGTGGGCGAGGCCATCGCCGCCCATCCGGAGATCGACATGGTGTCGTTCACCGGCTCGACGGCGGCCGGCATCCGGGTGGCCAAGCTGGCCGCCGACACGGTCAAGCGCGTGGCGCAGGAACTGGGCGGCAAGTCGGCCAACATCATCCTGCCCGATGCCGATCTGAAGGCAGCGGTGATACAGGGCGTCCATGCCTGCTATACAAACGGTGGCCAGAACTGCCAGTCGCCCACCCGCATGCTGATCCCGCGTGCGCAGCGCGATGCGGCCTTCGCGGCGGCACGCCAGGCGGTCGACAGCGTCCGCCTGGGCGACCCGCTCGATCCGGCCACCACCATGGGGCCGCTGGTGAGCCCGGCCCAGTTCGACAAGGTGCAGGACCTGATCCAGTCGGGCATCGACGAGGGCGCGACCCTGGTGGCGGGCGGCACGGGCCGGCCGGCCGGCCTGAATCGCGGCTATTTCGTCCGCCCGACCGTCTTCGGCGACGTCACGCCGCAGATGCGCATCGCCCGCGAGGAAATCTTCGGCCCCGTGCTGTCGATCATCAGCTACGACACCGAGGACGAGGCGGTGGAGATCGCCAACGACACGCCGTTCGGGCTGGCGGGCTTCGTGCAGTCGCGGAACCGCGACCATGCGCGCGCCGTCGCCAACCGCATCCGGGCCGGCCGCGTCTATCTCAACGGCGCGCCGTTCGACCGCAGCCTGCCCTTCGGTGGCTACAAGCAGTCGGGCAACGGACGCGAATTCGGCGTGTTCGGCTTCGAGGAGTATCTCGAGGTGAAGGCCATCCTCGGCTGAACCGGCGCCCCGCCATCGCCCGCTTGCATTTCCCTGACCGGCGTTCCACAGTGCGAAACAAGAAGCATCGAGGAAACGCCATGCCGGCCCCAGTGCTGGACAAAGACGCTCACGTCCAGTCGGTCGCGCGCGCGCTCGACCTGCTGGAGGCGCTGAACCGCCAGAAGGTCGCTTCGATCAAGCAGCTGCATGAGACGACCGGCCTGCCCAAGCCGACCATCGTGCGCCTGCTCAAGACCCTGACCGCGCGCGGCTATGTCGCCAACGACCAGCGGCAGGGCGGCTATTCCGTCACCTCTCTGGTCCGCGCGCTGAGCTGCGGTTTCCATGGCGATCCGCTGGTGGTGGAGGCGGGCCGGGCCTGGGCGATCGACCTCACGCAGCGCTTCAAGTGGCCGGTGGCCATCGCGGTGCTCGACGAGGACGCGGTCACCGTGCGGTTCAGCACCATCCCCGACAGTCCCATCTCGCCATTCCAGGGCACGGTGGGCCGGCGGCTGAGCCTGGTATCGCGCGCGCTCGGCCGGGCCTATCTCGCCTTCTGCCCCACCGCCGAACGCAACATCCTGCTGCAGATCCTGGCCGCGTCGAAGGATCCGGAAAACGCGCCGGCGCGCCGGCCGCCCGCGCTGCTGCGCAACCTGCAGTCCATGCGCAGCCAGGGCTATGCCGAACGCGACCCGAATGTGGAGCCGAAATCCTCCTCCACCCTGGCGGTGCCGGTGATGGATGGCGACCGCGTGCTGGCGACCCTGGGGCTGACCTATTTCACCTCCGCCATGAAACGTAGCAAGGCGGTCGAGCTGTATGTGCCGCACCTGCGCTCGGCCGCGGAAAACATCGCGCGCAGCATCGACAGCCTCGGAGGCTGATTCGGGGGGGGCTGATCGCCGGGCCGCTGTTTCGTATCGCGAAACGCTGCCGGAAACTTCGCCACGCCGCATCCTGCCTGCCTATGATCCGGTCCAACCCATGGATAACGGCGAGGGAGGCGCGCCATGTACAATCCCAACGATCCGCGTGCGAGCCTGGCTCCCAGGCCTGCCGGCAGCCCTGCCGCTCCCGTCACGGCCTATGGCGACTGCGAGTATGTGCGGTTCTATGACGAACCGCCGCAGGACAGCGGCCCCGATGGCAAAACCTGGTATGCGCGCGGCCAGAATTTCCTGATCGCCATCACCGATCCGGCCGCGGGCGCGGTGCTGGCGCGCGAAGCCCAGCCCGATGAATACGCGATCATCCTGCATGATCCGGGCCTGGAGGTGGAGATCACCACCATGCAGGGCACGCAGGTGGTGAAGGGCAATTCGCTGGCCTTCATTCCGCCGGGCAAATCGAGCGTGAAGGTGCTCAAGCCCGGCCGCATCGTGCGCATGTTCACCACGCAATCGGCCGACCTGGCGAAGAAATGCATCAACGCCGCGTCCTACCGCGAGCCCAAGCCGGCGGTGGCCCTGGCCAAACCGTGGCCGACGCCGAAGGACGGCTTCCGGCTGCGCGTCTATTCGCTCGACGTACCGCCCGAGAAAGGCCGCTTCGGGCGCATCTGGCGCTGCACCACGCTGATGATCAACTATATCGATCCCCGTCAGGGCCCCCGCGACCCGACCACGCTGTCGCCGCACCATCACGACGATTTCGAGCAGGGCTCGCTCGCGCTGGAGGGCGATTTCGTCCATCACATCCGCTGGCCGTGGACGCCGAACAAGCATATCTGGCGCGAGGACCAGCACGAGCTGTGCGGCAGCCCGTCGATTGCCGTCATCCCGCCGCCATCGGTGCACACCACCGAAGCCGTCGGCAAGGGCCTGAACCAGCTGGTCGACCTGTTCTGTCCGCCGCGCATGGATTTCTCGCTGAAACCGGGCTGGGTGCTGAACGCGGCCGATTATCCGATGCCCGAGGATTGAGGATGGCCGAGACGCGTTCTTTCCGGCAGCGCCTGCTGGCCGGCGACAGGCTGGTCGGCACCTTCCTCAAGACCCCGACCGGCCACGGCACCGAGATCGTGGCCGGCATCGGCTACGATTTCGTGGTGATCGACCAGGAGCATGCGCCGTTTGACCGCACCACGACCGACATCGCCCTGATGGCGGCGCGCGGCTGCAACATCCCGGCGCTGGTGCGCGTATCGGGGCCGGACACGATCCTGTCTGTGCTGGATTGCGGCGCCACCGGCATGCTGATCCCGCATGTGGCGAGTGCCGCCTATGCGCGCGAGGTGGCGGCGATGTGCCGCTACAAGGGCCGGCGCGGTTTTGCCACCAGCACGCGGGCCGGCGGCTATACGGCGGTGCCGATGTGGCAGCATATCCGCGCCTCCGACGACGCGGTGACGGTGATCGCGCAGATCGAGGACCCGGAAGCGCTTGACGAGATCGACGCCATCGCCGCCGTCGACGGGATCGATTCCCTGTTCATCGGACGCGGCGACCTGACGGCGGCCTTCGGCGACGAAACGCCCAATCCGCCGGCGGTGCGGCAGGCGGTGGAAAAGATCGTCGCGGCGGCGCGCCGGGCCAACAAGCCCGTCAGTGTCTATGTCGGCGGGCGGCCCGATGCGGAATGGCTGCAGGGGCAGGGGGCGACCGCATTCATCTTCAACTCGGACCAGGGCTTCCTGCGCCAGGCGGCGATGAAGGGCCTGGCCGAGATGCGCGACCTGCTCGGCTGATCCGATGCTGGAAATCCGCCCCGCCGACCTCCAGGGTGATGCCGCCTACAAGCTGCTGTGCGGCATCGTCGTGCCGCGGCCGATTGCCTGGATCAGCACCAGCTCGGCGGCCGGCATCTCGAACCTGGCACCGTTCAGCTGCTTCACCTTCGTCTCGCATACGCCGCCCATGCTGGGGGTCAGCATCGGCCGCCGAACTGATGGTTTCAAGGATACGGCGCGCAACATCCATGAGACCCAGGAATTCGTGGTTCATATCGGTGATGAAACCCTGCTCGAGCCCCTGCATCGATCCGGCGCGGAGTTTCCGCCCGAAGTCAGCGAAGCCGAACAGCTCGGGCTTGAACTCGCGCCCAGCAAACTGGTGGCGCCGCTGCGCGTGACACGCGCGCCGGTCGCCATGGAATGCCGGCTGCACAAGGTGGTCGATTTCGGCAACAACCAGTTCTTCGTCGGCGAAATCCATCTTTTCCATATCCGCGAAGACCTCGCGGTGGGTAACAAGGTCGATTCCGGCCGGCTGCGCCCGGTCGCGCGGCTCGGCGGCCCGAACTACTCCACCCTGGGCGAGATCATCGGCATGACACCCCAGGCCGCACAGTCACAGGCCGGACAGCCAGGCCCGCGCAAAGGCGCCGTCAGCCGGGGCTAGGGCGCACCTAATACATTAAACATCAGGAGACATGACGATGAGCGGCGATCCCATTCTGACCTTTTCCAAGACCGTCGAGACCTATGCCGACGTGCCTGAATCGGTCATCGACGACATGCTGCGCGGTGCCGTGGACCTGCATTGCCACAGCGGCCCGTCGGTGATGCCGCGTTCGCTCAACCACCTGCAGGCCATCCTTGAAGCCCAGGATGCGGGCATGCACGCGGTGCTGTTCAAGGACCATTACTATTCCGTGACGCCGGTGGCGAAGTATATCGAAGAGACCATGCCCGACCTGCGGCTGAACCTGCTGACCGGCGTGGCACTCAACAATACCGTGGGTGGACTGAACCCCTATGCGGTCGACCATATGCTGAAGCTCGGCGGGCATATCGTGTGGATGCCGACCTTCAGCGCCGCGAACCATCTCCGCCACGGGCACCGCCATGTCATCCTGCCGACCAAGGAGAGGATGCTCACGCCGACCGGCCTCTCGGTCGTCACCGACAGGGGCGACCTGAAGGAGGAGGTCAAGCCGATCCTCGACCTGATCGCCGAGGCGGATTGTGTGCTGTCGGCCGGCCATCTGCATATCAGCGAGATCTGGCCGTTGTTCGACGAGGCCAAGAAGCGCGGCGTGAAGCGTCTGCTGGTCAATCATCCCACCTTCGTGGTGGACGCCAACCTGCGCGACATCAAGGAACTCTCCGATATGGGGGCCTATATCGAACATTCCTTCTGCATGTTCATCAACGAGACCTACAACAAGAAATTCACCGGCGCGCAGCTCAAGGAACTGATCACCGCGGCCGGCGTCGAGCGCACGATCCTGGGTTCGGATCTCGGCCAGGCCAAGAACCCGCATCCGGTCGCAGGTTTCCGCGCGGTTATCAGGTTGTGTCTGGGGCTTGGCTACAACGAGGCGGAGATCCGCAAGATGATCGGCAGCAATGCCTGCCGGTTGATGGGGCTGCCGGAGCCGCAACTGGCCGTGCCGGCCGCCGCCGCGAGCTGACAGTCGCGGCAGGCTGACTCGCGGGGGATTTCGCCAGGCGGAACGCGCCGGCATGCAAATTGACGGCCGCTGCGGTGGCCTAGAGTATCGATGCCAATAACGCTTCAGGGAGGAAGTGCAATGAAAAAGCTAGCCGGTATGGCATTTGCCGCGGCATGTCTGTCTTCGGGCCTGGCCATGGCCGCCGATGTCAGTCTGCCCAAGACACTCGTCTGGACCAGCTTCGACACGGGCAGCCTTGGCTATAACCAATCCATCGCGGTCGGCAAGGCGCTGGAGGATGCCTATGGCATTTCGCTGCGTGTGCTGCCCGCCAGCACCGACCTGTCGCGCATTGCCCCGGCCCGCACCGGCCGCGTGCCCTTCGCCCTTGCGGGCAGCGATGCGTTCTATGCCTTCGAAGGCGTGCTCGGCTATGCCAGCCCGGACTGGGGTCCGCAGGCCCTGACCGGCGTTGTGCTGGCCGGCGCCGACAATGGCGTGGCCATGGGCGTGCCGAGCAACGGCAGCATCAAGACCATCAAGGACCTGAAGGGCAAGCGCATCGGCTGGGTGGTCAGCTCGCCGTCGCTGCAATCCAATGTCCGCGCCTTCCTCGCCTTCGGCGGCCTGACCAAGGACGACGTCCAGCTGGTCGAACAGCCGAGTTATGGCGGCGCCTGGCAGGCCTTCACCAACGGCCAGATCGATGCCATGACCGCCGTGACCAGCGGCAGCGGCCTGCTCGAGCAGGCGGCCGCCTCGCCGCAGGGCCTGAAATGGCTCGAGATGCCGTTCTCCGATGCCGAAGGCTGGAAGCGGCTGCAGGGCGTGAATCCGCATTTCTCGCAGCGCGCCGCCACTGTCGGCGTCAACATCAAGAAGGACGATCCGCTGGAATGCGCCGGCGTTCCCTATCCCGTGCTGATCACCTACACGGCCGCGCCCGACCTGGTCTACAACGTGACCAAGGCTATCGACCTGCAGGCGCCGGTCTACAGCAAGGCCCAGTCCGGCACCTCCGGCTGGGCGGCCAAGTCGCAGGCCTATAACTGGGTCGTGCCGTACAACGAGGGTGCGATCAAGTATTACAAGGAGGTTGGCACCTGGGATGCCGCCAAGCAGAAGCATAACGACCAACTCGTGGCCCGCGGCAAGGTCCTGCAGGAAGCCTGGAAGAAGATGGCGACCGTGAAAGGCGACGACTTCACCGCGGCGTGGCTGAAGGTGCGCGCCGAGGCTCTCGAAGCGGCTGGGTTCCCGGCGTATTTCAAGTAAGATATCCCTACTCTTTCAGGTCAGATGCAGATGTCCACAATCGAAAACAACTTCTATGACGGCGAGGCCGCCCCCGCCCGCGAAGTTGGCGGCAAGACAGTGCTGGTCGTCCGCGCCTTCACGGTGGCCATGCTGTTGCTCGGGATCAACCAGACCTTCAACATCGGGTCGGTATTCCATGTCTCGATCCTCGAGAACCAGTATCTCTACGCTGTTTTGGCCCTCTGCATCCCGCTCGTGTTCCTGCTCTTTCCCGCCGGCAAGCTGAAGGCGGGGCAGGGACCGGGCATCATCGACTGGACGCTGGCGGTCATCAGCTTCCTTGCCCTGGGATATTTCATTCTCCACGCCTATGACATCGTGCTCTCGGGTTGGGAAATGTCGCCGCCGATGATCGCGGTCGTCATCGGCGCCATCCTGTGGGCGGTCATGCTCGATGCGGGTCGTCGTGCCGGCGGCCTGGTCCTCAGCCTGGTCGTGCTATTCTTCTCGTTCTATCCGCTGTTCGCCGACATGCTGCCGGGCCCGATCTCCGCCTTTGCTTCTCCTTTCGAGTATGTTGCCGCCTATCACGCCATGAGCCTGGAGAGTATCCTCGGCATCCCGCTCAAGGCCTTTGCCAATCTCGTGTTCGGTTTCGTGGTGTTCGGCGCGGCGCTGGAGCATACCGGGGCCGGCCGCTTCTTCATCAACCTCGCCTTCGCCCTGCTCGGTCGTGTCCGGGGCGGGCCGGCCAAGGTCGCGATCCTCTCAAGCGGCCTGATGGGGTCCCTGAGCGGCAGCGTGGTCACCAATGTGCTGACCACCGGCGTGATGACGATCCCCGCCATGCGCAAGGTCGGCATGAAGGGCACCGTCGCCGCCGGAATCGAAACCTGCGCTTCGACGGGCGGCGTGCTGATGCCGCCGGTGATGGGTGCGGCCGCCTTCGTGATGGCGGATTTCCTCCAGGTGCCTTACGCCACGATCGCCATCGCCGCCGCGATCCCGGCCTTCCTTTACTTCTTCGGGTTGTTCGTGCAGATCGATGCCCGCGCCGCCCGCGAAGGCCTGCGCGGCCTGACGCAGGAAGAGCTACCCGATCTGAAAACGACGCTGAAGGAAGGCTGGCACCATGTCTTCGCCTTCATATTCCTCACTGTCATGCTGCTCGTCATGCAGCAGGAGCAGTATGCGCCCTTTTACGCGACGGTCGTCCTGCTGGTCATCAACCAGATCGTGTCCAAGACCGACCGCTGGGGCAAAAAGGAACTGATCGCCTTCATCGACAGCCTGGCGCGCCTGTTCGCCACCCTTGCTGCCACCCTTGCCGCGGTCGGCATGATCGTCGGCGGCCTGTCGATGACCGGTCTGGCCGGCACGCTGGTCAACGACCTGCTGAGTATTGCCGGCGGCTCGCCCTACCTGCTGCTGATCATGGGGGCGATCACCAGCCTGATCCTCGGCACCGGCATGACGGCGACCGCCTGCTACATCTTCCTCGCGGTGATGCTGGCCCCGGCGCTAATCCAGGTCGGGCTCGACCCGCTTGCGGTGCATCTCTACATCTTCTACTGGGGCATGCTGTCCTTCATCACCCCGCCGGTGGCGCTGGGTGCCTTTGCGGCCGCCTCGATTGCCAAGACGCCGCCCATGCGCACCGGCTTCGAGGCGATGCGGATCGGAAGCATCATCTACTTCATTCCGTTCTTCTTCGTCTTCGACCCCGCCCTCATCATGAATGGAACCTGGGACAACATCCTCATCTCGACCGCGCTGGCCGTCTTCGGGGTCTGGATCTTCGCCAGCGGCATCCAGGGTTACATCATCGGGATCGGCCCCATTTTCGGGAATGGTCCGGTCGGCTGGATGCTGCGGCTGCCCATCCTGGTCGGTGCCCTGCTGATCGCGCTGCCCGGCGAGGCCGTGCCCGGCATGAACGACTGGCAGCTTCTCGGCCTCGGGCTTGCGATCATGGCCCCGGTGGTTCTGGCCGCCTATATCCAGAACCGCCGCCAGTTCCACAAGCTGGCCAGCCCGGCCTGAAGGGAGAGGCCGATGCAGCCCGATGCCGACCGCCGCCTGCAGGCCATGCTGGACCGCGAGGAGGTTTTCGACCTCGTCCGGCGCGAACGCTTCGCCCGCGACCAGCGCCGCTTCGACGTGATGCGGGCCTGTTTCCACGACGACGCCTATGTGCGGACCAGCTGGTATGACGGCCGTGGCGGCGAGGCGTATGTGGAAGCCACCCGCACGTGGATGAAGTCGGCGGGCACCACCAGCAAGCACTGGGTATTTCCCGCTTATGCCCGGATCGCCGACGACAGGGCCACCGTCGAGAGTCCGGCGATGATCTTCAACCGCGCCCGGCTGAACGGCGTCGAGGTGGATTTCCATGTCTTCTGCCGCTTCTTCTCGCGCGCGGTGCGCGAGAACGGCGCCTGGAAGCTGCTGTCCTTCGAGGTGCTGTTCGAGCGCGACATCATGCGCACCGTCAATGCGGCCGAAACCCTGCCGGTTGACTGGGCGGTGCTGGCCGCCCTGCGCCCGTCCTACCGGTTCTTGGCCTACATGCAGCAGAGTCGCGGCGTGACGGTGAATCCCGATCTGCTCGGCGATGACCGCCCGGAACAGCTGGACGCGTTCCATGCCGGCGAAGAAGCCTGGTTGACCGGAGCGGCGTAGTCCTGCAGGGCCGGCCCGGCCTCAGATGAGGCCGCGCGCCGCCAGGTTCCGCATCAGGGCCCGCGCGCCGAAGGTCCATTCGGCGCATTCGGTGGACAGCCGCACCGTATTCTCCAGATAACCGAGGCCGGGCGAGGCAATCCGCACCACATCGCCGATCTTGTGGGTGAAGCCTTCGCCGGGCATGTCGCGGTCCTCGGTCGGCGCGAACAGCGTGCCGAGGAACAGCATGATGCCATCCGGATACTGGTGATGGCGGCCGAGCGTCTGCCGCACCAGGTCTTCCGGATCGCGGCTGATCTGCTTCATCGAGGAGCGGCCCTTCAGCACGAAGCCGTCCTTCCCGGTCACGGTCATGTCCAGTTCGGCCTGCCGCACATGGTCCAGCGTGAAACGGCCGTCGAACAGGCGGATCATCGGCCCGATCGCACAGCTGGCGTTGTTGTCCTTCGCCTTCGAGAGCAGCAGCGCCGAGCGCCCCTCCACATCGCGCAGGTTGACGTCGTTGCCCAGTGCCGCGCCGACGATCCGGCCACGGGAGGATACCGCCAGCACGATTTCCGGTTCCGGGTTGTTCCATTTCGAGATGGGATGCAGGCCGACATCCGCGCCCGGCCCCATGGCCGACAGCATCTGCGCCTTGGAAAAGACTTCCGCATCCGGGCCGATGCCGACCTCCAGATACTGGCTCCACATGCCTTCGGCGATCAGGGCCTGCTTGACGCCGGCCGCCGCTTCCGAGCCGGCCTTGATGTTGCGCAGCGAACCGCCGATCGCGTCGCCGACCTTTTTCCGGATTGCCTCCGCCCGTTTCGGATCGCCGGCCGCCTTCTCCTCGATCACGCGTTCGACCATCGAGGAGGCGAAGGTCACGCCACAGGCCTTGATCGGCTGCAGGTCGCAGGGGGCCAGGAAATGCGGCTTGGTGGCGTCGCCGGGTCGATTGGCCGCGATCTGCTCGGCCAGGCCGATACTGCGCCCGGCGGCCGCGCGCACGAAGCCGGCCGGATCGTCCATGTCGCAGATATCGGCCACGACTGGTGCCGCGCGCGAGGTGATGTCCACCACCATGCCGTCGCGGATCGTCACCACAGAGGGGCCCGCGGCTTCAGGCGACCAGATCCGGCCGATGAACACGCCGTCGTTTTCCGCCTGTCCCAGAAAGAACGCCATCTGTTTCCACCCCTTCTGTTCGCCGGCAGTCCACCAGCTCGACCGTATTTGGTCCTACAAATAACGGATGTTCATAACGAGGGTCAATTCATGCCTGGTGCCTGGAAAGCCCCGAGTTCTGCAATCTGTTGTTGTTTTATAAGCATTAAAGCTCCATTTCCCGGTTTCCGGACCGGACCGGAAAAGACGGAGTTGACAGGCCGCCAAGGGGTCACTAGGGATTCTGGTCCAACAAATAGGGATGGCGGCTCAAGCTGTCCCAGCAGGGAATACCGATCACACAGGGGTCGCGGTGAAACCGAAAACGCACGTATCGGCCCAGAAAGGCAGAGCACTGAAAACCGGATCGCCCGGGGGATCGTCCGGCGGCTCGGCCGTCGATGCGGTCGTCGAGCAGATTCGCGCGCTGATCGCCGATGCCGGGTTGAAGGTCGGCGACAGCCTGCCGACGGAGCGCGAGCTCTGCATCCAGTTCAATGCCAGCCGGAACACGGTGCGCGAGGCGATGCGCATCGTGAAGGCTTATGGCCTGGTGGATGTGCGGCCCAAGGTGGGCGCGACCATCACCGACAACCGCATGTCGCGCGCGTTCGAACTGTTTTCCTTCAACACCATGGAGGTCTCGCGCAAGACCTTCAGCGACGTGCAGGCCTTCCGCGACCTTCTCGAGGTCGGCTCGGCGGACCGGCTGCTCGACCGGCTGACCGACCGGGATATCGATGACCTCTACGCGATCAACAACCGGCTGGCCGAAATCAGCGACATCCAGGAAGCCTCCGAGGTCGACTACGATTTCCACACCCGGTTGATCTCGATCCTCGGCAACGACGCCATCATGGATGTCTACAAGGTGATGAAGCCGGTCGTCCTGCGGATCATGCAGAAAGGCAAGACCCGCCGGTCGTACAAGACCGAAACCTATTCCGAGCATGCCGGTGTGATCGACGCGCTGGCCGCGCACGACCGCCTGGCATTCCAGTATCGCCTGCGGAGCCACCTGATGATCGGCTTCAGGAATTTCAGCGAAGAGATGGAGGCGACGGCCTGACCAGGAACTAGGCATGAAGGCAGATCCGAAATAACGGAGACGTGGACCGCAGTCCGAAGAATTCCGAACGGATGCTTTAAACAGAGGGAGGAACCACCATGAAATCAGTTCTCGCATTTTCGGCCGTCGTGATGGCGGCGGCGTTGTCGGCGCAACTGGCCTATGCCGGCCCCAAGGTCGTTTCGGGCCCCGGCGCCGATCCGGCCTGTTTCAAGCCATGGTCCGACAGCACCAAATACTTCCAGTGGGCCGCCCGTCCGGGCCCCTACCGCATCGCCGTGGTCAACGGCTTCGTCGGCAACACCTGGCGCATCCAGATGATCAAGACGGCCAAGGCCTTCGCCGAAGATCCGTCGATGAAGGGCAAGATCAAGGAGTTCAAGGTCGTGTCCACCGGAACCGACGCGCCGGCGCAGCTGGGCGCCATCGAGGATTTCATCAACCAGGGTTATGACGCCATCGTCACCATCGCGGTGTCGCCGGACGGTTTCGACCGCGTCATCCGCCTGGCCGACCGCAACAACGTGGTGCTGGTGCCGTTCGACAATGTGCTCGACACCGACAAGGTCATGCAGGTGAACGAGGACCAGCTGGCCATGGGCAAGACCTGGGCCGAATTCCTGCTCAAGGAACTGAAGGCGGCGGGCAAGACCTCGGGCAAGATCCTGGAGGTGCGCGGCCTGCCCGGCAATTCGGTCGACCGCGACCGTTCGGTCGGCATCCACAAGGCGCTCGAGGCATCGGGCGGCAAGTGGGAAGTCGTCCAGGTGGTGGGCAACTGGGATGACGGCACCGCGCAGAAGGTGACCGCCGATGCCATCGCCGTGCATGGCAGGTTCGATGCCATCGCGGCGCAGGGCGGCACCACCGGCGTTGTCCGGGCGATGCTGGATGCCAAGCACCCGATGGTGCCGATTGCCGGCGAGTCCGAAAACGGCTTCCGCAAGCTTGTCGCCAAGCATGCGGGCGAGGGCCTGAAGGGCATCTCGATCGGCCAGTCGCCCGGCCTGGTCGCGATTGCCATGAAGGCGGCCGTCACCGCGCTGGAAGGCAAGGCCATGCCGCAGCTCATCTCGGTGCCATTGCCGGTGGCCGACTACACGCAGCTGAAGGACGGCGTGAACTTCTGGACCAGCCTTCCGGACAACTTCTTCACGGTCAACGAATTCCCGCCCTGCGGCGTGAACATCTCCGGCCCGGCGATCATGTCGAAGACCGAAGCGGACGTGAAATAACCGCCATCCCCGATCGAACAGGGCCCCGGCGCCAGCACCCGGGGCCCTGCCTTTCAGGAACTGTCCTCCTCCTATGCAAGGGCGGCCGGCTTTGGCCGGATGCAGCACAGGCATGACCGACGCCATCATCGAATATCGCGGCATATCGAAGCATTTCTCGGGCATCCGGGCTTTGGAGGCTGTCGATTTCGCCTGTGCGGCCGGCTCTATCCACGGCATCCTCGGCGAAAACGG
The DNA here is from genome assembly GCA_046294345.1 of Ferrovibrio sp. Lineage (GTDB taxonomy): Bacteria > Pseudomonadota > Alphaproteobacteria > Ferrovibrionales > Ferrovibrionaceae > Ferrovibrio. The sequence continues at coordinate 73,775 of JBKBJT010000013.1, forward strand.
TGCCGGCAAGTCCACGCTCATCAAGATCATGTCCGGCGTGCTGCAGCCCGATGCCGGCGAAATCCGCCTTGAAGGCAGGCCGGTTGCCTTCGCCTCACCGCGCGTCGCCGGCGAGGCCGGCATCGTCTGCATGTTCCAGGAACTCTCGCTGATCCCCGACCTGACGGTCGCCGACAACCTGTCGATATCGGACCCGCCGCGCCGCCTGGGCCTGATCGACCGCCGCGCCCAGAAGGCGCGCGCGGAACAGCTGCTCGCCCGGGTGCGTTGCGAGGATGTCGATCCGAATGCCCTGGTGCGCGAGCTGTCGCTGTCGCGCCGCCAGATGATCGAGATCGCCAAGGCGCTCGGCCGCGACCCGAAGGTGCTGATCCTGGACGAGGCCACCTCGGCGCTCACCGCCCGCGACGTGCAGACGGTCTATGACCTGCTCGCCGACCTCAAATCCAGGGGCGTGGCCAGCCTGTTCATCTCGCACCGCATGCACGAGGTGGATGCGCTGTGCGACACCCTGTCGGTCTTCCGCAACGGCCGGCATATCGAGACATTTGCCAAAGGTGAAAAGAACGGCCGCGAGATCGTGAAGCTGATGATCGGGCGCGATGTCGAGGCGCAGTTCCCGCCCCGGCCGCCCACGCGGCCGGACACGCAGAAGGACGAACCTCTGCTGAAGGTGAGCGGCCTGACCTGGGAAGACCGGCTGAACGGCATCGACCTTTGCGTCGGCCGCGGCGAGATCGTTGGCCTCGGCGGCCTCGACGGGCAGGGGCAGAAGGAACTGCTGCTCGCGCTGTTCGGCGTGCTGGAGCAGGTCGAGGGCGAGATCACGATTGCCGGGCGGCGCGGCGGCCCTGCCTCGCCGGCGGCGGCGAAATCGGGGTCCACCCGCATGGCCCTGGTGCCGGAAGACCGCAAGACCGAAGGCCTGATGCTGGGCATGTCGATCGCCGACAACCTGCTGGCCGCCTGCCAGGCCCGGATATCGCGCGGCCCCTTCATCGATCCGCAGCGCGCCCGCCAGGCCGTGGCGGACGGCATCGCCAAGCTGCAGATCAAGGTCGGCTCGCCCCAGGATGCCGTGATGACGCTTTCGGGCGGCAACCAGCAGAAGGTGGTGATCGCCAAATGGCTGATGATCGATCCCGACATCATCCTGCTGAACGACCCCACCCGCGGCATCGATGTCGGCACCAAGCAGGAAATCTACCGGCTGATGCGAGACCTGGCCGATGCCGGCAAGGCCATCCTGTTCTATTCCTCGGATTATGCCGAACTGATCGGCTGCTGCGACCGCGTCGCGGTGCTGTATGGCGGCCGGGTGGTCAGCGAACAATCCGGCGACGGCATCACCGAGGAAAACCTGGTCGCCGCCTCGCTCAACATCGACCCGCGGGCCGCCTGATGCTGGCCAGGTCCCTGACGCGCTGGCTGCAGCAGAATCTGGGTTTCGCCGCCGCCATCCTGCTGCTGGCCGTGTTGTATCTCGTCTACAACATCCTGCATCCGCGCGGCTTTTCCTCGGCCGTGGCGATCCAGAATTCAAACGAGGCCGTCGCCATCGTTTTTGTCGCCATGGCGCAGACCCTGCCCGTTCTGCTCGGCGGGCTCGACCTCTCGGTCGGTGCGGTGATGACGCTGACCAACTGCATCGCCTCCGAGCTGCTGAACGGTTCGCCGGCGCAGATCCTGCTGGGCGTGGTGGTGACTTTGCTGTCCGGCACGGCGTTTGGGCTGATGAATGGCATCATCGTGGTCTACGGCCGGATCCAGCCGATCATCGCCACGCTGGCGACCGGCGCGATTGCCATCGGCCTCGCCCTGCTGGTGCGGCCGAAGCCGGGCGGCAACGTGGACGAGGACCTGAGCTGGGCGCTGACCAATGCGGTGGCCGATTTCGCCGAAACCTATGGCATCGCCGATGACGGCCAGGCCTGGTGGCTTTCGCCCTTCGCCGATATCCCGGTGCCCGTCATCCTGGTCATCGTGGTGGCGGCCCTGGTCTGGATCCCCTTCCGCCGTTCGGTTACCGGACGCAGTGTCTATGCCATCGGCTCGGCCGAGGGCTCGGCCTACATGTCGGGCCTGCCCATCAACCGCGCCAAGATCGCGGCCTTCACCTTAGGGGGATTCCTGGCGGCCTGCGGCGGGCTTTATCTCGCCATCCAGACCTCCTCGGGCAATGCCGACCTCCAGCAGGCCGGCGCTTACACGCTGAACTCCATCGCGGCCGTGGTGCTGGGCGGCACGTCCTTATTGGGCGGCAGCGGCGGCGCCATCGGCAGCCTGGTCGGCGCGCTGATCCTGCGCGTGATCTCGTTCTATTTCCGCATCCTCGACATCGACCCCCTGCTGCAGCCGCTGATCGAGGGCGTGGTGCTGCTCACCGCCGTGTCGTTCGGCGCTTTCCGCACCCTGCGGGTGAAGAACAAACTCGATCTGTTCAGGTGACGCCATGCGCAGACTTGTCTCGGCCGACAACAAACCGATCATTATCGCGCTCGCCTTCATCCTGGTGATCCTGCTGATCGGCACCGGCTACACGCTGTCCACCACCGGCACCGCGCCGCTGCTGTCGCCCAACTACCTGTTGCAGCAGTTGCAGATCGGCGCTTTCTTAGGGATCTGCGCGGCCGGCATCATGATGGTGATCCTGCTCGGCCATATCGACCTCTCGATCCCCTGGACCCTGACGGCGGCGGCCATGACCGCCACCGCCATCGGCGGGGATATGGCGGTGCCCACGGCGCTGGCCGTCGGCGTGGCGGTCGGCCTGGTGAACGGCATCGGGGTCGCCTGGCTGCGCATCCCGTCGATGATCTTCACGCTCGGCGTCGATACCGTGCTGCGCGGCCTGATGGTGGCGCAGACCGGCGGCTTCGCGCCGCAGGATACCGCCACGCCATTGATGGTGTTCCTCGCCAAGGAACGCCTGCTCGGCATTCCCGCGGCGATCTTCGTCTGGGCGGCGGTGTCGCTGGCCATCGTCGTCATCCTCAGCCGCACCGGCTTCGGCCGCGCGATCTATGCCACCGGCTCGCGCGAGGCCGCGGCCTATCTCTCGGGCATCCGCACGCGCTGGGTGATCCTCGGCGCCTTCGTGGTATCGGGGGTCTGCGCCGCCATCGCCGGCATCCTGCTGGCCGGCTATTCGGCCAAGGCCTACCAGGGCATGGGCAATGTCTACCTGCTGCCGGCAATTGCCGCCGTGGTGCTGGGCGGCACCCATATCCTCGGCGGGCGCGGGCGCTATGTCGGCACGCTGATCGGCGTGATTCTGATCGTGCTGCTCAATTCGGTTTTGTCTATCATGCAGATGCCCGAGGCCGGCCGCCAGATCATCTATGGCGGGGTGATCATCGCCATGCTGCTGGTCTATGGCCGGAACCAGCGTGTGCTGTCGTAAAGCAAAAAGGATTGAGCCATGGCGGGAGGACATTACGACATCCGCGACGAGCGTTTCCGCGGCCTGATCCTTGGCAATGCGCGGGTCGACACGCTGTGGAGCGGCGGCCGCTGGGCCGAGGGGCCGGCCTATTTCGCCGCCGGGCGTTACCTGGTCTGGTCGGATATCCCGAACGACCGCCTGCTGCGCTGGGACGAAACGAACGGCGCCGTCGCCGTCTTCGAGCAGCCCTGCCGCAACCAGAACGGCCACACCGTCGACCAGATGGGCCGCATGATCGCCTGCGAGCATCGTGGCCGCTGCGTCAGCCGCTACGAGATCGACGGCAGCCGCACCATCCTGGCCGACAGTTACGGCGGCAAACGCCTGAACTCGCCCAACGACGTGGTGGTGAAATCCGACGGCTCGATCTGGTTCACCGATCCCTCCTACGGCATCGACAGCGATTACGAGGGCGACGCCGCGCCGATGGAGCAGGATGGCCGGCATGTCTACCGCATCGACCCGGCCTCGGGCGCGGTCACCCGCGTGGTCGACGACATGAAACAGCCCAACGGCCTGGCCTTTTCGCCCGATGAATCGATGCTGTTCGTGGCCGATACCGGCCGCACGCATTTCCCCGACTGCCAGCCGAAGATCCGCCGCTATCCGCTCAAGCCCGACGGCCGCAGCCTGGGCAAGGGCGAGGATTTCATCCTCTGCGACACCGGGCTGTTCGACGGTTTCCGCCTCGACACCGAGGGCAACATCTGGGCCTCGGCCGGCGACGGCGTGCATTGCTACGCGCCGGACGGCGCGCTGCTGGGCAAAATCCTGCTGGATGAAGTGGTGGCCAACCTGTGTTTCGGCGGCCCGAAGCGCAACCGGCTGTTCATCTGCGCCACCACCACGCTGCGCGCGATCTATGTGCGGGCGCGCGGGGCGTGAGGGGGCGGGTATCAAAATTGTAGGGCGGAATGCTATCAAGAAGATGAAAGCGCGGTTCGATAGACAACTCAAATAGTAATGGTAAGCCTACAAATTACCATTTGAATATCGTTTGACAATCAATGCAGCAGCTTTGTCGATTTCTGGGAATAGAGAACTAGCATGGATACCCAGTCGCTCAAGCTGATCTCGAATCTCTGCCTTTTTCTCAGCGGGAACAATCGCGCGGGAAAGTCTTAAATCAGTATCAACTTCTTGGGCGCGGAGACGGCGCGCGCCATAAATTAAGAATGCACCAGATTGCGCTATGATGCGCCTGTTGCTCATCTTGGGCTTCACAAATATTGGATGCTGAAGATGCTTTGGGTCTATCGCTGGTTCGAAATGAGGCTTCTCCAGGCGCACAAACCAAAGTAGTCGCTGTACGATAGGATGCTTATTAAACTCTCTTTTATTCAGTTTATACGCTCTTGAGATTTCGCGCTTCTCCTGAAGCGTGAGATTGGCAAGGTTCGCCATGCAGCTCACCCTATCACTATCATAGTAACGTTGGCGTTCGTCGGGCAGAAAAAGCGCTTGGACTTTTCCATCCTGTAATTTCCCATCGCTTTTGTATGAAGCGCTGGCAAAGTAAAGAGCCACAAGCGGATTGGTTGTGACGTCTAGAAGTCTGGTCGGTAGCTCAAAATGCTGCATGCGGACAAGCCGATCAAACATCGTCTCATCATCACGAAATTCCTGTGGATGTACTGAAATCAAATCTCGAAGAGAGTTCTTTTCGTGCTCATATAGGCCGACTTCTGGGCGGAATACCTTGGGCTGCGTTTGCCAGTCTTTAAAGCGTTCCCCGCGGAATGCTACCGGGCTACGGTTGTCGCGTCTCCAGCGCATCACGTATTCTACAAAATCCGAGACAGAAGTTATTCGATGAGCTGGTCTTATTAGGCTTCTGGTCATATCTCGAATCATATCGAGGCACAACGCTGACGCGCCTGCTCGCCCCCTATATCATAACGTTCATTGGTTTCATGAATGTGCTGCACGACCGTGCCATAGCGCATCAGGAAGAAATGCAATTTGTAACCAGTGTAGCCACCATAGCTGTTCTTCGCATTGACTTCAGCGCAGACTCCATAGCCGTACTGAACGGGTCCAAAATATGAGGAATATGCTCGTATGGGCCCCTTAATAAATCGGTAGCGTGCTGATTCAGGATCTTTTAGTAGACGCTCCAAATAATCTTTCACGATTTTCTCGTGATCGCCGGGGTAGGTCCCGTAATCAGCATTTTGAATTTGTTCTGCGGTAGGGCGTTGCGCGCAAGCAGAAAGTGCGAGCGCAACAAGCCCAATCAAAAAAGGCCTCATAAATATTCTCCCCCCATACAAAGTCATTAAAATCGTATTTAAGGGCGAGGCGTTGAGCAAGCACATACAAAGATGGTGAATACCATCGTACTCTTTATGGGGTTTATGCCACCAAGGTTACCGTTTCATCGGGAACGGCAGATATGCGCTGATGCTCTACGCTGTGACTAGATCGGTTCGTGCGGTTTCCAGCGTTAGTAGCGGCGCGAAAAGGCTTACACTGCAGGCCCTCATGGAATCTCCTCAACTGGCATTGTCGATTGGGTGCAAGAATGTATGTTTAGGCCAGTTGGTTTGGAGCGCCCTCTTTGCACGTTAGTTGGCAGATATGGCAAGACGTGTTTGTCTTGCCCAGCGCACGTATCCGCCAGCCGCGATGTAAGTCAATTTGAAAATTGAGAAAGGATTTGGAGCGGGTGAGGGGAATCGAACCCCCGTCGTAAGCTTGGGAAGCTTCTGCTCTACCATTGAGCTACACCCGCCAGCGGCTTGCGATCATTAGGGTTTTTTCGTTCCGCCCGCAATCGGTTTTACAGCGGTTTTACTCGACTGTTCCGCCGGCGTTCGCCGGTCCTCCACGC
>JBKBJT010000014.1:0-78083 GCA_046294345.1 Ferrovibrio sp.
ATGCCGAGGTTGATGATGCTCTTCCCCTGGGCTTCCATGGCCTTGGCGCGCGCCAGAACCTCGAAGGCGCTTTCCGTGCCCAGTCGCGACATGCACGCGGCAATCTGCATGTATTCCTCCCGCTATATCTCCGGCTGCTTATGACCGGATTCCGGCGGCCGGGCAACCGATGTGGCGGTGCAGCATGACGGATGGCCGCGATGGAGCGGCACGTTTTCGGCATGACGTCATGCGCGGCCATCATGACCCCGCGGGCTTATTCGGGGACGCGCGGCAGTATGCCTTGCGGGGCTGCGAGGGCTTGCCTAGTGTCTGTGCCCTGAAGGAAATCTCCCCGAATTCCCATCGGAGACGCCGTCATGATCGTTCGCGCCTGGCGCGGCCGTGCCTCGATTGCCAGACCGCAGGCTTACCCGGATCATTTCAACCGCAATGTGCTGCCCGAACTGCGTGGCATGGAGGGTTTCCTCGGCGCCTCGCTGCTGCGTGAGGAACAAGGCGGGCAGATCGAATTCCTTGTTTTAACCCGCTGGACCTCAATGGCCGCAGTCAGTGCCTTCGCCGGCGCGGATGTCGGTCGCGCGGTGGTCGAGCCCGAAGCGGTTGCCGCGCTCGAGAGTTTCGACGAGTGGGTGCATCACTATTCCGTAGTTACCGAAACCTGAGAAAGAAGACAGGCAATGCTGCTCGACGTCCGCACCTATACCTGCCGGCCCAGTACCATCAAGCTGCAGCTCGAAATGTACGAGAAGCTGGGCTTCAAGCCGCAGACCCGGCATCTGGGCCAGCCTGTCGCCTTCCTGGTCACCGAGACCGGCCCGATCAACACCTATATCCATATCTGGGCCTACGAAAATGCCGGCGACCGCGAAACGAAGCGCGCCGCCATGCAGGCCGATCCGGACTGGCAGGCCTATCTGAAGGCCAGCGCCGAGGCCGGCTACCTGGTCAACCAGCAGAACCAGCTGATGACCCCGGCGGCCTTTGCGCCGATCAAGCGATAAGCGCCATTTCCTTCCGTCAGAGCAAACCAGCAGAGAGTATCAGTCATGAAACGTAGCGGCGGTCATATCCTGGTCGAGCAGCTTCGCATCCAGGGCGTGGACACCATGTTCGGCGTGCCCGGCGAAAGCTTCCTGAACGTGCTCGACGGCCTGCACGATCACGCCAACGCCATGCGGTTTGTGATCTGCCGCCAGGAAGGCGGCGCGGCCATGATGGCCGATGCCTATGGCAAGACCACGGGCAAGCCCGGCATCTGCATGGTGACGCGCGGCCCGGGCGCCACCAATGCCTCGGCCGGCGTGCATGTCGCGTTTCAGGATTCCACGCCGATGATCCTGTTCATCGGCCAGGTCGGCCGCGACATGATGGAGCGCGAGGCCTTCCAGGAAATCGACTACCGCCGCATGTTCGGCCAGATGGCCAAATGGGTGGCCGAGATCGACGATGCCCGCCGCATCCCTGAATTCGTCAGCCGCGCCTTCAGCGTGGCGATGTCGGGCCGGCGCGGTCCCGTCGTGCTGGCCCTGCCGGAAGACATGCTGACCGAGGAGGTCGAATGCGCCGACGGCAAGGCGGTGCAGCATGCCGAGGCGCATCCGTCTGATGAGCAGATGGCACGGCTGAAATCCATGCTGCAGGCGGCGAAGAAGCCGATGATGATCGTCGGCGGTTCGGGCTGGAGCGAGCGCGTGCGCGAACAGGTGCAGGCCTGGGCCGGCGCTTCGAACCTGCCGGTGGGCGCGGTGTTCCGCCGCCAGGATTATATCGACAACGACTGGCCGAATTACGTGGGCGATGTCGGCATCGGCATCAATCCCAAGCTGCAGGCGCGCATCAAGGAGGCCGACCTGCTGCTGGTGATGGGCGCCAAGCTGGGCGAGATGGCCACCGGCGGCTACACCATGATCGACATTCCGGTGCCGAAGCAGGCACTGGTGCATGTGCATGCCGGCGCCGAGGAACTGAACCGCGTCTATACCGCCGATCTGCCGATCCATGCCTCGGCCGCCGGCTTTGCCGCCGCGCTGCAGAAGATCGGGCCTATCGACGGCCGTGCCTGGGCCGCCGATACGCGGCAGGCCCGCGCCGATTACGAAGCCTGGCAGGCGCCGGTGGTCTCGCCCGGCAATATCCAGATGACCAGCATCATGCGCTGGCTGACCGACACGCTGCCGGCCGATGCGGTGTTCTGCAACGGCGCCGGCAACTACGCCACCTGGATCCATCGCTTTCACCGCTATCGCCGCCACACCGCGCAGCTCGCGCCCACCTCGGGCTCGATGGGTTATGGCGTGCCGGCGGCGGTTGCGGCCAAGCTGACCAACCCGCAGCGCACGGTGGTGGCTTTCGCCGGCGACGGCTGCTTCCTGATGACGGGGCAGGAATTCGCCACCGCCATGCAGTATGGCGTGAACATCATCGTGGTGGTGGTGAACAATGGCATGTATGGCACCATCCGCATGCACCAGGAGCGCGATTATCCCGGCCGTGTCAGCGGCACGCAGCTGGTCAATCCCGATTTCGCCGCCTTTGCGCGCGCTTTCGGTGGCCATGGCGAGACGGTGGAGCGCACCGAGGATTTCGCCGCCGCCTTCCAGCGCGCCCAGGCCGCCAACAAGCCGGCGATCATCGAAGTGAAGCTGGACCCCGAGGCGCTGACGCCGCGTGCGTCGTTGTCGGAGATCCGCGCCGCCGGCCTGAAGGCCAAGGCGCATCACTCGGATAGGTAACCGCGCGCCGATCACGATCTGAAACAGGCGGGCGAAAACCCGCCTGTTTTTTGTGCTAGTCCTTGTGCGCTAGTCCTTATGTGCCGTGCGGATGGCGCCGGCTGTGTGCAGGGCCGCGCCGCGGCCGAGCAGTTTCTCGACCAGGTCGGGATTGTCGAGGAAATGCGTCAGGCGCGCGCCCTGGAACAGCCGCATGCCGCACAGGATGCCGATGGCGATCTGTTCCTCGGTGTCGCAATGGCCGAGGATGGTCTTCGCCAGCAGCGGACCCTTCAGGCTTTTCAGGCCGGTGGCGAGCTGCTCCACCGGCTGGGCCGAGGCATCGATTTTCAGGAACTGCGCGGCTTCGATATCCTCGCGGGTCAGGTGCGGCAGGTCCTCGGCGCGCAGGCAGCTCAGCACCAGGCTGATGCCGTTCCGCCGCAGCATGGCGGCGATCTCGCGGCCGGCCTGCGGGTCCATGCGCCAGTCCAGCAGGGTGATCTCGATGGCGAGGTCACGCAGCTGCGGCGCGGAAAGCTCGCCGACCAGCCGGTGGAAATCGCTGCCGGTGACATTGGAGGGCGTGAGGCCGATGAAGCGGCGGATCTTGCGGCTGTCGGCCAGCGGAATCTCCTTCACCAGGAAGGAGAGCAGGCGCCTGTCGGCCAGGTCGGTGCTGCGGCCCAGCATCCAGGCATCGTCATGCAGGTCCTGGCCGGTGATCTTTTCCACCGCGCTCATCGAAACCCAGAGTTCCTCGGCGAAGGCGACGGGCGGCTGGTCCTTCTGCAGGTCCCAGATGGTCTGGCTGCGCATCTGCATCGAGAGATCGGCCTGGCCGATGCTGCGCTCCACGCCGATCAGGTGATCGAGCGATGCGATGTCGGGCGGGGCGGGGTCGACGGTCTGGATGCTGCGATGGACCGGCGGCACGGGCGCCTGCTCCATCAGGCGGGTGGCGAAGGCGATGAACTCGCCGACCTCGGTATCGAGATGGAAGCGGTGCAGCCCGATGGTGCCGTGACGCTGCTGCAGCAGGAAGTGGTTGAGTTCGGTCAGGCGGTTGATGACCGTGGCTTCCTCGGCATGGGGCAGGATCACCACGATGACATTGCGCGCCAGCGGATGGGCATGCAGCGCATGATCGAGGCAGCGCTCCTCGACGAAACTGACGAAGGCGCGGAACAGCACGCGGTTGTGGATGCCGGGAATGCCCGAGAGATCGACCAGCAGCGCACAGCATTGCGATCTGCGATTGCTGATCTCGTGCGCAAGCTTGATCAGCCCCTGTATCTTGATCGCTTCGGCCTGCATGGCTCCCCCGGTTGGCGGGGATTATGGCGGCAAGGCGGAAAGGCCGGCAAGGGGGCTTTTGCTTAATTCCGCTTTAGAATCGGGGCGATATCGGCGTCAGCCTTCCGGCAGGTAGGCCGTCTTCACCGCCTGCACGCTGGCTTCGGCGGCGGTTGCCCCGAGCAGGGCTTCGATCTCGGCGGGATTGTCGAGGAAACCGGCCAGGTGGCTGCCCTGGTACAGCCGGATGCCTTGTCTGATGCCGATGCCGATCTGCGCGGTGGTTTCGCAATGGCACAGCACCATCTTGGCGGCCGTTTCCGGCGCCAGGCCGGTCAGGGCCTTGTCGAGTTCGGCATCCGCCTGCGCCACGGCATCCAGTTTCAGGTAGTCGGCGGCCGCCAGTTCTTCCGGGGTGAGCGTGGCAATGTCCTGGGCGCGCACGCCATCCAGCGCCAGGGCGACGCCCATGCGTTGCAACTGGTCGAGGATGCGGCCGGCGACATCGGCCGACCGGCGCCAGTCGAGCAGGGCGGTTTCGACGGTGAGCCGCCGCAACTGCTCGGCCGGCAGGTTGGCGACCAGCTTGCGGAAACCGCCGCCGACGATGCTGGAGGGATTCAGGTTGAGGAACAGCCGCAGCGCGGTGACCGGCGGCTCCTTGCTCAGATGGCTCAGCATGCGCTGGTCGAGCAGTTCGGTGCTGCGGCCGAACAGCCAGGCATCGGAATGGATGAACTGGCCGGTGATCTGTTCGATGGCGGCGATCGAGACCCAGAATTCCTCGGCGAAGGCGGCCGGCGGCTGGTCCTTCTCCAGCTGCCAGATGGTCTGCGAGCGGATCTGCAGCGTCAGGTCGGCCTGGCCGATGCTGCCCTGGATGCCGATCATGCGGTCGAGGCTGGCGATGTCGGGCGCGGCGGGATCGGTGATCGGCACCGAACGGTCGGGCGCCGGGGCCGGGGCCTGTTCCATCAGCCGCGTGCAATAGGCCACGAAACGGTCGGGGCTGTTCTCCAGGTCGTAATGCACGAGCTGGATGCGGCCATGGCGCTGGCTGAGCAGGAAGTCGTTCAGCTCCTCGATGCGGCGGGCGACCTGGGGCCGGTCGTCGCTCGGCACCAGCAGCACCACCACGTTCATCGCCAGCGGATGCACGCGCACGGCCCGCTCCAGGGCATGTTCCTCGAGGTAGCGCGCGAAGGCGCGGAACAGCACGCGGTTGCGGATCGCCGGCACGCCGGACAGATCGACGATCAGGGCGGAATAGCCGGCCTTGTGCTGGCTGATTTCGCGCGCCAGTTTCAGCAGGGCCTTGGCTTTGATGGCTTCGGGCAGCATGACGTCCTCAATTTTCCATCATTCTGGGGTAAAGGCGAGGGGCGAGGTTTGAGATGGATCAGTTTTTGCCCGGATTTCGCCTAATTTTATGGTAACGCTGCAACGGGTTGCCACCCTGCGCCTGCAAGGCGGGCCTGGCCGTATATGGGAGGATGAATGATTGCATCGCTTGCGCCGGTGGGGGCGCTGCTGCTCAGCGTCGCCCTGCTGCTTACCGGCAATGGTCTGCAGGGCACCCTGCTGCCGGTGCGCGCCAATCTGGAAAGCTTCGGTGCGCTGTCCATCGGCGTGCTGGGATCGGCCTATTACATCGGTTTCGTCGGCGGCTGTCTGCTGACGCCGCGTTTCATCCGTCGCGTCGGCCATATCCGCCTGTTCGCCGCGATGGTCTCGGCCGCATCGGTGGTGCCGCTGGTGCATGCCATCCTGGTGCAGCCGGCGCCCTGGTGGCTGCTGCGCGGCCTGACCGGTTTCTGCATGGCGGGCCTGTACCTGATCATCGAAAGCTGGCTGAACGAGCGGGCGACACGGGAAAACCGCGGCCTGATCTTCACCACCTATACCACGGTGAATTTCACCGTGATCACGCTGGGCCAGATGCTGATGCTGGCCGACGACCCGCTGCGCTTCCATCTGTTCAGTCTTGCCTCGATCATGGTGTCGCTGGCCGCCGTGCCGGTGGCGATGACGCGCGCGCCGGCGCCGGCGCCGATCTCCTCCACGCGGCTCTCTCTGCGCAAACTGTATGCCGTTTCGCCGGTCGGCGTGGCAGGCGTGCTGGCCGTCGGCCTGGCCAATGGCTCTTTCTGGGCCATGGGGCCTGCCTTCGCGGCGCAGACCGGCCTGGGCGTGTCGCAGGTCGCCTGGTTCATGAGTGCCACCGTGATCGGTGGGGCGCTGTCGCAATGGCCGTTCGGGCGCCTGTCGGATCGCATGGACCGGCGCCGTACCATCCTGATCGCCTGCGCCTGCGCCGCCGGCGCCGGTTTGCTGATCGTGTTCGGCTATGCAGTATGGCCGAAGATGCTGCCGGTCGCGGGCTTCCTGTTCGGCGTCTTTTCCTTTCCGCTCTATGCGCTGAGCGCCGCCCATACCAACGACATGGCCAAGGATGTCGATTTCGTCGCCATCGCCGGCGGCCTGCTGCTGATCAACGGCGCCGGCTCGGTGATCGGGCCGCTGGTCGCCGGCCTGACGATGGAATGGATGGGGCCGCTTGGCCTGTTCGCGTTCACCGCCGTCATCCATGTCGCCATGGCCCTGTTCGCGCTGTACCGCATGCGCCAGCGTGCGGCGCCGGCCCAGGAGGACAAGACCGAATTCGTGACGATGCCATCCTCCGCGCCGGTGCGGGCCGACCTGGACCCGCGCGCCGAGGAAGCGGGCGGGAATGGCGCCGGCCAGCCGGAGAACGACCCGCCCGATGACGATCCGTCGAACAAGGACCAGACGGCATGACGTGGCATGCCGCGCAAGCCATTCGCCGTGCCATCCAACCGGTCTAGATTGCGGGCATGGGCGACCTGATTCTTTCCCACGAGCCAGTTATCAGGCTGGCCGCCTATCTGGGTATCCTCGGCCTGCTGGTCGCGGCCGAGCGGCTCGCGCCGCGCCGACCGCTGGGTCATGGTCGGCTGCGGCGCTGGCCGGCCAATCTGGGCATCGCCGCGCTGAACACGGTAATGCTGCGACTGGTCGCGCCGGGTGCTGCGGTGGGGGTCGCCCTGTGGGCGGCCGAAGCCGGAATCGGCCTGTTCAACCTGGCCGCCATGCCGCATTGGCTGGCCGTGGTCGCCTGCGTGCTGGCGCTCGATCTGCTGATCTACGGCCAGCATGTGGCGTTCCACAAGGTCGCGCCGCTGTGGCGGCTGCATCGCATGCACCATGCCGATCTGGATATCGACGTCACCACCGGTGCACGCTTCCATCCGGTGGAAATCCTGCTCTCGCTCGGGATCAAGCTAGTTGCCGTGCTGGCGCTGGGCGCGCCGCCGCTGAGCGTGCTGCTGTTCGAAGTGCTGCTGAACGCCACCTCGATGTTCAACCACGCCAACCTGGCCCTGCCGGGTTGGCTGGACCGCATGCTGCGGTGGGTGCTGGTGACGCCGGACATGCACCGGGTGCATCATTCCTGGCATCGCGACGAGACCGACAGCAATTTCGGGTTCAGCCTGCCGTGGTGGGACCGTCTGTTCGGCACCTATCGCGACCAGCCGCGCGACGGCCATGTCGGCATGACGATCGGCCTGGCCGGCTTCCGCGATCCGGGGGAATTGCGGCTGGACCGCATGCTGCTGCAGCCATTGCGCGTCGAAAATGTGTCCTCGTCACAGGAAACCGCCGGCAAGGCCATGTAGGATAAAATTATGATGATTCCCAATACGGATTCGATGCCGGCCAGCGACATACCGGTGGCAATGTGGCTGGTGCAGGCGGGGCTAGACGATGTTTCGCCCGATATGCTGGTCACCGATTTTTGCAGCCGGACGCTGGAAGCGGGCATTCCGCTGCATCGTGTGTTCGTCGGCATCGCGACGCTGCATCCCCTGATGCGCGCGCGCGGCTATACCTGGGTCGAACAGGGCGGCCTGGTCGGCAACGATTCCATGCCGCATCGCGACCCGGCCGATGAGCCTGAAGCCTGGCGCAACAGCCCGTTGCGCCACATGATGTCGAATGACGTGCCGGAGATGCGCCGGCGCCTGGTCGGCTCGGCAGGGGATTTCGAATTCCCGGTCTTCGCCGAATTCGCCGCCCAGGGGCAGACCGACTGGTTCGCCCAGGCGCATAATTTCGGCTGGACTTTCGATCAGGGCCTGTTCGTCACCGACCGTTTCGCCGGCATCGGTATGGTCAGCTCCTATACCACTGTCCAGCCCGGCGGGTTCAGCGACGATCACATCATCCGGCTGCGGCGGCTGGTGCCGCTGCTGGCCCTGGCAATGAAGGCTTCTGTGCTGACCCGGCTCAGCCGCGATGTGGCTGCGGCCTATCTGGGCGGCGACGCGGCGCGGCGCGTACTCAGCGGCGCGATCCGGCGCGGCATGGCGCAGAGGATCGATGCCGCCATCCTCTATGCCGATCTGCGCGGCTTCACCGCGCTGGCCGACCGGCTGGCGATCGAACCGCTGATCGCGACGCTGAATGCCTATTTCGATTGCCTGGGTCCGGCCATCGAACGGCATGGCGGGCAGGTGCTGAAATTCCTCGGCGATGGCCTGCTGGCAAGTTTCCAGTTACAGGCCGGGCAGGATGCCATGCCGATCTGCCGCGCGGTGCTGGCCGCCGCCGATGAGGCGCATGCGGCCGTGGCGGAACTGAACGCCGCGCGCGAACGGGAAGGGCAGCCCGTGCTGGCGCTGGATATCGCGCTGCATCGCGGCGAGGTGATGTATGGCAATGTCGGTACCGGTGCGCGGCTCGATTTCACGCTGATCGGGCCGGCGGTGAATGAAGCAGCCCGGCTGGAAAACCTCTGTGCCGCGCTGGACCGCAGTCTGGTGGTGTCGGCATCCTTCGCGAAAGCGGCAGGCGAGGGGCTGGGGCTGACGTCCCTGGGCTTCCACCCGCTGCGCGGCCTGCCGGAACCGCAGGAGGTTTACGGTCGCGCGCGCGACGCTCAGCCGGTCGGCACCACGTAACCGATCACCTGGTCGACGGTGTCGCCGCCATCGGTGGCGATGGGCAGGAACAGGCCGTCGAAGCTCTGGTAGGCACGGTTGGCATGGCGGAAGGTGCCGAAGACGCGCGCCGGCCGTTTATGCTCGGCCACCCAGCCAAAGCAGTATTTCATCTCGGCCAGCGATGTCGGGTCGTAGAGTTCATCGAAATAGCGACCAGTGGCATCCCGGCCGCTGCGGTCGGCGAGATCGGTGCCGACCAGGCGGTAGCGGTAACGCACCTGGGCATGGTCGTTATGTTCGATATCGGCGATCACCAGGTTGCCGAGGTAGCGGCGCAGCGAAATCGGCTCGAAGGCTGTGCGGTCGGGCAGGCTGCGGCTGCTGCGATTGGCCTGCCAATAGGCCAGCAGATCCTGCGCCGCAGGCAGCAGATGCCCCAGATCGGGATCGAGAACGAGGCCAATATTGGGACCTGTCATTCTGACCAGCCCTTCTCCCTAGACAAAACGACTATAAGCGGCAGGGAGATCACGGCAATAGCGAAAGAGTGCCGGGCCGTATGGGGCCCTCGCGACGGAATGGAAGTGGGCGAACAAATAACGCCGCAGGCGACGAACAACGACGCCATAACGCCGTTATTCGTCTTCATGCGAGAAGAGGTTAAGGAAGCGTCAACGCGGAAATAAGGCGAAAATGTGAATTCTCGATAACCTGCGCAGAGCGGGCTTGAAACCACCGCCAGAGCGCTTATCTTCTCTCACAGGTCGTCAAGACCACGATGATCGCCGCCCGTAACGCGGGATGCAGTGACCCGCCGGCGCATCATCGAGCATTCCCCGATATCCCCCTACATTGAGTGATGTCGTAACCTTTCGGTATCCCGGCGTTTATTTGACGCTGGCGATCCGGAAGGTGTGGGAGTCTCCGTCCGGTTCAGTGATGGTGATGTATTCGCCCATCCGGAACAGGTGGCGGTCCAGCTTGTAGATCGCCTCGTCATCCGCATCGCCCGGTTCATAGGAAAACGCCCAGCCCTGGCGGGTATGGATCAGTTCGCCGTTGCGGTCGCCTTCGCCGGCCCAGAATCGGCGCACGCGGCATTCCGCGCGCTGTTTGCGCCAGGCTTCCGCGTCGAGATGCCCTTCCGCATCCAGCGGGGCCTTCAGATCATAGCCATGCGCGGCGCTCCCTTCGGGGAAATCCGGGTTGCGGGCCAACTCAAGGCGAATGGTCTTCAGGGTCATGGGCTGCCTTCTTTCCTTTCGGCGGATAACGTTTAACGAATTCCGACAGTATCAGTTTCAGCGCCAGGGCATGGGCGGAATCCCCGCGTGCCTTGGCGGCGGCGATGTCGTCGAGGATGATCCGGCGAATCCGCATGCTGCCATCGGGGGCAGCGAGCAGATAGTTGCCGAATTCGGCCGCGACGATCTGGGGAATATGCTCATGCTCGGCGATGGCCTCGATCTCCGCCTGCGTGAGCCGGCAAAAGGCCAGGCAATCCTCATAGCTCAGCATGGGCACCTCCCGCCCCGCACGGGGCATGGCTACCCTAACGGGCCACTAGCGGCCTGCATTGATTCATCGCAACCGCCGCAAATGATGATTTTTTATGCCATTCTCGGGCGTCGCTTGCCCCCAAAACGGCCCATAGCGGAAAATTGTATGCAAAATTTGGGGCCGTCCCGGCCACAAGGGGTTGCTCCCGCAGCGGACAGCATCAACAATTCCCGTCCAGCCCGGGGCGAGTCCGCGCCGGCATCCCCGCATCCGGTCCCGTCCGACCCAGTCCAGATTGGCGAGCTTCTCCATGATTTTCGGTATTCCGTATTCAGAACTGGTCTGGCTGGCCGTGGCCCTGCTGGCGGCCGGTGCCGTCACCGGAATCCTGGCGGGCGTATTCGGCGTCGGCGGCGGTGCGGTGGTGGTGCCGGTGCTCTACGAACTGTTCGTGATCATCGGCATCCCCGAAGAGGTACGCATGCCGCTTTGCGTCGGCACCTCGCTGGCAGTAATCATTCCCACCTCGATCCGGTCGTTCAACGCGCATCGCCGCAAGGGCGCCGTCGACATGTCGATCGTGAAGATCTGGGCGGTGCCGGTGATCATCGGCGTGGTGGCCGGCAGCTATGTGGCCCGCTTCGCGCCGGCCGATCTGTTCAAGGCCGTGTTCGTGGTGGTGGCGGGCATTTCCGCCTTCCGCCTGCTGTTCGGCCGGGAGTCCTGGAAGATCAGCGACACCATGCCCGGCAACGCGATCATGCGCGCCTATGGCCTGCTGATCGGCGTGCTGTCGTCGCTGATGGGCATCGGCGGCGGCCAGCTCTCCAACCTGTTTATGACCTTCTACGGCCGGCCGATCCACCAGGCGGTGGCCACATCGTCCGGCCTGGGCGTGCTGATCTCCATCCCCGGTGCGATTGGTTATATCTATGCCGGCTGGCCGAAAGCCGCAGATTTCCCCGATGTCGTCGCCCTGCAACCGCCGCTGGCGCTGGGGTACGTCTCGTTGATCGGCTTCATCCTGTTCGTGCCGACCAGCATCTGGACCGCCCCGATCGGGGCCCGCATCGCCCATGCCCTGCCCAAACGCAAGCTGGAGGTGCTGTTCGGCCTGTTCCTCTCGGTTGTTTGCGCCCGCTTCGTTTTCAGCTTTTTCTTCTGATCCGGGTCAAAAACACCCTTCCGTCCCTGTACTAGACACCCGCAGCGCGGGTAATTTTACCCGGTATATGCGTGGTAGGGGCCGAGGGGTCATGAATTTCGGTATCTTGGACCGGCAGCGGCTGGTCATGATTGTCAGCGTCCTGTTGATCGGCGGCTTCCTGGCGACCTCACTGGCCAGCTATTTCGTCTCGCGGCAATCGCTGCGGCATGCCGTGATCGATACCGAACTGCCGCTGACCTCGGACAACATCTATTCCGAGATCCAGAAGGACCTGATCCAGCCGATCCTGATCTCGTCGGTGATGGCCACCGATACCTTCCTGCGCAACTGGGTGCTGGACGGCGAGGGCGACCAGACCCGCGTCATCCAGTATCTGCACGACATCAAACAGCGCTATGGCGCCTTCACCAGTTTCTTCGTCTCCGAACGCACCCGTCGCTATTACCACGCCGACAGCGTGCTGAAGACGGTGCAGGACAGCGAACCACGCGACGAATGGTATTTCCGCGTGCGGCAGATGACGGCGCCCTACGAGATCAACGTCGATCCCGACCTGGCCAACCAGGACGCGATGACGATCTTCATCAATTACCGGGTGCTGGACTATCAGGGCAATTTCATCGGCGCCACCGGCATCGGCCTCACCGTCAACGCCGTGCGCAGCCTGATCAACGACTATCAGCGCCGTTTCGGCCGCACCGTCTATTTCGCCGACCAGAGCGGCCGCATCGTGCTGATCGGCGAAGGCGAGGCGGTGCCGGAAGACAACGTGCGGCAACGTGGCGATATCGGCCGCCTGATGCCGCAATGGTCGCGTAGCGAAACCCGCAGCTTCGAATACGACTATCTTGGCCGCAGCCGTTTTCTGAATGTGCGCTTCATTTCCGAACTGGGCTGGTATCTGCTGGTGGAAAAGGACGCCGATGGCGACCTGGCCGAGATCCGCAATGCGCTTTACGTCAACCTCGCGATCTGCCTGCTGGTCACCGTTCTGGTGCTGCTGGCACTCTGGGCGACGCTCACGCGGTATCAGAAACGCCTGGATGCGACGGCGGCGGCCGACAAGCTGACCGGACTGACCACGCGGCATGCCTATGACATCCTGCTGCAGCAGGCGGTGCGTGATGCCGGGCGACTGGCGCAGCCGGTGGCCGCGATCATGATCGATGTCGACCGCTTCAAGGCGATCAACGACGGCTTCGGCCATCTGGCCGGCGACCGCGTGCTGTGCGGCGTGGCGAATGCGATCCGCGCCAGCCTGCGTGCCTCCGACATCATCTGCCGCTGGGGCGGCGATGAATTCCAGGTGGCTTTACGCAATTGCGATCTGGCCAATGCCGAACGCGTGGCCGAAACGATCCGCCAGACCGTGGAGAATGCCGGATTCAGTTTCGAGGGGCGGAACATACCGGCGACGGTGAGCGTCGGCGTCGCCGTGCTGAAACCGGGCGAGGAGATGCAGGGCCTGATCGCCCGAGCCGATGCGGCGCTGTATCAGGCCAAGCAGGCCGGACGGAACTGCATGCGGTCGGAAGGGTGAGGCTCAGGCCTTCTTCACGAAGCAGGTCTTGAGCACCAGGCCCTTCACTTTGTCGGTGCGGCCCTCGATCTCTTCCTCGTCGGCGGTGAGGCGGATGTTCTTGATCACGGTGCCGCGCTTGAGCGTGGTATTCGCGCCCTTCACCTTCAGGTCCTTGGTGAGCACGACGCTGTCGCCATCGGCCAGCAGGTTGCCGTTGCTGTCTTTTACGTCCACGAGAATCTCCTGGATGGCGGGCTGAAGTCAGCCCACCTGGCGGATGGGGTGAGATTCGAACTCACGGTACCGTTTCCGGTACGGCGGTTTTCAAGCCCACTAAATTTGATCTATCTATCAACGCATTATCGGTTTCGTGTGTCAGAAGCCCTTAGAAAATGGGCATATCTTCGATGCTCTCACAATCCCTGATCAACCTATCATAACATTTTTCGCGGCCAAACTTTTGGCCAGAATTTGGACAGCGACATCGGATGTTTCGCGTGAATAGAAAATGAATAGATAACGATGATTGAAGAAGCGTAGCGTTTCAGTATTCTAACTACGTCATCGCTACGCTTCAGCAACGTAGGCTCTCCGGTGACTAACATTATGGACGCCGTGCTCTGCACGCCTATCCAAGACGAGATGCGATAACAGGCTGGGAATAATAGGCACGTGTGAAGGGGAGGTAGGGCTCACCTGGATCCGCGTCCGGTCGTGCAGCGTGAAGCCTCGAGCTGTACTGGCCGAATCAGAGGGGAACCGGCCCCGCATCATTACCGGCGCCAGCGCTTGCCTCGGCAGCTCCCTGGCGGCCCGAGCATGAGTTCGGAGCCGTCCCATGGAGAAACTCTACAGCACTGCCGAGTTCGCTCAATTCCTCGGTGTTCACGAGCAATCTGTTGTTCGCCTGCGCTGGCAAAAGCGTGGTCCTGCCTATTTGAAAACGGGCAAGATTGTCCGGTATCGAGAATCCGATATTCAAGCCTGGCTTGCCAAGCTGACGATCGCGTCGGATGGAAAGCCGATTCGACGGCTAGGTCGACCGCGAAAGCAGGGCCAGAAACAACAAACGCCAGCGGTATTCGCTGGCGTTTGAGGCCTCGGGCGGGTGCAGCGCTCGGGGCAGAGGTCATCTCGCGAGATGGTGGGATTTTAGCCGTCTCTCCAGTTTTCGCAAGCTCAGGGTCGCGCCTGCCCGGCGAGTACGCCGGCAATGCCGCGCATTTCCAATATCGAGGCCGACAGCTCGACTCGGGGCCGTCCGCCCTCTCTTGCCCGTAGTGCTATCGCCAGCGGCCGACAGGCCGCGCCAGGCCGCCAGCCGGCGGCCGCAGCGGCGGGCGCAGCCCGTCGCCTTGACAATGGAGGAAAAGCGTTTCCGGGGAGGAGCGCTGAACCCGGATCTAGGGCGCTCGGCAGGCGCAAGCAGAATGGCGACGAGCAGGCATCCATCCGTGTGTCGACGGCGGACGGCCTAACCGTATGGGTTGCCGCCAGCAAGGCCGCCGTTAACCGGCTCAGGACGACTGGGGGACGATATGACCTTCAAGCCTACATCGCAGGTCTTCTCCGGGATCCTGCCACTGGACGCGGGCCGGCCGTGTCTGGCTGTGGGGCCCCAGCCTGGGGGGCGACCAGCATCGGAATTACGTACGATCCCGCCAGGCAGCGCGCCGGTGTGAAACGGATTATCCGGTGTGGATCGAGCTGGTTATGTCCCAACTGTACGATCGCCAAAGCAATTCAGCGTGGGGAGAAGGCAGGCCGGGTGGCGCAGGCCGTCATCGACGGCCGGGATGGGTGGAAGGGCCAAGTCTGGCTCATGACGCTGACCGCTCACCACCATCTCGGTACCTTGTTGGGCGAGATGAAGGAGCATGAGGTAGAAGGCTTTCGCAAAGTTATTTCTGGCAGAGAATGGATTCGGATTAAGAGGGAGTTTGGGATCATTGGCCAATTGAAGGCGATCGAAACGCCCTGGTCTTACCTGACGGGCTGGCATGCCCATTTGCATATCCTACTGCTGTTCAACCACCGGGATAACGCCCGCGCAGAAGCGGCCTGCCGGGCCATTGTTCAGAGATGGCGGGCCGAGATGAAGCAGCGTGGTCTGCAAACATCGCTCGGGGGGCAGGACTATCAACGATGCAGATCGGCGCATCAGGCCGCGGACTACGTAGCAAAAGGCTCGATGGAAATGGCCTTAGGCGCGATTAAGGAATCGAAGAAGGGATTCAGTGTGTCGCCGCTGGTACTGGCTGAGATGGCCAGGCTCGGCGATAAGGAGGCCCGAGGTCGGTTTATTGAATACTCGCAATGTATGCCAGGGACGCAGCAGCTTGTTGTTCCACGCAAATTGCAGGATTTCTTAGGCATCGATTTGCGTGATGAAAATGAAAGCCAAGAAGAGGCTATCGAATCCGATGATGGCGCACAGGAAGTGGGCTGTGTGCCTACGCTGGATTGGAAGATGATGCGCCAACATCGTTTAGTTGGTAGCTTTATGGAATTAGTCGAGGAGATGTTCCACGATGGCCGCACATGGCAAAGCACCATTGAACCATGGCTGGTGCGATGGCGAAGTATATGGGACGAAGGTTGAGTGGAAAAATTAGGCGTCGCGGTGTCCGCCGGCGACAATTTCTTCCACTAAATTGGCAGGCCAGGTAAGACCGAGTTGCGCATCCAAGGGATCCGCACTTGCTAATCGACCGGAATAGATACCAACAAACTTGGTTGCCGATCCGGGCCCCATACTGACTGATCCGTGCTCCAGCATGTGGGTTCCCCAACTGCGTCGTATAACTGGCGATCCGGACATTCCGGGCCGCCCCGCCGTGTCGATCAAAAAGAATGGTTGGTCCAGGAGAAGCTTTGGCTCAGACGCAATGCTGGCCCTTTTCCAAACGGGCAATGCGGCAACCCCGATCCCATAGGGATATCCCAAGACGAACACGTCCATCCCAACTTGGATTTCCAAATTATCATTCGCCATCATGTTTATCGGATACATATCCGCTTCTGCGGGAGGAGCCACTGGGAGAGCAACTACATCTATTTTCGCTCCATGCTGCGGATGGCATAGCCAAAAGGGTCGATGATTTGCATCTCGAATTACGAGTTGGCCGACCACTCTCTGTCCCAACTTTCCTTTCGCGTTAAACCAAACTTTTATGTTGTTTGGCTCGGCTGCAGTTGGCGATAGATGTTTCCCAGAAAATGTGTCTCGGCCCGAGAAGTTGTGCCAATTTGTTATGAGGAAGTAGTTGCTACCACTTTCCCACATAAATGCGGTTCCAGAGCTGAGCCGAGTTTGATCAAAGTACATTTCTATGGGAACGGTTGATACTGAGTACTGGTCAATAACTATCATCTACCCGCCTCCCATTCTTTTCTTGCAGGCCAGATTTTTTTAATAGATTCATGTTCAATCTGGTTCGGCGAAGCTCATGCTGAAGACGGGCTGCTCCGTTCCGGCAACGGTGCATTTAGCTGCTATCAAGTTGGCAACAGGATTGCCTTCAGAAAACCGATCTAGGAACTGCCGCGCAACATATGTTGCCATCTTAGGAGTGAGCTTTGTCCCCGGAACGGAAATATTCATTTGTGCCGACTGCTTCAGATCGTGGGTTGGATCGTGAAACGTGAATTCAACTTTTAGCGACATAATGGCCCCCACATTTTTGGCATTATCATAGTGCCGCTTCTGCAACTCCTCGATAAATATTGGAGAGGCTGCGGCATGGGCAATGTGCCCGGCGATTTCAACTGCAAGCAAGGCCAGTGCCTCTGCTTGTTCCTGGTCATGAGGGAGCCAGGCATCCTTACGCTTTCTGTTGCCGTGAAAATAGAAACCGCGCTTGTCTACAAGATGCTCTATGACTTGATCGACTGATGGTGAGGAGGCAAGTAGCGCCTCTGTATCTGAGTTGCGAAACTGCTTAGGCATCACGCACTCGGATACTGCAGTCTGCACTATTGCCCTGAAATCCTGATTTTCGGAAAGAGCTTGTTTCAATTGCTCTGACTTGAATTTACCATTGCCGTAAAGAGATTCGATTAAGAGAAACGAATATCTAAATCCATCAATGTATCGCTCTTGAATTAAGGCAGTTCTCGCCGCGCTAGCAAGCGTAGCTTCGAATCGCGGCGCATCTCCAGACTCTGCTGCCATAATCGAACGTGTAATCATGTCAAACGGGAGCAGAGGGATCGTTTTAGTGCGTCGAGTACTCATACTCGATATATCAATGGCCTCCTTTTCCTCCTCCCGCTCGGCAGCGTATTCGACATCAACTTCTTTGATGAGAATTTCAATATCAAAATAGCATTGGAGATACGAGAAGGCCCTTTCAAGTTGAGCGGTAATAAAAGGGAGAAGGTTGTCGCGTTTTGTGATGATGTGCGGGCCGCCGTTGACACCTGCGGCAATCTTGGGTGAAAGGCTTGTTGGCTGGTTGCAGAATACGGCTTCGAATGCGGTTGTCTGCTTGCCATCAGATATTGCGCGAAGCTCGCCGCCAACCATCGGGACAGGCCAATGATCTTCTAATTGGATTGGCTCTCTCAGCCGAATGATATATCTGGCGCGCATTATGCATTCCCAGTACAGCGTAGTGTAGCCGAGTGAGACTACAGCTCCATGCCTTGATTGCGGGCTATTTTTCGCCGGACATCACGGACCTTTAGTTCATCCAAGTGGGCTTTAGTCGATTCTTCTGTGGAGAATGGGAAACCGACCACGCTCTCTCCTTTGTAAAGCCAGTACTTACCATTCAGATCCAGCATAATCCTGTATGGCGGATCTGAATGAATCAAAACTTCTTTCTCTGTTGGCATGTTTTTGCTCCATTAAGATTGCACCTGATCCAGATAACGGTTCACCGACATGGGGGCAATTAGCAATGACAAATAATGGCTTGAATAGTGCCGTGCTGGCGGTAATCGCCACGACATCGGCGAACAACGCAATGAGCCAAGCTCGCATCGAGGGGGAGCTACAGGGCGAGAACGCGGGCCTTCGTGAATGGGTTCGCGAGCTTCAAGGCGCCTTGGCACGGCGGGAAGAGGGGTACAACGACCTCGTTGGGAAATATAACGAGGTGGTCCGTCAGACCAATCACAACCTGATTCTGCTGGCTGAGAACCGGCAGCTCCTGGAGGGTTTCATTAAGTCGGACAGCCAACG
Source organism: Ferrovibrio sp. (assembly GCA_046294345.1). Taxonomy (GTDB): domain Bacteria; phylum Pseudomonadota; class Alphaproteobacteria; order Ferrovibrionales; family Ferrovibrionaceae; genus Ferrovibrio. The sequence continues at coordinate 18,353 of JBKBJT010000014.1, forward strand.
GGCTGAGCTGGGTAGGCAGGCGTGGGCTATTCGCCGTGAATGGGCAGTCCGTCTGAACCTGGCGCCAGATCGCTTTATCCCGCCTCCAGTCCGGCAGGAGACGGATATCGAGCAACGTGATCGGCTGATGCGCGATTATATCAAATCGAAGACGGCGGCGTTGGGGTTCGGACGGCAGTACTGGGTTGTGGTGGGCGTTGACCAGAAATTCCCTACTTTCGACGAGGCACTCGCGGTCGCACGGGATACCGATCAGTTGAGGCAACAGCGCCTATATCAAGAGGCACTGTCCAGCGAACTCGAGAAGTGGGCCGAAACACTAATATTTCGAGCCGGCGACCAATTCGGATTGGTCGGATGGCGGCTGAAATTTGATTCCCGACAGGCCGCCGTTGACCTACTGCAGCGGATATTGGTTGAAGGTGAGACAGTGGTGGCCGAGTTCGCTTCGCTGGAAGAGACGCTATAACGCATCCACCCAGTCCAGCGAGGCTAAGGCCTCCTCTACATCGGCTTCAACGCCGATCGGCGCGGCGGCGCACAGCTCCAGCACTTCTATGGGGCGGGTGAACGGACTGACCGCATCCAGCTTCGCCCGCCATTCCTCCTGCAGTTCCGCTAGGCGCCGTTCATATTCGACCAGCACCGGCGCATCAATCAGCACGGGCTGGCAGTTGTCATTCGCGTTCAGAAAAACGGTTGGCGACAGCAGCATCTATTCATTCCTTTGTGGCAGCCCTGCGCATCGCTGCGCAGCACTGCGCTATGGTGCGCGTCGTCTCTCTTCAATTCAAGTAAAACGTGGCGCTCATAAAAGTATATCAATTCACCTGTTCAATCGAATTTCTGAATCTGGTCAAACTTTTACTTTGAATCGCGTGTCGAAAAAAATAAAGTCAAGCGGACACGAAGTGCGCGGTTATACATTGCTTGGCAATGTGCGCGTCTTCCGCTGGAGGCGGGCCAATCTGCGATGGCGATTTTTCGAATGTCAGCTCAAGTCATCAGCCGTGCAGTTGGTCGTAGCGCTACAGCGGCGGCGGCATATCGGGCCGGAGCGCTGATCGTCGATGAGCGCACTGGGCTGAAGCATGACTACCGTCACAAGGGCAGCGTACTGCATTCAGCTGTAGTTCTCCCGGATGGGGCACCAGCTTGGTCGCGAGAGGAACTTTGGAACCAAGTCGAACGCATTGAGCGGCGTAGGGACGCGCAGCTCGCCCGCGAATTTGAACTGGCATTGCCGCGCGAACTGGACCGCCAGCAGCAGATTAAACTCGTTGACCGCTTCATCAGGGCCGAATTTGTAGCACGCGGTATGGCCGTGGATTGGGCGTTTCACAATCCGATTGCCAGTGATCGACTGCCTCAGCCGCACGCTCATGTCATGACGACGCTACGGTCGGTCGGGCCGGAAGGGCTGACAAATAACAAGGATCGGTCGTGGAACGATAAAGCCCTGTTGAACCATTGGCGGGCCAGCTGGGCCGAGCATGTGAATGCGGCGCTTCAAGCGGCTGGACGGCCGGAGCGTGTAGATCATCGCAGCTTGGCTGACCGGGGTATTGATCGCGAGCCGGAGCCAAAGATCGGCCCTGTGGCAAGGGCTATGGAACGCCGAGGGCGACGGACAGACCGTGGTGACGAATGGCGCCAGGCTCGTGAGCGCAACAGCCGTCGCGCTCAGACCCGGGCGCAGAGAATGAAGGAATGGAGGATGAAGGTGGACCAGAAACAAGTCGACCAGCAGAAACCGCCGCCGCCACAGCAATCTGGCGATCCTAGGCTGCAACGAGTTCGGTCAAAGGCATCTGTACAGCCGATCAAGCGGGACCGCGGCCCGAAGCTCAGGCCGGATAAAAAAGAGCACTGGTTGACGAAGCTGCAGCGTGAAGCGGCTAAGGCAACTGAGGAGTTGTTTTCAGCAACCGCCGATAAGTTGGGCCGCCTTCTGTCCAGTGCCCCGCCGCCGCCAGTGAAAGCCAAGCCATCGGCCCGACCGACGGGTCGGCCAGCTCGGAAGTCGATTCTGAATCAGCCGTTGAATATGGCTGACCTTGCCGTCCAGTTTTCAAAAAGGCCACCACCAGCAGGGCCTAGCGATCCGAATCCCAATCGGACTGCGCCCAAGCCACCGATGCCGGACGCTGCCCGGCCGGTGCAGCGACCGCTGGCGCCAAAGCGCAATATGGATATGGACGATATGCCAGGGCCGGGAGGTTTTTAATGCTTGAGAAGCACCAAAGGCACCTGAAAACAGGTCAGTTGAAAGCCTATCTGGTCAGCCACCGTGAGGATCTTCCAGCTCCGGCCGAGGTTGCAGCATTCGAAGCGGATGAACCTTCGAAAGCTAATAAGACCAGAGAGGGGTGGGATAAATTCAATCGGTGGCTAGATGGTCGAGAAGTCGAGCCGCCATTTTGCGATGTGAAGCCCATCTTGATGGTCCTGCGATGGTTGGCGATTGCATGTCGCATGCCGTGGATCGGATTTGTTGCAGACCTGTTGGATTGGATGCAACAGCGGGAGCAAAATATTCTGATTGGCGACCGAGAGGCACAGCGCTGGAAAAATCTTAAAGAGGCCCTGGACCGTGAACGCGAAGTCACGCGTCGCAGTCGGGCACTAGAGGCGGCGCGTGCTGAGTCGGCATTTGAACTACCTAAATCCAAGCCAAAGCCCCCCGCAGCGCCTGTACCTGGCGACTCTTGAGACCCGGGCCGCCGCCCGGCGGCCCTCCGGGCCGGGTGCATGCAGGACGCGATCACATCTAAGGGGCGTCTAGTTCGAACCGCACGCTTGAGCCATCGAAGCAGCTTCATCATTGCTGCGGCTCGGCGTCGGGACGCCGCCGGCCGGCCACGGCTCGGGCCTTAGGCCCGGCCTCGCCTCGGCGCTACGCGCCTGCGGCCCTATCGATAGCCAGATAATCTTTCCGACTATCTCACCATCATACCATCCGACTATCATACTTTCGCAGTTATTGAGCCAGCAGGGAGATGTAGGGGTGAGCAACAGCGATCCAGTCGAACTGGAATCCGGCCATGCTTTCAGACTGCGACTGATGGACGACATGTATCGGAAGCTGCGGCGAGAGCTGAATCGATTTGGTGCAGCAAAGTCATCCCGAGGGGACCAAATTGACGCGGCGATCAACTTCGCATGGACCGCTTGGCATATGACGGATTGGTTCTGGGAAGCCAGAAAGAAGCATCTGAAGGCGGATCTATCCCTGAAATCTCTCCAGGGATTCCAAGATTACGTCCGTATGGACAGCTCGGCTTTGGCGGTATGCGATGTGATCGCCAATGCCGCGAAGCATGGTGGCGTTGCCAAGGCCTACCCGAATAGGCCTCAGGTGGAAACCATCCTGGTCGCGCATCCGGTAGACCGAACAGGCAGCGATGTTGAAATGATCGCCGCTATGATGGACCGGAAATGGAGCCTAAAGATCCGCCATGGCGGGAAGTCGGAGCATGCCTATGTGCTGTTCAATAGAGCATATAATCGCTGGCACCGATTCCGAACTCGCTACCCGCCAGAAGATATATAGCGAAATCAATGAATTAGTTGCCTATCCGGAAGAAACATCGTTGTTTCTTCCGGATGCTCGTATTCACTTGCATGGCCGCGTAGCGGCTTGATCGACTAGCGCAGCGCGGAGCGGTGCCCCGGCCGCGGGGCACCCGAACGGCCGTCAGGCTGTTCGGCGAGCAGGAGGGGTTGGCCCAGGTGTCGGAGCGGGCGCCGAGCCGGCGTCGTTTGCCGGCGAGGTGGCCCCGGAGACGCCTCGCTGTGTCAGCATGTCCCGCAACACCTGTTTCTCGTCATCCCGCAGCGTTGAAGCCTCGATCAGCCGGGACCACCATTCCCATTGGCCGTGAATTCGAACGGCCTCCAGAACCGCCGCGCCCGCGAGAATCCTCTGTCTGGTGTGCAGCTTGCGCCGACGCGCGTTCAACCGGTTCTCAGCCTGGTCCAGCCGAGCTTTAGCTTGCTTGGCCCGTATCTCGGCGCGCTCCGCAGTTTGAGCTTGTTCGTCACGCTTTGCGCGTAGTTTGTCGAGTGACATCTGGATTTACCTCCAATGACAGAATAGCTGAGGCTACCAATGCGATCCAGAATACAGTTGTCTCAGTTGCGCGAAAGCTACTGCGAACTCCATACGCCACTCTGTTTTACCCTCGCTTCATTCTCTGCAATTGCGAATCTCGAATAGAGGCTAGGGTAATTTGCGGTAGCATTGATGTCATGGAGTGCCATGCCGGCTCTTAGCATGACATCCTGCAGTGGTACGCACATGCCGTTACCTCGGATAGGATTAACAACAAAATTACCTATCCTTGTAGGTCGCCAGTCCGAGCAAACTCCACAATCGACGTATATTTCGTTGCGCCTTTCATATCGCTCGACGCAACTAGCGAATTTCCCTTCGAGCATTGAGGTGAGGGCGGCTTTTACCTCTTCAGCTTGCCAGTTCTTTGGTGGTGGGATTATTCCCCATAACACAAAGGGCGTTCCTCCGATTTCAATTCTGTTGGAGGCGATTACTGAGGGCTCTCCTTCAAAGTTGCGTGCGATATTGGAGCTGCTGGTGGTCGCGCAACTGGCAAGTGACAGGGTGGCAACTAGCAAACGAGTAGTTTTGAATTTCATGCAAATTAACCCATCTTCTTCGCTAGGCTTATCCCACGTAATTTCGTGTAGACCTTAAGCATCGACCAGGTCTTGTGTCCGCTTACCGCGCTGGCTTCTGGGATGCTGAAACCGCGTTCCAGTAGCCGAGACACGCCCTCGCGCCGCAGGTCGTGGAAGTGAAAGTCCCGCATTTCAGCGCGCTTCACAATGCGCTTCATCGCGTTGTCTATTTCGGTCGCCACCGTACCGAACACCCGGCCATCGATAGGGCGGGGATGCTTCTTCGATTCTTTCAGGGCTTTGAGTGTGGTGACGGCGCGTCGTGAAAGTGGGATTTCGCGGCCTTCACCGTTTTTGCTGTCTTCGATGATCGCTTGGCCGACTCCATCTTCGAAATGGATATGCTTCCACTGCATCTGTAGCAATTCAGATCGGCGAGCGGCCGTCTCGATGGCAAGGATAATGAGAGACTGCATCCAAATGTTTTTGTCGGCTGCGGCGGCGCCCAGCAGCTTCTCTTCCTCGCCATCCTTGAGCCGGCGATCTCGAGCACGGGGCTTTTTCGGCCGAGAAACCGATTTCAGCGGGTTCAGCAAGGCGGGCATACCCCATTCCTTCCTTGCTACCTCAAAGACAGCCGAAAGCAGGTTCAAGTCGTTCGTTACGGTGGAGGAGCTTTTGCCGGCTTTCAGGCGATCGTCTCGCCAGGCGGCGAGATCAGCACTGGTGACCTGGGCCATTTTCCGGCCGGCGAGTGGATCCGCCTTCCAGATAGCCAGCCGATGCTTTTCCTTGTCAGCTCCCTTTTTGGCCGGGGTAATTTCTCGCTCGTAGCGCTGCAGGCAACTTAGCAGTGTGGTTTTCTCTTCCTCGCGGGTCGCGACAAAGACGCGGCGGTTCATCTCAGCCTCGACATTTGCCGCCCAGATTCTTGCGTCGCGCTCAGTATCGAAGGTCCGCGATAGTGGCTTGTAGCCAACTTTTACGACCCGTGCCTGCCAGTATTTTCCACGCCTACGGATTGACGCCATCTATAGTCCCCGGCCTGTCCGATTTTGGCCAATTTTGGGACAATTGCGCTCGAAAACTCAAGATGTTTAATTGGCTACAAACTGTGTGTCTTGAATATGTATTTGATAAATATGAAAAAATGGCGGACGGGGTGAGATTCGAACTCACGGTACCCTTGCAGGTACGGCGGTTTTCAAGACCGCTGCCTTAAACCACTCGGCCACCCATCCTGGTGCGGGTGCGGCGGTGATACGGCGCGGCGGGCGGGTCCGTCAACCCGTACCCCCAATTGAGGCTCGTACCCGCGCCGGCCGGCCGAGCCTTCAGCGCCGGGCAATCGCCGCCGCCAGGGCCGCGGCAAGCATCAGGCCCGCCGCCGCCAGCGGCAGGATGTGGAAAGCCCCGCCGGCATAGGCCGTGCCAAAGCCGATCGTGCCGGCGAACAGGGCCAGATAGGTGACGCCGCTGTTGAGACCCATGATGGCGCCGCGTTTTTCCGGATCGAGGGCGGTGAGCTGCATGATGAGCACGTTCAGCCCGAAATGGTTGGCGAGTCCCCAGAAGAAAACGACCGCCAGCATCGCGGCATAGGAACCGCTTGCCATGCCCATCATGACATAGATGCCGGCGACGGCGAGGAAGATGAGCGGCAGCAGCCGGTCCGTGCCGAAGCGGTCCATCAGGCGGTCAAGCAAGGCCGCGGCGCCGAAGCCGAAGCCGTAGGAAATGGCGATGATGCCGTTGGCGCTCAGCGGCAGGCCAAGCCGGACATGCAGATGATCGCCGATATAGGCATAGACACCGTAGAAGGCGGCCATGAAGGCGGCGCAGGCCAGCAGAAGCGGCGCGACGCCGCGCACGCCGAGCGCCACCAGTGGCGATGTCGTCCGGCCGGCGGTTTCGTCCTGCACCGGGGCGAACCTGACGGCGGCGCAGGCGATCAGTGTGGTGGCCGTGATGACGATGTAGATCGAGCGCCAGCCGGCCATGTCGGCAATGGCCGCCGACAGGGGAACGCCGGCCACCATGCTGAGCGTCCAGCCGGTCAGCACGAGGCCGATCGTCTCGCTTTCGCGCCCGGCCGGGGCGATCACCGAGGCCAGCGTATAGATCGCCGGCAGGGCGATGCCCGTGGCGCTGCCGGCCACGAACTGGGCCGCCACCAGCAGCGGAAGGGCTGGCGCCGCCGCGCTGCCGGCAAGGCCGACGGCCAGCAGCAGCAGGGCCGCCATCAGCATCCGGCGCGGCCCGTGCCGGTCGATCAGGCGGCCGAGGAAGATGGCGCTCGCGGCGGTGCCCAGGCCGAAGGCGGCGGAAGCCGTCATCACCGCCGGCACGCCCGCAGCGAGGCTTTGCGCCACGTCCGGCGCGACCGGCCCGAGCGCCAGCGAGTTGGAGCCGATGACGCCGATGCAGGCGGTCAGCACGAAGGCGAAAGGCGGGATGCGGGTTTGGCCGGAGGAAACCGGAATCGGTTGATCAATATTCGTCATTGGCTCATATTTACAGAATGGAATTCTGCAACAAGGCGGAATAACGGAATGAGCGAAAATACAGATGATATTCGGCGGAAGCGCCCCTCCGAGCGCGAGCTCGATGCGATGGACCGAAAATTATTAGGCGTTCTGGTCGAGGATGCGACCGCGAGCTATGCCGAGCTGGGCGAACGGGTCGGGCTTTCGCCGCCGGCGGCGCATGAGCGGGTGAAGCGGCTCAGGCGTTCGGGCGTGATCCGCCGCATGGCGGCCCTGGTCGATCCCGAGGCGCTCGGCAAAACGCTGCTCGCCTTCGTTCATGTCGATACCACCGGCTGGGGCAAGACGACGGCCCTGCTGGCGATCGAGGAATGCCCCGAGGTGGAGGAGATCCACTCTGTCGCGGGCGATACCTGCATGCTGCTGAAGGTGCGCGCCGAAAACACCCATGCGCTCGAAGGATTGCTGGCGCGGCTCTACGATACGCCCGGCGTGAAGGCGACGCGAAGCTATGTCGTGCTTTCAACCTATCTGGAACGGCCGGTGCAACCCGGCAAAACGAGCCAATGGCCGACCCTGGTGAAGAGCCAGGGGTGAACGGGCGTCAGTTCGACAGAGAGCGCATGCTGGCCGGGTCGGCGACCTTGAAGAAACTGTCCACCGTTTCGCCGTCGCGGCTGAGCGGCAGGATCAGCCGGACGTATGACCACATGCGGTCGTTGATGGTGATGTAGCTGCGCCGGGCCAGCGAGGGTCGGCGCGACCGGGCCACGCCCTGCGCCGCCGTCACCACGGCATCGGCATCGTCGGGGTGGAAAAAATCGTCGGTGGTCAGGCCCTTCATCTCGCGGCCATGCTTGGCGCAGACCTCGGTGCCGGCCAGACGGATGCGCAGGCGCGCGCGCGGGCCGGCTTCCTCCAGGTCGAGCAGCATCACATATGGCAGCAGGTCGCGCGGCAGCTCGAGCGGGTCGAGCCGGGCCGGCAGGCGCCGCGTGGCGTCGATGCCGGCCTGCCACAGCGCGGTGGCCTGCTGCAGCAGGGGATAGGCGGTCAGATCCGAGAGCGGCAGGTCACGGTGTTCCCCGGTTTTCAGCCAGTCGAGGCTGACGGGAGGCGGGAGGCGGCTGAACGCGGTCATGTACGATATCCTGGTGGCGCTGACATAACCTGTTGTACGCAGCCATCGCCCCCCTGGATCATGCTGGCGGATCACGCCGCCGGGTTCCGGAAATCGGGGAAAATCAATGCAGGCCGGGCTTAATGCGGGCCGGGCAGGACCACCACGGTGGGCTTTTTCGGCAGGGATGCGCGCGATACCTCCAGCATCGGCCCCTCGTTCAGCCGGATGTCGTGGCTGTCGCGCAGGCGGACGAGAAAACGTTCCAGCGTGCTGTCGCTGAAATAGTGCATGGGGATCAGCAGCGGTGCGCCGATCTGCGCGATCACTTCCTGCATGTCGAAGATGTTGAGGGTGAAGCCGCCATCCACCGGCACCATCAGCACGTCGATCTTGCCCAGGTCGGCCAGATGGCCGGGCGTCAGCTTGTGATGCAGATGGCCCAGATGGGCGATGCAGAGCTGCGAGACATCGAAGATGAAGATCGAATTGCCGTCGTATTCCGTGCCGCTGCCGTAATTGCGCAGGTTGGTGGGCACGTTGCGCACGCGCATGTCCTTGTATTGCACATTGTGACGGGCCTGTTTGCCCTGGTGCGTCCAGCCGCGCAGAACATGAGCGATGCCCGGTTCCGGGCTGTCGGTGAAGTGGGTGGTGTGGGCATAGTTCATCGTCACGATGTCGGGCCGCACCGGCGGCCGGATGTAATCGTTGTAGTCGGTGGCGGCCGTCGCGCCCTGCGGGCTTTCGATCAGGAAGGTGGCATGGCCGATGAAGGTGATGCGCGCGGTGTTTGGCGCCGCCGCAGCCAGAGAATATGGGGCCGGGGAATACAGAGCCGGGCGGTATGCCGCCGGCATGATCCGGGCCGCGGGATGCCCGGCGACGGCGCCGAGGCAGGCCGCCAGCAGCGGGGCAGGCAGCAGCAGCAGCAGAGCCAGGACAAACACGGAGACACAGAAAACCGGAAGACGCAAAGCCGGACGGTGCCACATGGCAGTCACCTCGGGGTCTGGGGCGGTCTTGTGCGGAGAGTATAGGCCGGAAGCGGGCGCGGCCCAGAGAAGATTAAGCAGGCCGTACCGGGCTTATGCGCGGTTTCAGGGACGGCAGAGCGGGATTTCGTTGACCAGCAGGTTGCTCTGCAGCTTGGCGTAATACTCGAAGGCCTTCCACTTTTCCGTCTTGATCCGCTCGACCACATCATAGGTGGCCTTGCAGACGGCGTCGTTCACCTGCACGGCCTTCATGGTGGCGACGATGGAATCGGTTTCCCACTGGGCGGCCTGGCTGCGGTTGGGATAGATGCGCGCGATGGCCTGCCGCCGCAGGTCGACGGCATTGCGCAGGCGATCGGCGTTTTCCTGATCGAAGGCATACCAGTCGTCCAGCGAACCTTGGCCAGCCGGATCGATCTGCACGCAGCGGCGCAGGATCTCGCGCAACTGCACGCCGGTGCGTACCTCCGCCTCGGCCTGGGCTTCCTTCGGCATGAAGCAGGGCCCGGGCTTGCGGTTGCCCTGGTTCGGCGCCTGCGCCCAGGTTGCCGGCGCGGCGAGCAGCAGCAGGAACGAGACAATAAACCGATACATGGCGCGGCGATTATACCACGGCCTGCGGCAGGTCGGGTATCGGCGCGTCTTCGGCCAGGGCGAAGATCGCGTCGATGAAGCGCTGCGGCTGGGCGATGCCGCCGTATTCCAGCAGCATGGCGGCCTTGGCGCGCATGGCGGCTTCATCCAGCGGGTTCTCCGGATCGCCATAGGCATGTTCGCGCTCGGCGCTGATCGTGGCGCCGTCGCCCAGCCAGGCGGTGACGCGCGCCCCCCAGGCATCGGGATAACGCGTGGTGAAGGGCTCTGCGGCCTCGATGCTCACCGTGGCAGCGGTGGCGGCCAGCCGTGCGCGTGCCGATACATCGAAACTGGCGAAATCGATCCTGCCATCGGTCAGCGCGGCGGCGGCGGTATGCTGCAGCGAGAATTTCGCCTCGTATTCGCTGTTCGACACCACACGGTCGCAGACATCCAGCGCCGCCTGATAGGTGGCGACATGGATACGCTCGATCGGGCGGTTGCCGATCTTGGCCGCGATCTCCAGCCCGGCATCGATGGTGGGATGCGTGTGGCGGCAGCTCGGCCAGGGCTTGATCGAGGTGAGCGTGAGTTGCCACGGCGCATCCGCGTCGGCCAGCAGGCGCTCGGGCCTCGGGTCGGCGCAGGTCGCCTTGAAGAAGCCTTTCTCACCTTCGAGAATCTGCGGCGGGCCGGAGAAGCCGCGCGATGCCAGATCGGCGGCCAGCAGGCCGGCTTCGGCGGCGCGGCCGGCATGCAGATGCTTGCTCATCGCGCCGGTGGCGAGGAACTGCCACAGGCCGGAGGATTGTGTGCCGGCATTGCCCAGCGCGTCGGTCATCGCCGCGTGATCGAGGCCAAGCAGGTCGCCGGCAGCATAGGCGGAACCGAACGGTCCGCAGGTGGCGGTGTTGTGCCAGATTTTGTAATGCGCGGGGCCGACCGCCATGCCGACGCGGCAGCAGGCCTCGAAACCGCGCAGCACGGCGGCCAGGAAGGCGCGGCCGCGGATGTTGCGGCGGCGGGCCAGCGCCCAGGCCGCCGGCACCACCACGCAGCCCGGATGCACGACGGAGGCGCGATGCAGGTCGTCGACTTCCAGGATGTGCGTCAGGCCGCCCAGCAGCAGTGCCTCGCGTCCGGTGGTCAGCGGCTCGGCGGCGGCCCAGTCGAGCAGGATGGCGCCGGGCCTCGTCCGGCGGCCGGCAATCGCATTGGCCAGGGCATCGAGGGTGAACAGCACGGCGGCCCGCTCGTCCTGCGGCGTGATGGGCCGGGCGGCGATGAGGGCGGCGAGCCGGCCGGTGAGCGAAAGCGGGGCATGGGCTGTCATGAGGCGACCTGAAACTGCAAAACGGTTAACGGAAATTTACCATCCATGCCGGCAATGTCACCCCAGCTATGTCATCCTTGGCCCATTACCGGCCGAATCGGTCTTTCAGGAAAACATGTCCGCGACCTTGAATACCATTCTGTGGGGATTCCTGAATCCCGGCAATCTGCTGTTTGCCCTGCTGGTGTTGGCGCTGGTGCTGTCCTGGTGGCGCCGCAGCCGGCGGTTCGGGATCGGCCTGGGCGTCGTCATGCTAGGCATGGTGCTGGTGCTCGGCATGCTGCCGCTGCGCAGCATCCTTGTTGAACCGCTGGAGCGGTATTTCCCGGCCCCGGTGCTGCCTGAACGCGTGGCCGGCATCGTGGTGCTGGGCGGTGCAGAAGAGCCGGAGGTCTATGCGAGCCGCGGCTGGCCGGAGGTGAATGGCAATGCCGACCGGCTGATCGCCTTCGCCGCGCTGGCCCGTCGGTATCCGGAGGCAAGGCTGGTTTTCACTGGCGGCGCAGCGATTGCCGCCGAGGGCCGCAGCCATACCGAGGCCGATGTGGCTGCTGCGGTTTTTGCCATGATCGGGCTGGAGCCTTCGCGTGTCGAATTCGACTCCAAGGCCGGTAATACCATCGAGAATGCGCGGTTTGCCAAGGAGATTGCCCAGCCAAAGCCGGGCGAGACCTGGCTGCTGGTGACATCGGCCCGGCATATGCCGCGCGCCGTCAACTGCTTCAACGCCATCGACTGGCCGGTGCTGCCTTACCCGGTCGATTACATCAGCGCGCCGTCGCAGGGATGGGTCTTCCAGCCCCTGCGGGCGATATCCAGCCTCAACTCGCTGAGCAAGGAGTGGATCGGCCTGCTGGTCTATCGGCTGACGGGGCAGACACGGGAATTCCTGCCGCCCAGGCCGGCAGCGACAGAGTCGCGAAATATCACAGGTCAGGTCTTGGCCCCGCGCGCGGCGCGGGGTAACACCCCAGAGTGACAACGATGCGTGGATTCGGAGACGAAATGATGCGACGGATGCGGTACGGCGCAGTGATGTTCGGACTGGTACTCGCGGCCTGCGGCATGCGGCAGTCCGGCCAGCCCGCGGATGCGGCCGTGCCGCCGGCCGCCCCGGGCGGCACCGCGCAGAACGCTGCCGCCACCGCGCCGGCGGCGCCGGGCGGACAGCCGGCGGAACAGGTTGCCTTCAATCGCGCCGATTTCGAGGCCTTTCTGGCCGAGGTGCGCAGCGAGGCGCTGCAAAAGGGCATCAAGGCCGATGTGGTGAATACCGCGCTGGCCGGGGTCGAGCCGGTGATGCGCATCATCGAGCGCGACCGCAACCAGGCCGAATTCAAGCTGACTTTCTCGACCTATCGCGACCGCGTGATCACGCCGGCGAATGTGTCGCGCGGGCAGAAGCTGCGCGAGGAACAGCAGGCCCTGCTGCGCCAGGTGGCGCAGCGCTACGGCGTGCAGCCGCGCTTTGTGCTGGCGATCTGGGGCATCGAGACGCGCTACGGCGCGGTGAAGGCCGATGTGCCGCTGTTCCATTCGCTGGCGACGCTGGCCTTCGACCGTCGCCGGTCGGCCTATTTCCGCAACGAGCTGTTCGCCGCGCTCACCATGCTGGATCGCGGCTACATCGATTTCAGCAGCATGAAGGGCTCGTGGGCGGGCGCGATGGGGCAACCCCAGTTCATGCCGAGCAGCTACCTGGCCTATGCCGAGGATTTCGACGGCGACGGCAAGCGCGACATCTGGAGCAACCGCGGCGACGTGTTCGCCTCGATCGCCAATTACCTGGCCAAGGCCGGCTGGAACACGGCGCAGACCTGGGGGCGCGAGGTGAAGGTGTCGCCGGCGCTGCAGAACCGGCTGGGCGAATTCGCCCGCGAGGGCAAGTCGGGCTGCCGCGCCATCGACCAGATGACCCGGGATCTGCCGCTCGCCGAATGGGAAAGGCTGGGGTTGCGCCGCGCCGATGGCGGCGAGCTGCCCAAGGTCCAGATTTCCGGCGCCCTGGTGCAGCCGGATGGCGCCAAGGGGCCGTCTTTCCTGGTCTACGGCAATTACCGCTCCGTCCTGCGCTATAACTGCGCCCATCACTATGCTTTGACCGTCAGTCTGCTTGCCGATCAGCTGGGCGATGGCTAATATGCACCACATATAGACTATGCAGCATCGTCGGCACGCCATCCCTTGCTTGATCCTGGGGGGTCGGGGGGAGTCCCGAACCGCAGGGCCATCGTGCGCCCGGTCACCCGGCGTCTGGTCGGCGCGTGCCCGGCTGGCTGTCCTGCTTCTGGCCGCCAGCTTCGGCCTGGCGGGCTGCGCCGAGACCACCCTGTTCAACCATGCGGCCAAATCGGTGATCCGGGGTGAACCCGGCCAGGCTTCCGGCCCGGGCAAGGGCGGCATCTACAAGGTCGGCAATCCCTATCAGATCAACGGTGTCTGGTATTACCCCAAGGAAGACGCAAATTACGACGAGACCGGCATCGGCTCGTGGTATGGCGAGCAGTTCCATGGCAAGGCCACCGCCAATGGCGAAGTCTTCGACATGAACGAGGTGACGGCGGCGCATCCGACGCTGCCGATGCCGTCGCTGGTGCGCGTCACCAATCTGGAGAACGGCCGCTCCATCGTCGTGCGTATGAACGACCGTGGGCCGTATGCGAATAACCGCATCATCGATCTGTCGCGCCGTTCCGCCCAATTGCTGGGCTATGAGCGTCAGGGTACCGCGAAGGTGCGGGTGCAGTATATCGGCCCGGCGCCGCTGGGCGGCGATGCCACACCGACCATGGTGGCTTCCCGCAGCAGCGCCGGCGGCGACGAGCGTCCTGCGGCCGCGCCGCGGGGCGGTGTTTCCACCGAGGCCCTGCCGCCGCCGCCCGGCGTGAAGGGCAAGAGCGCCGAAGTGGCCAAGCCGGCGGAAGGCCAGCCGTCGCCGATGCAGATCCTGGCCGCGCAGCGACCGGCGGAGAGCGCCGCGGCGAGCAAGCCGGTCGACGTCGCATCCACCGACCTGAAGCAGCAGAAGGTGGAGGTCGGCCCCGCCCGAGGCGGCCAGATTTACGTGCAGGTGGGGGCCTTCACCCTGCATGAAAACGCCCACAAGCTTGCCGCCCAGATGTCGCTGATCGGCCCCGCCAACGTGTCATCGACCTTCGTCAACAAGCAGGAATTCTTCCGCGTGCGACTGGGCCCCTACAATCAGGTCGCCGCCGCCGATCAGGCCCTGCAGCAAGTCATCAGTAACGGACAGACCAATGCGCGTATCGTTGTTGAATAAGTTTGCCGCTGTTTTCCTCGCCGGACTGATGCTGGCGGGTCTCGCCCGTCCGGCCGCTGCCCAGCTGGGGCAGGTCGAAACGGTGGCGCGGCAGATGATCCTGATCGATGCCGATACCGATACGGTGATTTTCGAGAAGAATTCCGACGAGCTGATGCCGCCCTCGTCGATGTCGAAGCTGATGACGGCCTTCATGGTGTTCGAGCAGCTGTCTGCCGGCAAACTGCGTATGGACGACATGCTGCCGGTCAGCGAGAAGGCTTGGCGCATCCAGGGCTCCAAGATGTTCGTGCCGCTGGGCGGGCGCGTGAAGGTGGAAGACCTGCTGCGCGGCGTGATCGTGCAGTCGGGCAACGATGCCTGCGTTGTGCTGGCCGAGGGCATCGCCGGCACCGAGGAGCGCTTCGCCGAGATGATGACCGACCGCGCCCGCGAGCTCGGCCTGAAGAACAGCACCTTCCGCAACGCTTCGGGTTGGCCCGATCCGCAGCACCTGACCACGGCGCGCGACCTGGCCGTCCTGGCCAAGCAGATCATCCGGCATCACCCGCAATTCTATCATTTCTACGCCGAGAAGGAGTTCACCTACGGCGTCGATCAGGTCTCCAAGAAGCCGATCACGCAGGGCAACCGCAATCCGCTGCTGTACAAGGATATCGGCGCCGACGGCCTGAAGACCGGCCATACCGAGGCGGCCGGCTATGGCCTGACCGCGTCGGCCAAGCGCGGCGACCGCCGCCTGATCCTGGTGGTGAACGGCCTGAAGAGCATGAACGAGCGCTCGCGCGAGTCCGAGCGCCTGCTCGAACTGGGCTTCAGTCAGTTCGACAATTACAAGCTGTTCAGCGCCGGTGCTGTGGTGGACGAGGCCGATGTCTGGCTCGGCGATGCCCCGCGTATTCCGCTGGTCATCGACCGCAACCTGACCCTGACCCTGCCGCGGCAGAGCAAAAATAATGTCAAGGTGACGGTATCCTACGACAATCCGATCCCGGCGCCCATCGTCAAGGGCACGCCGGTGGCCACGCTCACGGTCGCCAACAAGGATGGTGCACTGGCCGAATTGCCGCTGGTGGCCGGCGCGGATGTGCAGCAGCTCGGCTTCACCGGCCGCATCGGCGCGGCGATCAGCTATCTGCTGTGGGGCGCGAAGAAACAGTGAGCGCCACCTTTCCCGGGCGGTTCATCACCCTGGAAGGCGGCGAGGGCGCCGGCAAATCCACCCAGATCAGGCTGCTGGCTGACCGGCTGGCCGAGCGCGGCATCGAAACCCTGCTGACCCGCGAGCCCGGCGGCACGGCCGGCGCCGAGGCGATCCGCAGCCTGCTGGTGACCGGCGACCCCGAACGCTGGGACGCGATGACCGAAACCCTGCTGCATTACGCCGCCCGTCGCGCCCATGTCGAAAAGACCGTGAAGCCGGCGCTGCGACGGGGCGTCTGGGTGATTTCCGACCGCTTCGCCGATTCCACCATGGCCTACCAGGGTTATGCCGGCGCGGTGGGTCGTGAGGCGGTGGCGGCGCTGCACAGGCTTGTGCTGGGCGATTTCGTCCCGGACCTTACGCTGGTACTCGACCTGCCTGTCGAAACGGGGCTGGCACGGGCAAGACAGCGCATGCAGGGCCATGCTGCCGCCGAGGATCGCTACGAGCGCATGGGCCGCGACTTCCATGAAAAGCTGCGTGATGCGTTTCGCGACATCGCCGCGCGCGAACCGCAGCGCTGCCGCCTGATCGATGCCGACCGCGACGTGGACAGCGTCGCCGTGGCGCTCTGGCAGGCCGTGGTGGCGCAGTTTAGTCTGAAGCCATGAGTGGTCACGATCCGCAACAGGCCGCGACCTGGGGGCCGCGCCATGCTTCCGTGCTGTTCGGCCATACCGCGGCCGAGAAGACGCTGCTGGAGGCCTGGGCCTCGGGCCGGCTGCCCCATGCCTGGCTGATCACCGGACCGCGCGGCGTCGGCAAATCGACGCTGGCCTTCCGCTTCGCGCGTTTCCTGCTGGCCCATGGCCCGGCTTCCGCCATCGACAGCGGCCCCAGCCTGTTCGGCGATGCCCCGGTTCTGCCGGATACGCTGGCCATCCCGGAGGAGCATCCGGTGTTCCATCGCATCGCCAGCGCGGGCCATGCCGACCTGATCACGGTGGAGCGCAGCTGGGACGACAAGGCCGAGCGCTGGCGCGGCGATATCGTGGTGCAGGATGTGCGCGCGGTGAACGAACGCTTCGGCATGACGGCGGCCGAGGGCGGCTATCGCGTCTGCATCGTCGATGCGGCCGACGACATGAACGTGAATGCGGCGAATGCGCTGCTGAAGATCCTGGAAGAACCGCCGCCGAACGCCATCCTGCTGCTGATCAGCCATGCGCCGGGCGGCCTGCTGCCGACCATCCGCTCGCGCTGCCGCCGGCTGGCGCTGAAACCGCTGGACGATGCGGCTTTGCTGCCGGCGCTGGATCGCCTGCTGCCCGATCTGGATGTGGCCGAACGGCGCGGCCTGGCCGTGCTGGCCGAAGGCTCGCCGGGCCGGGCCGTCATGCTGGCGGCGCAGGGCGGGCTGAAACTGCTGCATGGCCTGCTCGACATGGTCGGGCAGTTGCCAAAGCCGGATATCGCCAAGCTGCATGCCTTCGGCGATGCGATCAACCGCGACAAGAGCGGCGCGGGTTTCCATCTGATGACGGAACTGTTCCGCTGGTGGCTGGCGCGGCTGGCCCGCGCCGCCGCCGCCGACCGGATCGGCGGCACCGGCTGGGCGGAAATCTTTCCCGGCGAGACGGCCCTGGCCTGCCGACTCGCCGCCTGGCAGGGCCCGGAGCGCTGGGCCGAGGACTGGGAGCAGTTCGGTCGCTTGCTCGATCGCGGGGAATCGGTCAATCTCGACCGCAAGCAGATGCTGCTCAATCTGTTTGCGGCATTGGGGCGGGCCGCCCGTTAGGCTGGCTGCCCTGGCCGTTTGCCGCCGATTTTGCGGCATGGGGGATCCAATGGCCGAAGAGACCGTCAAGACCACCGGCAAGGGCCGGGGCGCCGCGTTATCGGCCCCCGACAGCCTGGAGAAAATAGATCTGCTCAGCGACCTGAGCCCGGCAGCGCGCGCCGAAGTCGAACGCGCCTGCCAGTGGCGCCGCTTTGCCTCCCATGAACAGATCCTCGACCGCAACAGCGACAGTCGCGATGTGTATTTCGTGGTGGAGGGCACAGTGGAGGTGGTGAATTTCTCGGGCAACGGGCGCGAGATTTCCTACGCCCTGGTTTCCTCGGGCAGTTATTTCGGCGAGATCGCCGCCATAGATGGCGAACGTCGTTCTGCCAGCGTGGTGGCGCAGACCGCCTGCCGGCTGGCCGCCATGCCGCCCAAGGCCTTCGAGGCACTGCTGGCGCGCGAACCGGCGGTGGCGCTGAAGGTGATGCGGCGGCTGACTGCCATCATCCGGGCCAACAACGAACGCATCATGGACCTGGCGACGCTGGGTGCGATCCAGCGCGTGTATCGCGAGTTGCTGAAGCTGGCGCGGCGCGACCCGCTGAACAACAGCGGCTGGCTGATCTATCCCATGCCCAAGCAGCACGAGATCGCCCGCCGCGCCGCCACCACGCGGGAAACCGTGGCGCGCGTGCTGGCCAATCTGCTGCATGGCGGCCAGATGACCCGCAAGGACAAGACCTATTACCTGACCGACCGCGAAGCGCTGGAGCAGGCGATCGTGCGGCTGGATGTGCGCCAGCACGGCGTGGTCTGAGTCTCGCCAGCTTCAGAGCCTGTCCAGGAAATCGCGCAGGGCGGCATTAAACACGACCGGCATTTCCAGATGCGGCGAATGGCCGGCTCCATCGAGGCATAGCCGCCGCGCGCCGGCGATGTTGGCCGCCAGCCACTGACTCACCGCCGGTTCGTAAAGCTGGCTCTCGCTGCCATGCAGGATCAGCACCGGCAGTTCCAGTTGCGGCAGCAGCCAGCGGTAATCCTGCTGCGCCATCGAGCCCCACAATGCCGCCATGGCCATGCCATCGTTGCGGACCATCTCCTCGCCGATCCATCGCACCAGCGCCGGGTCGATCCGGCTGTCGCGCGCGAACAGATGCGGCAGGGCATTATGGGCGTAGGATTCCCAGTCGGTACGCATCATCTGCATGGCGGCTTCGCTCTGGGCCTGGTCGAAACCGTTGCGGATGCCGAACTGCCATTCGCGGTCGTTGATGATGCGCGGCGTCATGTCCTCGACCACCAGGCCGGCCAGCAGGGCGCTGCCATAGCGGCCGATGTAGTCGAAGGCCACCATGGCGCCCATCGACCAGCCGACCAGCACGGCCCCATGCAGGTCATGTGTGTTGAACATGGTATGAAGCTGGTCGGCCAGATATGGAATCGTCATGTCCGCCGGGATGGCCGGGCTGTGGCGATGACCGGGCAGGTCGGGCAGCAGGATGCGGTGCTGTTCGCCGAAGGCGGCGACTTGCGGGGCGAAATAGCCACCATGGGCGGCCCAGCCATGCAGGAAAACCAGCGGTCGACCGTTCTGCAGGCTGCTTTCGGCAACATACATCGTGCGATCCTTAAGCGCCGACATCCTGGGCCAGCACAAGCGCGCGGCCACGGCAGATCACGGTGCCGGCCGCATCGGTGCAGGTGGTGGCCAGATCGACCAGGTGCTTGTCCGGCCGCAGGCGGGTGATCTCGACCTTTGCCGTCAGCGGCTGGCCGACCGGGGCGGGGCGCTCGAACTGCATCTCCTGCTTCAGGTAATTGGTGCCGAAGCCCGGCAGCTCGACGCCGAGCAGGTAGGAGAACAACGCGCCGATCAGCGGTTCGGGCACGGCTTCCAGCGCGGCACCATCGCGGCCAGCCAGGCCCTGGAACTGCCGCAGGTCGTCGGCCGAGAAGCTGCGGGTGACGCTGGCATGGTCGCCGACGCGCATGCCCTTGAGGGTGATGGGAGCCTCGGTCATGGCAGGGTGATCTCCGTCTGACCATCCAGCACCACGGCGCCATCGGCAATGCGGGTGACTTTCGCGGCATAGCTGCGCCGGCCATCGCCGGCTGCGGTTTCATCCAGCACGAAACGCAGCGCCTCGCCGGCATAGGCGGGGTTGGGAAACATCATGCTGTGGCTGACCTGGCGTGCGCCGGGATGCTGTTTCTGCAGCAGGCCCCACAGCACGGTGTAGAGCAGCATGCCGTGGCTGACCGTGCGGCCAAAGCGCGTGCGGGCGGAGAAATCCGGATCGACATGGATCGGATTGTTGTCGCCGCTCACCTTGGCAAACAGGTCGAATTCAGCCTGGGTCAGGGCGCGGTCATGACTGATCGAGGACATGGCGCTCACTTTCCGGCCGCGCGACTGCGCAGCACGTGTTTCTGGATCTTGCCGGCGGCGGTGCGCGGGAAATCCTCGACGATGTCGATGTATTTCGGCACCTTGTAGGCGGCGAGATTCTGCCGGCAGAAGGCGCGCAGGGCTTCCGGATCGATGCTGGCGCCGGGCTGCGGCAGAATACAGGCGCGGCCGACCTCGCCCCATTTCTCGTCCGGTACGCCCAGCACGGCACATTCCAGCACGCCGGGGAATTTGTAGATCACGATCTCGACTTCGGCGGGATAGACGTTTTCGCCGCCGGAGATGTACATGTCCTTGATGCGGTCGACGATGTAGTAATAGCCATCGGCATCGCGTTTCGCGACGTCGCCGGTCTTGAGCCAGCCGTCGCGGGTGAAGGCCGCCTTGGTCGCCGCCTCGTTGTTCCAGTAACCGGGCGTGACGCCGGGGCCGCGGATCTGCAATTCGCCGGCTTCGTTGGCGGGCAGGGGATGGTCGTCCAGATCGACGACGCGTACCTCGGCCAGGATCTGCGGTTTGCCGACCGAGCCGATCTTGGCTTCGGCATGTTCGGTATCCATCAGGAAGACCGTCGGGCCGGTCTCGGTCATGCCCATGCCGTTGCACACTTTCACGCCGCGCGCCGCGAATTGCGCGATCAGCGTGGCCGGCAGCGGCGCGCCGCCGCAGCCCCAGGAACGCACCTTCGAGAAATCGGCCCTGCCGAAATCCTTATGCAGGCTGATCGCCTGGTAGATCGCCGGTACGCCGAAGAAGGCAGTGCAGTCGCCCTTCTGCAACGCGGCCATTACCGGATCAATTTCGAATTTCTTCAGCACCCGCACAGTGCCGCCATGCAGCAGTACCGGCAGGGTATGCAGGTTGATGCCGGCGGTGTGGAACAGCGGCAGGAAATTCAGCGTCGTTTCGGTCGAGGTCAGGTCGATGGCCTGGCCGATATTGATGGCATTGGCATAGGCCATGCCCGGCGTCTGGATCACGGCCTTCGGCTTGCCCGTGGTGCCCGAGGTGTAGAGCATGTACCAGAGGCGGTCGCTGGGCCAGTAGGTGTCGAAAGCCGCCGGTGCCGTGGTGGCGACGGCGGTTTCGTATTCGGTGTAGGAGAGCAGATCGAGGTCATAGATCCGCGCCAGTTCATCGGCCACCGCGGCATTGTCGGCATCGAAGACCAGCAGCTTGGGCGCGGCATCCTGCACCACGGGGCCGAGTTCCGGTGCCGGCTGGCGCCAGTTCAGCGGCACCAGGATGGCGCCCAGCTTGCCGCAGGCGAACAGGATTTCGAAGAAGGTGGCGCTGTTCAGGCAAAGAATCGCGACGCGGTCGCCGACGCCAACGCCGTTATTGCCGAGCCAGGCGGCGAAACGGCAGGCACGGTCATTCAAGTCGCGGTAGCTGAGGCTGCGACCGCTTTCCTGTTCGATGAAAGCGGTCTTGTCCGGCGTCAGTTCGGCGCGGCGTGCCGCGATGTCGAAAACCTTGTGCATGGTTTCCCCCGTTATGCCGACTTGGCGAGGAAACGCGCCATCCCATGATGCGCCTCCTCGCTGTCGATCTGATCGAGAAAGGACTGCTTTTCCATTTCCAAAGCCGCGGCGATGGTGGCGCGGCGCGTGGGCGGCAGCAGGTTGGTTTTGGTGCGGCGCATGGCGCCGGGCTGCTTGGCGAGAATCTCGGCCAGCCAGCCGTCGATGGTGGCATCCAGCGCTTCCGGCTCGACCAGCGCGGTGGCCAGACCAAGCTGCACAGCTTCGGCGGCGCCGATGCGGCGGTTGCGCAACTGAATCTCGCGGGCGGCCGCCTCGCCGATGCGGGCGGGCAGCAGGGCGGTCCAGCCGCCATCGGGGCTGAAACCGACTTCGGTATAGTAAGGCTGGATGAAGACCTGCGGCGTGATCGCGGCGAGGTCGCAGGCCAGCAGGAAGCCGAGCGAACCGCCGGTGGCCGGCCCCTGGATGCGGCCGATCACCGGGATCGGCAGGTCGAGCAGGGCGAGGATGCAGTCGTTCAGGCCACCGACCAGGCCATCGGCATAGGCGCGGCGCTCGCCTCTTGGCACGGCAAAGAAGCCGCCGACATCGCCGCCGGTGGAAAAGCTTCGGCCCTCGGCCTGCAGCACCAGGGCACGCAGTTCAGACATAGATGCGATGAGGGCCAGATCCTGTTTCAGCGCGGCGATCAGCGCCGGCACCAGGCTGTTATGCCGTTCGGGCCGATTGAGTGTCAGCCGCGCGACCGGCCCG
This sequence comes from Ferrovibrio sp., assembly GCA_046294345.1. Classification (GTDB taxonomy): domain Bacteria; phylum Pseudomonadota; class Alphaproteobacteria; order Ferrovibrionales; family Ferrovibrionaceae; genus Ferrovibrio. The sequence continues at coordinate 40,367 of JBKBJT010000014.1, forward strand.
GCGATATCGAGACAGGTGAGGGGCATGTCAGCGCGCTGGAGCTTTCGATGTGGCCATGCCATGCGCCAGCATGGCGGTGGCAACATCGACGATGGGATCAAGCGGCGCCTTCGGGTCCCACAGGCCATAACGCTGGCCGAGGAAGACGGCGATGCCCATCAGCATCCAGGCGCGCACCTCGGTGGCATTCTCGGTGCCGCCGGGCATGATTTCGCCGCGCTTCTCGGCCGCGGCCAGCGCGATGCGGTAGGACTTGGCGAATTCGGTGTAGTACTGGCGGTAGACCTTCTCGTCGACGAACTGCGATTCCTCCACCACCTTGTAGAGATCGGGATTGCGGCGCACGAAATCGAGGAAGGCACGCAGGCCCAGACGTTCGGCCTCAATGCGGTTCTTTGCCCCTTCGGTGGCCTCGGTCAGGTGGTGGCGCAGCATGCGGCCCATATGCAGGACCAGCTCGCGCATCACGTCTTCCTTGCTGCGGAAGTAGATGTAGAAGGTGCCTTGGGCGACGCCGGCTTCGGCGGTGATGGTGCTGATCGAGGCTTCGGCGAAGCCACGGCGGCCGATCTCGCGCTTGGCGGCATCCAGAATCTTGCGGCGGGTCATCTCGCCCCGGCCGGTCTTGGGCAGGGGCAGGGCGCGTTTTCTGGTTCTCGGGGCGGTGTTTAACATGATTCGGCCGTCATGTTTGGATTATCCGTCGTTTCCTCCGCCCACGGCTGAAATCGCTGGATTCCGGCTTGACGGGCTTATGGCGCAAGGCTACGAATAGTCGAGACATGAATCAAGTGTCATGTTTGGCGGGCGTCCATTGCGGACGGCGCCCCGCTACCGGCACCGGGACCACCCGGGCCGCAGGAAAGGGAGGAGCACGATGTCGCGCATCACGCACGCCTGTAGTCGCGTCTCCATCGCCATTCGTCCGCAATCGTCGCAAGGGAGAGACATAATGCAGCGCGTGATGAAGACGGCGGCGTTCGCCGCCGCCCTGATCGCCGGCAGCGCCATGACCGCGCAGGCCGCCGATCTGAAAATCGCCCTGATCGCCAGCAAGACCGGTCCGCTCGAGGCCTATGCCAAGCAGACCGAGACCGGCTTCATGATGGGTCTGGAATACCTGACCAAGAACACCATGACCTGGCAGGGCCGCAAGATCCAGGTGATCGTCAAGGACGACCAGTTCAAGCCCGATGTGGCCAAGTCGCTGCTGGAACAGGCCTATGGCGACGACAATGTCGATCTCGCCGTCGGCACCACCGGTTCGGGCGGCGCGCTGGCCATGCTGCCGGTGGCCGAGGAATTCAAGAAGATCCTGATCGTCGAGCCGGCCGTGGCCGATGCGATCACCGGCGAGAAGTGGAACAAGTACATCTTCCGCACCGGCCGTTCCTCGATGCAGGACGCCTATGCCGGCGCCGCCGCCTTCCCCAAGACCGGCGAAGTGCATGTGGCGACGCTGGCGCAGGATTACGCCTTCGGCCGCGACGGCATCAAGGCGATGAAGGAAGCCCTCGCCCTGTCGCATCCGAATGTGAAGGTGGTGTTCGAGGAATATGCCCCGACCCAGACCACCGACTTCACCGCCTCGGCCCAGCGCCTGTTCGACGCGCTGAAGGACAAGCCGGGCAAGAAGATCATCGCCATCGTCTGGGCCGGTCCGCATCCGCTGCCCAAGATCGCCGACCTGAAGCCGGAGCGTTTTGGCATCGAGATCGCGCCGGGCGGCAACATCCTGCCGGTGATGAAGCTCTACAAGCCGTATCCGGGCATGGAAGGCGCGATCTATTACTATTACGACTTCCCGAAGAACCCGATGAACGACTGGCTGGTGACCGAGCACAAGAAGCGCAACAACGGCGCCCCGCCTGACTTCTTCACCGCCGGCGGTTTCGCCGCCGCCTCGGCCGCGCTGACCGCCGTCCAGAAGGCCGGTGGCACCAACACCGACAAGCTGATCGCCGCCATGGAAGGCATGGCCTTCGATACGCCGAAGGGCACCATGTTCTTCCGCAAGGATGACCACCAGGCGATGCAGCAGATGTATCACTTCCGGGTCAAGAAGGACGGCAAGGACGATACCGACCTGCTCGACCTCGTGCAGGTGATCCCGGAATCGGCCATGCCGATCCCGATCCGCAACAAGCGCTGATTATTGCCCACCCGGCCGGGACGCTCTGTCGTCCCGGCCATTTTCATATCCGGTCCCCATTTTCATATCCGGTCTGATGTCTGCCACGCCAACGCTTGAAACCCGCGACCTGACGATCCGCTTCGGCGGCCATGTCGCCGTGAATGCCGTCAGTTGCGCCTTCCATCCCGGCACGCTGACCGCCATTGTCGGGCCGAACGGCGCCGGCAAGACCACCTATTTCAACCTGATCTCGGGTCAGCTCAAGGCCACGGCCGGAAGCGTGCTGCTGCGCGGCCACGATGTCAGCGGGCTGACCGCTTCGGCACGCACCAAGCGCGGCATGGGGCGCGCGTTCCAGCTCACCAACCTGTTTCCCAACCTCACCGTGATGGAAAACGTGCGACTGGCCGTGCAGTCGCGTGCCGGTGCCGGGCTGCAGCTGCTTCAGCTCTGGAGTCACCGCCGCGACCTGATCGAAAAAGCTGACGGCCTGCTCGATTCCGTGAAGCTGCTGGACAAGCGCAATGCCATGGCCGGCGCATTGCCCCATGGCGACCAGCGCAAGCTGGAGGTCGCGCTGCTGCTGGCGCTGGAACCCGACGTCTTCATGTTCGACGAACCCACCGCCGGCATGTCGGTGGACGAAGTGCCCACCGTGCTGGACCTGATCCAGGGCATCAAGGCGCGCGGCGACAAGACCGTGCTGCTGGTCGAACACAAGATGGATGTGGTGCGCAGCCTGGCCGACCGCATCATCGTGCTGCATAATGGCGCGCTGGTGGCCGATGGCGAGCCGGCCACGGTGATCGCCTCGCCGGTGGTGCAGGAGGCCTATCTCGGCATCTCGCCCGAAGCTGCAGGGGAGGCCGCCCGATGAAAGACGCAATCCTGCGCCTGGAAGGCGTGCATACCCATATCGGGCAGTATCACATCCTGCATGGCGTCGACCTCGTGGTGCCGCGCGGCCAGCTCACCATGCTGCTGGGCCGCAACGGCGCCGGCAAGACCACCACTCTGCGTACCATCATGGGCCTGTGGCAGGCCTCGAAAGGCCATGTGCATTTCGACGGCCGCGACATCACGAAGCTGCCCACGCCCGAGATCGCCCAAGGCGGCATCGCCTACGTGCCCGAGAATATGGGCATCTTCGCCGACCTCACCGTGCGCGAGAACATGATCCTTGCCGCCCGTAACGGCGAGATCGACCCGAAGCGCCTGCAATGGATTTTTGGCCTGTTCCCGGCGCTGGAGAAATTCTGGTCGCTGGCCGCCGGCACGCTGTCGGGCGGGCAGAAGCAGATGCTGGCCATTGCGCGTGCCATCGTGGAGCCGCGCGAACTGCTGCTGATCGACGAGCCGACCAAGGGCCTGGCGCCGGCCATCATCATGAACATGATCCAGGCCTTCCGCGAACTGAAATCCACCGGCGCCACCATTCTGCTGGTGGAGCAGAATTTCATGGCCGCCAAGATGCTGGGCGATGCGGTGGCCGTGATGGACGATGGCCGCATCGTGCATCGCGGCGCCATGGCCGAGCTGGCCGAAGACACGTCGCTGCAGCAGAAACTGCTGGGCCTGAGCATGGACGCGCATCAATGAGCAATGCTGTCGCCGCCACCGAAACCGCCGCGTTGCCCAAGGTGAAGACCGACTGGCTGCCGGCCCTGCTGGTGCCGATCCTGGCTGTCGCCGCCCTGCCGCTGGTGGGCAGCTTCTCCACCTGGGTCACGCTCACCGTGGCGGCGCTCGCCATGGGCATGATGATCTTCCTGATGGCATCGGGTCTCACGCTGGTCTTCGGCCTGATGGACGTGCTGAATTTCGGCCATGGCGTGTTCATCTCGTTCGGCGCCTATGTCAGCCTGATGGTGCTGGGGCCGCTGGCCGGCTGGGTCGAAAGCCCGAATATCTGGCTCAATATCGGCGTGCTGCTGGCCTGCATCCTGGTCGCCATGCTGGTGACCGGCGCGCTGGGCTATGCCTTCGAGCGCGTGGTGATCCGCCCGGTCTATGGCCAGCACCTGAAACAGATCCTGATCACCATGGGCGGCATGATCGTGGCCGAACAGATGATCCACGTGATCTGGGGTGCCAGCCCGATCCCGCTGCGGCTGCCCGAAGGCCTGCGTGGCGCCATCGTGGTGGGCGAGGCGGCGATGGAGAAATACCGCGTGATCGCCGTGGTGCTGGGCTTGGCTGTCTTCGGCCTTATGCATCTTCTGCTCAACCGTACCAAGATCGGTCTGCTGATCCGCGCCGGCGTCGAGAATGCCGAGATGGTGGAGGCGCTGGGCTACAAGATCCGCCGCCTGTTCGTCGGCGTGTTCATTGCCGGCTCGGCCCTGGCCGGCCTGGGCGGCGTGCTCTGGGCCTTCTACCGCCAGACGCTGACGGCCGGCATGGGCATGGAAGTGAACGTGCTGATCTTCATCGTCATCATCATCGGCGGCCTGGGATCCATCGGCGGCTGCTTCGTCGGCGCCATCCTGGTGGCGCTGGTGGCCAATTACACCGGCTTCCTGGCGCCCAAGCTGGCGCTGGGGTCCAGCATCTTGCTGATGGTGCTGATCCTGCTGTGGCGGCCGCAGGGCCTCTATCCCGTGGCCAAACGGTAAGGGGAGGGACGCCATCATGCTGCCGAACAATCCCATCCACAGCATCCTCTCCGGCGACTACCCGCGTTCCCGCGCCCTGTCGGTTGCTCTGGTCATCGTGCTGTTCTGCCTGGCCTTCGCGCCGTTCCTGTTTCCGGGCAGCCAGCCGCTGAATGTCGCCGCCAAGATCTGCGTCTTCGTCATCCTGGTCGCCAGCTACGATCTGCTGCTGGGCTATACCGGCATCGTCTCGTTCGCCCATACGATGTTCTACGGCATCGGCGGCTATGGCGTGGCGATTGCGATGTACAATTTCAACGCTGGCTGGGGCGCGCTGGGGCTGGGCGTGCTGGCCGCACTTGTGCTGGCCATGCTGCTGGCCCTGCTGATCGGTCTGTTCAGTCTGCGCGTGCGGGCGATCTTTTTCGCCATGATCACCCTGGCGGTGGCATCCGCCTTCGCCATCCTGGCTTCGCAGCTCAACGAGATCACTGGCGGCGAGGATGGCCGCAGCTACCGCATTCCGGAAATGCTGCGCCCGGCTTTCCGCCTGTTCGACGAGCCGGTGCTGGGCGTGATGATCAACGGCCGCATCCTGACCTACTACCTGATCTTCTTCGCCGCCCTGATCCTGTTCCTGCTGGCTTTGCGCGTGGTGAATTCGCCCTTCGGCCGCGTGCTGCAGGCCATCCGCGAGAACGATTTTCGCGCCGAGGCGCTGGGCTACCGTGTGGTGGTCTATCGCTCCATCGCCAACTGCCTGTCGGCTGGCATGGCCACGCTGGCCGGCGTGCTGATGGCCCTGTGGCTGCGCTATACCGGGCCGGATACCACGCTCAGCTTCGCCATCATGATCGATATCCTGCTGATGGTGGTGATCGGCGGCATGGGCACGCTGTATGGCGCCGTTCTGGGCGCCACCATCTTCATCCTGGCGCAGAATTACCTGCAGGTGCTGATGGGCCAGTTCAGCGGCATGCTGGAGGCCGCCGGCATCCCGCTGCTGCCCGGCCTGTTCCATGCCGACCGCTGGCTGCTCTGGTTGGGCATCCTGTTTGTGCTCAGCGTCTATTTCTTCCCCGTCGGCATCGTGGGCAAGCTGCGGCAGATGAAGTCATGACGCCCGAAGTCATGGCGCATGAAATCATGACTGGGCGCTCGCGCTATTACGACCTGCTCGGCCGCTCAGTCCATTGCCTGGAATGGGGCGACGAGGCCGCGCCGGCGGTGATCCTGTGGCATGGCTTCGCCCGTAATGCCCATGATTTCGAGCACCTGGCTGCCGCGCTGGCCGACCGCTACCGCCTGATCGCGCCCGACACCATCGGCCGGGGCTTCAGCGCCTGGAGCCCGGAGCCCGATGCGGAATATACCGTGCCGTTTTATGCCCGGCAGGCGGTGGCGCTGCTGGATATGCTGAAGCTGCAGAGCGTGCGCTGGGTCGGTACCTCGATGGGCGGCCTGATCGGCATGGTCTGCGCCGCCACGGCCTTGAAGGAGCGCATCACCCATCTGGTGCTCAACGATGTGGGCCCGGCGATCGCGCCGGGTGCCGTGCAGCGCATCCTCTCCTATGCCGGCACACCGCCGGCTTTCGCCAACCTGCCCGAACTGGAGCAGTATTTCCGTACCATCTATGCGCCGTTCGGTATCGCTTCCGATGCAGGCTGGCGCCGCCTGGCGGAAACCTCGGCGCGGCGTCTGCCCGATGGCCGGCTCACCACCCATTACGACCCCGAGATCGCCGCCGTGCTGGGCCGCCAGAGCGCGGGCGCCTCGGGCGATGCCTGGCCGATCTACGACCAGATCGTGGCCCGGACGCTGCTGCTGCGGGGCGCCGTCTCCGACCTGCTGAGCGATGAAACCGCCGCCGAGATGACCCGGCGCGGCCCGAAGGCGCGGCGTGTCGACATTCCCGGCATCGGCCATGCGCCGGCGTTGGATACGGCCGAACAGGTGGCCCTGATCGCGCAATTCCTGGCCGAATAGGCGAATAGAAGGGGGCTTCCGGGCTGCGGCCGGCGGTTGGCCGAAACAGCCGGCCGCCCTATACTGGTTTTATGTCCAGCGCCTCGCCCCAGCCACACAGCCACGCCCACAGCCATCGGCACGGTCACGATCATGCGGCCTGCATCAGTGATGCCTTGAGCCAGGCCGAAGCCCATTGCGCATCGACTGGCGCCAAGCTGACGCCGATCCGCCGCCGTGTGCTGGAACTGATCTGGCAGAGCCACAAGCCGGCCGGCGCCTACGATCTGCTGGCGCAGATGGGCGGCGACGGCCAGAAGGTGGCACCGCCCACCGTGTATCGCGCGCTGGATTTCCTGGTCGAGCAGGGGCTGGTGCATCGCGTCGAAAGCCTGAACGCCTTCATCGGCTGTACCCATCCGGGCCATGCCGTGCAGCAGGAAATCTTCATCTGCAAAACCTGCGGCACCGCCATCGAGATCAACGATCCCGAACTGAGCCAGCGTATCCTGCAGGATGCCAAGGGGCTGGGCTTCATGGTGGAGCGTCAGACCATCGAAGTGGTCGGCATCTGCCGCGACTGCCGCTGAAGCGCGGCGTTAGGCCGGGATTCCGCCAAAACAGATTCCTTGCGCATCGCCTGATCAGGTGTAGCCTGTAGGCATCGGCGGCGCGGCCGAAAAAAAGCTTCATCGTTCGGGCGGCGACCGCTCCCTTGCCAGAGGCCCCCTTGCCAGAGGAGGAAGCGATGGGACTTGCGATCAGCCTGCAGGAATATCTTGAGCGCTGCGATGTGCCCTACGAGGTGATCGAGCATCAGCGCGCCACCACGATGCTGGCCGCGGCGCATTGCGCCGGCGTGCCTGAAGAGAAGGTGGCCAAGGCGGTGCTGCTGGAAGACGAGGACGGCTACATGCTGGCCCTCGTGCCGGCGGCCTGCGCCGTCGAGCTCGGCCGACTCAGCAAGCTGCTGCAGCGGCGCATCGGGCTCGCCACGGAGAGCGAGGTGGCCGAACTGTTCGGCGACTGCGAAACCGGCGCGGTTCCGGCGCTGGGCACGCCCTATGGCATCGAGGTGCTGATCGACGACCGGCTGGACGGCTGCGACGATCTCTATTTCGAGGGCGGCGACCACCGCAGCCTGGTGCATATCCGGGGCCGCGATCTGCAGCGTCTGCTGCCCGAAGCCCTGCATGCAAGGATCGGCACAGCGCACTAGCTGGATGCGCTAGCCGAATTTGCCTAGGAGAATTTAGGAGGGCGTTTCTCGAAGAAGGCGGTCATCGCCTCGCGGGCTTCCGCCGATTTGAGCTGGCTGCGGAAATGCACGCCCTCGGCCGCCATCTGGCCGGCGATGTCGCCGCGCGTCTGGCGCAGCAGCTGTTTGGTCAGGCGCAGGGCGGTGGGCGGCTTGGCGGCCAGCTTGGCCGCCACCTGCATCGCTTCGGGTAGGACCCGCGCATCGGGGAAGATGGCATTGGCGATGCCGTAATCCTTCGCCGTTTCGGCATTGAAGGGCTCGCCCAGCAGCAGTAGTTCGGCGGCGCGGTGATAGCCGATCATGGCGGGCAGCAGCAGCGAGGAGGCGGCTTCGGGCACCAGCGCCAGGTTGACGAAGGGCAGCGACAGGCGGGCATCGGTGCCGACATAGACCAGGTCGCAATGCAGCAGCATGGTGGTGCCGACGCCGACGGCGACGCCGTTCACCGCCGCGACCAGCGGCTTGGAGGCCGTACTGATGGCACGCAGGAAACGGAAGACCGGGCTTTCGTCGCCCTGTGGCGGGTTGTTGAGGAAATCCTGCAGGTCGTTGCCGGCGGTGAAGGCGCCGCCATTGCCCGCGAACACGATCACGCGCACGGCGGCATCGGTCTCGGCGGCGTCCAGCGCATCCGCCATCGCGGCATACATGGCGCTGGTCAGCGCGTTTTTCTTTTCCGGCCGGTTGATCGTGATGGTCAGGATGCCATCGGCCTTGGCTGTCAGAATCTCGCTCACGGCGCTGCTCCCCTACTGTTTGAACAGCAGGATCGCATAGTCTCCGACGGGGGTGAAGCCTAACGCAGCGTAAGCCGTCTTCGCCGCTTCGTTGTCGACCGGCGTGAACAGCACGGCCAGGGTGGCGCCGGCCTGGCGTGCGGCGGCCAGCGCGCCGGCCACCACGGCGCGGCCATAGCCGCGGCTGCGCAGGTCAGGCGGCGTCCAGACATTGCCGACCTGCACGGCATCGGGCAGGCGCGCATTGAAGCAGCAACCCGCCACCGGTCGGGTGCCGTCGAACAGCAGGAACTGGTCGCCTTCGGCCACCCAGCGCTCCACCTCGCTGCGGCAGTGCTGAGACATCGTCTGCGACGGCGTGGCTGCCAGCGTTTCCTGGGTAAAGGCGATGCGCCATTCGGTCAGCAGATCGAGATCGGCCTTCGTCGCTGGCCGGCAACTGAGCGACTGGTTGGGCAGGGGTGCCGGCTGGCGCAGCGCGTCGAGCCTGAGCGTCATCAGCACTTCCTTCGAGCGCAGGGTGCGATAGCGGTCGTCCAATTCCAGCGCTTCCTGGGCATCCAGTGCCTGCTGCCACGGGCCGAGGATGCCGGCCACCGGGCGGTTCGACACGGCAGCCCGCGCCACGGCGCCGGCATGGCCCGGTGCGAACACGAGCAGCATGCCCTGCCAGTAATGCGCGGCGACGCCGACGACGCGGTCGCCATCGAAGGCGGCGGCATAACGGCCCTGGTAGGGCTGGCCGCCATCGACAATGCCCCCGCTGGCCAGATTGCCGCGCAGGATCATCGTCTCGGCCATATGGGCGTGCAGGAAGGCTTCCAGCTTTGGCTGGTCGGCAGGTGTAAGCAAGCGGATTTCAGACATCAGCCCTATACCTATCCCTGCGCCTTGTTCAGGCGGTCGAAGCCGGCCTTCAGGTCGGCGATCAGGTCTTCGGTCGCTTCCAGGCCGATATGCAGGCGCAGCAGCGGCCCGTGATCGCGCCAGGGTTCGGCGCTGCGGATGGCATGGGGCTTGGCTACCGTCACCAGGCTCTCGAAGCCGCCCCAAGAATAGCCGATGCCGAAGAGTTCGAGGTGATCGACGAATTCCGCCACGGCGTCTTCACCGTATTTGCGGTCCAACTCGAAGGAGAACAGGCCGCAGGCGCCGAGGAAATCGCGCTTCCAGATCGCGTGGCCGGGATCCTGCGGCAGGGCGGGATGCAGCACGCTGGTCACTTCCGCACGGCCGCGCAGCCAGTCGGCCACGGTGATGCCGCTTTCCATGTGGCGCGGCAGGCGCACTGCCATGGTGCGCAACCCGCGCAGGCCCAGGAACACCTCGTCGGGGCCGGCATTGTTGCCCAGCGCGCGGGCGCTGTCGCGCAGCATCGGCCAGCTTTCCTTGTTCGCGATCACCACGCCCAGCATCGCATCGGAATGGCCGACGATGTATTTCGTCGCCGCATGCACGGAGAGGTCGACGCCATGGCTGAAGCTCTTGAAATAGAGCGGCGTGCCCCAGGTGTTGTCCATCACCACCTTCGCGCCGTGCTTGTGCGCGATCTCGGCCATGGCCGGCACGTCCTGCATCTCGAAGGTGAGCGAGCCGGGCGATTCCAGGAAGATCAGCGCCGTGTTGGGCCGCAGCAGGTCGCGGATGCCAGCATTGATGGTGGGGCGGAAATATTGGGTCTCGACACCCAGCCGCTTCAACACGGTGTCGCAGAAATGCCGGGTCGGGCCATAGACGCTGTCGGTGACCAGGATGTGGTCGCCGGCCTTCACCGCGCTGAGGATCGCGCCCGAGCAGGCGGCGGCGCCGGAGGGAAAGCTGATGGCGCGGTAGCCGCCTTCCAGTTCGGCCAGGGTATTCTCGAAGGCATAGGTCAGCGGCGTGCCAATGCGGCCATAGGACGTCACCTGCTCGTCGCGCTCGCGGGCGGCGTAAACCTCCTTCAGCGCCTTCAGGCTGGGCTGCAGGATGGTCGAGGCACGATAGACCGGGATATTCACCGCGCCATGGTGGCCTTCGGGATCGCGGCCGAGCGCGGCGAGCTTGGTTTCGTCTTTCATGGCAAACTCCAGAACCGATATCCGACTATCGCAAAGCCCGGCGGCCATGAGAAGACTTGGCCGGGCGGCTGGGACAGGCTTTCCAGCGGCGCGGCGCGGCGCTATGAAAAGAAAAAGGAGTTTTTGCCGATGACCCGCGAAGCCGCCATCAAAGCTGCCACCGATTATCTCGATCAGGGCGGCTTCACAGCCGATCTTGCCCGCCGTGTTGCCATCCCGACCGAGAGCCAGAACCCCGATCGCCGGCCGGCCTTGGCGGAATACCTGGAAAAGGAGATGCGGGGCACTTTGGAGAAACTCGGTTTCTCCTGTGCGATCCATGACAATCCTTCGCCGAAGGGCGGGCCGTTCCTGGTCGCCACGCGGCGCGAGCCCGGCGCGACAAAGACGGTATTCTCCTACGGCCATGGCGACGTGATCCGCGGCCAGGACGCGCAATGGCGCAGCGGCCTCAACCCGTGGCAGCTGGTGCAGGACGGCGAAAAGCTCTATGGCCGCGGCACCGCCGACAACAAGGGCCAGCATACGGTGAACATCGCGGCACTGGAGGCCGTGCTGAAGGCGCGCGGCGGCAAGCTCGGTTTCAATGTCGTGCTGCTGATCGAAACCGGCGAGGAAGTCGGCTCGCCCGGCCTGAACGAATTCTGCGCGGCACACAAGGCGGAGTGGGGCGCGAATCTGTTCCTCGCCTCCGACGGTCCGCGCCTGTCGCCGGAACGGCCGACGCTGTATTGCGGGGCGCGCGGCGGCCTGAATTTCGACCTCACGGTCAACCTGCGCGAGGGCGCGCACCACTCGGGCAACTGGGGCGGGTTGCTGGCCGATCCGGGCATCATCCTGGCCCATGCCATCGCCAGCATTGTCGGCCCGACCGGCCAGATCCGCATTCCGGAATGGGTGCCGACGGAACTGCCGGCCGGCGTGCGCCGTGCCCTGGCCGATTGCGAGGTGGGCGGCGGCAGCGACGGCCCGGCCGTCGACGCCTGGTGGGGCGAGCCCGGCCTGTCGCCGGCCGAACGCGTCTATGGCTGGTGCAGTTTCGACGTGCTGGCCTTCAAGACCGGCAATCCGGAAGCGCCGGTGAACGCCATCCCCGGCATCGCCACGGCGCATTGCCAGATCCGTTTCGTCGTCGGCCCCGACCATACGCAGTTCCTGCCGGCGCTGCGCCGTCATCTCGACCGCCACGGTTTCCCGCAGGTGCAGGTGGCGCAGGCGCGCGCCGATATCTTCAAGGCCACGCGCCTCGATCCCGATCATCCCTACGTGCATTTCGCGCTGGATTCGGTGGAGCGCACCATGGGGCGCAGGCCGGCATTGCTGCCCAATCTGGGCGGCTCGCTGCCCAACGACGTCTTCGCCGACACGATGGGCCTGCCCACGGTGTGGATGCCGCATTCCTATGCCGCCTGCTCGCAGCATGCGCCGAACGAGCATGTGCTGCTGCCCGTGATGCGCGAAGGCCTCGCCATGATGGCGGGCCTGCTGTGGGATCTGGGCGAGGCCGGCAACGACATCACCGGCAGTCGCGCGGCGTGATCCCCGATCCGGCGCTGGCCACGCAATTCGGCGTCGCGGGGCTTTTTCTCTGGTCGCTGCTGGCCGCCACCCTCGTGCCGCTGTCGTCCGAGGCGGCGCTGGCGGCGGCACGCGCTGCGGAAATCGCACCGCCACTGATTCTTTTTGCGGCGGCGACCGGCGGAAATGTGATTGGTGCACTGATTAACTGGCTGCTGGGAGCATGGTGCCTTCGCTTTGAGCATAAGCGCTGGTTTCCGATCACACCTGTGCAAATGCACAAAGCGCAACTGCAGTTTCAGCGCTGGGGTGCAATAGCCCTGCTTTTCTCTTGGATTCCAGTGATTGGTGACCCGCTCACCTTTGCTGCAGGTGCGTTGCGCTATCCTTTGGCCCGTTTCTTGATAGCAGTCAGCCTCGGCAAGGCAGCCCGTTACGCGGCGGTCCTGTGGATAACTGAGCTTGTCTTGCCGGTTTTTGCAGCGTCGTGATAATTTCACCACGGTTCTGCGGAAACGCAGTCCAAGTCACAACAGGGAAGGGTAACAAGATGAAACTTCTGCAAACGGCCGCAGCCGCGGCGGTGTTCGTATTCGCTGCGCACGGGGCGCAGGCGGGTGCCACGTTCGACGCCGTCAAGGCCAAGGGCTTCGTGCAGTGTGGAACCAACACCGGTCTGGGCGGTTTTGCCGCGCCGGACAGCCAGGGTGTCTGGAAGGGCCTCGACGTCGATGTCTGCCGCGCGGTTGCCGCCGCGGTGTTCGGCGACGCCACGAAGGTCAAGTATACCGGTCTGACCGCCCAGCAGCGCTTCACCGCCCTGCAGTCGGGTGAAGTCGATCTGCTGTCGCGCAACACCACCCAGACGCTAACCCGCGATGCCTCGCTGGGCCTGATCGGCGTGGGCGTGAACTACTACGACGGTCAGGGCTTCATGGTCCGCAAGTCGCTTGGCGTGAAGAGCGCCAAGGAACTGAACGGCGCCACCGTCTGCGTGCAGCCCGGCACCACCACCGAGCTGAACCTCGCCGACTACTTCCGTGCCACCAAGATGACCTTCAAGCCGGTCGTGATCGAGAAGCTGGACGAAGTTGTGGCTGCCTATGATTCGGGCCGCTGCGACGTCTACACCACCGACGCTTCGGGCCTGGCCGCCACCCGCGCGACCCAGCTCGCCAAGCCGGACGATCACCTGATCCTGCCGGAAATCATCTCCAAGGAGCCGCTTGGCCCGATGGTCCGTCAGGGTGACGACCAGTGGCTGGTCGTGGTTCGCTGGGCGCTGAACGCGATGATCGAGGCCGAGGAATACGGCATCACCTCGAAGAATGTCGACGAAATGCTCAAGAGCGAGAACCCCAATATCAAGCGCATCCTCGGCGTCACCCCCGGTGGCGGCAAGGCGCTGGGTCTCGACGAGAAGTGGGCCTACAACATCATCAAGCAGGTCGGCAATTACGGCGAAAGCTTCGACCGTAACGTCGGCATGGGCAGCCCGCTGAAACTCGCTCGCGGCGTCAACGAACAGTGGTCGAAGGGCGGCGCTCTGTACGCCTGGCCGATCCGCTGATGTACTGACGCGCAGGACCGGCGGCGAAACAGGGCGCCGCCGGTCTCTGCACGTCAGGCTTTAGTTTCAGTTTGCGTTTGTTTTTCGTAACAGCCATGGGGGGCACATGGCCAAAGGTAGTGTAGACGGCGCGCGATCCGCGCCGCCGCGGCGTCTGAGCTGGAACGACCCGGATGTTCGTTCGATTGTCTATCAGGCGGTCGCGCTGATTCTGGTGGTCGTGATCGGCTGGTTCCTGGTTTCGAACACGCTGCATAATCTTTCGACCCGCAACATCTCGACAGGTTTCGATTTCCTCAGCCGGGAATCCGGGTTTGCCATCGGCGAATCGCCGATCGCCTTCGGGCCCGAAAACACCTATGCCCGCGCCATCCTGGTCGGTGTGCTGAACACCATCCGGGTCGCCGTTGTCGGCATCATCCTGGCCACCATCCTCGGCACCATAATCGGCATCGCACGCCTCTCGAAGAACTGGCTCGTCGCCAAGCTGGCGATGATCTACGTCGAGGTGATCCGCAACATTCCGCTGCTGCTGCAGCTGTTCTTCTGGTACGCGATCATCACCGAGACGATGCCCGGCCCGCGCCAGGCGCTGAACCTGCTGCCAGGCGTGTTCATCTCCAATCGCGGCGTGAAGGTGCCGGCGCCGACCGACCATTTCGCCTACGATCTGGCTGCCATCGGTTTCCTGTTTGCCATCCTGCTGATCATCATGGTCGTGCGGTATGCCCGCAAACGGCAGGATGCGACCGGCCTGGCTTTTCCGGTCTACCGCACGGGCATCGCCCTGCTGGTCGGCATGCCGCTGCTCGGCTGGCTGATCGGTGGCGCGCCGCTGGAACTGGATGTGCCGAAACTGCAGGGTTTCAATTTCGTCGGCGGCGCCACGCTCACGCCTGAATTCGCCGCCCTGCTGTTTGGCCTCGTGCTCTACACGGCCGGCTTCATCGCCGAGGTGGTGCGCTCGGGCATCCAGGCGGTGAATTACGGCCAGTGGGAGGCCGCCAGTGCGCTGGGCCTCAGCCGTGCCCAGACGCTGCGCCTGATCGTGCTGCCGCAGTCGCTGCGCGTGATCATCCCGCCGATGACCAGCCAGTACCTGAACCTGACCAAGAACAGTTCGCTGGCCGTGGCGATTGGTTATCCCGACATCGTCTCCATCGCCAATACGACGCTGAACCAGACCGGCCAGGCCATCGAAGGCATCCTGATCATCATGGCGGTCTATCTGAGCATCAGCCTGTCGATCTCGGTATTCATGAACTGGTACAACAAACATATCGCGCTGGTGGAGCGTTAAGATGACGACAGCCAGCGAATCCCTGCCGCCGCCGACTTCCACCACCGGGCCGATTGCCTGGGTGCGCGAGCGTCTGTTTTCCTCGCCGCTCAACGCCATCCTCACCATCCTGTCGGTCTGGATACTCCTCATGGCGGTGCCCCCCTTCGTGGAATGGGCGCTGATCAAGGCGAACTTCACCGCCGACACCTATCAGGAATGCCGCGCCAGCGGCGGTGCCTGCTGGGCCTTCATCGGCCAGAAATACCGCCTGATCCTGTTTGGCCTGTACCCTTATGAGGAACAGTGGCGGCCGCTGATCAGCGCAATCATGCTGATTGCGATGATCGTCATGAGCTGCATGCCGAGATTCTGGAATCTCAGTTTGATCGGCATCTGGGTCGGCGGCCTGGTCGCGGTGGCGATCCTGATGTGGGGCGGAATCTTCGGTCTGCGCTATGTCGAGAACACGCTGTGGGGCGGCCTGCCGCTGACCCTGATCCTGGCCACCTTCGGCATCGCCCTGGCGTTTCCCTTCGGCGTGCTGCTGGCTCTGGGCCGGCGATCGCGCATGCCGGCGATCAAGACGCTGTGCATCATGTATATCGAGCTGATCCGTGGCGTGCCGCTGATCAGCATGTTGTTCATGTCGTCGGTGATGTTGCCGCTGTTCCTGCCGGAGGGCTACAGCATCGACAAGCTGCTGCGCGCCCAGATCGCCATCATCATGTTCTCGGCCGCCTATCTGGCCGAGGTGGTGCGCGGCGGCCTGCAGGCGATTCCGAAGGGACAGTACGAGGGCGCCGAATCGCTGGGCCTGAACTATGCCCAGAAGATGGGGCTGGTGATCCTGCCGCAGGCGCTGAAGATCGTGATTCCGCCCCTGGTCAGCCTGTTTATCGCGGTGTTCAAGGACACCTCGCTGGTGGTGATCATCGGCATCTACGACCTGATGCAGTCGGCCAAGGTCTCGCTCACCGATCCGGCCTGGCGCGGCTTCTCCATCGAGGCCTATGTCTTCGTGTCGGCGATCTACTTCATCTTCTGTTACTCCATCTCGAAATACAGCCAGTCGCTGGAACAGCGCCTGGCCACCGGACACAAGCGTTAAGGGAACCGCCGCTCATGGCCGAATCGATCATCGAACTGCAGAAAGTCAACAAGTGGTACGGCGAGTTCCACGTGCTGCGCGACATCAACCTGTCGGTGGCGCGCGGCGAGCGCATCGTGATCTGCGGGCCCTCGGGTTCGGGCAAATCCACGATGATCCGCTGCATCAACCGGCTGGAGGAACACCAGCAGGGACACATCATCGTCGATGGCACCGAACTGACCAACGATCTGAAGAACATCGATGCCATCCGCCGCGAGGTCGGCATGGTGTTCCAGCATTTCAACCTGTTCCCGCATCTCACCGTGCTGGAGAACCTCACGATCGGCCCGATCTGGGTTCTGAAGAAACCCAAGGCCGAGGCCGAGGCGACGGCGATGAAATACCTGGAGCGCGTGCGCATCCCCGAGCAGGCCAAGAAATATCCGGGCCAGCTTTCCGGCGGCCAGCAGCAGCGCGTCGCCATCGCCCGTTCGCTGTGCATGAACCCGAAGATCATGCTGTTCGACGAGCCGACCTCGGCGCTCGACCCGGAAATGGTCAAGGAAGTCCTCGACGTCATGGTCGGCCTGGCGGAAGAGGGCGGCATGACCATGCTCTGCGTCACCCACGAGATGGGTTTCGCCCGCAAGGTGGCCAACCGGGTGATCTTCATGGATCGCGGCGAGATCATCGAGCAGAACACGCCCGATGAGTTCTTCTCCAACCCGCAGAACGACCGCACCAAGCTGTTCCTGAGCCAGATCCTGCACTGATCTGGGCGGATTCCATGCTATGCTCCTGCCCGGTTCATAACCGGGGAGGAGCGTCATGCGCAGCATCGCCGCCATTCTTCTTGCGTTGTTACCCGCCGCCGCTGCCGCACAGTTGCCGGCGGTCGACCCGGCCGGGCAATACCGGCTGATCGGTCCGGCCGGGCGCAGCGACAGCCGCTGCATCGGCCGGCCGGAAACGCCGCTCTGCGCCGTCGAAACCCTGCTGGCCTGCTTCGCCCGTCGCGATGCCGCACTCTGCCGCGCCGTCTGGCCGCAGGCGGCAGCGCTGGATTTCGCCGGAGCGAGCCATATCCGCTACTGGTGGAGCTATCGCGTGGCCGCTGCCGAGCAGGCCGGTCCGGACGAGGCGGTGATCGCCATCGCCGGGCGCAATTGCGGCCTGCAGATGGCCGAACCCGATTGCATCACCACGCCGGCGCCGCCCACGCGTTATCGCGTGCAGCGGCAGGGCAATGCCTGGCAGGTGGTTGAGTGGTCGTCGCCGCCCGGTAACTGAGCCGGCAACTGAGATGTCGGCTTAGAACGGCAGCCAGCGCAGGCCGGCGGCCACCGCCATGCCGATCAGGATCGCCGTCATCGGCCGGCGGAAAAGCAGCATCACGGCAAAGGTGGTGCCCAGGCCGCACCACATGGTCCAGTCGCCGTTCATCGCCGCCGCCGTCACGATGGCGATCAGCACGCCGCCGGCGGTCTGGCGCAGGAAGCGTTCGATGCGCGGCGAGATGGTGACATAGCCCATCAGCCAGAAGCCGCCGGCGCGCGTCACATAGGTGGCCAGCGCCATGCCGATGATGGCCAGCAGGGCGAGGGTGTTGATGCCAAGGATCTCAGTCGGCATTGCGCAGCAGCCCCGCAAGGCCGGCACAGAGGCCGCCGATCAGGATATACCAGTTGCCGGGCAGCCAGAGCAGGCTGGCTGCGGTGCCGGCAATGGCGGCGGCCCAGGGCAGCACATCGCCGCGCCCGCGATACAGGCCAACGACAGACGTGGCGAAGACGCCGGCGATCAGCACATCCAGGCCCCAGCGTTTCGGTTCCAGACCGGCGCCGCCGACCAGCGCGCCGGCCAGCGTGCCGCCGGTCCAGATCGGCCATTGCATGATGATGGTGCCGAGCAGGATGCCGAGGTCGCGCCGGCCGCGCATCATCTCCTGCAGTGTGATGGCCCAGCCGGCATCGGTCATGCCGCCGGCCAGCGGCAGCACCAGCTTGCGCGGCAGGTTGGAAATGAAGGGATGCAAAGCCGCGCCCATCACCACATGGCGCGCATTCACCAGGAAGGCCGTCAGCACCATCGCCATCAGCGGCAGCGGCGCGACCCACAGGCTGAGCACGGCGAACTGCGCGCTGCCAGCGAAGAGTAAGGCGCTCATCAGCGTGGCCTCGCCCGGCGTCACGCCCACGCCGGCCGCCGCCGCGCCATAGGCCAGGCCGAAGGGCATCGCGCTGACGCTGAAGGGCAGGGTCAGTTTCATGCCGCGCCAGACCCCGGCGCGGGTGAAGACGGCCGGTTCAGAGGCGGCGGATTGCTGGGGATCGGATTCCATCGGGCGGAAACTAGGCATTGGCGGCGGGGCAGTCAACCGGTATGATGGTTATATGAAAGAGCCGCTCCGCGTCCTCAGCCTCGGCCTGCTCGGCGGGCATCCGGCGCTTGATTTCGTCAATACGCTGGACTGGCGCGGCCGTGCGGCGGTCGAGGGCGGGCCGGAGGAAACCCTGGTTTCCTACGCCGCCCTGCTGGCCTGGTGCCGGCGGGCCGGCATCCTGGGCGCGGCGACGGCAAGCGAACTCGAACGTCTGGCGGCCAGATCGCCGGCCCGGGCGGAGACCGTGCGCGGCGAGGCCATCGCCCTGCGCGAGGCGGTGTTCCACCTCGCCGATGCGACACGTCAGGGCCGCACGGCGCCGAAGGCCGATCTGGCCATCCTCAACCGCTGCCTGCTGGAATATCCCGAAGGCCGGGCGCTGGCGCCATCGCAGGGCCGGCTGGTCTGGCGCAGCCATGGCGACGGCATCGACCTGGGCTCGCCGCTCGGCGCCATCGCGCGGCTGGCGGCCGACCTGCTGGTGACGGCGGAACCCGACAGCATCCGCTGCTGTGCCGGACCGGACTGCGGCTGGCTGTTCCACGATACCAGCCCGAACAAGCGTCGCCGCTGGTGTTCGATGGAAGCCTGCGGCAACCGTGCCAAGGCGCGGCGGCATTACCAGCGCGTCAAGGCCGCCGGCTAGCGCCGCGGATCGAACAGCGCCTCGCGCGTCTGATACGGGCGGAAGCCGAGTTTCTGATACAGCGGCAGCGCGGCCGGATGGTCCAGGTTGCAGGTATTCACCGTCAGGCGCTTGGTGTCGTAGGAGAAGGCCTGCCGGATGCCGGCGCGCAGCAGCCATGGCCCGATGCCGCGGCCGAAGAATTCCGGCGCCAGTCCGAAATAGGCGATGTTGATCGGTTTGGTCTCGTCGCTGGTCTCGGCGCGGCGGTCGAGTTCGATATAGCCCGCCGGCACGCCGCCCACATAGGGCACCCAGATTTCCACCAGCGGATCGTTGATGATATGGCCCAGCGCCACATCGCTCATGCGGTGGCGGTCGACCCAGTGCCAGCGGCCGCCCACCGCCTCGTAGAGATAGCGGTAGAAGCCCACCGTGGGTTTGTCGAGCCGCAGCAGCGCCAGCTTGGGCACCAGCGGCGGCGGGTTGGGAGCCTCGGGCGGCGCCCGCGTCATGTCGAGATAGACGACGGTGACGTTGTATCGGCCGTCATCGAGCAGCGTTGCCGGCGGCAGGCGGAAGATCGCCTGCTCCACGCGGCCTTCGCTGCTCCGCGCTTCGGCCATGCCGGGCGTCTCGCTCAGGCGACTTCCGCCGGCAGGTCGGCGCGGCCGCCCCATTCGGTCCACGAGCCGTCATAGACCGCCACCTGGCGATGGCCCAGCAGATGCAGTGCCAGCGTCAGGGAACAGGCCGAGACGCCCGAGCCGCAGGTGGTGATCACCGGCTTCGACATGTCGATGCCGGCATCCTGCAGCAGGGCCTTCAGTTCGGGGCCGTTGCGGAACAGGCCGGTGGCCGGATCGGTGAGGGTGGCGGCCGGCAGGCATTTCGACCCCGGGATATGGCCGCCGCGCAGGCCGGGGCGCGGTTCGGGTTCGGTGCCGTCGAAGCGGCCCTTGCTGCGGGCGTCCAGCACCTGCTCGCGGCTGCTGGCCAGATTGGCGCGCACCTGGTCCACGTCGCGCACCAGCAGGTCGTTGCGGCGAGCCGTGAAATGCCGTTCGCGCGGCAGCGGCGGCAGGTCCTCGACCGGACGGCCTTCGGCCTTCCATTTCTTGAAACCGCCATTCAGCACAGCCACGTCGGTATGGCCGAAGACGCGGAACATCCACCAGGCGCGCGGGGCGGAGAGGTGGTTGTCGGAACCGTCGTAGACGACGATGCGGTTGCCGTCGCCGATACCCAGCCGGCGCATGCGCGAGGCGAATTTCTCCGGGCTGGGCAGCATGTGCGGCAGCTTGCTGTCGGTGTCGGAAATCTCGTCGATGTCGAAATACACCGCGCCCGGGATATGGCTTTCGTTGTATTCCGCCTTGCCGTTGCGGTTCATGAACGGCAGGTACCACGAGGCATCGACGATGCGCAGGTCCGGCGCCTTCAGGTGTTCGGCCAGCCATTCGGTGGAAACCAGCGCATCCGCATTCACATAAGCCATGTAACGCTCCCTGGACTCTCTTTCGGTCTCAGCCCGCGAATTCGATATTCACGCGGCGGTTCTGTTTGCCCTTGTTCTCGATCTTGCGCACGCTGACCGGCCCGATCTCGCCGGTCTGCCTCACATGCGTGCCGCCGCAAGCCTGCAGGTCCAGCGGCTTGTCCATGCCGGCTACCTCGATCAGGCGCACGCGGCCATGGCCCATCGGCGGCTTCACCGCCATGGTCTTCACCAGCTCGGGATTGCCCAGCAGTTCCTCGTCGGTGATCCAGCGCGCCGTCACGGCATGGTCCTCGCGGATCAGCTCGTTCAGCTTGGCGGTCAGCGTGTCCTTGTCGGGGATGCTGTCGGCCATGTCGAAATCCAGCCGGCCCTTGCCATCGCCAACCGAACCGCCGGTGACGGGGAAGGGCACCAGCGCCGACAGCAGATGCAGGCAGGTATGCATGCGCATCAGGCGATGGCGTCGCGCCCAGTCCAGCTCCAGCTTGCCGCTGCTGCCGACCTTCAGCGCGGCCGAGCCGGCACCGGTTTTGTGGATGATGCCGTCGGGCCCGTCGCCCTTCGCCGTGTCGGTGATCTCGACGATCTCGCCGGTCGAGAGCACAAAGCGGCCGACATCGCCCGGCTGGCCGCCGCCCAGCGGATAGAACACCGTCTGGTTGGTCTGGAAGCCGCGTTCGTCGATCGCGGTCACCACCGCGTCGCAATGGGTGAGGTAGGCGTCGTCGCGGAACAGGAAGGTCGTCATGCTCAGGCCATCCAGGGCGGAACGGGCAGGTTTTTGCTGCGCAGGAATTCGGGATTGAACATCTTGCTCTGATAGCGCGCGCCGCCGTCGCACAGGATGGTCACGATGGTGTGGCCCGGGCCCATCTTCTTCGCCAGGCGGATCGCGGCGGCGATGTTGATGCCGCTGGAACCGCCCAGCACCAGGCCTTCATGCTGGATCAGGTCGAACACCACCGGCAGGGCTTCCTCGTCGGGAATCTGGAAGGCGTCGTCGGGTGTGATGCCTTCCAGGTTGGCCGTGATGCGGCCCTGGCCGATACCCTCGGTGATCGAGCTGCCTTCGGCCTTCAGTTCGCCGGTTTTGTAATAGCTGTACAGCGCAGCGCCCATCGGATCGGCCAGCGCCACCTGCACTTTCGGATTGCGTTCCTTCAGCGCCATCAGCACGCCGGCGAAGGTGCCGCCGGAACCCACGGCGCAGATGAAGCCATCCACCTTGCCTTCGGTCTGGGTCCAGATTTCCGGCCCCGTGGTGCGGTAATGCGCCTCGCGGTTGGCGACATTGTCGAACTGGTTGGCCCAGATGGCGCCGTTGGGTTCGCTCTTCGCCAGCTCCTCGGCCAGGCGGCCGGAATATTTCACGTAATTGTTCGGATCCTTGTACGGCACGGCCGGCACCAGGCGCAGGTCGGCACCGCACAGGCGCAGGAAATCCTTCTTCTCCTGGCTCTGGGTTTCCGGCATCACGATCACGGTCTTGAACCCCATCGCGTTGCCCACCAGCGCCAGGCCGATGCCGGTATTGCCGGCGGTGCCTTCCACGATGGTGCCGCCGGGACGCAGCGCGCCGCGCTTCAGGGCATCCTGCACAATGAACAGCGCGGCACGATCCTTCACCGAACCGCCGGGATTCATGAACTCGGCCTTGCCGTAGATTTCGCAGCCGGTGAGTTCGGAGGCGCGACGCAGGCGGATCAGCGGGGTGCGGCCGATGCTGTCGATGAAATCTTTCCGGATGTCCATTTTACTCTCGGTATCTGGGTATCGGGCTAATTCCCCCGTCACAATCCTATACCGAGGGGGGATCAGGGTCGCAACCCGCGCGGGTCCGCCCAGTTCTGCTGCAGCCGCTCACGATACAGGCCCAGCCACAGCATGCCGATCGCCATCGGGGTATTGGAGATTTCCCCGGCCTCCCACTGGGAAAAGGCTTCGCGGAACGGCAGCGTGAAAACCCGGATATCTTCATGTTCATGGTCCAGCCCATGGATGCCGCCGGCCTTGCCGGCATCCACCCGGGCGCAGAACATGTGGAACCGTTCGCTGCAAAATCCAGGCGTCGAATACACGCTGGTGATCGGCAGCAGGGGGGCGGTGGTTTCCAGCCCGCTTTCCTCCTGCAATTCGCGGCGCGCGACGTCTTCCACGCTTTCGCCGTCCTCGACCAGACCGGCCACCACCTCGACCGACCAAGCCCGGTCGCCGTTGAACAGCAGCGAGGCG
The DNA here is from genome assembly GCA_046294345.1 of Ferrovibrio sp. Taxonomy (GTDB): domain Bacteria; phylum Pseudomonadota; class Alphaproteobacteria; order Ferrovibrionales; family Ferrovibrionaceae; genus Ferrovibrio. Next base: position 63,322 of record JBKBJT010000014.1, read on the forward strand.
CGGAACTGTTCGATCAGCACCACTTCATCGCGTGTCGGATCGTAAGGCAGCACGCAGACGGCATCGCGCCGCGACACCACTTCGCGGCTCATCTGGTCGCTCATGCCGCCGCCGAACAGCCCGTGGCGCAGATGCAGTTCGTCCACTTTCAGGTGGCCGCGAAAGACCGGGTCGATGCGGGAAATCTCGATAGGGAAGGGCTGTTTGCTGGTGTCTAGCGGTTTGCGCATGGCGTGGAACCCTGGCGATGAAGAGAAAGCAGGAAGGCGGTCTTGTGGCGGCGGCGCCATGTCTCCAGCCGCCAGTCGCCAAAACCGGCGGGCAGCATGCCTGGGGCGGGCAGGAACACCCGGGCCATCCGGCAGCCCTTGGCGCCCCGGGGGCGGACCGGCAGGCGGCGGGTGACGTATTCCGGCCCCTCATAGGCGGCCAGCCGGTCGGCATCCCCACGCTCGCGTGGGGTGAACAGCAGGCCTTCGACCCGGCCGGCCGGAGCGGGGATCAGCAGCGGATAGCTGCGGTCCCGGGCAATTTTGCGGCGAAAGCCGGCCAGGCTGGCCGGCCTGATCTGGCGCGGGCCGGGCCGGTAACCCAGGATCAGGCGGTGGACATCCGGATCGCACAAAGTACCGTAAAAGAAATAGTCCATGGCCTGCCGGGTTGACGCGTCTGAAGTATGATCCAGGTTCGGGCCGGATGCGTACATTATGTAGTAGTCCAGTGACGGGGACTTGGTAAAGATCATGGTTGTGAACGATTTAACCGCCATTCCTGCGGCGACTCAGGCACCGGTCCATCATATTCCGGCCGAGTTGCTGCTTGATTACGCCACGGGCTCGCTGGCCGAACCGTGGTCGCTGGTGGTGGCCTGCCATCTGTCGCTCTGCCCGCATTGCCGGGCCGAACTGGCCGCCATCGAGCGGGTGGCAGGCGCGATGCTGGACGACGTTCCGCCGCAATCCCTCGAATCCTCCGGCTTCGCCGCCATCGAGGCCCGCCTGGGCGACCAGGAACCGGCCCCGGTCCGCAAGGCGGTGTCCGGCCGGCGGGGCGGCGGCATTCCGGCCCCCCTGCGCGCATATCTGAAGGACGGCATCGACCGCATCGACTGGCGCTGGAGCGGCGCCGGCCTGCATTCCTGGGCCCTGCCGGTGCCCAAGGCGCGGGGCGGGATGGTCAGCCTGCTCAAGATCGCCCCCGGCGCGGCGATGCCGCTGCATACCCATCGCGGCGAGGAAATGACTCTGGTGCTGAGCGGCGGCTTCACCGACGAGGGCGGCGCCTTCACCCGGGGCGATGTCGAGATCGCCGATGGCAATACCGAACACCGTCCGGTGGCCATGAATGACGGCCCCTGCATCTGTCTCGCCGTCACCGATGCGCCGCTGAATTTCCGTGGCTCCTTTGGCTGGGTACTGAACCAATGGGCAAGGCTGTCGTCATAGCTTCGCTGGCTGCGATCCTGAGCTTCGGTTCTGCGCAGGCAGCCGAAGTGGAAACCCGCGATTTCGAGGTTTTTCGCAACGGCGAGCGGATCGGTCATCATCGCGTCGAGATCGCCCGCGAGGGCGAGCGCAGCGTGGTCAACGTCGATATCAACCTGCGCGTCGCCTTCGGTCCGTTGACGCTGTATCGTTATATCCATCAGTCCCGCGAGGAATGGCAGGGCGACCGGCTGGTCGGCCTGGTTTCCAGCACCGATAACGACGGGACCCAGGAAAAGTTGCGCGCCGTGGCCGATGGCGACGGCCTGAAGGTGAACGGCACCCGTTTCACCGGCATGCTGCCCGCCGACACCATGCCGACCAGTTACTGGCGCGGGGATTTTGTCCGGCGCGCCACCATCATGGACAGCCAGAACGGACGCGTGCTCGATCTGCAGGTGCGGCCGGAATCCTTCGAGACGGCCAGCGCCGCGCGCGACGAAATCCCCGCGCGCCGGTTTCACCTCACCGGCGATATCGATCTCACGCTCTGGTATGACCGCGACGGGCGCTGGGTGAAATCGGCCTTCCGGGCCACGGATGGCTCGCAGGTCGAGTATCGCCTGCGATGAGCGCACCCGGCATCGTCTGGATCACCGGAGCGGGATCGGGCATCGGCCGGGCATTGGCGATCCGTTATCTGCGTGCCGGTGCCATCGTGGCTGGCACGTCGCGGCGTACCGATACGCTGGACAGCATCCCGGGCGAGGCGCGCGGCGCCGGCGGGAAATTCCACGCCATGTCGGCCGACATGACCGATCCGGCCGCCGTGCGCGATGTGGTGGCGCGGATCGAAGGCGGGATCGGGCCGATCCGGCTGGCGGTGTTCAATGCCGGCACGCATATCCCCTCGCCGGGCAGGGCCTTCAGGGCCGAGACGGTGCGTGCGCTGCTCGACAGCAACGTGATGACCGTGGCCAATGGCGTGGAAGCCGTGCTGCCGCCCATGCTGGCGCGGCGCAGCGGCCAGGTGGCGATCAATGCCTCGCTGGCCGGATATGGCGGCCTGCCGCTGGCATCGGCCTATGGCGCCAGCAAGGCGGCCCTGATCAACATGGCGGAATCGCTGAAACTCGATCTGGAAACCAGCGGCGTGGCGGTGCGCCTGATCTCGCCTGGTTTTATCAAGACCCCGCTCACCGACCGCAACACCTTTCCCATGCCGTTCCTGATGCCGGTGGAAGACGCGGCCGAACGGCTGTGGCGCGGCCTGGATTTCGAGCGCGGCTTCGAGATCGCCTTTCCCTGGCAGTTCGCGACGATCCTGAAAATCCTGCGGCTGCTGCCCTATGCGGCCTATTTCCCCCTGGTGCGGAGATTCACCCGATGACGGCCGATCCCGTTGCCGCCGGCCTGCAGCGGTATGCCGATTTCTTCGCCGGCCTCACGCCGCAAAGCCTGGATGGGCTGGATGCGCTGGTGACCGAGGATGTGCATTTCCGCGATCCGTTCAACGATGTGCATGGCCGTTCCATCATGAAGGGACTGTTCGCCGACATGTTCCGCGACTGCAGTCATGTGAAGTTCCGCATCGACGGCGCTGTGCGCGAGGGCGATCAGGCTTTCCTGAAATGGACCTTCTTCTACACGCCGCGCCGTTTCGGTGGGCCTGAGCCATGGCAGGCCATCGGCGTCAGCGAGCTGCATTTCACGTCGGACGGGCGGGTGAAGGCCCATCTCGATCACTGGGATGCCGGCAGCCAGTTCTATGCCCGGTTGCCCATCGTTGGCGCGCTGGTGCGCTGGGTACGCAATCGCCTGCGGCATTCCTGACTAGAGCGGTTTTTCGAACCTGTATTGCAGCACGTCGATGGTGCCGGCGTTGAAGCCGCCTTCGCAATAGGCCAGGTAATAGCGCCACATGCGGCGGAAGCGTTCGTCGAATGGCAGGCCGTTGCCATTCGCGCCGCGGATCTGCGGCCAGGCGGCCTCGAAGCGGCGATGCCAGTCATTCAGCGTGCGGGCATAGTCGCGGCCGAAGCTGAAGGCGTCGACGATCTCAAGGCCCGCGCCTGCCGCCTGCCGTGAAACGGTCTCGGGCGATAGCAGCATGCCGCCGGGAAAGATATAGGCCTGGATGAAATCCATCGTGCCGCGGTAATCCTCGAAATACCGGTCGGCGATCACGATGGACTGGATGCCGGCGCGGCCGCCGGGCCGCAAGCGGTCGCGCAACTGGCTGAAATACAGCGGCCAGTATTTTTCGCCCACCGCCTCGATCATCTCGATGGAGGCCACTGCGTCGTATTGTTCGGTCAGGTCGCGGTAATCGCGCAGTTCGATCCGCACGCGCTCGTTCAGACCCTCCTGTTGCACGCGGCGGCAGGCATAGTCATGCTGTTCGCGGCTGATCGTCACGGCATGCACTTGGGCGCCGTATTCCTTCGCCGCCAGGCAGGCAAAACCGCCCCAGCCGCAGCCGATCTCCAGCACGCGCTGGCCGGGTTGCAGCCGCAGCACGTCGCCGGCCAGCCGGCGATATTTGTTCAGCTGCGCGTCTTCCAGACTCTCGTCGCCGCTTTGCCACAAGGCGGAGGAATAGGTCATCGAAGGATCGAGCCACAGGCGGTAGAACTCGTTGCCCAGGTCGTAGTGATAGGCGATGTTGCGCCGGCTGCCGCGTTTCGAATTGGCGGCAAGCGCAAAGCCCAGGCGGCGCAGGGCGCGCAGCCAGGGTTTGCCCATCAGGGTGGAATCGAGGTCGCCGTTCAGGCAGGCCCATTCGGTCAGTGCGGCGAGATCGTCGCAGTCGAAATCGTCGTCGATATAGGCCTGGCCCACCGCCAGATTGCCGCCCAGCAGCAGGCGGCGCGCGAAGCGGTGATGGCGGATATGCAGGGTGGCGGCCGGGCCGGGCTCGTGGCCCTGCGCCATCAGGGCGCGACCGTCGGGCAGGGTGATCGTGATGCTGCCATGGCTGACCCTAGCTGCCAGCGACAGCATCAGCCGCGTCCAGCGCGGCACACGCGGCAGCCGCAGGGCATCCTGCGCCGACCGCAGCAGCATGACCTGGCCGGCCTGGCGCGGTTCGGTGCGATGAAGATGGGCGATGGCGTCGACGGCGACATCGAGGGCCGCTTCCGCTGCGCGGTCCAGGCGGGTCTGCCGTTCGGCGTAGGCTTCGCTCATTCAGTGGGCTCCCTGGTGTTTTTCAGTCTTTGCTTTTCCCGGCCGACACCGCGTTCTGCGGCGGTGCCGTCCAGCCGAAGAAGGCCGCGCCCTTGCGCCAGAGCTGCAGCGCCTCCCAGTGGATGCCGGCCATGACTTTTACGGTCATCAGCGGATGGCGGATGAAGGCCTTCAACAGACTGTGATCGGTGACGTCCTCGCGGCGGCCGCTCTGGGTGGCGATCATCTGCAGCGCGCCGCTCAGGCCGATCTGGCGGATCATGATGCCGATCTTCTCGCCAGGCGGCAGGATGCGGAACTGGTATTCCCCCTCCAGCGGCAGGAAAGGCGAAACGTGGAAACGCTTGGCCACGCTCTGGTCCACGGTCTTGCCGCTGTTCCTCCCGGCCGGCACGTCGATCAGGTAGGCATGCTGGTCGCCGAAGGTGTTCTTCACCTCATACAGCGTGGCGCGCAGTTGGCCTTCAGCGTCGTAGCAGAAGAACACGCTGAGCGGATTGAACACATAACCCAGCAGGCGCGGGAAGCAGAAGATGCGGATGCTGGCCGCCGCGTCCTGCAGGCCATGCTCGGCCAGTGCCGCCTCCACCCAGGGCCGCAGCGGCGAACCGTCGCGCGGGCCGTGGTCGCGGTCATGGAAACCGATCAGGGCGAAATGGTTATAGCCGAACAGCCGCAGGCCGCGATCCAGCTCGGCCAGCCGGTCGATATCCAGCAGCAGCGAGAAGACGCGGTATTCGAATCTGTGGCGGAACGGCAGCAGCCGTTCGTGCATCACCCGGCACCAGTAAAGGTCGGCGCCGGTCACGCGACCTGCTCCAGCGGCGTCGCGGTCGCCGCTTCGAAAGGTAGGTCGGCGCCGAGTTGCTTCGCCACGTTCAGTCCCGCCGTGAAGCCGTCTTCGTGGAAACCGTAGCGGCACCAGGCGCCGCAGAACCACAGCCGGTCCTGGCCTTGGATCTCGTGCAGCCGCGCCTGCGCCGCGATGGCGGCCTGATCGAACAGCGGATGTTCGTAATCGAATTCGGCGAAGACCTTGCCGCGGCGCGGTGGCTGCAGCGGGTTCATGGTCACGAATAACGGCCGGCTGTCGTCGAGCGACTGCAGCCGGTTCATCCAGTAGGTGAGGCCGACGCGGCGGTTGAGGTCGCGGCGCGGTTCGGACAGGTAGTTCCAGCTGGCCCAGACCGAACGCCGCACCGGCATCTGCGCCTCGTCGCGATGCAGTACCGCGCGGTTGGACTGGAAGCGGAAGCCGCCCAGGATATCGCGCTCGGCCGTCGAGGCGTGATGACCCAGTATGCGCAGGGCCTGGTCGCCATGGCAGGCCAGCACCACTTGGTCGAAGGTCTCGGCATTGGCATGGCCGGCCACCATGATGCCGTCGGCCTGCCGCATCACGGCCTGCACCGGCCGGTTCAGATGCAGCGTGATGCCGGAATCGGCCAGCAGGCGGCGCACATATTCCCGGCTGCCGCCCTGCACGGTGTACCATTGCGGCCGGTCGTTGATGCTGAGCAGGCCATGATTCTTGAAGAAGCGCGCGAAGGTCTGCGCCGGGAAGGCCTGCATCTCGGCCAGCGGCGCCGACCAGATCGCCGCGCCCATCGGCAGCAGGTAATCCAGCATGAAGCCATCGCCGTATCGCCCGGCCGCGAGATACTCGCCCAAAGTCAGGCCCGCCATGCGGCCGGAATCCAGGTCGGCGACGGCGGTGCGGTTGAAGCGCAGGATGTCGCGCCACATGCGGTGGAAGCGCGGACTGAGCAGGTTGCGCTTCTGTGCGAACAGCGTGGCGATGCTGCTGCCGCTCCATTCCAGCCGGCCGGGCCGCCGGCTGTCGCCGACGCTGACGGCGAACGACATGTCGCTCTTGATCGCCGGCACCTTCAGATGCGCGAACAGCCGCGTCAGGTTGGGGTAGTTCCAGTCGTTGAAGACGATGAAGCCGGTATCCACCGCGACCGGCGTGCCGTCATAGTCGATCTCGACGGTGTTGCTGTGGCCGCCGGGATAGGCATTCGCCTCGAAGACGGTGACGTCATGGCGGCGCGACAGGGCCCAGGCCGCGCCCAGTCCGGCGATGCCCGCGCCGATCACGGCGATACGCTGTCGCCGGATGGTTTCGTGCCTGCTCATGCAGCCCCCGCTGTCTGACGGTCATCATTGCGCAACTGGGCGAAGGCCGCCAGTGCCGCTTTTCTGGCGGCATCATGATCGACCAGCGGTTGCGGATAATCCTGTCCCAGCCGCAGCCCGGCCTCGCGCAGCACGGCGGCCGGCGCCAGCCAGGGCTTGTGGATGTACTTGTCGGGCAGGCGCGCCAGCTCGGGCAGCCAGCGGCGCACATACCCGCCCTGCGGATCGAATTTCTCGCCCTGCAGGATAGGGTTGAAGATGCGGAAATACGGCGCGGCATCGGCGCCCGATCCCGCCACCCATTGCCAGCTGGCGGCGTTGTTGGCCAGGTCGGCATCCACCAGCGTGTCCCAGAACCAGGTCTCGCCATGGCGCCAGTGCTGGCGCAGGTGCTTGACCAGGAAGGAGGCAACGATCATGCGCACGCGGTTATGCATCCAGCCGGTCAACCACAGCTCGCGCATGCCGGCATCGACGATGGGATAACCCGTCTGGCCCTGCTGCCAGCGGCGCAGCAGCCCGGCATCCTCCTGCCAGGGAAAGGCATCGAAATCGGCGCGGAAATTGCGCTCGGGCAGGTCGGGGAAATGGAACAGCAGGTGGTGGGAGAATTCGCGCCAGCCGATCTCGCTCAGGAATTTGTCGGCATTGCGCGCGGCCGTGCCGCTCTGGCCGGCCGCCATCTGCACCGCCTGCCAGACCTGGCGCGGGCCGATCTCGCCGAAATGCAGATGCGGCGACAGCCGCGAGGTCAGCGCGTGGTCGGGCCGGTCGCGGCCATCGTTGTAGCCATGCAGGGCCCGGGCGATGAAATCGTGCAGCCGTTTCGTGGCGCCGGCTTCGCCCGGCTGCCATGTCGTGCGCAGGCCGCCGGCCCAGTCGGGCTTGTGCGGCAGCAGGCGCCAGTCTTCCAGCCGTTCGCCCTGCACCGGCCGGTCAAAACCATGCAGCCTCTGCGGCGCGCGTATCGGCGCGGCGGGTGGGGACAGGGCGCGACAGGCGCGCCAGAAGGGCGAATAGACCTTGAACCAGCCGCCGCTCTGCGTCTTCACCTGCCAGGGTTCCACCAGCAGCGACGCGTTGCTGGTTTCGACCGCGATGCCCTCGGCCGTCAGCATTGTTTTAAGCGCGGTATCGCGTGCCACCGCCGCCGGCTCGTAGCAGCGGTTCCACAGCACGGCGGTCGCGCCGGTTTCGCGCACCAGCGCGGGCAGGATCTGGCGCGCATCGCCGCGCCGCAGGACCAGGTTCAGGCCATATCGCCGCTTCAGCTCATCGGCCAGCGCGCCGAGCGAGTGATGCAGCCACCACAGGCTGGCGCCGCCCATCTGCCTTGCAGCGGTATCGAGGACATACAACGCGATCACCGGCCGGCCGCTCGCCGCGGCGGCCGCCAGCGCGGGATTGTCGTTCAGGCGCAGGTCCTGGCGGAACCACAGGATAACGGGGGAAGAGGAGGAGGAGGCTGGATCTGCCATGCCGAGGCCATATCAATGTTCGCCTTTTGATACGCAGGGCGTGGCTGGACGGATCAGTCCGGCGCGGTATTTTTTCCGATGGCAGGCAGCCGGATGAACAGGTGGGGCGGCGCTCAGCGCGGCGCGTCGGCGTCGCGTTCCAGCAGGCGCAGGGCCAGGGATGCGGCCTGGGTGCGGTTGAACACCTGCAGCTTGGCGAAGATCTGGCGCAGATGGGCCTTCACGGTCACCTCCTGCACGCCGAGCCGGATGGCGATGGCCTTGTTGGAATCGCCCTGGCTGACCCATTTCAGCACTTCGCGTTCGCGGTCGGTCAGCGCGGCCAGGCGCGGATCGGCCGGTTCGCTGGCGCGCGGCAGCACCCCATCCTCGCCGATATCGGCTTCCTGGCGCAGCAGGCGCAGCAGCTCGCGGTCGTCGGCGCCGTTGCGGGCGCGGTCGGTCAGGCTGGCGAATTTCGCCGCCGCGATGTAGCTGGGCAGGAATTCCTCATACAGCCGCAACGCCTTCACCACGGTGAGGATCATGCTCTGCTGCGTGATCTCGGTCTTTTCCTTGTAGTCGTTGATGCCGTGGTTCGATACCACGGTCAGCGGCGGCGCCTGGCCCGGCTGGCCGGTACGGATCACGATCTGGGTCGACTTGTTGGCCAGGTCGTTGCGGATGTAGTCCACCAGCGCCAGCCCGGCATGTTCGGTTTCCATCACCACATCCAGCAGCACCAGCGCGGTGTCGGGATGTTCGCGCATCACGTCGCGCGCCTCGGTGGCGGAATAGGCGCTCAGAAAGGTGAGGCCGCGCTTGCGGTAGTTGAAATTGCGCAGCAGCAGCTTGGTCAGGGAATGGACGTCGGGCTCGTCGTCGACGATCATCACCTTCCACGACCGCCGGTCCGGCGTCGAACCGTCGGTTGGCCCGCCAGGCCCACCCGGCGGCCGGCTTTCGGCGATGTAGTTCAGCGAGCTGTCCGCCACTGAGTCTGTCTCCCGTGTCGCGCGCATAATACCCCATTGTTCGCCAAACCGGAACGTGTAGTCGCTACGATTTCTGGGGAAAACGGCGGATTTAATGAACCCAGGTCTATGCCGTTTGCGAGCGATTCTGACTATAAGTAGTTGTTTTTATGAAAAAATACGGCCTGTCACTGCAGGCGCGTGGTCAGCAGCTTCACCCCGGCATACCCGAAGGCCAGCGCAAATGTGGCTTCGAACCAGCGGCGCAGGCGCATGTAGCCGCGCGCCACCGGCGGGCTGGAAAACAGCAGGGCATAGCCATGGAAGACCAGCGCGCTCTGCACCGCCACGGCGGCGATGATCAGCAGCAGCGTCGATGGCGCGGCATGGGCCGGCACACCCACGGCATAAAGCGAACCGAAGAACAGGATCGCCTTGGGATTGGTCAGGTGCAGGCCAAGGCCGGCGGCATAGGCGCGTTTCCAGGTCGGGTTGGCCAGCCCCTTCGGTTCCATTTCGCCCGGCGTGAGCGCCGACTTCGCCGATTTTACCGCCAGGAAGATCAGGTAGCCCGCGCCGCAATAGCGCAGCAGCTCGAACACCCAGGCATTGGCCAGCATCACGGCGCCGAGGCCAAAGGCGGCGGCAGTCGACCACATCAGCGATCCGCTGCTGATCCCGCTGGCGACCGCCAGGCCATATTTGCGCCCGGCCTTCATCGATGTGCCGGCGATGGTGACGGTGGCGGGGCCGGGGCTGGATGTGGCCATCAGCGCGGCCAGCAGGATGAGGGGCAGGTTGATGTCGTCGGGCATGGGCCAAGTCTGGCCTTGCCGGCCGCATGAAGGCAAGCTTGCAGATGTATCGCTACAATATCCCTGTGCCTATGCGCTTGCTTTGTGCGGGCGGCGTTTCGCTTTGCCCTTGTCGGGCGCGCCAAGCCGCCCGGCGCCGGCCACGCGCACCAGCCGGCGGAAGCTGGGGCATTCCATGTGGCTGGGCGCCTTGCATACGGCCGCATGGCGCAGGCCGTCGCGCATCGCGGCCAGGTGGCGGATGGTGCTGTCCAGCTCGTCGGCCTTGGCGTTCAGCGCCTCGCGCCGGATGCGCACCTTGCCATTGGGGCCGAACATCGCGGCGATTTCCTCCAGGCTGAAGCCGGCAATGCGGCCCAGGGCGATGAGCGCCAGCCGCTCCAGCACATCGGGCTCGAACAGGCGGCGCAGGCCGCGCCGGCCAACCGAAACGATCAGGCCTTTTTCCTCGTAGAAGCGCAGGGCTGAAGCCGGCAGGCCGGAGCGCTGGGCCACCTCGGCGATATCGAGCAATTGCATACTTGACCTCAAGTGAACTTGAACTTGTAGGGTAGTCTTATTCCCGGCTGAAGCAAGCCCGGTTTAGACACAAGAGGTGAATGAAATGTCTGAGTTGATATTGCGTATTGTCGCCGTCGGCGTTGGCGCCACGCTGGCGATGGATCTGTGGGGCCTGGTACTCCGGCGCGTCTATGGCGTGACCGGGCTGGATTATCGCCTGGTGGGCCGCTGGCTCGGCCATATGCCGCGCGGGCAGTTCAGCCATGCCGGCATCGGCAAATCGACGCCGGTGGCGGGCGAGGCCGCGATCGGCTGGGCCGCGCATTATGCCATCGGCATCCTGTTTGCCGCCGGGCTCGTCGCCGTGTTCGGCGCCGGCTGGCTGCAGGCGCCGACGATCCTGCCGGCCCTGCTCACCGGGCTGGTCACCGTGGCCATGCCGTTCCTGGTGATGCAGCCGGCCTTCGGCATGGGCGTCGCTTCCTCGCGCATGCCCGACCCGGCGGCCGCGCGCCTGCGCAGCCTGATCACGCATCTGGTGTTCGGCACCGGGCTGTTCATCGCCGCCCGGCTGACGGCAGACCTGTAAACCGCTCTCCCAAACCTGAAAGGAAAAGAAAGATGATCTCCCCCCGATTTGCTCCCGTTGTCTTCGGCTTTGTGCTGTCCGCTCTGATGTCGTTCATCGTGTCGGGCATCGCCACGTTGCGCACCGCCGGATGGGTCGAAAGCTTCATGGTATTGTGGACCGATGCCTGGCTTACCTCATGGCTGGTGGCGTTCCCTGTGGTGCTGGTGGTCGCGCCGGTGGCGCGGCGTATCGTGCAGGGACTGGTGAGGGCGTAAAGACGCAGGCCGGATGCGCAGGCATGCGTGTCCGGCCGCTTTCTAGGCAAAAATATGATGTATCTGGCTAAGGTATTATCGCAGTGCTTCTCTACTTGATATTTTTTAAAGAGGGGCGGTTTTTCCAGCAGATGAAATTGGACGATTCAGAGACTCGCTTGCTTCCTTCTTTGCTAAGTCGAATTCTCGTTGAAGCAGTATGGGGCGCTCCACTTGCACAGCTTTGCCGAAAGCCAAAAATTCAAGAAAGCGCAGATTTGGAATAACCCTGACATGCTCTTGACTGAATACACTTTCCAAGAAGCTAAGGCTCGTTTGATCGATCAGAGAATGCGCGAAAAATGTGTTGCATTGAGAGAGTATTGTCTTGCTAACGAGCGCCGTGCGCTGACTCACTACAAGCAACCCAACGCCATACTTTCTGCCTTGTAGGGCAATCTGGCTAATACGGTGCACCACGTATTGTGTATTTGAATCGAATCCGGCGCCGAAAGGTTCCGGAATAATTGTGTGCGCCTCTTCCAAAACGAGCAGGACTTGGCGGGCCCGGCGATTGAGGCGCGCCCACTCCATAATCGTGGATAAAAAAAGCTCCGTGACTCGGACGCTAGCGCGGGAACTGGATAGTTCAGAAAGTTCGAGGATTGCTAATCTTGTTTCGTCATTACGTAAAAAATCATCGACTTTTTTCTTCACATCATTTCGTATGCCGCCCAGGAAAGCTTCCAACTCTTTCTTTTCTGCTCCTGCGCCGTAAGCGCCAGTATCCACAGCAAATAGCTTTGCTTCAAAGTCATCGACAGAGGTTTTGTCTAATCCGGGAAACAGCGGATTAAGGTCCGCCAGCCTTTGCCGATATTCACCCGTGAAATCAACACAAAAAACTTTGGAGCCCTTAGCAACAGATTCGCGAATGATAGTAAGAGCAAGCTCGGTTTTGCCAGTGCCGGTTACCCCAAGAATGGCAGTATGGTAAGTAATTAGGTCGTCAATATTTACCGCCACTCCGATGTTCGTGGACGGTACGGTTCCTATAATGAATTGACGATCAGTAATTTTCGTTTCAGCGAATTTCATGTCTGGCGCTCGAAACACCGGCATATTCATTGTCGGGAGCCAAGGGTATTTTCGGAAGCCTTTTGTGGCAGAATGAGAACCTAGCTGGACGGCGCGTACGATGTGCGTGCCTCTTGGGTTTTGATCAAATGTTTCTTCGGCAGTTTGCGCTTCAATAATTTGATAGAAGATTGTCTCTCCGCGAATTCGGGTGAATACGACCTCGCCTTCAGTGAGGTCCAAGTTTTCAGAAGATTCAAAATAGATACTACCAATTGTAGAGCGCTCCACTGTAAAACCAGCAAGATCTGCTCCAGCCGCACCACTCATGTTGGCGATGAATTCCTGAGTTTTTTCGCGGTCATGACTTTCATGGACGCACCCGGGGGCGCTTACGATTGGCTCTGCTACATCTGCTATGCAAATGCCGGTGCCCACTACCTCAGACCCTTGTACCTGCGTGAACAATGCAAGTAGATATTTTTGGTCGCCGTTTGGCATGGCGGCTATATGAAGCGTGCCTGATTTCCAAGAGCTGGCACGCTGTAGCTTAACTCTGATGATGTTGGGATGGTCGATGCGATCTATGTGACCGATTTGGGGAGATTTTGTAATTGCGTTTTTCCAGATGCTGAACTGTCGCGCTAGGCTGCTAGCGAGTTCTACTGGCTGGACGAGCACCATGATGATCCAGAGGATCAGAAGTGAGATAACGACGTTGGTTGAGGATGCAAACCCGCCAAGTATCCCGAGCAGAGCGGGTGGGGTGTAAACGATCTCACCTCGGCCGAAGGTATCGCAAAGGCGTCGAAGAAGATTCCCGAGTGGGTCTGGCATAGATTTATCCTGGCGGATCATGGCCAGAAAGCTAATTGCGGCGACAATGATGGCCCAGCCAATGCCAACATTCCGTAGAATATCGAGCGGGACCGATCTTGAGTTTAAGCCTGTTAAATCTGCAGTAACTAAAAGAACCGAGGCCGTGACGGCATTCGCAAATGTGTCACGGGGAGGACGAAACCAAGGTGACGATAGTAAACTGAACAGCCAAAGGCTGATGCCACTTAAAAGCCATAGGCTTTCAAGTCCGCTGGTCGGTAGAAGCTGTCCTGTGGCGACAGCGAATACGATGTAGAAAATAGTGAAATTGAGAGCGACGATTAGCGCTCTCTGTTTCAGACTAGGATAGTCTTTCATTTCTAGGGCTCCAACCGTATCGCCAGCAGCGCCTTATTCATATTCTTCTTTTAATCTGGCGCGTTCTCGCAAGACAGCAGAGTATCGCCTTCGAAATTCCTGTTCCTCATCGCCGCGAAGTGGGTTTCGGTCCAATGAGAAGGTTTGCCCTCTTATCACATCAAGTATTCTTATTTCATTTGGCTGAGTATCGGGTAGGGCCTGTGTAAGTAGCCAAAGTCCTAGTCGGGCAGCTTCATCGGAAAGGATCGGGATAGGGGCGAAGTATGGGTAAACAACATGCTCCGCGCCTAAGCCGTCTCTGACGGAAAGTATGTTATCTATTTTTATGATTGCATTTAGACCCGGGAACGGGAATTGCGCTTTTAGTAGTTGCCCTGGTTGGAAAGGTTGATTGGTCCAGCGGCGACGTTGTTCCCACCACAGCAAGAACCCATCACGCAACCGAGGATATAGGTTTCGTCTGCGAGGATTGGAATTAATGCGAGTGGCAACCAATTCATGCAGATCAGCGACAGCGAAAACATGACTTTTAGCGTCTGCCCAGAAGGGGCCGTAAAAATCACCTCCTGATGTTTCAAGGCCAGATTCTTTTGCGATTTCTTCCCGGATGTCTGCACGCAATGCCGATTGTCGAGCATTTGGTTCGAGAAAGAGGATTTTCAGTATTTTACGAAGATGTATTCGATTGAGCGCCATGATGCCTTCCCCCATTCAGCATCATGAAGCAGCATCATAAGAGATCAACCGCAAATAGCTCGGCGCATACAAATGCAACCGCTTGGCAGCAGGTGATCAGTAAATAGAAAAGATGGCTCAGTTGCTAAGTAAAATGGGCCGAAGGAGTGTCTAGCGCGGGGATATCCAGCACGTACTTTTTGATTGCGGGACAAGTTACCCGGCAACAAGCAATTTTATCATTGATGGAAAGAATGGCTCCCAGGGAGGGATTCGAACCCCCGACCGGGCGGTTAACAGCCGCCTGCTCTACCACTGAGCTACCTGGGATCAGTGCGGCGCGCAACCTAGCCACCCAGGCCGTAGCTTGCTAACGCGTTTGCCAGGCGAAGAGGAGGAAGAGGCTGCTGCTGCTGCTGCGTCGTTTGCGGCTTCGTTTGCAGCGGCTGCAGCAGCAACGAGCTCAAAGTCGTCAAAATACGAAGT
>JBKBJT010000015.1:0-78053 GCA_046294345.1 Ferrovibrio sp.
CACCTGCTCGGCGGTGAGCTGGTCCTTGCCCCACGGGAAACGCAGCCCGGCCATGGTTTCGTCGAACAGGCGGTTCCAGGCGGCGCGGCCGGCAACGGCCTTTTCATGCAGCAGGCGCTCCAGTTCGTCGTCCAGCTGGTGATCGCGGAACAGCCGCAGGTCGCGCAGCCACGGCCGGTAATGCGACAGTTTGGCCGACTGGGCATATTTCTGCTCCAGCGCGGCGTCTTCCAGGCGGTTCAGCTCCAGGGTCAGGAACAGCAGCCTGGTGGTGATGTCGTTCAGCTTCTCCTGCATGCCCTGGTAGAAGCCGGCGATCTTCGCATCGGCCATATCGCCGGCATAGGCCAGCGAGGCGAAGGAATACATGCGGCCGATCAGGTCCTGCAGGGATTCGTATTCGGCGATCACGGCGGCCAGGTCGTCGCCCGGCAGGCCAGCAATCTTTCCCTTGCCCTGCTGTTCCAGCCGAGCCGCGCGCTCGGCCACCGCGGCCAAGTCGCGCTGGAGTTCGGCGGAGTCCAGGCCGGGATACAGATCGCTCAGGTCCCAGGTCGGCAGATGGCCGAGGTCGTTGGCGGCGGATGCGGCGGTGGCAGGGGGAGCCATGCGTGAAATCCTCGTTTCTTGTAATCGCTATAATATATGGGAAGCACCGGCTGGTTTGACCAGCCCATGCAAAAGCGCGCTTAACCCAGCAGGAAATGCGTATGGGCGGCAGCCACCGGCTTGGCCGGGTCTTCCTGCCAGGCTTCGGCACGCACATTGGCGATGCGGCGGCCATGCTTGGTGATCACGGCGCGGGCAAAGGTTTCCACCGGGCGGGCCGAGCGCAGGTAATCCACCTGCAGATCGATGATCTTCGGAATCGTGTCGGTCTCGGCCGACCAGATCAGCTGCACGATGGCCGCCGATTCCAGCAGCGCGCCGACCACGCCGCCATGCAGGGCCGGCAGGCGCGAATTGCCGATCAGCTTGGGATCGGCGGGCAGCACGCAGACCGGATTGCCTTCGGCATCCTCACGCATGGTGAGGCCGAGGAAACGGAAATACGGAATCGCCTGCAGGAAACCGGAAATGTCGCGGTGTTCGCGGGCGCTGCGGATCAGGGCTTCAAGATCGATGGTCATGCCACACCGCCGGGAATTTTGGTTCCTTTGGGCAGCGGCGGCTTGTCGGAGGAACCGATCATGAAGGCCCCGACGCAGTTCGCCACCAGATCATCGGGCGTTTCCGGATGATAGGCACGGGCGCGCACGAAGGCGATCGAGCGGGTCAGCTTGTAGCATTCCGCCGTGGCGTAGAGTTCCTTCTGCGCCACGGCCGGCTTGAGATAATCGATGCGCAGATCCAGCGTGGCGATGGCCTGCAGCTTGGCCATGGCCGAAAACACCGCCATGCCGCAGACGGTGTCGACCAGCGAGGTGACGACGCCGCCATGCAGCACGCCATGCACCGGATCGCCGACCAGATCGGGATTATACGGCAGCGCCAGCGTGACCGCCTTGCGCGAAACGGCAATCACCTTCACCCCCAACGCCGCGCAATGCGGAATGCCGGCGACGATCATCGCCTCGACAACCTTGGGATCGACGCCTTCCGGATCGATCTGCGGGGCCGGGATGTCTGGCTGTTCGCTCATCGGCGATCCTACCCCACCATGTTGTGATAGCGGCGATACCAGTCGACAAAACGCGGGATGCCCACATCGATAGGCGTGCTCGGCTTGAAACCGGTGTCGCGCTGGATGGCGGAGATATCGGCATAGGTGGCCTTCACATCGCCATCCTGCATCGGCAGGAACTGCTTCTCGGCCTTGCGGCCGACCGCCTGTTCGATCAGCTCGATCATGCGCAGCAGCGGTTCCGGCTTGTTGTTGCCGATATTGTAGATGCGGTAGGGCCGGCCATGCTCGTTGGGCGGCGCCGGATGATCCAGCGTCTTCACGATGCCATCGACGATATCGTCGATATAGGTGAAGTCGCGCTGCATGTCGCCGTTGTTGAACACCTGGATCGGGCGGCCCTCGAAGATCGCCTTGGTGAAGATGAACATCGCCATGTCGGGCCGGCCCCAGGGCCCGTAGACGGTGAAAAAACGCAGGCCGGTCTGCGGGAAGCCGAACAGATGCGCATAGGCATGGCTGATCAGTTCGTCGGCCTTCTTGGTGGCGGCATACAGCGAGATCGGCGAATCGACCCGGTCCTCGACCGCAAAGGGCAGCTTGGTGTTGCCGCCATAGACCGAAGAGGACGAGGCGTAGACCAGATGCTCGCATTTCGGCAGATGCCGGCAGAGTTCCAGCATCACCGTATGGCCGAGCAGATTGGCGCGAATATAGGCGTAGGGATTCACCAGTGAGTAGCGCACGCCGGCCTGGGCAGCCAGGTGCACGACGCGCCGGATATCGGCGCCGGCGGTCGCCTGCTGCACTGCATCAACGTCGGCAATGTCAACCTGGAAAAATTTGAACCCTTTCCGGCCCTGCAATTGTTCGAGTCGTGCGCGCTTGAGTGCCGGATCGTAATAATCGTTCAGATTATCGAGACCGATCACCTCGTCGCCGCGCGCCAGCAACGCTTGTGCAACATGAAACCCGATGAAACCGGCGGCACCGGTGAGCAGAATGGCCATGACGATCCTGGCGCAATAAACGGAAGGCAGATTGACTACCTTGGGGTATCTACCAGAATCACTTGAAAGAGCAACCGGCCCGGCTTTTCCACAGCCGCTTCGGTTTTCACTCGACCGGGCATGGCGACCGCCCTATAATTAGGTAAGCAATACTGACCTAATTCGGTCAGCGGGAGGAGAAACCGGATGCTGGCGAATGTCACGCTGGACGACAAATACACGCTGGAACGCGGCCGCGTCTTCCTGACCGGCACGCAGGCATTGGTCCGCCTGCCGATGTTGCAGCGGAAACGCGATCTGGCAGCGGGCCTGAACACCGCCTGCTTCATCTCCGGCTATCGCGGCTCGCCGCTCGGCCTGTTCGACCAGCAGCTCTGGCGCGCCCGCAAATTCCTCAAGGACAACCACATCCAGTTCCAGCCCGGCGTGAACGAGGACCTGGCCGCCACCGCGGTATGGGGCAGCCAGCAGCTCAACCTGTTCCCGAAGGCGAAATACGACGGCGTGTTCGGCATCTGGTACGGCAAGGGCCCCGGCGTCGACCGTTCGATGGACGTGTTCAAGCATGCCAATTCCGCCGGCACGTCGCAGCATGGCGGCGTGCTGGCGCTGTGCGGCGACGACCATGGCGCCGCCTCGTCCACCGTGGCGCATCAGTCCGAACACATGATGATGGCCGCGATGATGCCCATGCTGCATCCGGCCAATGTGCAGGAATTCCTCGATTACGGCCTGCTGGGCTGGGCCATGTCGCGCTATTCGGGCCTGTGGGTCGGATTCAAATGCCAGACCGAGACGGTGGAAAGCTCGGCCAGCGTTTCCATCGACCCCGAGCGTCTGCAGATCGCCTACCCGACCGATTTCCAGATGCCACCGGGCGGGCTCAACATCCGCTGGCCCGATGCGATCCTGGAACAGGAAGACCGGCTGCAGCGCCACAAGGCCTATGCCGCGCTCGCCTTCGCCCGCGCCAACAAGATCGACCGCGTGGTGATCGACAGCCCGCGTCCGCGCCTTGGCATCATCACCACCGGCAAGTCGTATCTGGACGTGCGCCAGGCGATGGACGACCTCGGCATCACCGAGGAGATGGCCGCCGATATGGGCATCCGCCTCTACAAGGTGGGCATGGTCTGGCCGCTGGAACGCGAGGGCGCGCGGCATTTCGCCGAAGGACTGGAGGAAGTGATCGTCGTCGAGGAAAAGCGCGCGGTCATCGAGAACCAGCTGAAGGAACAGCTTTATAACTGGCGCGAGGACGTGCGTCCGCGCGTGGTGGGCAAGTTCGATGCCCAGGGCAACTGGCTGCTGCCTTCGGCCGGGGAGATATCCCCGGCGATTGTCGCCAAGGCGCTGTACACCTGGCTCAAGCGCTACGGCACCAATCCGCGCATCGAGGAACGCATCGCCTTCATCGAGCAGAAGGAGAAGGAGCGCGCCGCCAGCAGCATCGGCAAGACGCAGCGGCAGCCCTATTTCTGTTCGGGCTGCCCGCACAACACTTCCACCCGCGTGCCGGAAGGCAGCCGCGCGGTGGCCGGCATCGGCTGTCATTTCATGTCGCTGTGGATGGACCGTTCCACCGCCACCTTCACCCAGATGGGCGGCGAAGGCACGCCCTGGATCGGCCAGGCGCCGTTCAGCGACGACAAGCACATCTTCGCCAACCTGGGCGATGGCACCTACTACCATTCGGGCCTGCTGGCCCTGCGCGCCTCGGTCGCGGCCAAGGTGAACATCACCTACAAGATCCTCTACAACGACGCCGTGGCGATGACCGGCGGCCAGCCGCATGACGGCCCGCTGACCCCGCCACAGATCAGCATGCAGGTCTACGGCGAAGGCGTGCGCAAGATCATCGTCGTCACCGACGAACCCGACAAATATCCGGTCGGCACCGAATGGGCGCCGGGCGTGACCATCCGTCATCGCGACGAGCTGGATGCCGTGCAGCGCGAACTGCGCGAGATCGAGGGCTGCACCGTGCTGATCTACGACCAGACCTGTGCCGCCGAGAAGCGCCGCCGCCGCAAACGCGGCACCTTCCCCGATCCCGACAGGCGCGTGTTCATCAACGAGGCGGTCTGCGAGGGCTGCGGCGATTGTTCGGTGAAATCCAACTGCGTCTCGGTCGAACCGCTGGAAACCGAACTGGGCCGCAAGCGCAAGATCAACCAGTCGTCCTGCAACAAGGACTTCTCCTGCGTGAAGGGCTTCTGCCCCAGCTTCGTCACCGTGCATGGCGGCAAGGTGAAGCGCGCCAAGGTGAAGCTGCAGCAGGGCCCGAGCGACAACGACGTGGACGGCCTGTTCGCCGGGCTGAAGACGCCGGAAGTCGCCCCGGTCGACCAGCCCTACAACATCCTGATCACCGGCATCGGCGGCACCGGCGTGGTGACCATCGGCCAGATCTTAGGGATGGCCGCGCATATCCAGGGCTACGGCACCAGCGTGCTGGATTTCACCGGCCTGGCGCAGAAGAACGGCGCGGTGCTGAGCCATGTGCGTATCGCGAAAACGCCGGACGACATCCATGCCGTGCGCGTGGCGGCCGGCGGCGCCAACCTGGTGCTGGGCTGCGACATGGTGGTGGCCGCGGGAGACGCCGCGCTGGAGAAGATGCAGAAAGGCGCCACCCGCGCGCTGATCAACACGCATCTCACGCCCACCGCCGCCTTCCAGCTCAATCCCAACCTGCAGCTTGACGACAACCAGATGGTGCAGGCAATCCGCAATGCCGCCGGCGAGAACCTGTCGGAATTCGTGGAAGCCACCCGCATCGCCACCGTGCTGATGGGCGACGCCATCGCCACCAACATGTTCATGCTGGGCTATGCCGTGCAGCGCGGCCTGATCCCGGTATCGCTGGATGCCCTTTTGCAGGCCATCGAGCTGAACGGCACGGCGATTGACGCCAACATCCGCGCCCTGAGCTGGGGCCGGCTCTATGCCCAGGACCCCAAGGCGGTGGACGATATCGCGCGGCCCACGCTCAGCGCCATCGAGCCCAAGGCGTTCGCCAAGACGGTGGACGAACTGCTGGCCGACCGCATGCCGCGCCTGACCGCCTGGCAGAATGCGGCTTACGCCGAGCGCTACAAGGCCCTGGTGGAAAAAGCTCGCCATGCCGAGGCGAACCGGGCCAAGGGCATGAGCGGTTTCGCCGAGGCCGTGGCGCGCTATGCCTACAAGCTGATGGCCTACAAGGACGAGTACGAGGTGGCCCGCCTTTATTCCGACGGCGACTTCCTGAAGAAGCTGAACGCGCAGTTCGACGGCGATTTCCGCCTGAGCTTCCATCTCGCTCCGCCGCTGCTCAATCCGCCCGATCCGGAAACCGGCATCGCGCAGAAGAAGGAGTTCGGCCCGTGGATGTTCCGCGCCTTCGGCCTGCTGGCGAAGCTGAAATTCCTGCGCGGCACGGCCTTTGACATCTTCGGCCGCACCGAGGAACGCCGCACCGAACGCCAGCTGATCGCCGATTACTTCACGCTGATCGAGGAACTGTGCGAGAAGCTGAACCCGCAGAATCACGCGCTGGCCGTGCAGCTGGCGAGGATTCCGGAAGACATCCGCGGCTATGGCCATGTGAAGGTGAAGCACCTGGCGGCGGCGAAGGAGAAGGAAGCCAAACTGTTGGCCACCTTCCGCGCCCCCACCGCGCCGCTGGCGACTGCGGCGGAGTGAAGTAAAAAAGAAACTCGTAGATGGCCGGGCCAAGCCCGGCCATGACGTGTCTTTTGTGATTCGTCATGCCCGGACGTGGTCCGGGCATCCACGTTTTTTTCTCTCTTCCGCAGCGGCATGCCGTTAGGACATTACCGGATTGGTAATTGCCAGCCTGTCATGACCGTGGCTGGATAGGCGCATGACCGCGATGACCGCCCTCTCCGCTTCGCCCGAAACCATCCGCCTGCAGCGCCACGACGGCACCAGCTTTGCCGTGCAGATTCATCCGGCGGGCGATGCGAAGGCGCCGACCATCCTGATCCAGCCGGCGATGGGCATGCAGATCGGCTATTACGCCCCGCTGCTGCAGGCCCTGCAGCAGGCCGGATACAACGCCGCTATCGCCGAGTTGCGCGGCCATGAGGAAAGCGGCGGGCGCAAGCCGGGCTGGGGCTACGATTTCGGCTATCACGACCTGCTGACCGAGGACTGGCCGCTGGCGATCAAGACAGTGAAGGCGCGCTTTCCGAACACGCCCTTCTACCTGCTGGGCCACAGCCTCGGCGCGCAGGTCAGCAGTATCTATGCCGCGCATCATCCGCAGCAGCTCGACGGCCTGATCCTGATCGCCTGCTCATCGGTGTACTGGAAGCTGTGGCCGAAAGCCTTCCTGGCCTACAGCCAGATGGTGCCGCTGGTGGCGCGCGTGGTGGGACATTTCCCCGGTCATCGCTTCCGCTTTGCCGGGCGCGAGGCGCGCACATTGATGGCCGACTGGGCGCGGCAGGCGCGCACCGGGCGTTTCCTGTTCGGCCGGCCGCGCGTCGACCATGATCGCCATCTGGCGGAATTGTCGCTGCCGGTGCTGGGCATTTCATTGCAGGGCGATTTCTTCGCGCCGAAACACGCGATGGACGGCTTGCTGGGCAAGTTTCCCAGGGCGCAGCTCACGCGCCATCATCTCGACCCCAAGGCGATGGGCTTCCAGGGCATCGATCATTTCCGCTGGGTGCGGAAGCCTGAGATCGTGATGCCCAAGGTGACCGAATGGCTGAAGGCCCGGCACGGCTGATGCCGGCCTAGCGGCCCTCGTAGCATTTCACCCGCGTGACTTCGCCGGAATCGGTCTCGTCGCTTTTCTCGCGGTAGATTTCCATGGTGCCGCGATTCTTCAGGCGGCATTCGCCGATCGGGAACCAGGTGGATTTCACCTGCACGATGATGAACTCGTTCGCCCCCAGGCGATCCGGCGCGCAATAGCGGTTCACCTCGCGCGGCTTGGCGATCACGGTGGAATTCACCCGGCCTTCGCGCCGGATGTTGATCGGCCAGTTGTATTGCGTGAGGTTGGCGATGCTGACGCAGGCCTGGGCATCGTCGGTGACCGGCCGCTGCGGCTGGGCGGCAAGATCGCCGCAGAAGAGCAGCGCGGCCAGACCTGCTATGACGCCGGTTTGGCCGCGCATGCGGTTTACTCCGCGGCTTCAGCGTCGGCGTCGGCGCTGCCGTTGATCTGCATGCCAAGCGCGTCCATGTAGATTTCCAGCAGGCTCTCCTGCTCGGCCAGTTCGGCACGATCCAGTTTGCGCAGCTTGATCACCTGGCGAAGGATCTTGGTGTCGAAGCCATGCGCCTTGGCTTCGGCATAGACCTCGCGGATATCGTCGGCCAGCGCCTTCTTCTCTTCCTCCAGCCGCTCGATACGGGCGACGATCTGGTTGAGCTGGTCGGCCGAGAAGTTGCCGGAGATCAGTTTGGTGGCCATGGGTGACCTCGAATAAAAGCGGTGTTGGAGTTGGGCGCGGATTATAGCCGCCAGCGTCCTGCCGCCTACCGCCCCACCCGAGTTATCCACAGGAATGCGCCGTCCGTGGATAACTCGGATTTATCCCTAGTGCTTATGGGCCTTGATCGCCTCGGTAAAAGCCTTCTGCTGGTCGGCCGAGGCGTCCTTCTGGTATTTCGCCTGCCATTCCGGATAGGGCATGCCGTAGACGATCTCGCGGGCTGCCATCTTGTCGAGTTCGATTCCCTTGGCGGCAGCGGCGTCCTGGTACCAGTTGCTCAGGCAGTTGCGGCAGAAGCCGGCCAGGTTCATCAGGTCGATATTCTGCACATCGGTGCGGCCGCGCAGATGCTCGACCAGGCGGCGGAAGGCGGCGGCTTCCAGTTCGGTCTGCGTCTTGGGATCGATCTTGTCGGTCATCGCATTCTCCTAGTCAGGAATGGCGAAATTCACGGTCTCCGCCATCAGCCAGTCCACCACGGCCTTCAGCGCCGCGGGCTTGTCCATGCCAGCATGTAGCGCATCGCGGTAGACTTGCAACTGGCGCTGCGCCGAGGTGCCGCGCTTCAGGATGCCGCGCGCCCGCTCCACCTCGGCCAGGCAGCCGAGCTGGATCGCCTCCTCGCGGGTCAGTTCGATCAGTTCCTCAAGCAGGGCCGCATAGGGCACCGCCTCGCCCTTGCCGAAATCGACCAAGCTGCCGGCGATGCCGTAGCGCTGGGCCAGCCAGCGGTTCTCGTCGATCAGGGTATTGGCATAGATGCGCCAGCGCTGGTTTTTCTGCTTCAGCCGCAGCAGGGCGGCCAGCAGGCACAGATACAGCGCCGCGACGCTCAGGCCGTCGTCCAGCCGGGTGCAGACATCGGTAATCCGCAGCTCCAGCGTGGGATAACGGGCCGAGGGGCGGATGTCCCACCACAGCTTGCTGGCATCCTCGATCAGGCCGGCCTGCTTCAAGCGGTTCACCAGCCGCTGGTATTCGCCCCAGGTTTCCAGGCGCTCGGGCAGGCCGGTGCGCGGCAGGCTGTCGAACACTGACAGGCGGTAGGATTGCAGGCCGCTTTCCTCGCCCTGCCAGAAGGGCGAAGAGGTGGAGAGCGCCAGCAGATGCGGCAGGAAATAACTGACCTGGTTCATCAGGTCGATGCGCAGATCCTCGTCCGCGATGCCCACATGCACATGCAGGCCGCAGATGATCAGACGCCGCGCCACGCCGGCCAGGTCCTTCGCCAGCCGGTCGTAACGCTCCTTGTCGGTATGACGCTGGTCGCTCCATTTGGCAAACGGATGCGTGGAGGCGGCAATCGGCGCCAGGCCGTGGCGCGCGGCAACTTCCGAAATGCCGCCGCGCAGGCGCACCAGATCGGCGCGCGCCTCGCCCAGGTTGCGGCAGACCTTGGTGGAAATCTCGATCTGGCATTGCAGGAATTCAGGATGCACCTGGCCGCCGGCGATGGCCTCGCATTCGGCCAGAACGGCGGCCGGCGGTTCGACCGCCAATGCGCCGGTGGTGCGTTCCACCAGCAGATGCTCTTCCTCGATGCCGATGGTGAAATCGCCGGCGCTGATCATCTTTCCCCCGTTACCCGAAACTCAAGCCACGCTGCTGGCTGCCGCCATCAGTCCCGCATCAACCAGCATGCGGCGGAAACAGCGCTCCAGCCGCACCGCCCAGGCTTTTGCGCCTGCCTCGTCGCTCACCAGATCCTGCCGCACCTCGATCATCACGTGGTGCAGGCCGCGATTCTGGCCATGCTCGAAAATCGAATAGCCGGCATGGCGCCGGCCGCTATAGGGCTCGTTGTCGCCCACCACGAGGTCGCCCTCGTCGCGCAGGGCCCGCAGCAACGGCTGGGCCAAGCGGCCGTCGCGGTCCCACACCACGCCGATATGCCAGGGCCGGTCCTCGCCCTTCACGCGCAGACGCGGCGTGAAACTGTGGATCGACAGCAGGGCTGGCACCGGGCCGCGCTCGCCGGCTGCCTCGATCTGCTCGGCGATGGCAGCGTGATAGGGCCGGAAATACGACGCCCGGCGCCGCTCGCGCTCGCGCTCGTCCAGATCGCGGTTGCCCGGCACGACGGTGCCGTCGCTCACCTCGCAGATCAGGGTGGGATCGTCGGGCCGCCGGTTGCAGTCGATCACCAGCCGCGACACCCCGGCCAGCACCGCCGGCGCATCCAGGCTCTGCGCCAGGCATTCGGTGATGATCGCCGTGCCGGGGTCCCAGCCGATATGGCGGGTGCGCTCATCATCCGGCAGGCCGAGATTGCCCAGGCCCGGCGGCACGATGCAGCTGGCGTGGTCGCAGATCAGCACCAGCGGCGCGCGGCCCTGCGGATTGACGATGCGGTGACTCGGAGGTTCGGCGGCTTGTTCGGGATTGGGCATGACAGGGGGTCAGGGGGAGCCGGGGCGGCTGGACCGGGAGTATAGCGGCCGGATTTGCATAACGTGGTCAGGCTGCACTAAGGTTGCGGCGACATTTGGGCAACCATAACTGAAATAATCCCGTGCTGCATCATATCGCCATCGTCGGCAGCGGTCCGTCCGGCCTGTTTTGTGCCGACGCGCTGCTGCGCCAGAAACCCGAGCTGAAAATCGACGTCTTCGACCGGCTTGCCACCCCCTATGGTCTGGTGCGCTTCGGCGTCGCCCCCGACCACCAGGGCACCAAGGCGGTGACCCGACAGTTCGACCGGCTGTTCGGCAATCCCAACCTGCGCTTCCTGGGCAATATCGCGGTCGGCCGCGACCTGCCGCTGGCAGAACTGACCACCCATTACGATGCGGTGATCCTGGCATTGGGCGCCCATGCCGACCGCCCGCTGGGCATCCCGGGCGAGGACCTGCCGGGCCGCTATGGCTCGATGGCCTTCGTGGGCTGGTATAACGGCCATCCGGATTTCCGCAATCTCAATCCCCTGTTGGATCGCCCGGGCGCGGCCGTGATCGGCATGGGCAACGTCGCGATCGACATCGTGCGTGTGCTGGGCAAGACCCCGGCCGAGATGGCGAGCAGCGACCTGACCGCCCATGCCGCCGAGGCCATCGCCAGGGCGCCGCTGACCGACCTGTATATCCTCGGCCGCCGCGGCCCGGTGGAAGCCAGCTTCACCAGCGCCGAACTGGCCGAACTGGGCCGGCTGGAACGCGTGCGCCCCGTGGTGAACAAGGCGGACCTGCCCGAGGCGCTGCCGGCTGGCCTCGACCCGAACGAGGCGAAGGTGAAGGAAAAAAACCTGAGCCTGCTGCATGAATTCGCCGCCCGCACCGATGACAAGCCGATCAGGCTGCATTTCCTGTTCCATGCCGCGCCCGAGGCCCTGCTGGGCAGCGGCCGCGTCGAGCAGCTGAAGATCAAGGGCATCGAAAAGGCGTTGGACGTGGGCGCCGCGATCAGCGCCATCGGCTATCGCACCGCCACCGAAGGCGACCTGCCGCAGGCCGATGCGCGTGGTGTGCTGGCCAACGAGTCCGGCCGTATCGCGCCTGGGCTGTATGTGGTGGGCTGGGCCAAGCGCGGCCCGAGCGGCACGATCCCGACCAACCGCGCCGAGGCGAAAGCCGTGGCCGACCTGGTGCTGGCCGATTTCGCCAATGATACCGCGCCGGCGAAACCAGGGTGCATCGAACTGGACAAGCGCATCGCCGCCCGTGGCGTGGCGGTGATCGACTGGACCGGCTGGAAACGCATCGAGGCAGCCGAGACGGCCGGCGCCAAATCCGGCAGTCCGCGCGCCAAGCTGGCCGACTGGGACGACCTGCACCGCACGGCACTGGTCCTGTGATGAAGCTCTACAATATCCCCGCCTCGCCCTTTGCCGCCCGCGTGCGCATCCTGTTGCACGCCAAGGGGCAGGACATGGAGATGCTGACGCCGCCGGCACCGGCCGAGTTCCGCCAAATCACGCCGCTGGGCAAGGTGCCGGCCCTGGTGCGCGACGACGGCAGCGTGCTGCCGGAATCGGAAGTGATCTGCCATTACCTGGACGACATCCTGCCCGGTCCGAAGCTCTATCCCGTCGATACCGATGCCCGCGCCGCCAGCGAACTGATCGTCCGGCTGGCGGATCTGTATTTCGCGGTGCCCTTGAGCGATTTCTTCACCCAGCTGTTCACCGCGCCCGATGACCGCGCCGCCATGCAGGCGATCATCCCCGACATCGCGCGCGGCCTGAAATACCTGGACCTGTATGTGGGCGAAGACGGCTTCGCCGCCGCCGGACGCTTCACCCATGCCGATTGCGCCCTGCCGCCAATGCTGTTCTATGCCGGCGGCATGCTGTCGGCTGTTGCCGGCGACGACCTGCTGGCCAAACGGCCGCGGCTGTCGGCCTACTGGCAGGCCATCCAGCAGCAGCCGGCGGTGCAGGCCGTGCTGGAGGAAATGCGGCAGGCGCTGAAGAAATACCAGAGCAAGCTGCAGGCGGCGCAGTAATGGCCGAGGCCGGCCCGGTCGGTTCTGCACCATTACCGGTCTGGCCGGTGCTGGCCGCCACCACCTCCACCCAATCCATCACCACGCTCTCCGCCCTGGCGCTTTCGGCCGTGGCACCGAAAGCAGCCGCTGATCTCGGCATCGGGCCGGCTCTGGTAGGTTATCAGGTCAGTCTCGTCTATACCGGCGCGGTGGTCACCTCGCTGATCGGCGGCGGTTTCGTGCGCCGTCTGGGCGCCACGCGGGCCAGCCAGATCGCCCTTTGGCTGGCCATGGCCGGCTGCCTGCTGTCGGCATTCGGAACCCTGCCGGCGCTGGCGCTCGGCGCACTGGTGATCGGGCTGGGCTATGGCTGCACCAATCCCGGCGCTTCGCATCTTCTGTCGCGCACCCGCAGCGGCGCGCATATGAACCTGATCTTCTCGATCAAACAATGCGGCGTGCCGATCGGCGGCATTCTCGCCGGCCTGCTGATCCCGCCCGTCACCCTGCTGCTGCACTGGCAGGCCGGCCTCGCATTCTGCGCCCTGCTGGCACTGGGCTTGAGCATCGCGCTGCAGAAGGCGCGGATACACTGGGATGCCGACCGCCAGACGGATGCCGCGCTGTTCGTCTCGCCACTGGCCGGCCTGTCGCTGATCTGGACGCATCCGATCCTGCGCTGGCTGGCGCTGTGCTCTTTCGCCTATTCCGCCGTGCAGCTCAGCCTGACCGGCCTGCTGGTGACATATCTTGTCGCGGAAGTCGGCCTCGACCTGGTGCTGGCCGGCAGCCTGATGGCGGTGGCGCAGACGGCGGGCGCCGCGGGTCGCCTGGGCTGGGGCTGGCTGGCCGACCGGCTGAAATCGGGTTCGAAAGTTCTGATCCTCAACGGCGCCATCGCCATTATTGCCGCCATCGGCACGGCGCTGATCGATGCGCAATGGCATATCGGGCTGATCGCCGCCGTTGTGGCCGTGTTCGGCTTCTGCGCCATCGGCTGGAACGGCGTTTTCATGGCGGTGATCGCGCGTCAGGCGCCGGCCGGCAGCATCGGTCTGGCGACAGGCGCTACGCTCAGCATCACCTTTGCTGGCGTGGTGGTCGGCCCCTCGGCTTTCGCCTGGCTGCACGACCATGCCGGCCTGTCTTACTCCGGCGGTTATCTGCTGATGGCTTTCGTCACCCTGCTGGGAGCCCTGTGCATGGTGATCGCGCGCCGGGGCCTGCGCGCTTAAGCCGGCCCCGGCACGCCTTTCAGCTCAGGCTGAAACCATCGTCTTGAACCCGCCATAGGCCATGCGCTTCACGTCGAAGGGCATCTTCTTCGGGTCGGGGCACATGGCATGAGTGCGCGGATCCTTCATCACCTTCGCATTCACCTTGTCGCGATGGGCACGCGACTTGAAGACGATGTAGGAAAACACGACGACCTCGCCTTTCTTCAGCTTGGCGACCTTGTTGAAGGGCAAACCGAATTTCACGTTCTCGTCGTCGCTAACGCATTCACGATAGTCCAGCGCGCCGTGTTCGCGCCAGATCTTGCCGGCCTTGGCCGCCATCTTCCTGTAGGCCGCCAGATTCTTCTTTGGCACCGGCAGCAGGAAACCATCCACATAACTCATTCTAGATACTCCTCCTTGGGTTAATCGTGGCAGCAGCTTGCCGCGGACTGCGGCGCGGCATCGTATCTGTCGTGATGGCGCAGCCAGAAATCCTGGCTCTGCGGCCAGCCGGCGGGCGAATCCTCCCAGCCCTCCTGACGACCCAGCGCCGTCAGGTCGAGCAGGTGATAGGTGTTCAGCAGCATGTCGAGACCTCGGCTATAGGTGGAATAGGTGTGATAGATGCGGCCATCGTCCTGCAGGAAGCAGCTCAGGCCCGGCATTTCGCCGGAGAATGACAGCTCGCCGTCGGACGAACGCGGCACGGGGCGATAATTGTATTCCGGTGCAGCCACGGCCGGATCGAGCGTGGCGTGGAAATCGGCATTGAAGTCGCTGCCGAAGCTGGATGCCCAGGGCATGGTCCAGCCCATGCGGCGCTTGAATGGCATGATCTTGGACAGCGGCGCGCGCGAGACCATGGTGAAACTGGTGCCGCGCGCATGCAGATGCGCGAGGTGCGGCAGGTTGTCGGCAATATGCGAACAGCCCGGGCAGCCTTCCGACCAGGGATGGGTCTGACCCGGCGGCGGATCGTCGGGACTGAACATGAAATGGTAGATCACGAGCTGGCGCCGGCCCTCGAACAGATCGCGCAGGCTGCGGCGTCCCTGCGGCGTTTCGAACTCGTATTCCTTGTCGATCTCCACCATCGGCAGGCGGCGGCGCTCGGCATTCAGCGCATCGCGCTGGCGGGTGAAGGCCTTTTCCTTTTCCAGCAATGCCAGGCGCGCCTTCAGCCAGTTCTGGCGCGAAACGACCGTCGGCCTGGCGGCAAGGGTTTCGTTCTGCGGGTGCAGGTGCATCACATTCATGGCGATCCTCCTCTGGGCCGGCTGAAACGCCGGCTTGACAGATATGTTGATATCAACATAATAGGCGACGCATGTCAAAGATCGATATCCTGCCTTTCGAGACCACCATCATGGTGCGCGATACCTGCCTGTGCCTGCATGCACAGCGCGCCGCCCGCGCCCTGGCGCGGCGATTCGACGAAGTCTTGCGTCCTCTGGGGCTCACCAATGGGCAGTTTTCCCTGTTGATGTCGCTCAACCGGCCGCAGCCGGCCAATATGGGCCAGGTGGCGAGCGTACTGGCGATGGACCGCACGACGCTGACTGCCTGCCTCAAACCACTGGAACGCCGGGGACTGGTAAATGTTTCCGCCGATCCCGACGACAGGCGCACCCGCCGCCTGACGCTGACGCCGGAAGGGCGCAAGCTGCTGGTCAAAGCCCTGCCGGTGTGGAAACGCACCCATGCCGAACTCGACCGGCTGCTGGGCGACCCCGAGCGACTGCGCGCCGACCTGCGCGCCCTGTCCTGACCTTCCACCCCTGACGAGAAAACGGAGAACGTCGTGAGCTTCAATGCCTATTTGAGTTTCAGCGGCAATTGCGCCGAGGCCTTTGCCTTCTATGCCAAAACCTTCAACGGCAAGATCAATGCGATGATGACCCATCGCGAGACGCCGGCGGCCGAGCAGACGCCGCCCGAATGGCAGGACAAGATCATCCATGCCTGCATGACGCTGAACGGCACCGACCTGATGGGCGGTGACGTGCCGCCGCAGATGTATCAGCCGATGACCGGCTTCTCGGTGAATATCGTCATGCCGACGGCGGCCGAGGCCGAGCGCGTCTTCACAGCCCTGAGCCAGGACGGCACCGTGCATATGCCGATGGAAGAGACCTTCTGGGCCGAGCGTTTCGGCATGGCGACCGACCGCTTCGGCGTGCCGTGGATGGTGAACTGCTTCAAAACCGATCCCAGCGCCGGAAACTGCCAGTAAATCGCCCCAGTAAATCTCTACCGATAGGATTGTATCATGCTGAAGACCATCGCCATCGGCGGCGCGGGATTGCTCGCGCTCGCCATCGTCGTCGTCCTGGTCATGGCGGCCGCCAAGCCGGATGTTTTCCGCGTGCAGCGCTCGGCCAGCATCAAGGCGCCGCCAGAGAAGATATTCCCGCTGATCGACGACCTGCATGTCAGCATGACCTGGTCGCCCTACGAGGATAAGGACCCGGCGATGAAGCGCAGCCATGGCGGCCCGCGTAGCGGCAAGGGTGCGTTCTACGAATGGGACGGCAACAAGGAGGTGGGCAGCGGCCGCCTCACCATCACCGAGTCCGTCGCGCCGAGCAAGGTGGTCATGGCGCTGGACATGACCCGGCCGTTCGAATGCCACAACATCGTGGAATACACGCTGGCGCCGCAGGGGGATGCTACCGTTGTTACCTGGGCGATGCACGGACCCGCGCCGTTCATCGCCAAGGTGATGCAGGTGTTCTTCGACATGGACAAGATGGTGGGCCGCGATTTCGAGGTCGGCCTGGCCAGCCTGAAGACCATGGCAGAAAGCTGACTGGCTAGAGGTCGCCGATCCGGAAATCGAGATAGAGGATTTTCGGATACCCTTGAGCGTTGGGCGGCATGGCGAAGGGCTGGGCCAGCCGCATGGCGCGCAGGAAGGTTTCCATCGCTGTGCGGAAAGCCGCCGCCTCGGGCCCGCGCAGGGCCTCGATCTCGGGCCAGTTGCGTACCATCGCGCGCATGTCCCAGGGATCGTTCTTGCCGAAGGGCGGCGCCAGCATGCCGTCGGGCAGCACCAGATATGGCCCGTCGATGCGGATGCGGGCGAATTGCGGCGCATCGAAATCGATCACCCAGGCCGACACGATCTGGCTGAGGAAGAAGTCGCTTTCCGACTGCGTCATCACCTCGGCCGGTTGACCGGCGGCACGGCCGGCCCCGGGCTGTCGGTTGCCCGCCTGATTCTGGGCCTGCGGCGGGCGCGGCTGCGGCGCGGTCGCCACGCCGGGGCCGGGACGCGGCACCTGCGGCGGCGCCGGCTTCGGTGCCTCGGTCTGCTGCGGTCGCTGGCGCGCCCGCTCCCCGGCCGATGGCGGGGCCTTCGACTCCTCGGCGACCGGGGCTTTCTGCAATTGCGGCACGCTGGGCGGCGGGACTTCGGCCTGCGGGGCTGGCCTGGGCGGCTCGACCTGCGGCGCCGGCCTGGGTGGCTCGGGCTTAGGCGGCTCTGGCTTGGGTGGGGGCGGCAGCACGAATTCGGCCAGGATCGGCGGCGGTTCGGGCTGCAGGCGCCAGGTCCAGGGCTCGACCAGTAGCAGAACCACGACCAGGCCATGCAGCAACAGCGACAGGGCCACCGCCAGCCAGAGGCGGCGATTATCCCATTCCTGTGCGCGGTATTCCAAAAACGAGGCCATGGCAGACACTTAGCGCTGACGTAGCGGCAGGCCAAGGCTTTTGCCCGGCTTGATCGCCTCGGCTATAACCGATTGTCCGACAATTAAGAAGACACCGGAGAGAAACGTGACCGAACCCGCCGCCTACCCCGTCGCCTATGCCGTCCGCGACGGCATTGCCATCCTGACCATCGAAAACCCGCCCGTGAATGCCCTGAGCCAGGGCGTGCGCGCCGGGATCATTGCCGGGCTGGAAAAGGCCGATGCCGATCCCACCGTGCAGGCCGCGGTGATCATCGGTGGTGGCCGTACTTTCATCGCCGGCGCGGATATCAAGGAATTCGGCAAACCGCCGCTGCAGCCCTACCTGCCCGACGTGCTCAAGCGCATCGAGGCGATGAGCAAGCCGGTGGTGGCCGCGCTGCACGGCACGGCCCTGGGCGGCGGCTTCGAGGTGGCGCTGGCCTGCCACTGGCGCGTGGCGCTGGACAGCGGCCAGGTCGGCCTGCCGGAAGTGAAGCTGGGCCTGATCCCGGGTTCAGGCGGCACCCAGCGCCTGCCGCGCCTGGTGGGGCCGAAGGTGGCGCTGGACGTGATCCTGTCGGGCAACCCGATGCCGGCCAAGAAAGCGGCCGAGCTGGGCGCGGTGGACGAGATCGTCACCGGCGACCTGCTGGAGGGTGCGCTGGCCTTTGCGAAAAAGGTGGTGGCCGAAAAGCGTCCGCTGCGCCTGGTGCGCGACATGAACGACAAGGTCAGTAATGTCGATCCGGCGGTGTTCGAGGAAATTCGCAAGGCCAATGCGCGTAAGGCGAAAGGCTTCCTGGCGCCCTGGCGCTGCATCGATGCCGTAGAGGCGGCAACCAAGCTGCCCATCGACGAGGGCCTGCTGAAAGAGCGTGAATTCTTCTTCGAATGCATGGGCAGCCCGCAGCGCGCCGCCCAGATCCACGCCTTCTTCGCCGAACGCGAGGCGGCAAAAATTCCCGGCCTGCCCGATGACGTGAAACCCAAGCCGATCAAGTCGGCCGTGGTGGTGGGTGCCGGCACCATGGGCGGCGGCATCGCCATGAACTTCGCCAATGCCGGCATCCCGGTGAAAATCCTCGAAGTCTCGCAGGAGGCCCTGGCGCGCGGCCTGGGCGTGATCGAGAAGAACTACGCCACGTCTGTTGCCCGCGGCAGCCTGAAGCAGGAGGCCATGGACCGGGCGATGAAGCTGATCTCCGGCACCCAGCGCTATGAGGATATCGGCGATGCCGACATCGTCGTGGAAGCCGTATTCGAGGAGATGGGCGTCAAGAAAGAGGTCTTCGCCAAGCTCGACAAGGTGATGAAACCCGGCGCCGTGCTGGCCACCAACACCTCGACGCTGGATATCGACGAGATCGCGGCCAGCACCAGCCGCCCGCAGGACGTGATCGGCACGCATTTCTTCAGCCCGGCGAATGTGATGAAGCTGCTGGAAAACGTGCGCGGCGCCAAATCCTCGCCCGAAACCATCGCCACCGTGATGGCCCTGGGCAAGACACTGAAGAAGGTGGCCGTGCTGGCCGGCAATTGCGACGGTTTCATCGGCAACCGCATGCTGCATGGCTATCTGCGCGAGGCGAATTTCCTGCTGGAGGAAGGCGCCACGCCGCAGCAGGTGGACAACGCACTGGAGGAATTCGGCCTCGCCATGGGTCCGTTCCGCATGTCCGACCTCGCCGGCCTGGATGTGGGCTGGCGCATCCGCAAGGGCAAGGCGCATCTGCGCCCGAAGGACGAACGTTATTCCCCCGTGGCCGACCGGCTGTGCGAGATGGGCCGCTTCGGCCAGAAGACCGGCGCGGGCTTTTACAAATACGAGGGCCGCAATGCCCTGCCCGACCCGGTGGTCGAGGAGGTGATCCTGCAATCCGCCAAGGAGCAAGGCATTGAACGGCGGACAATTTCCGACGAGGAGATCGTGCAGCGCTGCATGTATCCGCTGGTCAACGAGGGGGCGCGGATCCTGGAGGAAGGCATCGCCATCCGGCCGGGCGATATCGACATCACCTACCTTTTCGGCTATGGCTTCCCCGTCTATCGCGGCGGGCCGATGTTCTGGGCCGAACAGATCGGCCTCGACAAAGTGCTCGCCACGATCCGCGGCTTCCACAAGATCCACGGCAAGTTCTGGGAACCTGCGCCCCTGCTGGTGCAGCGGGCCGAGGCCGGCAAGGGGTGGAACGACCGCTGAGAAAGCCCATATAAGGACACGGGCCCGATCCAGAGGTAGTTCAAGAGTACCATGTCCGAAGCCGCCATCGCCATTCCGGGCGCCGATCCCATCGGCGCCCGGCGCACATTCGCCATCATCGCCCATCCCGACGCCGGCAAGACCACGCTGACTGAAAAGCTGCTGCTGTTCGGCGGCGCCATCCATCTGGCCGGCGCGGTGAAGGCGCGTGGCGAGAACCGGCGCGCACGCTCGGACTTCATGAAGATCGAGCAGCAGCGCGGCATCTCGGTCTCGACCTCGGTGATGAATTTCGAATACCGCGGCTGGACCTTCAATCTGCTCGACACGCCGGGCCACGAGGATTTCAGCGAGGACACCTACCGCACGCTGACCGCCGTCGACTCCGCCGTGATGGTGCTGGACGCCGCCAAGGGTATCGAGACGCAGACGCGCAAGCTGTTCGAGGTCTGCCGCCTGCGCGACGTGCCGATCATCACCTTCGTGAACAAGATCGACCGCGAGAGCCAGGATCCCTTTGCGCTGCTGGATGAAGTCTCCTCCACCCTGGCGCTGGAATGCGTGCCGGCGAACTGGCCGATCGGCATGGGTTACGACTTCAAGGGTTGTTACGACCTGTTCGGCAAGCGGCTGCTGCTGGTGGGCAAGGAAAACAAGAACCTGGAGCCGGAAGTCATCATCCTGGACAAGGGCCTGGATGATCCACGCGCAGCCGAGATGATTCCCGAGGCGCAGCTCGCCAAGCTGAAGGAGGACATCGCGCTGATCGAAGGCGCCTGCCCGCCCTTCGACCTGGAAACCTATCGCCAGGGCCACATGACGCCGGTCTATTTCGGTTCGGCGCTGAAGAATTTCGGCGTCGACGAATTGCTCAAGGGCCTGGGCGAATTCGCCCCGCCACCGCGCCCACAGCCGAGCGACAAGCGCGTGATCCAGCCGACCGAGAAGGCCGTGACCGGCTTCGTCTTCAAGGTGCAGGCCAACATGGACAAGAACCACCGCGACCGCGTCGCCTTCCTGCGGCTCTGCTCGGGTCATTTCAAGCGCGGCATGAAGCTGAAGCAGGTCAGCACCGGCAAGCCGATCACGGTGAGCAACCCGACGCTCTTCTTCGCCCAGGACCGCTCGCTGGCCGACGAGGCCTGGCCGGGCGACATCATCGGCATCCCCAACCACGGCACGCTGCGGGTGGGCGACACGCTGACCGAGAGCGAAGACCTGCGCTTCACCGGCATTCCGAATTTCGCGCCGGAAATCCTGCGCCGCGTGCGGCTTTCGGATCCGATGAAGGCCAAGCATCTGCAGCGCGCGCTGGAGGACCTGGCCGAGGAGGGCGTGACCCAGGTATTCCGGCCGCGTATCGGCGCAGACTGGATCGTGGGCCTGGTCGGCCCGCTGCAGCTCGACGTGCTGGCTGCCCGCCTGGCCGAGGAATACAGCCTTGAGGTCGGCTTCGAGACCGCGCCCTATGAGACGGCGCGCTGGATTTCAGCCGAGAACCCCAAGGATCTGGACGAATTCCTGGAGCAGAATCGCGGCACCATCGCCGACGACCGCGAGGGGGCGCCGGTTTTCATGGCCCGCAATGCCTGGGAACTTTCCTATATCGAGAAGAAATGGGATAAAATCCGGTTCCATGCCACGCGGGAACGCCATTAAGCCGCTCGTCGGCGCATCTCTCTCCCGCCGCGCCCTGCTCGGCGCGATGGCCGGCCTGTGCCTGATCGCATCGCCGGCGGCCTGGACGCAGGAAAAGGAAAAAAAGAAAAGGTCCGACACCCCGATCGACAAGCCGCCGGTGAATACCCCGGTGCTGATGGTGGATGCCGTGACCGCGCCGGTGGCAGGGCCGCCGGGATCGCAGGTGATCATGACGCTGAGCATCGATTGCGGCACGGTGGAGAATGCCCGCGCGGTCGATCCCCTGATGCCGCGCGTCTACAATGCCGTGATCATGGAGCTGAACCGCGAGCCTCTGGGCAAGGATGGCCGCGTGCACGACAACGATCTGGAAGGCTTGAAGCGCCGCCTAGTGTTTCAGATCAACCGCGCGCTGCAGGGGCCGCAGGTGGTGGGCGTCTATATCCGCTCGCTGCAGGAAGTGCCGCTGCGCAAGCCGCCCAGCCGCTAATCGGCCCGCGACCCGACCGACGCATCCCGGGCCGGCAGCGCAATCCGCACCATCCGCCCGGCATAAATCCGCATCAGCGCTTTCACGATGGCGGGGCAGCTGTTCAGCATGGCGTTGAAATGGTTCGCCGTGATGTGTTCGCACACCGTGGCCTCGGAGGCGATGGCGCTGGCCCGGCGCGGTTCGCCGGTCAGCAGGGCCAGTTCGCCGAACACCTCGCCCGGCTCGACGCAGCGCAGGCGCATCTGGCTGCCGTCGGGCATCTCGCGCACCAGTTCGACGCGGCCGCTCTGCACCAGATAGACATTGTAGCCCGGTTGCCCGGCGCGGAAGATCGTTTCGCCGGCGGCATACACCTTGCGATCCAGGATTCGCATGCTCGACTGTTCGGACTGGATGGTGGCCGCCATCATGTCGCCGATGCCGATCTTCACGCCCTGCGCCGGCGGCGCGATCCCTTCGGCATGGCGGATGTTGCGGATGAAGGTCTGCAGCAGATAGCGCGCCAGCGGCGGTGCGGCATCCAGCGCACGATCGAGGGCCGCCGCGTTGATGCGGCGGCAGACCGTGGGTTCGATCGCAACCACGCTGGCCACACGCGGCGCCGGATCGATCAGCGCCATCTCGCCCACCACACCGCCCTCGCCCATCTCGGCCAGCCGCAGCTTGGCGTCGTCTTCCATGCGGAAGACCTCGACGCGGCCGGACAGGATCAGATAGCAGAAATCGCCATGGGCGCCCTGCTCCATGAGCGTGGCGCCACGGCCGAAGCGGATATCCTGGTCATGAGCCTCGCTCATGCCTCAATCCTTGCCCTCGTCATGGCTGAACAGGATGGCCTTGGCGCGGATGTCGTCGATGCTGCCCATCAGATCGTCGATCTTGGCCTCCAGCAGATCGGCGGCCTGGCGTGCGAGGCCGAGTTCTTCCTCCACCGCCTGCAGCATGGCCTGCCGCGCCGCGCCGATGATGGCGCCATTGGGCTGGGCCGGGAAGCTGACGCATTTGGCGACGAAGCGCCGCACGGCCGAAGCGCTCGGCAGGCGACCCAGCACCAGCTTCGCCGGCACGGCCAGCACCAGCCAGGCGCCATCCTCCTGCGGCAGGGCGGCGAAATCGCCCTTGCGGAAACCGGCGCACGGCGCGCTGCCCTCTTCCTGTCCCGGCAGGTCGAGCATGGCGACCTCCCAGCCGAAAGCGAGGAATTCCTGCTCGCCGGCCGACGACCGTTCCAGAGCCGTGGCGTCCTGCTGCTCCATTATGCCTCTCCCTCTCTTCCCGCCCGCAATGCCATGGCATTGGCGCGCAGGTTGGCCGGCGACAGGGTGCCGACCACGATGGACGATACGCCGGCAATCGCCGCCGCCATCCGCAGGGCCAGCGCCGGGTCGGCGGCATGGCCGCTGGCCAGCGCCTTCTTGATCAGCACGCCCTTGCCGGCGGCGGCAGCCTCCGCGATCACCGGCAGGTCGCCAGTATAGCCGGGATTATAGGTCAGCATCATCACATCGGCGCAATCCAGCATGCGCCGGGCGCCATCGGGCGTCTTGCCGGAGAACCCGCTGGCGCGGATCAGGCCGCGCCGCTTCAGGCCATCCAGCGCCTCGGCCGCCGGCAGGAAACGGTCGCCAGCCTCGTCGACGCCATCGGAATGCAGCAGCACGACATCGAGGTAATCCGTGCGCAGGCGGCGCAGGCTGGTTTCAACCGAGGCGATTATTGCGGGCGCGGAGAAATCGAAGCGCGACCGGCCGTCCTCGAACCACTCGCCGGCCTTGGTGGCGATCACCCAGTCGGCGCGGCCAGTTCCAACCTGCGGGAGCAGCTGCCCCAGCCGCTCCTCGCTGCGGCCATAGGCCGGCGCGGTATCGATCAGCGTGATGCCGAGTGCACGTGCCTGTTCCAGCAGGGCGATCACGCTGGCGTCATCGGGCAGGTCGAAACCGCGCGGATATTTCACGCCTTCGTTACGCCCGATCTTCACCGTGCCCAGCCCCAGCAGGCTGACCATGATACCGGTCGATCCCAGCGGCCTCATGTCCATGCCGTGGCCTCCCAGGGTGCGGGGGCAATGTCTGGCGCCGACCAATGCGAAAGATCGGTTTGCGCACCTGAAGGCGGCGGCAACTCGGCCAGCACCTGGTCGGCCAGCTGCGGCGCCAGCGCCAGTTTGGTCGGCCAGGCCAGCCAGCAATTCGGCGCCGCACGACGTAACACGGGACCGTCGGGCTTTGCGCCATCGGCCGTGGCACCTTCGGCGCGCTCGACATACAGCGTGGCATAGCGGCTACCGGAAAAATCGAGCGACGGCAGCAGGGTTGTGAATTCAGCCTTTGCCGCCGCAATCAGTTCCTCAGGTCTCTGCGACGCGCCGACCTCGGCCAGCTGTCCGCCGACATACCAGACCAGGCTGCCATCCGAGCGTTTATGCGTGGTGACGGTGACGCGCGGTTTGTCGCTGGCATCGAAGCAATGTGCCCAGAGCGGGCCCGGGGCATTGTCGAGCAGCAGCATCCGCAACGGCCGGCGCTGCGCCGCCGATGCCGGCAGGCCGAACTGCGCCAGCAGGCTTTCGTTGCCAGCCCCGGCGGTGGAGACGAATGCGCACGCGCGTAGCCGGCGCGGCTGGGCGAAGGCATCGTGGCAGTCGATCACCACGCCATCCGCATCCGGCATCACGCGCACGTCGCCGCGAATCCGTTTGATCGATGCCTGCCGCGGCCGCACCAGCGCCTGCAGCAATGCCGGCACATCCAGCACACATTCATCCAGGGCATAGACGGCGGCGACATGCTCGGGGTCGCGCAGCACGGCGGGCCATTGCCCGGGCGCCAGCGCATCGACACGGCCGCGCACCAGCTTGCTGCCGAAGAAGCCGGCGATGCGGCTGGCCAGCGTCTTGCGCGCCCAGAACAGGTGCCGTTCGGCGGCCAGCGGCACGCCGCGCAGATCCACCTCGCCCGTACCGGCCAGGCAGGCGCGCCACCGCGCGGGCATGTCGGCCAGCGCGTCGCTGGCGGTATTCAGCTTGAGATCGAGTGCGTATTTCAGGCCGCCATGGATGATGCCCTGCGAGGCCAGCGTCTGCCCGGCGCCCAGCGCATCGTTTTCCAGCAGCAGCGTGCTGTAGCCGGCGGCCTGCAGACGCGCCAGCAGCCAGAGGCCGGCAATGCCGCCGCCGAGGATCGCGACGTCGACATCCCGCGTCGCCATGCCTTTGCTCAGGACCGCAGTTTCTGGATGGTGGCCGTGGTGCTGTGGCCGGCAACCAGTCGCGACACCCGCACCTCGCCGCCATAGGCCTGCACGATATCGGCGCCGACCACCTGGTCGATACCGTAATCGCCGCCTTTGATCAGCAGATCGGGCTTGAGCATTTCCAGCAGCGGGATCGGCGTATCTTCCGGGAAGACGATCACCAGATCGACCAGCCCCAGCGCCGCCAGCAGGCGGGCGCGATGTTTTTCATCCTGCACCGGGCGCGTCTCGCCCTTCAGCTTCCTCACCGAAGAATCCGCGTTGATCGCCACGATCAGGCGGTCGCAGCCCGCACGCGCCTCGGACAGCAGAGCGAGATGCCCGGCATGCAGCAGGTCGAAGCAGCCATTGGTGAAGCCGATGCGTTCGCCGCGCAGGCGCCAGGCATCGACACGCTCCTTTGCCTGCTGGCGCGACACCACCTTGGCATCGATGCCATGGGGATCGGGCATGTGCAGGGCCTGGCGCAGTTCGTCGGGATGCACCACCGCCGTGCCCACCTTGGCCACCACGATTCCGGCCGCGATATTGGCCAGGCGTGCGGCCAGCGACAGCGGACGCTTCATCGCCAATGCCGCGGCGATCACGGCCACCACCGTGTCTCCGGCGCCAGAGACATCGAACACCTCGCGCGCCTCGGCAGCCAGATGCAGCGGGGCATCGCCCCCCTGCACCAGCGTCATGCCGGCCGCGCCGCGCGTGACCAGCACATTGGCGATGCCGGCGGTCTCCACCAGCTTGCGGCCGGCCTTCACCGCGCTGGCATCGTCGGCGCAGCTTTCGCCGCTGGCCAGCGCGGCCTCGGCGCGGTTCGGCGTCACCAGATAGGCGCCGCGATAGCGGGCATAATCGCTGCCCTTGGGGTCGACCAGCACCGGCTTGCCGGCAGTCTTGGCGGCGATGATCAGCGCGGTGATGACGCGGTCGGGCAACGCGCCCTTGGCGTAATCGGAGAGCACCAGTACGGCACAGTCGGCCAGCGCGTCTTTCGCCGCCTCGACCAGCGTGTCGATGGCGGCCGGCGTGCTGGCGGCGCGGTTCTCATGATCGACGCGCAGGAGCTGCTGGCGACTGCCGATGAAACGAATCTTCTCGATGGTGCGGCGGGCCTCGTCGACCACCAGGCGGGCATCGATGCCACGTTCCAGCGTGAGCACATCGTTCAATTCGTCAGCCGCGCCGTCATCGCCGACCAGGCCGATCAGCACCACCTCGGCGCCCAGGGCCGCGATGTTGCGGGCCACATTGCCGGCACCGCCGGGCATGACGATCTCGCGCTCGGCCTGCATCACGGGGATCGGCGCCTCGGGCGAGATGCGTTCGACCCCGCCATAGACGAAGCGGTCGAGCATCACGTCGCCGACGACGAGGACGCGGGCACCGGTGAAATCGGCCGGATCGGCGGGAAAATCGGACATGGCCTTCGATACACCGGCGGCGGGCCGAATTCCAGCCCTCGTCCCGCCCCCAGGCCCTGCCTGAAGGCCGGGAATCAGGTCTGCAGCAGGCGCCGCTCGGCCCCTTCCAGCACCAGGGCGGTGAGCCGGCCGGTGGTATAGGCCCCGGTATCCACCCCGATGCGGTTCGGCCGCCATTCCACCTCGTGCACGATGGTATGGCCATGCACGACGACGAGGCCGTGATCGACCTCCGAATCGAGGAAAGCATCCCGGATCCAGATCATCTGCTCGCGGCTCTGGCGATCGAGCGGCAGGCCCGGCTTGATGCCGGCATGGACGAACAGGTAGTCGCCGAACTGCGCCTGCACGGCCAGCTTTTCCATGAAATGCCAGTGATGGCGCGGCAGCGCGCCGCGCAGGCTGCGCTGGGTAAGCAGCAGCTCGTCATAGGCGGCCGGGATGCGTACCTTGTAGCTGGCCAGCGTGGCATCGCCGCCATTGGCCAGCCACAGCGAGGCGCCATAGGGCGCATCGAGGAATTCCAGCATCATGGCTTCGTGATTGCCCAGCAGGGTCACTGTCTCGACACCGGCCAGCTTGTGACGGGCCAACCGCTCGATCACGCCATGAGAATCTGGGCCGCGGTCGACATAGTCGCCAAGATAGACCACGACGCAGCGTTCGGGCGCAGCGACCTGCAGATCGGCCTCGATCAGCGCATGCAGTCGGTCCAGCAGGTCGGCACGGCCATGGATGTCGCCGATGGCGTAGACGCGGAGCCCCGGCGGCAGCCTGGCCTCCTGCAGCAGCATGGCCCTATTGCGGCGAACGCTTGGCGAGGATGCGCTGCAGGGTGCGGCGATGCATCTTCAGCCGGCGCGCCGTCTCCGACACATTGCGGTCGCAAAGCTCGAACACGCGCT
Source organism: Ferrovibrio sp. (assembly GCA_046294345.1). Classification (GTDB taxonomy): domain Bacteria; phylum Pseudomonadota; class Alphaproteobacteria; order Ferrovibrionales; family Ferrovibrionaceae; genus Ferrovibrio. The sequence goes on from JBKBJT010000015.1 coordinate 27,322, forward strand.
GGATATGTTCCCACCGCACGCGTTCGGCCGACATCGGCTCTTCAGGCGGCGCCGGATGCGCGGCATTGCCGGCACGCAGGGCGCGGTCGACATCGTCGGCATCGGCCGGCTTGGGCAGGTAGTCGACGGCGCCGGCCTTCACGGCGGCCACGGCGGTGGCGATGTTGCCATAGCCGGTCAGCATCACCACGCGGGCATCCTGACGGACGCTGCGGATCGCGCTGACCACATCGAGACCGTTGCCGTCACCCAGCTTGAGGTCGACCACGGCGTAGGCCGGCGGCTTGGCGCGGGCCAGCTGGATGCCGACGGCGACCGACTCGGCGGTCTGCACCTGGTAACCGCGCTTTTCCATCGCGCGCGCCAGTCGCATCCGCAGCGGTTCGTCATCATCGACGATGAGGAGGGTCATGTCGGTCATTGCGGCCTGAATGTACCCGAGCCCCGGCCGGGTGCAACCCCCGGAGTAGCACCGTATGCCCTTATGCAGGGCAGCCATGCATGATTGATAAGGCTGGGCGCTGTTTTGCCGCAGGTATTCTAAGCGGGGCGGCGGACCAGTATTTCGCGCGGCCAGATCACCGCCACCTGGGTGCCGCCGCCCGGCCGGTTGGCGAAAGTAACCCCCGCCCCGCTGCGCCGGAGCAGGTTCATGGCGATGAACACGCCAAGGCCCATGCCGCCGCTGTCGGGCCGGCTGGTCACATAAGGCTCACCCAAAGCCGACAGAATATCCACGTTCATGCCGGGGCCATCGTCGAGGATCAGCAGGCGAATCTGCTTATCGTCCCAGCCGACCTCCACCGTCACCCTGGTGCGGGCGAATTCCATCGCATTCTGCAAAAGGTTACTGAGGCCATGGATGATCTCGGGCCGGCGCGGCAGGTTGGGTGCCGTGCCTGCGCCGTTCAGCGTCACTGCGAAATCGATATTGGCGCGCCGCCAGGGCTGGGCCGCCACCTCGATCAGGTTGGCGATACCCAGATCGGAGAAGGCTTCGGCATCGGCATTGGCCGAAGGCCGGCGCGACAGCCGCGCCAGGATGTCGCGACAGCGCTCCACCTGGCTCTGCAGCAGCGCCAGGTCTTCGGCGATGGGATTGTCGGCCGGCGTGTCGCGGCCCAGTTCCTTCACCACCACGGCGATGGTGCCCAGCGGCGAACCCAGTTCATGCGCGGCGGCGGCCGCCAGGCTGCCCAGCGCCGAGACCTGCTGCTCCTGCGCCAGCGCGAGCTGCGTCGCGGCCAGCGCATCCGACATGCGGCGGGCTTCCTCGGCCACCTGCCAGGCATAGGCCGCGATGAACAGGGTGCCGAGTACCAGCGCCATCAGATGACCCCAGCGATAGAGCGGCGGCATGGCCAGCGCCGCCGGATCGCTCCAGGGCAGCGGCAGGTGGTAGAGCGTGAGCAGCACCGCCAGCGTGAAGGCCACCAGGCCAAGCAGCACGGTGGAGCGCAGTGTGAGGATGGTGGCCGACACGGTGACCGGCACCAGGATCAGCAGCGCGAAGGGATTGTCGATGCCGCCGGTCAGGAACAGCAGCAGGCCGAGCTGCAGCAGGTCGAAGGCCAGATAGCCGGCGGCGCCGATCTCACTCAGGCGCTTGGCGGTCGGATAGACCACGAACAGCAGGATGTTGAGCAGGGCCGAGACACCGACGATCCCTAAGGCCGGCAGCAGCGGCAGGCGGAAATTCAGCCCGAAATGCACGAACAGGATCGCCAGCAGCTGGCCGACGATGGCGATCCAGCGCAGCAGCACCAGGGTCTGCAGGCGCACGCGGCCGCTCATCTGGTCCATGCCGGCATCGTCGCTGGCCGGCAGCGCGCCGAACCGCCCGCGCAGGGTTTCCAGCAATGCTGCCCGCATCAGCGCATGTCCTCGTGCCAGGTGCGGCCGTCGCGTTCGATCAGGCCGATGGCGGCCGAAGGCCCCCAACTGCCCGCGGTATAGGATTTCGGCGCATCGCTGCCGCCCGACCAGCCGGCCAGGATCGGCTCGATCCAGCGCCAGGCGGCCTCCACCTCGTCGCTGCGCATGAACAGCATCGGATTGCCGCGCACCACGTCCATCAGCAGGCGCTCGTAAGCATCGGGCTGGCGGCCGTGGAAGGTGTCGGCGAAACTCAGGTTCAGCGGCGCCTGGCGCAGCCGCATGCCGCCGGGCCCCGGCACCTTGGTCATCATGTGCAGCGCGATGCCCTCGTCGGGTTGCAGCCGGATCACCAGCCGGTTCGCCACCACGTCGCGGCTGGCACCGTCGAAGATCAGGTGCGGCACCGGTCGGAACTGCACGACGATTTCCGAGCGCCGCGCCGGCAGCCGTTTGCCCGTCCGCAGATAGAACGGCACGCCGGCCCAGCGCCAGTTGTCCACCTCGGCCTTCACCACCACGAAGGTTTCCGTACCGCTGGCGGCCTGTTCCACCTCATCCACATAGGCCGGCACGGCCACGCCATCCACGGCGCCCGGGCCATACTGGCCGCGCACGGTCTTTTCCATCACCGACCGCTCGTTGATCGGTCGCAGCGCCTGCAGCACTTTCAGCTTCTCGTCGCGCACGGCATCGGCGGCGAAGGCGTTCGGCGGCTCCATCGCCACCAGGCAAAGCAGTTGCAGCAGATGGTTCTGCACCATGTCGCGCAGCGCGCCGGCATGGTCGTAATAGCCGGCGCGGCCTTCAACGCCGATCTTTTCGGCCACCGTCACCTGCACATGGTCGACCACGCCGCGATGCCAGACCGGCTCGAACAGCGCATTGGCGAAGCGCAGCGCCATCAGGTTCTGCACCGTCTCCTTGCCCAGGTAATGGTCGATGCGGAAGACGCGCTCCTCCGGGAAGGCAGCGGCGACGGCTTCGTTGATCGCCTGCGCCGAGGCAAGGTCGTGACCGATGGGCTTTTCCAGCACCACCCGGGCCTGCGGACGATTCAGGCCGGCCGCCGCCAGATGGCCGCAGATGCTGCCGAAGAAACGCGGCGCCATGGCGAGGTAATACACCACCACACGATCCGAGGCGCCGTCGATGGCGCGCGCCAGCGCGGCATAGTCCTCCGACGCATCGGCATCGAGGCTTAAGTAGCGGAAGCGCGCGACGAAGCGCTCCACCGCCGCATCGTCGTAATCGGCGGAGTCGAGATGGCGGTTCAGCGCGCCGCGCGCCAGGTTGCGGAATTCCCCGTCGCTCATCGCGCCGCGCGCCACCGCGAACAGCCGCACATCGGCATTGAGCTGGCCGGCGACATCGCGATGATACAATGCCGGCATCAGCTTGCGCAGCGAGAGATCGCCGGTGGCGCCGAAAACGACGAGATCGAAGGAGAAACTGCCGCTTGGATGGGTCATGCCGGCAGCCTGACATGATGACGGGCCTGCATCAATCCTCCAGGAAATGTGGCTCGGGCTTGTCGTGCAGAGCCTCGTAGTGCACCAGCGAGGGGTGCGGCCCCAGCGGCACCGGACGGCCGGCGCGGAAGGCCCATTCGCCGCGGTCGCAATTCCGCGCCGTGACATAGCCATTGATATAGAGCCGGCGATCCTGACCCGACACATTCGCGCCCGAACCATGCACCAGATAGGGCGACCACAGCGCCACGTCGCCGGGTTCGAGCAGCAGATCGATGGCGGCGGCCGGATCGAGCCCTGCGGCGTGCAGGGCATCGTCCTGCATGCTCTGCAACAGGATCGGTCCCTCGCCGCCCAGACCAAGGTCGCCATGCAGATGGCTGCCAGGGATCACCTTCATCGCGCCGCTGGCTCTGGTATGCGCGTCGATGGCGATGCCGGTCTGCACATAGGATTGCGCCAGGTCGCGGAAGGCGCTGGCCGGCCGGCGAAAGCGGCTGTCCTGGTGATAGGCGAATTCCACGCGGGTGGCGCCCGGCGGCTTCCAGTGCATCTGGTTGATGATCTGCTTCAGGTCCGGCCCGATCAGGGGCGCCAGCAGGGCGGCAAAGCGCGGATCGAGCCGCACGGCATCCAGCAGCGGGTCGCGCCAGGACGGCCATTGCACCATGCGCAGGATTTTCCCCAGCAGCGGGTCCTGCCCCAGCCGGAACAGCAGGTTGCCATGGCGGAAGCTGCGGCCGAGCCGCAGGCCCTCCTGGTACAGGTCGTCGAACCGGCCGGCGATGGCCGCCACTTCTCCCGGCCCGAACAGCCCGCGCACCACCGCATAGCCGTCGCGGGCATAGCTTTCCCGCAATGCGGGCAGATCGGGCAGACGGGCCTGCCAGGGATAACTTGGGTCGGGAAAGCCGCTCATCTGGGGATAACTCCGATTCGCCCCCTATTTCAGAAGCGTTATTTTAGCCCAGCCGACCAGATTCTTGTGGATAAGGCCAGAGTCTGATTGACCGGAACCCGGATTCTCGCCTTACTGCATGTAGCGTCTAAGTCCAAGAACGGGGGCTACATATGGTATGGACGGACGAGAAGGTTAAACTTCTGGTTCAATTGTGGGAATCCGGCCAGTCGATCACCCAGATCGGCAAAGCGCTGGGCATGACCCGCAACGCCGTGGTCGGCAAGGCCCACCGCATCGGCCTGGCCAAGCGCGCTTCGCCGATCATGCGGAGCGACAAGCCGGCGCAGCCGCGACCGGCCGCCAGCCATGCCGGCCCACCAGGGGGACATGCCCCCGCGGCACTGCGCGCCCCGGCCCAGCCGAAGGCTGAACGAGCCCCGGCGGCCGAAGGCTCGGACGGCGGCCCGGTGGCCGGCACCGGCTCGGGTTCGGGACAGCAGCTGACGGCTGCGATGCTGGCGGCATTGACGCCCAGCAGCGGCCCGCGCTGCAAATGGCCGATCGGCGATCCCAAAAGCGCCGAGTTCGATTTCTGCAGCCACGTCGCGCTGCCGGGCAAGCCTTACTGCGCCCAGCATTGCGCCATGGCTTATACGAACTGGAATCCGGAGAGCGCCGTCGAGGCCGTGAAGGCGGTCAACGCCGCCTGATACGACCAAGACGTTCCGGATTTCAAAAAGCCCGGCGGATGTCATTCCGCCGGGCTTTTTCTATGTGGCGATCTTTTCCTGCTCCGGTCGCGAACTTTTGCCGACCCTTCTCGCCTGGGCAAGACACAGCGTCGACGCAAAGTGGCGCCACTCCCTTACGACAAAGCGACCCAGTATGATCAGGAACCCGACGGCGACAGTATCGAGCACCACGAAGGGCGGCTCCTGGGCCAACAGCGGGCCATCAGAAACGGCATGTATCAGCACCGAGACGACACCGCCGGCCGCGTAGATCGCCACGCCGACCAGATGCAGGCGGCAGAGGCTGGCGCCCAGGATGCCCAGTCCGACCGCCAATTGCAGGCCAGCTGCCGTCAGACCACGCCCCGGCGGGAGCGCTTCCAAGAAAATTATAACGCATATCCCAAGATACAGCCCGATGGCGAACATGCTGGCACCGTGCCAGAGAAGCGAGAGGCGCCGGCTGAATACCGACGCCGCCACGCCCGCGATCAAGCCGGCCAGCACCAGGCCCCAGTTCGCCGAGTACCATAACTCGGCCAGCATGACGGCCTCAGAACTTGTAACTGAGGAACAGACCGGTCATCAGCTGATCCGGCGAACCGCGATCTTCCACCAGCGGGCTGTCGGCCGCATCGCCCAGCAGGCGCTTGTAGCCCAGCCGCCCGGTCAGCCCCCAATGCTGCGTGAGGCTGTAATCTAGATCGAGCGTCAGGCCGACATCCTTGATCCCGCCTTCGGCCTGAAACCGGCGCATGCCGCTGCGCTGGGATTGCAATGCCGTCACGCCGAAGAAGGTTTCGGTGTAATCGTCACTGGCCCAGGTGGTTGAAAGCTCGGCCCGCGCACGCAGCTTTGGTCCGAAGCTGTGGCGATAGCCGCCGGCAAACTTGGCCGTCAGCCCATCATGGGCACTGCTGACATCCTGGAACACCGTCACACCTGCCGACCATGGCCCGGCGCTGTAATTCAGGAATGCACCAAGCTCGGCCCCGGAATCGATATCGCCCATGCCGCGCAGATCGTCGTTGTCGTCCTCGTCGCGGCCCATCTGGTAGCGCACCAGCGGGCCGAGCTGCAGTTTGTCGGTCGGGCGCGGTCCCTGCCAGGTGAAGGCATTGACGCCCAGGCTGGGTCCACGCAGGAAGACCAGGTCCCTGTAACTGATCGAGATCAAGGGCAAAGGCGCTACTTCATAATCGTCGCTGCCCTCGTAATCCGGCTGATAGAGCGCGCCCGCCCCAAGCCGGATATCCCAATCCTTCTCGCCAACCGCCGAACCCTGCGAAGCGGTCGCGGATTTGCTCACCGGCTGCTGGGCCTGGGCCACGACCGGCGGAACCAGAACAAGGCCTGCCACAATGGCAAAGGGTTGCAAAACACTGAAGGAATAAGACGTTTTCATGATTGGACCACTCATTTTTCATCGAGTCAGGGGAGGAAACGCCGCCACCCTACACGGCTGGCAGGCCCGGTTCGTGTCGTCGTCGTATCGATATATTTCAGTTTGTTGCAAAAATCCGGGTTGGCGCCCGGATTCTATTACTATGGCGCAAACATGACCGGAGACGTGCTTTGACTGCCCCAGCCAACATTCATGTGCTGATCGTGGACGACGACCATCGCATTCGCGCCATGCTGGCGCGCTTCCTGGCCGATCATGGCCTGCGGGTCAGCCAGGCCGGCGATGGCCGGCAAATGTTCGCCATCTGCGAAGACAGCCGGATCGACGTGATCGTGCTCGACATCATGATGCCGGGCGAAGACGGCCTGTCGCTCTGCCGCCGCATGCGCGCACAAAGCGCCGTGCCGATTATCCTCCTGACGGCGATGACGGGCGATACTGATCGCATCATCGGCCTTGAGATCGGCGCGGACGATTATGTGGTCAAACCGTTCAACCCGCGCGAGCTGCTGGCCCGCATCCGCGCCGTCACCCGGCGCCTGGGTGCCAGCAGCATCAACGCCAAACGTGCGGTGGCCTGTTATGAATTCGGCGGATGGCAACTCAATGCCAGCCGACGGACGCTGACCTCACCCGACAAAACCCTGACCGAGCTCACCAGCGGCGAGTTTGATCTGCTGCTGGCCTTCCTGGAACATCCCCAGCGGGTGCTGAGCCGGGACCAGTTGCTCGACCTTGCCCATGGTCGCGCCAACCAGGCCTATGACCGCAGCATCGATGTGCAGATCAGCCGCCTGCGCCGCAAGATCGAGACCGATCCCCAGGACCCGGCCTTCATAAAAACCATCCGCAACGAGGGGTATTTCTTCACGGCCGCGGTAACCCCAGTCGAGGACGCCGCGGTATGATCATCCCGTTCTGGTCCCGGCTGCGCCTGGCGCCGCGCATCGTGTTGGTCATCATCGGTGCCCTGCTGGCAATGAAGGCCGTGGACAAGACCATGCCGCTGGTGATCCGCCCGCCCGAAGCCATGTTCTTCGATCGCGACTGGCTGCTGGCCACCCTGCAGGACATCCGCGACCGCAGCGTTACGGTGCCGGCCGCCGAACGGCCGGCGCTGCTGCGGGATCTTCCAGCGCGGCAATGGCTGGATATAACGCTGCTGACCAGTCCACCGAATTTCCGTCATTCCGAGCGCGAAGGCGGGTTCACCGACCTCCACCGGCGGATCACCGACCGGCTCGGCCTGGCGCCACAGGATGTGCTGCTGAAGGCGGACGAGCCGGACGATCCCGAATATTCCCCGCGCCCGCTCGTCATCATCCTGCCGCCGCTGCCAACGGTTATCATGGATGTCTTCGATGACCGAAGTGCCAACATGCTGAGCAGCGATCTGCGCATCGCCTTCCGCATCGGCCCCGAGGACTGGCTACTGGTGACACCAAAAAGCGACGGCCAGGAGATCGTGCGCATGATCCGCAATGTGGCACTGCCGCTGTTGGCCGTGGTGCTGATCGGCCTGCTGTCGGTCTGGGTGGCGCGCGGCATCGTCAAGCCGCTGGATGACCTGGCGGAAGCCGCCGAGAAGCTGGGTCGCGACCGCGAGCCCCGGCTGGTCGGCAATTTCAATGCGCCGGAGCTTCAGGCCATCGGCAATTCATTCAACGCCATGCAACTGCGGCTGAAGCGGTTTGTGGACGACAGGCTGCAGATGATCGCGGCGATCAGTCATGACCTGCGCACGCCACTCACCCGTCTTCGCCTGTTTGCGGAATACCTTCCCGATCCCGACCAGCGCCGGCAGGTGATGTCCGATATCGCCGAGATGGAGGCGATGATGAGCGCGACACTCACCTTCGCCAGCACCCAGCTGAAGGACGAACCCCGCAGTCCCAGCGATCTGGCCGCCATGCTGATCAGCCTGTGCGATACCGCCGCCGATGCGGGCTGCATGGTCGCCTACGAGGGGCCGGATCACGCCCGGCTGGTCTATCGGCCAGTCGCCATGCGGCGCGCCTTCGCCAACCTGATCGACAATGGCTGCAAATTCGGCAGCCATGTCTGGGTGCGCCTGCAGGAAACCCCGGATGTCTTCGTCATTACGATCAGCGACGACGGCCCCGGCATTCCATCGGACCAGTTCGAGAACGCCTTCCGGCCTTTCGTGCGGCTGGAATCGTCGCGCAACCGCGATACAGGTGGCACCGGCCTGGGCCTGACCATCGCCCAGGACATCATCCTGACCCATGACGGCGATATCATGCTTTCGGCGGCACCGGATACAAATGGCCTGCTGGTGACCGTGACGCTGCCGCGACAGGGATAGGTGCGTAGCTGCCGGTCAGTCTTCCAGCAGCCGCTTGGGATGCAGGCCGTTCACGAAGCCCATGAAGGGCGGATGGATGCTGTAGCCCAGCATGCGGCGCACATGCTCGCTGCACTGTTTCACCCGCTCGCGCGAAACCGACAGGCTAAAATTCTCCTGCTGCCGGCACCAGGGCGCGCAGTATTGGGCCGTGACGCAGAGCCGGCCGGCCGCCGAGCGGTTGGCGCCGCCGCCATGCCATGTCGTGCCGAGGAACAGCAGAACCGAGCCTTTCGGCATCACCGCCGGGATCGCCCTGGCCAGAGCGGCATCATCCGGCGCGCGGTCGGGCCACAGATGGCTGCCGGGCAGCAGCACCGTAGCACCGTTCTCGGCGGTAAAATCGTCGATGGCCATGATCGTGGCCGCGCCAAGGGCCGGACGCGGGCGCGGCCAGGGATAAAACGCATCGTCGTGATGCAGCGGCTGCGCCGCCTCACCCGGCAGGATATTGATCGCCTGCAGCTGCGACAGCAGGTAGTTCGGTTCCAGCACGCGGTCCAGCAGGGCGAGTATGAGCGGATGCTCGACCAGCGGATTGCAGATGAAGGTCTTTTCGATCACGGCATAGAGCCGCTGGGTGCCGAAGCCCTCGAAATTGTTGCGGCCCAGATGTTTGCCGAACAGCGGCATCAGCTCGGCGCGGATCGCCTCGACATCGTCATCTGAAAACAGCTGCGGCAGGATCACATAGCCATCGCGCTGCAAGGCGGCGAACAGCGCATCGACCAGGGCTGGATCGGTCTGTTCCTGGCTGCCGGCGGTGGATCGGTATTTGCGCGCCAGTTCGGCACGGAAATACTCCTGCATGTCGCGGACGACTGTCACCGTGTCGGTCATGGCGTTTCCTCCCGACGCTTACGATGCGCGCCTCGCGTCATCGGCGCAAATCAAATCCCGGCGACAGGTCCGCAACGCAAATGGCCGGGATGGTTGCCCAGCCCGGCCATCGCGGAAGAACCTGCACCGATATCAGTCGCTTAGATCAATCGCTGAGAGCGGCGAAGCGGCGCTGATGATGGTCGGCGTGACCGAACATCGTGTCGATGGTCATCAGCCGCTTCATGTAATGGCCGACATTCAGTTCGTCGGTCATGCCCATGCCGCCATGCAGCTGCACGGCCTGCTGACCGACGAAACGGCCCGAGCGGCCGGTCTGCACCTTGGCGGCGGCGGCGGCCTTGGCGCGTTCCTTCGCCGGTGCATCCATCTTCAGGTTGGCCAGCAACGACAGCGACCGGGCGCTTTCCAGCTGCATCATCATGTCCACCAGGCGATGCTGGATCACCTGGAATTCGCCGATGGCGCGGCCGAACTGCTTGCGCGTCTTGGCATAGGCCAGCGTGGTTTCGTGCAGCGCGGCCATGGCGCCCACAGCTTCGGCGGCCAGATAGCCGATGGCCTGGTCGACCACCTTCTCCACCGCCGGCAGCGCGCCAGCCGGATCGCCCAGCACGGCCAGAACCGGCGCCTTCTCGAAGGCGATGTCGGACGCGCGGCCGTTATCGACGGTGCGGTAATCCTGCCGCGACACACCGGCGCCGTTGGCATCGACCACGAAGAGGCCCAGACCCTTTTCGTCGGCATCGCCGCCCGCCGTGCGCGCCAGCACGATCAGCTTGTTCGCGCTGGGCGCATCGCGCACCACGATCTTCTTGCCGCTGATGGCCCAGCCGCTGCCGTCCTTCACGGCCTTGGTGCGCACTTCATTGAGCGCGAAGCGGCCGCCATGCTCAGCGAAGGCAAAGGCCCATTTCTGTTTGCCCTCGGCGATCTGCGGCAAGTATTCGGCCTGCTGCTTGGCGTCGCCGGCTGCCATGACCAGGCCGGCACCCAGGATCACGGTGGAGAAATACGGCTCGGCCACCAGATGGCGGCCGAAACGTTCGGCCAGCAGCATGGTATCGACGCTGCCGCCGCCCAAGCCGCCATGATCCTCGGGCAGCGGGATACACAGCCAGCCCAGTTCGGCCATGGTCTGCCAGTTCTCTTCCGCATAGCCCAGATCGGTCTTCACCAGTTTGCGCCAGCGGTCGAAATCGTATTTGTCCTGCAGCCAGCTTTCCACGCTGTCGGCCAGCAGCTTCTGTTCTTCGGACAGATTGAAATCCATTGTCTCGTTCTTCCCTGCTTCAGAATTCCGTTTGCGTTACAAGCCCAGCACCATCTTGGCGATGATGTTGCGCTGAATCTCGTTTGAGCCGCCATAGATCGTGGTGGCGCGGTTATAGAGGAAGGCTTCCATGCGGCCCTGCGCGTAATCGGGGCCGACGGGCGGCTGGTTGGAGCCATCCGGCCGGTGTTCGTAGGGATTGGCGTAGTAACCCAGCGCCTCGCAGGCCAGTTCCGTGATGGTCTGCTGAATCTCCGAACCGCGGATTTTCAGCATGCTGGCTTCCGGCCCCACGCCCTTGCCCGCCGTCTCGGCCGCCAGCACACGCAGGTTGGTGTATTCCAGTGCCATCAGTTCGATCTCGACGGCGGCCACCTTGGCGCGGAAGCTGGCTTCCTCGATCAACGGGGCCCCGAAAGCCTGTTCGGCACGGGCGATTTCCTTAAGGCGGCGCAGGCGCTGCTTGGAGGTCGAGACTTCGGCGATGGTGGTACGCTCGTTACCCAGCAGGAACTTAGCATAGGTCCAGCCCTTGCCTTCCTTGCCGATCAGATTGCTCTTGGGCACACGCACATTGTCGAGGAACACCTCGTTCACACCATGGCCTTCATCGATGGAGATGATCGGCCGCACGGTGATGCCGGGCGTGTTCATGTCGATCAGCAGGAAGGAAATACCCTCCTGCGGCTTGGCGTTCGGATCGGTGCGCACCAAGCAGAACATCATGTTCGCGTAATGCGCCTGGGTGGTCCAGATCTTGTGGCCATTAACCACGTAATGGTCGCCGTCGCTTTCGGCCTTGGTGCGCAGGCTGGCGAGATCGGAACCTGAACCCGGTTCGGAATAGCCCTGGCACCACCAGTCGTCCATATTGAGGATGCGCGGCAGGTAGCGCTTCTTCTGTTCCTCGGTGCCAAAGGTGTAGATCACCGGCCCCACCATGGCGATGCCGAAGGGCAGCAAAGGCGGCGCATCGGCGGCGGCGCATTCCTCGTCGAAGATATAGCGCTGGATCAGCGTCCAGCCCGGACCGCCATATTCCTTGGGCCAGCCTGGCGCGCCCCAGCCGCGCTGGTTGAGTATGCGGTGCCAGGTGACGAAATCCTCGCGGCCCAGATGGGTCATGCGGCGGGTCTTCTCGGCCAGCGCTGGCGGCAGGCTGTCGCGGATGAAGCCGCGCACCTCTTCCCGGAAAGCGCGTTCCTCGGCCGTGAATTCGAGATCCATGGCGTTTCTCTCCCTCAAATCGGGCAAGAGGTTAGGACCGGCATTCGCGCTGCGCAAGCTGTGACGCAGGGTAAACCCCGCAGGAAGGCTTGCATGGACTCGACCTCTCCTGCTCAATCGCAGCGCATGCATACAAAACGGACAGATTCGCGATGACTTTCGATCCCGCCGCCGCCGGCTGGAAACAGCGCCACGGCCAGGGCCCCTTCACCCAGATCGTCGGTCCGGTCTGGGTCCGCCGCGAGGACGACGGCAGCTCGACCTACGGCCTGCTGGCCGAGGAGCGCCACACCAATTCGCGCGGGGTGGTGCATGGCGGCATGCTGATGACCTTTGCCGACCATATGCTGGGCTGGCTGGTCTGGGATGCTGTCGAACGCCGGGCCTGCGCCACCATTTCGCTGAACAACCAGTTCATCGGCGCGGTGAAGCCCGGCGACTGGATGGAAATGCGCGGCCGCATCGTGCGCCAGACCCGCAGCATCATCTTCGTGCAGGGCGAAGCCAAAGTCGGCGAGCGCGTGGTGCTCGCCGCCGAAGGCATCTGGAAGGTGCTGGGCGTCGACTAAATTACTTATTCCGCAACTTACCCCAGCCTTCGAGCATCAAACCCAAACCATTGATTGACGACAAGACTGCGGTTTCAGGAGGAATTCCAATGGGAATGCCGCCTACAAACAACCCTCCTGTTGCCATAAGGATATCCGCACCACCGATACCAACCCCTCGGAGCATTTTCCCCGCCCCCTCCATCCAAGGCTTTCGCTCCGGCTTAGGTTTTTCACCCAAGGCCATTTGCTTTAACTGCTGCTCGAGTTCGATCACTTTTATTTTTAAGGAACCTATTTCTTTATCTTTATTAAGATCACGAATTTTGTCGAAGGCCGCGTTAAACTCTGCCTTCACACTATCACTACCCATTTGCATCATGATTCTTGATTCAATAATCGGCAAATCGTCTGCCCCTACTGCATCAGGCAAAAGCGGAATACACCGATCAAACACTTCGAAAGCACCTGACTCCTCTAACAATTCGCGGTTCTCTCTTATAATTGTCAATACTTCATCCATCGACTGTTGATTCGGTTCTCCAATTTTTCGATGAGCCGAAGCATTTCTAAGAGCCGCAGCTAAATCACCTGCTTTTTTATAATTTTCGTCAAAAGCTTTCCGCAATGCAGGATTCGATCTAATTCGATTAGCGATATACTCACGAAACATCTCGTCTAGCAAAATCCAGTATTGATGCTTATCCATATCCGACATAGCGCCCTCCCTAGCTAACCAAGCTTGATGATATAATGAGGGCGAAAATTCAGCATCAGCAATTTAATCGAATGAAGAATACTAAAGCATTCACTTCAATCGCCTTCTCACTAATCTCTTATTAGGCAGCAGGTCGGCGAATTTGGCCTCGCGCTTCTGCTGGTTGGCCTGCATCTGCTCCATCAGGTCGATACTGAGGAACATGCCGGCCTGCCAGACCTGCATGTAGTTCAGGGCATCGGCCGTATCGTGATCGCGGGTGTAGTTCAGCATTTCTTTGCTGCCATGCACGGCCAGCGGCGATTTCGCGGCAATCGTCTTGGCGATCTCCAGCACGGCCGCCAGCATTTCGTCCTGCGTCGCATAGCTGGCGTTCACCAGGCCGCAGCGGAACGCTTCGTCGGCGGCCATGCGGCGGCCGGTATAGGCGAGTTCACGCACCAACCCCGAAGGCATCAGGTGCGGCAGGCGCTGCAAAGTGCCGACATCGGCAGTCATGCCGATGTTGATCTCCTGGATGCAAAACCAGGCATCGTTCGTGCAATAGCGCATGTCGCAAGCCGAGATCAGGTCGACGCCACCGCCAATGCAGCCGCCCTGGATCGCCACCAGCACCGGCACGCGGCAGCGGTCGATCACGGCAAATGTTTCCTGCATCTCGGCCACCGTGCGGCGCATCTGCTCGCCGACCCGGCCGCGGTCGCCCTGCATCATCTCGCCGGCGATATTGGCGAAGGCGGAAAGATCCAGCCCGCCGGTGAAATGCTTGCCCGTCGACGAGATCACCACGGCGCGCACCTCGGGCCGGTCCTCGATCTCGGCAAAGACATCGACCATTTCCTGCCAGAACGGCAGCACCATGGCATTGGCCTTGTCGGGCCGGTTGAAGACGATGCGGGCGACATGGCTGTCGACCGAAAAATCGAAGGTTGCGTAGGCCATCGTTCCTCCCAATCGCCCTGCCGTTACGGCAGGGCTGGTCTGCGCTCTGCGGCGCGGCTAGAGTCGGGAAAAGATTTACGGAGGAACCATGCCGATTGTCTATGACGAACTGCTGCGCCTCGACATTCCCGAACGCGAATTCGCCTACAGCGAACGCGACACCATGCTCTACGCGCTCAGCGTCGGCATGGGGCATGACCCGATGGATGCCGACGAACTGCCCTTCGTGTTCGAAAAGGGCCTGCGCGCCCTGCCCAGCCTGGCCACGGTGATCGCCTGGGACGACAGCTGGACGCCGAAAACCGGCATCAACTACGTGATGGTGGTGCATGGCGAGCAGCGCGTGACCGTGCACAAGCCGCTGCCGCCCAGTGGCCGGATCAAGGCCAAGGTGCGCATCAGGGACGTGTTCGACAAGGGTGCCGGCAAGGGTGCCGTCATGCTGGCAGAAAACACCCTGAGCGATGCGCAGAACGGCGAGAAGCTGGTCACGCTGCTGTCCACCGTGTTCGCGCGCGGCGATGGCGGCTTCGGCGGCCCGGCCCGTGCGCCGGGCGACGGCCCGCCGGCGCCGCATACGATTCCCGACCGCCAGCCCGATGCGGGAGTGACGGCAAAAACCCAGCCGAACCAGGCGCTGTTCTATCGCTTATGCGGCGACCGCAATCCGCTGCATGCCGATCCGGCCTTTGCCAAGGCGGCCGGCTTTCCGCGCCCGATCCTGCATGGCCTGTGCACCTATGGCCATGCCGTGCGCGCCGTGGTGAAAGCCGTCTGCGACCATGATCCGGCCAGGATCGCCCATATCGAGGCGCGTTTCACCGCGCCGGTTTTCCCGGGCGAGACGATCCACACGGAAATCTGGCGCGACGGCAACATCGTGTCGTTCCGCGCCCGCCTGATGGAGCGCGACGTGGTGGTGCTGGATCACGGCAAGGTAGAATTGCGCGGCTAGGTCAGCGGCGCTTCAGCCTGATTTCGGCCGGGTTCCGGTGCGGGCCCGGATCGTCATCGAGGCGCAGCGGCTCTAGCCTGGGATCGGGTTCCGGCCGGCCGAACAGATAGCCCTGGCCGTAATCGATGCCGAAATCGAGCAGCAGGCGCGCCTGGTCCTCGGTTTCGACCATTTCAGCCACCGTGCCGATGCCGAGTTCCTTGCACAGCCAGACCATGCCCTTGAGGATAGCGCGGTCGCGATCCTGCCCCTGGGTCTGCAGCGCCTTCACATAGGCGCCGTCGATCTTCACGTAATCGATCTCCAGTGCCTGCAGATAGGGGAACGAGGCGGCACCGGCGCCGAAATCGTCGAGACAGACGAAATGGCCATCCTCGCGCAGCTGCCGCACGGCATTGGCGGCATGCACCATATTGGTGATCTGGGTCGATTCCGTGATCTCGAAGATCAGTTGCCGGCGCAGGCTGGGGTCGACGGCCAGGATTTCGCGCAACGCGGCCATGAAGACAGAGCTTTCCAGGCTGTGGCCGGAGAGATTGACCGCCACGTCGATGGTCTCGCCCTGGCGGCGTCGTTCGGCCAGCATGTCGACCACGCGCTGCACCACGGCCAGATCGAATTCGCCGATCATGTGCACGCCTTCGGCCAGGCGGATCGTCTCGAAGGGCGAACCGCCATCCTCGAAGCGAGACAATGCCTCATAGTGATGCAGGGTGCGGGTGTCGAGCCGCACGATGGGCTGGAAGACGAGCTGGAACTGCCGGCTGGACACCGCCGAGCGCAGGGCACGCACCCGCGACACCGTTTTCTGCAGTAGCGCTTTCAGGCTGTCTTCGGTGCTATGCAGGGTGGCGAAACTGGCGGCGCCTTCATTGGCGAAACGCTCGACGGCAAAGGCCATGGCACTGGCGGCATCCTCGTCGCTCATGCCTCTGGCCTGCAAGTCGAGCGTCGCGCTGCGGACGCCCAGCGCGTCGGACGCCTTGGCAGCCTCTGTATTGCTCTGCCTGATCAGGCTGCGCACCTGCTCGGCCACCATGTCCTGATCCAGCGGCGCGGCATGCAGGATGCCGTATTTCTCCGGGTCGATACGGCCGGCCGTATCGCCGCCGATGGATTTGGCGCGGATCAGCGCGCCGACATCCCCCATCAGCACCTGGCTGTCTTCCGGCGGCAGGTTTTCGACCAGTTCTTTCAGACCGACTATTTCCACCAGGGTGAGCTTGACCTCGGATCCCAGGTCGCGGGCCAGTTTCAAACGGTCGCCGGCGCGGGTTTCGAAATCCTCGGTTGTCAGCAGGCCGGTCTGGTAATCGCGCTTGTTCTGTAGCGCTGCCTCGGCCTGGGGCAACCGGGCATTCGACAGCGTCAGGTAATACCGTCCCTCCTGCCGCGGCAGGCAGCAGCCGCCCAGCACGCAAAGCGCGCCGGGCTTGCCTTCCAGGTTCAGCAGGTGGATCGTGACCGGCTCGATCCGTGCACCGATGGTCAGCCCGGCCAACAGGTTGAGCACAAAATGGCGGTCGGCTTCCTCGATCAGGGTGGCGAAATTCTGCCCCACCAGGGTGGCGCTGTCGCAACCGGCGATCAGCCGCGCCGCGCCGGTGGCAAAGATGATCTGGCCGTCGGCGGCCACCTCTAGCATCAGGTCGGCAGCGGAGAAGGCGAAAGCGACAAACCGGTCGCGTTCCGCCCGCATATCCTTGGCGCCGCCCATTCTGGCCTCATCGGGGATTGGAAACTTTGTTATCAAGTGTGCCAGCCGCCGCGCCCGGACGCAACCCGGCGGGTGCCGCCCGACCCTCCCGGATGAACCCAATTCGCTTGACGCAGCGCCACGTTGCGCCGGAGCCGGCCGGTTCCTAGAATGGGTCCGTCTCCGGCCCGCAATGGTCGGCCCGAAGTCTAGGGGGAGCATAATGAGCGCACCGTTCTGGGAAAAATCCTATCCGGCCGGGGTAACCTGGGCACAGAATTTCCAGGCCAGGCCGATCTGGACCCTGCTGGACGACGCCGTCGCGCGCTTCGCGCCGCGGCCCTGCCTGGATTTCATGGGCAAGGGGTACACCTACGCCGCCGTCTCCGACCTGGTCGACCGCGCCGCCAAGGGCTTCCAGCAGCTCGGCGTCGGCCCGGGTGTGCATGTCGGCCTGTTCCTGCCCAATACGCCGCATTACGTGATCTGCTTCTTCGCCATCCTGAAGGCCGGTGGCCGGGTGGTGAATTACAGCCCGCTCGATGCCGAGCGCGAACTGCGCTACAAGATCGAGGATAGCCAGACTGACATCATCGTGACGCTGGACCTCAAGGCGCTGTATCCCAACATCGCCAAGATGATCGGCACCACGCGGCTGAAGAAGGTGGTGGTCTGCCGCCTGCCCGATGTGCTGCCCTTCCCCAAGAACCTGCTGTTCCCGCTGGCCAAGGGCAAGGAAATCGCCGCCGTTCCGAAGGACGACAAGCATATCCGCTTCGCTGACCTGATCGCCAATGACGGCCGCTACACCCCGCATCCGGTGAAGGACCCGGCCGAGGAGGTGGCGATCCTGCAATATACCGGCGGCACCACCGGCCAGCCCAAGGGCGCCATGCTCACCCATGGCAACATCACGGCCACCGTGCACATGTACGCCAGCTGGACCGGCAACCTGAACCTGCTGGATGACGGCAAGGAACGCGTGCTGATGGTCCTGCCGATGTTCCACATCTATGGCCTGAGCGCGGTGCTGCTGCGCATGCTGACCATCGGTGCGGAATTCATCATGCATCCGCGCTTTGACCTGAAGGCGGTGATCGAGGATCTGCACAAGAAGAAGATCTCGATCTTCCCCGGTGTGCCCACGATGTATGCCGCCATCGTCAACCTGGCGAACCTGAAGGATTACGACCTTTCGGGGCTGAAATTCTGCGCGTCCGGCGGCGCCCCGCTGCCGGTCGAGGTGCAGGACAGGTTCGAGAATGCCACCGGCTGCAAGATGATCGAGGGCTGGGGCATGACGGAGACCTCGCCGGCCGGCACCCAGACGGTCTATGGCGGCGTGCGCAAACGCGGGTCCTGCGGCCTGCCGCTGCCGGGCGTCACCATCGAGATCGTCGATGTCGACGATCCGCTGAAGGTGCTGGGCGTGAAGGAAACCGGCGAGATCTGCATCACCGGCCCGAACGTGATGAAGGGCTACTGGAACAAGCCCGAGGCGACGGCGGAAGCCTTCGCCGGCGGCCGCTTCCACACCGGCGACGTGGGCTATATCGACGAGGATGGCTATATCTTCATCGTCGACCGCAAGAAGGACATGATCCTGTCGGGCGGCTTCAACGTCTATCCGCGCAACATCGAGGAAGCGATCTACGAGCATCCCGCCGTCGAGGAATGCACAGTGATCGGCATCCCCGACCAGTATCGCGGCCAGTCGGCCAAGGCCTTCATCAAGCTGAAGGCCGGCGCGAAACCCTTCACCTTCGAAGAACTGCGCGACTTCCTGAAGGACAAGCTGGGCAAGCACGAGATGCCCGTAGCGATGGATATCCGCGACGCTCTGCCCAAGACCCTGATCGGCAAGCTTTCGAAAAAGGAGCTGGTCGAGGAAGAGAAGAAGAAGGCCGGCGGCGGCGAATAAGCCCAGGCCACAACAACAAAAAGCCCCGGTGCGAGCCGGGGCTTTTTTATTGGCGCCAGGCCAGCGCGGCTATTCGGCCGCCTGGGCCTTGGCTTGGCCCGAATCCCAGTCTTTCAGAGCCTGCGCTACCGGCTTCACCCTGGCGCGCTGCTCAGGCCCCAGCACGCTCATCAGCGGCAGCATCGGCCCCATATCGGCAATGCCGGCCAGCGTGACCGCGTCATGCAGGGTGCGGATCGGGCTGATGCCGTCGCGCAGATCTTCCAGCGGCAGATAGGCCTCGCGCAACCGCTCGGCCTCGGCCATATCGCCCCGGCGCAGGGCGGCCAGCATCGCCATCGAGCCGCGCGGTGCCACGCAGACCGAGCCGGAGGTGAAGCTGCGCAGGCCGAATTTCTGGAAATGCACGATCGCCGGCCGCTCGCCGATGCCGCTGATCACCAGCGCCGGATCAACATGGTCGAGCAGGCGCTTCAAATACTCGTCCTGTGCCGGATCGGCTCGCACGGTGCCGTATTTCACGGCGCAGACAAGGCCCTCGCGCATCAGCCGGCCGGCCGATTCCGGGGCGATGTAGTTCTCGGCCTTGATATAGAGGATCACCGGCTTGCCCATAGTGACTGCGGCGCGCCGCAGGCCGACTTCCACGCCCTCGGGGGTGGCCGGGAAGGTCTGCGGCAGGGCCATGGCGGCGGGCACCTTGGAACCGCGCAGGATCTTGGCCTGGTCGATCAGCTTGCCGTAATCGGGACCGAAGGATGGGATCAGCCAGGTATCGGGCCCGACCGCGTCGATCAGGAAATCCAGGATCTCGGCATATTCGCCGACCGAGACGTTGTAGAAGTTGGCGTTGCCGCCATACATCAGGCTACGCACCCCGCCGGCCTCGAGATAGCCGATCAGTTGCCGATTCGCCTCCTCGTTCAGGGTCAGGTCGGAGTAACGGGCCAGTGGCGGCACCGCCAGAACGGAGGCAGACAGGTCGGCGGCGGTCACGGGCGTTGTTTTCATTATGTTTGCTCCAGCGGGGCGTTCCTCTTAATGTGGGAGAGTAATCCGTCCTCAGCCCCTGCTGCAAAGCGAAATGTCACTCCCAAACCCCGATGAAATAGCGGCAAAGGCACATCTGCTGCCCATGCTGCGGGCGGCGATCCGCGCAATCGAAACGGAGCGGTTCGACCAGGCCGAGGGCTTTCTGGACAGCATCCTCAAGCAGGAGCCCGACTTCGCCGACGCCCTGCATCTGAAGGGATACATCGCCTTCCAGCGCGGCGCGCTGGATACGGCGCGCCGGCTGGTCGAGCAGGCCATCGCCAAGGATTTCCATTTCGAGGATTATCACGTCACCCTGGGGCATATCCTGCTGGCCCTCGGCGACCGCGAAGGCGCCAAGAACAGCTTCGGCGCGGCCATCGCGCTCAATCCGAAATACAACGAGGCCTATATCGGCCTGGCCCATATCTTTCTGGCCGAAGACAGCGTGGACTCCGCGATCGGCGCGCTGGCCACTGCCCGGAGTTCCAGTGCCAAACATCCCGAAACCAACTACATGCTGGGCTATGCCCTGATGATCAAGGGCGATGCCAAGCAGGCCATCCGCTTTTTCGGCTTAGCCCACAAGCTGGCGCCAGACATAGTGCGCTACAAGGTCGGCCTGGCCCGCTCGCTGCGCGATGTACGGCTGAAGCAGCCCAATCCGGAACTGGTGGCCAGCGTGCTGCCCCTGCTGGGCGAGCCGGGCATCGAACCGCGCGACCTGGCGCCACTGATCGAAAGCGCGATCTGCCTGGACCCGGTTTTCCTCGCGCTGAACCCGATTGACGCCATGCCGGGCGAAGCAATCGCCACCGCCCTGGCCCAGCCTGCCTGTCCCGACATCCTGCGGATTACCGCGCTGCCTGCCTGGCTGAAATACGGCCTCGTCAGCCACCCCAAGCTGGAACGACGGCTCACGGCGTTGCGGCGCGGCCTGCTGGCCATGGCCTTCCACTCCCCCGAGGCATTGCCGCGATACGAATCCCTACTCTGCCTGATGGCGATCCGCGGCTTCCAGGCGGAATACATCGACCGGATTTCTAAAGACGAAACCGCCGCGCTGACTGAACTGGCGGCAAGGCTGGAAGCGCAGTCGCCCGCCGATAGCCCGACCCTGTTCGCGGTATATGCGTGCTACCGGCCGCTTTACCAGCGCCACGATGTCGAGCGCCTGGCTTCTGCCTCATGGCCGGGCGCCTATGCCGACCTGAAACGCATCCAGATCGACGAACCGCTGGCCGAACGGCGCATCACCGCCACCATCCCGGCCTTGACGCCGATCGAGGATCAGACCAGCCAGGCCGTGCGGGAGATGTATGAGGAAAGCCCCTTCCCGCGCTGGCATCAGCCGATCCTGGGCACGCCGCAGACGGTGAGCGGCCGGCTGCGGACCGCCCTGCCGCTGCAGCAGATACCGGCGGAGGAGCATCTCAATCCCGATATCCTCGTGGCCGGCTGCGGGACGGGCCTGCATGCCATCCTGGCCGCGACCAGCTATGCCTTCTCGAAGATCCTCGCCATCGACTTGAGTCGCACCAGCCTGTCCTATGCCATCCGCAAGGCGACCGAGATCGGCATCGGCAACGTGGAATTCGCCCAGGCGGATATCCTGAAGCTCGGCAGCATCCCGCGCCGCTTCGACGTGATCGAAAGCTTCGGCGTGCTGCATCACCTGCGCGACCCGGCCGCCGGGCTGGCGCAACTGGTTGCCCTGCTGAAACCCGGCGGTTACATGATGCTGGGCCTTTACAGCGAGATCGGCCGCCGCGACGTGGTGAAGGCGCGCGAACTGATCGCCCGGCTTGGCCTGGACGACAGCCCGGAAGAAGTGCGGGAATTCCGCCGCATCCTACCCAAGCAGGATCCTGAACTAGCCGCGAGACTGAGCGCCTCCAGCGCCTATTACGCGCTCAGCGACCTGCGCGACCTGGTGTTCCACCGCCAGGAGCATCGTTACACGCCGCAGCAATTGCGCCAGCTCATCAATGGTGCCGGACTGGAATTCCTCGGCTTCGAGTTTTCCGCGCCGAAAGCCCTGTCGGGATATCGCGCGCGCTTCCCCGACGACCCCACGGCCACGAACCTCGATTACTGGGCCGAGGTGGAACGTGAAAATCCCGACCTGTTCGCCAATTGCTACCGCTTCTGGGTCCGCCGCAAGACAGATTGATCAGACGCGCCCCAGATGGCTTCGGAAGCGCCGCGCCAGATCGCGGGTCGCCTTGGCCAGTAGCCCCTGGTCGACACCGACAGCGACAAACATGAAGCCGGCATCCAGGTAACGCCGCGCGTCATCCTCGTTCGGCGCCAGAATGCCGCAGGGTTTCCCGGCCGCCTGGCAGAGCTGCAGCCCTCGCATGATGGCGGCCTGCGCATCGGGATGGGCACTGTTGCCCAGATGGCCCAGATCGGCTGACAAGTCGGCCGGGCCGATGAAGATGCCATCCACGCCATCGACCTTGGCAATCTCGGGGATGCGGTTCAGCGCGGCACCTGTTTCCACCTGCACGATCACGCCGATCTCGCTGTCGGCGTGGGCATGATAATCCTGCACCAGGCCGTAACGATTGGCGCGCTGCGAGCCGGATACGCCGCGGATGCCGCGCGGCGGATATCGCGTGGCCGCCACCGCGCGGCGGGCCTCCTCTGCATCCTGCACGAAGGGCAGGATCAGGTTGGGCGAGCCGATATCGAGAAACCGCTTGATCAGCACGGCATCGTTCCAGGCCGGACGAACCACGGGGCTGGCGGTGTTGGCATCGATCTGCATGGCCTGCAACTGCTGCAGGATCATTGGCACTTCATTCGGGGAATGTTCGGTATCCAGAACCACCCAGTCGAAACCGGCGGTGGCAACGATCTCGGCCACGATGTTGCTGCACAGGGATGCCCATAATCCGATCTGCGGGCGGCCTTCTTTCAATGCATGTTTGAAGGCATTGACGGGCAATTTCATGGCAACGATACCTTTCGGGATTCTGCCGGTGCAGCAAGACCGGCGGTGCGGGATCACAGTCCTGTCTTACGGCCTGTTTTATGGAACTCATTGGACGGACTGCTATACATCAGCCAATAAATTATGGCGACGCAAGCAGAATATGACTGCCTTCCCGGCCTTTGATTTGATAAAAAAGACGCAAGGCAACCCACCGTCGGCGCGCTGATCAGAGGAGGCACCATGACCCAACTCCCCACAGCATCGAGCGATCACGGCAGCGGCAATATCCCGCCGAATAGCATAGCGGCAGCACGCGGCCATGCCGCCGCGCAATCGGGTGACACCTCCGGCAGCAACGAATACCTCACCTTCTCGATCGACAGCCAGGATTACGGCATCGACATCTTGAGCGTGCGCGAAATCCGGGCCTGGACCGAGGTGACGAACCTGCCCAACACGCCGGACTTCGTGCGCGGCATCATCAACCTGCGTGGCACCATCGTACCGATCTACGACCTGCGCGTCCGCTTCGGCGGCGGCCGCACCACCCCGACCAGCATGCATGTCGTGATCGTCGTGGTGGCAGCCAACGGTACCTTCGGGCTGCTGGTCGATTCCGTGTCCGACATCCTGTCGATCGCCGAACGCGACCTGCAGGGTGTGCCGGAAACCGGGATGGAGGCCGACTATCGTTTCCTTAATGCCATCGTCGCGCGCGGCGACCGCATGGTGTCTATCATCGACCTCGATCACCTGGTCAACCAGGACACGGCGGCGCAGATGGAACAGATCGCCGCGCAACAAGGGTCCGGTGCGGCCGCCCAGGCGTGATGTCTTCCGATGATCAGACAGGGCCGTGTTTTGCGGGGCACATGATTGCGACTCGCAGCTATCTGCCCCTACGCACCCGATTTCCGCGGCGTAAGGATTAAATCTTGATAACCTATGCACTTTAGCCGAGTGCATTGCACAAAAGTCCGGCTAATTTAATTCCGCTGACAACCCCAACACGGGGACAAAGGGGAATACCCATGCCGACTTTTTCCATCCGCACCACACTGGGGCTCGTTATCGGCGTCCTGGGCATCATGCTGGTCGCAATCAGTGCCATCTCGCTGAACGAGGCCATTCAGCGTTACAGCGCCGCTCAGAAGGTGGCGACGCTGGCCCCGATCAGCCAGGCCTTCTTCCGCAGCCTGCAGCAGCATCGGCTGGAGCGCGGCAACATCATGATCGCGTTCCGCGCCGACGCCCCAGCCAGCAAGGACAGCATCGACAACATCACCGCCCAGCGGGACAATACGAAAGACGGCTACAATACCGGCTATGCGCTTCTGTCGGCGCTCCGCGACCTGCCGGGCGCGGCCCCGATTCAGACCAAGCTGAAATCCGCGCATGATGCCGTGGAAGCAATGCGTCCCAAGATGATGACGCTGATTGCCCAACCCAAGGACCAGCGTGACGCGCAGGCCATGCAGGACTGGCCACGCGTAACCCAGGGCTATCTGAACGCCCTGCAGGAGGCTTCGGATTTCCTGGAATCCTCGCTCCAGCTTGTCGATCCCGTCGTCGACCAGATGCTGAACGTCAAACAGAACGCCTGGACGATTCGCAACTATTCGGGCTCCATGGTTCTGCGCATCCTCACCACCATGTCGGCCAACCAGAACTGGGGTATTCCCGAGGTGATGGCTCATGCCGATGATGCCGGCCGCTCGGCTACGGCGTGGGACATCGTTACCGTCATTGCTGCGCGCGATGATGCGCCCGCTTCCGTGCGCGAGGTCGTGAACAATGCCAAGGCCTTCTTTTCCGGTCCTATCGGCGAGGAGCGTCAGACCATTGTAAAGGCACTGAGCAGCGGCCAGCCTTCGCCGGTTCCGATCTCGAAATACCAGCCGGGTGTGGTCGATAGCCTCAATCTGCTGAATGCAATCGCCAATACGGCACTGGATGAACTGATCAAACGTGCCGATGCGCAGATGACCCAGACGCAGCAAAGCCTGGGCCTGAATGGCGCCCTGCTGGTCGCTGCCATAGCCTTCACCGTCTTCGGCTTCCTGATCGTGCAATGGCGCGTCAGCGGTCCGATCCAGCGGATGACCGGCGCCATGCAGCGTCTGGCCGACCGCGACCTCGCGGTGGAAATCCCCTTCGTCGATCGCGGCGCCGAAATCGGCCAGATGGCCAAGGCCGTGCAGGTGTTCAAGGACAACATGGTTGCCCGCGAAAAGGCCGAAGCCGATATCGCCCGCCAGCGCGAAGAAAGCGAGCAGCGGCGCATCGAACGCGAGGCGCGCGAGAAGGCGGCCGGCGATGAGATCGCTGCCCTGGTCAACAAGGTGGCGCAGGGCGACCTGTCGGGCCGCATTAATGAAGGCGGTAAGGAAGGCTTCTTCCTCACCACCAGCCAGGAACTGAACCGCCTGGCCGCGACCTTGCAGACCATGGCCGGCGAGATGGCCGACACCATGGGCGCCATGGCCGGCGGCGACCTGACCAAGTCGGTGCGCGGCGATTACCGCGGCGTGTTCGGTCAGTTGAAAGACAGCGCCAACAGCATGGCCGACCGCATGCGCGATTTCGCCGGCCGCCTGACCAGCACGGCGCAGTCGGTGAAGACCGCGTCGGATGAGATTTCCTCTGGCTCGCAGGACCTGGCGCAGCGTACGGAAAGCCAGGCAGCCAGCATCGAGGAAACGGCCGCCTCGATGCACGAGATCACCACGACGGTGAAGCAGAATGCCGACAACGCCCAGGCCGCCAACCAGCTGGCGACAGCGGCCCGCGACACCGCGGAAAAGGGCGGCAGCGTAGTGGGCGATGCCGTTTCGGCGGTGAGCCGGATCGAGGAAAGCGCGCAGAAGATCTCCGACATCGTCGGGCTGATCGACGAGATCGCCTTCCAGACCAACCTGCTGGCGCTGAATGCCTCGGTGGAAGCAGCGCGCGCCGGCGAGGCCGGCAAGGGCTTTGCCGTGGTGGCGCAGGAAGTGCGTGCGCTGGCCCAGCGTTCGGCCAATGCATCGAAGGACATCAAAGCCCTGATCCAGGAATCGAACGCCCAGGTGAAGACCGGGGCCGACCTGGTCGGCCGCACCGGCCAGTCGCTGACCGAGATCGTGGCCTCGATCAAGAAGGTGTCCGACATCGTGGCCGAGATCGCGGCCGCCAGCCGCGAGCAGGCCACCGGCCTGGAGCAGATCAACACCGCCGTGGGCCAGATGGACGAGATGACCCAGCGTAACGCCGCCCTGGTGGAGGAAACCACGGCCGCCGCCCAGAGCCTGGCCGGCCAGGCCAGCGAGTTGGCCGACCTGGTCGGCTTCTTCAAGCTGGACGGACGCGCCCCGGCAGCGACACCGAAACTGGTTGCCGTGCCGCCTAGCCCGGCCCCGGCAGCAAAGCCGGCCGTGGCCGCCAAGCCGGCCCCGGCAAAGCCAACTTCAGCCAAGCCCGCTGCGGCGGCGACTCCTGCGCCGGCGCCGAAACCAGCTGCGGCCGCGCCCAGGCCGGCTGCGGCGGATGAGGACGACTGGCAGGAATTCTGACCGTCTTTCAAGGGGTTTCCCATGCCTTCGGGCATGGGTTGACGGGGGCCGCTGGGACCGGCATGGTCCGCCCGCTTTCGACTCCAGAAGCGGGATTCCACCGATATGCTGCAGGCCGCCACAGCCTTCCCCCGTCACGCCGCCCCGGTCAGTCATGCCGACATGGCGAATGCCATCCGGGCGCTTGCCATGGATGCCGTGCAAAAGGCCAATTCGGGCCATCCCGGCATGCCGATGGGCATGGCCGACGTGGCTACGGTGTTGTTCAGCCGCTTCCTGAAATTCGACCCACAGAACGCGACCTGGCCTGACCGCGACCGCTTCGTGCTGTCGGCCGGCCACGGTTCGATGCTGCTCTATGCCCTGCTCCACCTGACCGGCTATCCGGACATGACGCTGGAGGAGCTGAAGAACTTCCGCCAAATCGGCTCGCGCACGGCTGGCCACCCGGAATTCGGCCATGCCGGCGGGATCGAGACCACCACCGGCCCTCTGGGTCAGGGCATCGCCACCGCCGTGGGCATGGCGCTGGCCGAGCGTCTGCTGGCCGCCCAGTTCGGCAAGGACGTGGTGGACCACTACACCTATGTGATCGCCGGCGACGGCTGCCTGATGGAAGGCATCAGCCACGAAGCCATCTCGATGGCTGGCCATATGAAGCTGAACAAGCTGATCGTCCTGTGGGACGACAATGAGATTTCCATCGACGGTCCGACCAGCCTGTCGGTGTCCGACGACCAGATCACCCGTTTCCAGGCCAGCGGCTGGGCCACCATCCGCGTCGACGGCCATGACCCGGAAGCCGTCGCCGCCGCCATCGCCGCCGCGCAGAAGAGCGACAGGCCCAGCCTGATCGCCTGCCGCACCGTGATCGGCTATGGCGCGCCGACCAAAGCCGGCACGGCTGCCACCCATGGCTCGCCGCTGGGCCCCGACGAGATCAAGGGCGCGCGCGAAAAGCTGGGCTGGCCGCATGCCCCCTTCGAGATTCCAGACACCATCCTGAAGGCCTGGCGCGCTGTCGGCAGCGCCAATGCCGCCAAGAAACAGGCCTGGGACAAGGCGCTGGCCGCCCTGCCCGCGCCGCAGCGCGCCGAATGGGAGCGCCGCGTCAAGGGCGACCTGCCGGCCGATTTCGCCAGGGTAATGGACGAGTACAAGGCCAAACTGGCCGCCGACAAGCCGAAATGGGCGACCCGCAAGTCGTCGCAGATGGCGCTGGAAGTCATCAATCCGGCCGTGCCCGAGACAATCGGCGGCTCGGCCGACCTGACCGGATCGAACAACACCAAGACCGCCGGCCTCAATCCGGTCAAGCCCGGCGACTTCAGCGGCCGCTATGTCTATTACGGTGTGCGCGAGCATGGCATGGCGGCGACGATGAACGGCATCGCCCTGCATGGCGGGCTGATCCCCTATGGCGGCACCTTCCTGGTCTTCACCGATTACTGCCGCCCCTCGATCCGCCTCTCGGCCCTGATGGAGCAGCGTGTCATCTATGTGATGACCCATGATTCCATCGGCCTGGGCGAAGACGGTCCGACGCACCAGCCGGTCGAGCATCTGGCCGCCCTGCGCGCCATCCCGAACCTGCTCGTTTTGCGCCCGGCCGACGCGGTGGAAACCGCCGAAGCCTGGCAGGTGGCGCTGGAACAGAAGCATCGCCCCAGCGTACTGGCCCTCACCCGCCAGGATCTGCCGGCTGTGCGCACCAGCCACAGCAAGGAAAACCTGGTGGCCAGGGGCGGTTATGAACTGGTCGCCGCCGACGGCGCCGCCAAGGTGACCCTGCTGGCCACCGGTTCGGAAATCGCCATCGCGATGACCGCCCGCGACCTGCTGCAGAAGGATGGCATCCCGACCCGCGTCGTCTCGATGCCGAGCTTCGAATTGTTTGACACCCAGGATGCCGCCTACCAGGAAAAGACCCTGGGCCCGGGCACCGTGCGCGTGGCGATCGAGGCCGGCGTGCGCCAGGGCTGGGACCGTTACCTCGGCATCAAGGGCGGCTTCGTCGGCATGAGCGGCTTCGGGGCCTCGGGCCCCTACGAGCAGTTGTACAAGCATTTCGGCATCACGCCGGAAGCCGTGGCCCAGGCGGCCAAGCAGAGGCTGTAAGGCGCACAGGCGGGTAACTGCCTGCCGCGCAAGCTTTTATCCGTGCAGGCCTGCCCGTCGCAGGCTGGGCGAAAGCTGTCAGGCCCGGAGCCATGCTGGCCCCGCCTTACGTCGCATGCTATAGCAGCCGGCATTAACTCTTTGCCGAGATTGACTCTTTGATCGGGACGGATTCCCTGTGACTTCCCCCACGCCCCCCGGCACACCGGTCAGCAGCATGGCGCTGATCCGCCGCCTGCTGGCCGAACAGGTTCGCCCCCATATCGGTTCGCTGTTCCTGGCAGTGATCAGCATGGGTGTCGTGGCGGCGATGACGGCCGCCACCGCCTGGCTGCTCAAGCCGGCCATCGACCAGGTTTTCACCGAACGTGATCCCTACTGGACCATGATGGTGCCGCTGATGGTGGTAGCCGTAGTGGTGATCAAGGCCATCGCCGCCTATTTCGAGGGCACGCTGATGACCCAGTTCGGCGAGCGGATCATCGCCGACACCCAGGTCCGCATGTATGCCCACATGATCCGCGCCGACCTTGCCTGGCTGCATGAAATGCATTCCGGCAAACTGATCGCCAGCTTCCTGTATGACGCCAGCCTGCTGCGCGAGGCAGTATCGAAAGCTCTCACCGGCATCGTCAAGGACAGCCTGAGCCTGATTTTCCTCACCGGCGTGATGTTTGCCATGAACTGGCAATTCGCCCTGATCGTCTGTGTGATCTTCCCGATCGTGGGCCTGACCACCCGGCGGCTGGGCAAGAAGGCGCGCAAGGGTTCGGCGCGTTCGCAGCAGGAAACCGGCAAGCTGACCACCATCCTGAGCGAGACCTTCGATGGCGCGCGCATGGTCAAGGCCTATGGCATGGAGCAGCGCGAGATCGACCGCGCGCGTCAGTCGGTGGAAACGCGCCTGGGCCACATCATGAAGGTCGTGCGCGCCCGCGCCGCAGCCAGCCCCTCCACCGAGGCCTTGGGCGGCATCGCGGTCGCCGTGATCATCTATATCGGCGGCACCACAGAAACCCTGACGCTCGGCACGCTGACCGCCTTTATCTATGCCGCGCTTTCGGCCTACCAGCCACTCAAGGCACTCGCCAACCTGAATACCGCCCTGCAGGAAGGCTTGGCTGCCGCCGAGCGCATTTTCAGCCTGCTCGACATCAAACCGAAAATCACCGAAGCGGTGGATGCGAAACCGCTGGTCGTCTCGGGCGGCGAAATCCGCCTGGAACAGGTGAGTTTCCGGTACAGCGAAGACAAGACCGCGCTGCAGGACATTTCCCTCGTGGTGCCACGCGGCAAAAAGGCCGCTCTGGTTGGCGCCTCGGGCGCCGGCAAATCCACCCTGCTCAATCTTGTGCCGCGCTTCTACGATGCCTCGCAAGGGCGTGTGCTGATCGACGGGCAGGATGTGCGCTCAGTGACGCTTGGCTCGCTGCGCCGCAATGTGGCGCTGGTCAGCCAGGAACTGACGTTGTTCGACGACACCATCCGCGCCAACATCGCATATGGCCGTCCGGAAGCCGGCCAGGACGAGATCGAGGCCGCCGCCCGGCATGCCGCCGCGCATGATTTCATCATGGCTCTGCCGGAAGGTTACGACACGCTGGTGGGCGAGAACGGCGTGCGGCTTTCCGGCGGCCAGCGCCAGCGCATCGCCATTGCGCGGGCCATGCTGCGCGATGCCCCGATCCTGCTGCTGGACGAGGCAACCAGCGCGCTGGATACCGAGTCCGAGCGCCTGATCCAGACGGCGCTGGGCGAACTGATGCGCGGCCGCACCACGCTGGTGATCGCCCACCGCCTGTCGACCGTGATCGATGCCGACGTGATCTTTGTGCTGGATTACGGCCGTCTGGTCGAACAGGGCAGCCATGCCGAATTGCTGGCCCGCAACGGCGCCTATGCCCGGCTGTATGCCACCCAGTTCGCCGTCGAGGCCACGGCTTAAATCCATGGCCGGGCTGCTCAAGCGCATCCTGCGAAGCGCTCCCGTAGTTCGGCTGACGGCCGATGCCATTGCATTGTATGTGCGCTTCGTGCATGCCACCTCGCGCTGGGAAATCCGCGGCATCGAATATCCGCAACCTTTCTGGCGCGATGGCAAACCCTTCATAGGTGCCTTCTGGCATGGTCGCCTGTTGATGATGCCGCTGGCCTGGACGACCACGCATCCGATGCATGTACTTATTTCGCAGCATCGCGACGGCGAGTTGATCGCCCGCGCCATGGACCCGTTCGGCATTGGCACCGTGCGCGGATCCTCGGCCAAGCAGGGCAAGGCCGACAAGGGCGGCACTGCCGCCCTGCGCAGCATACTGCAGGTTCTGAAACGCGGCGAATACGTGACCGTCACGCCGGATGGGCCGCGCGGGCCGCGTATGCGAGCCAGCACGGGAATCGTCGCCGCCGCCCGCCTCGCCCGCGTACCGATCATACCCGCCACTTATGGCGTCGCGCGACGCAGGCTGGCCGCTTCATGGGATCGTTTCCTGATTCCATGGCCTTTCAACCGCGGCATTTATATCTGGGGCGAACCGATCGACGTCCATAGCGACGAAACCGAAAGCCTTGAGCAGGCGGCACTGCGCGTGGAACGCGCGCTCAATGCACTATGCGAGGCGGCCGACCGCCATTGCGGCCAGCCACCAGTCGAGCCTATGCCGGCACGGGATGGGCATGATGCCTAGCCGGACGCCTGATTTCTGGCGCAGCGACACCGGCTCTCCCTGGCCGGCGATATTGCAGCCGCTGGCCAAAATTTATGAATTTGGTAACCGGCTCAACCGCCAAACCACTACACCGCAGGAGGTGGGCCGCCCGGTAATCTCGGTCGGCAACCTGGTCGCCGGCGGCGCGGGCAAGACGCCAACCGCCATCGCACTGACCGAAATCCTGCATCGCCTGGGCCTGCATCCGCAGATCGTCAGCCGCGGCTATGGCGGCCGGCTGGCAGGCCCCGTGCGCGTCGATCCGGTGCGGCATACCGCTGCCGATGTGGGCGACGAGGCCCTGCTGCTGAATGCTGCCGCACCCACCTGGATCGGCCGCGACCGCCCCGCCGCCGCCCGGGCCGCCGTCGCCGCCGGCGCCGGCTGCATCATCGCCGACGACGCGCACCAGACATACGCACTGGCCCGCCAGCTCAGCCTGCTGGTGGTGGATGGCGGTTATGGTTTCGGCAATGGCCGTCTGCTGCCCGCCGGGCCCCTGCGCGAACCCATCGCGGAAGGCCTGGAACGTTGCGACGCGGTGATCCTGATCGGCAAACCCGTTGTGCCGCTGCCGTCTTTCGGCATGCGTCCGGTTTTTCGTGCCGAACTCGAACCCAATGCCGCCGATGTCGTGCGGCTGCGCGGCCGGCGCGCGCTGGCCTTCGCCGGCATCGGTCGGCCGGAAAAATTCTATGCCTCGCTGCGCCAGGCCGGCGTCGAGATAGCCGCCACCAAATCCTTCCCCGATCATGCACCCTATAGCGAAGATGCCGTGATGCGTCTGGTGGAACAGGCCCACGCCCTGCACGCCATTCCCGTGACCACTGCGAAGGACCAGATGCGGCTGCCGAGGGCAGCGCGGTCGATGGTCGATGTACTGCGCGTCAGCCTTGCCTTCGCCGACCCCACCGCCGTCGAACAATTCCTGAAAGGCAAGCTTGTTCGTGTTTAAACGCGCCGAACCACATGAATACGTCGCCGCCTGGGGGGCCCGACTGGCGCTAGCCCTGTTCCGTGCCCTGCCGATTGATCGCGCCTCCGCCTTTGGCGGCTGGCTCGGACAGACCCTGGGACCCCGCCTGCCGGTTCACAGAACCGCTGTTGCCAACCTGCAGCTTGCGCTGCCTGAACTGGCCGCACGGCATGAGGCAATCCTGCAGGGCATGTGGAACAACCTCGGTCGCGTGCTGGCCGAATATGCCCATCTTGGCGACATCCGCATCGGACCCCGCGAAACCGGGGGACGCATCGAGGTTGTCGGCGCCGAGCATCTTCTGGCGATCCGCGACAGCAAGAAGCCCGCGATTTTCTTCTCGGCCCACTTCGGCAACTGGGAAGTGATGAGCATTGTCGGCATGCACTATGGCATCCCCCTGGTGCAGGTTTATCGTGCCGCCAACAATCCGCTGACCGAGGAGCTGCTTCAGGAACTGCGGAAGCCGGTCGGCGGTCGCCATGTGCCAAAGGGAATGCAGGCGGCACGCGAGTTACTCAGGGCGCTGAAGAATAACGAGTGCCTCGCCATAATGGTCGATCAGAAACTGAACACAGGCCTTGCCGTGCCGTTCTTCGGCCGCGAGGCGATGACCGCCCCCGCCATAGCCGAACTGGCCCTGCGCGCCGGTTGCCCCGTCGTACCGATCTATGGCGAGCGGGTGGATGGCGACGCCTACTTTCGCGTCACCATCGAAGCGCCGATACAGCTGGAAAGCACCGGCAACCGCGAGCGCGACACCTATAACGGCTTGCTGCTGATCAACCGGAAAATCGAGGAGCGTATCCGCAGGGACCCGGAGCAGTGGTTCTGGGTGCACAAGCGCTGGAAGCGCTGAATCAGGGTTGCGGCGGCAGCAGCCGCTGCGGATCGAGCCGCACGTCGAACCAGTTCACCCGCCAGTCCAGATGCGCGCCGGTGGCCCGTCCGGTGGCGCCGACGGTACCGATCTTCTCGCCCTGCCGCACACGCCGGCCCACCTTCACCGTCACGCTCTGCAGGTGCGAATAGGCGGCATTGATACCCATGCCATGATCGATGATGACCGTGCCGCCGGTGTAATAGAAATCCTTCTCGGCCAGCACGACTTCGCCATCGGTGCTGGCCAGCACCGGCGTGCCGGTGGGTGCGGCAATGTCGATACCGAAATGCGGCTGGCGCGGCTCGCCGTTCAGGATGCGCTGGCTGCCATAGACGCCGCTGACGATCCCTTTCACCGGCCAGATCCAGCCCTGCAAGAAATCCTGCCGCGGCGTGTTGCGCTGACGCACTTCGGCGATTTTTGCGTTCTCGCGCCGGATGCGGTCCAGCACGGCGGGCGGCGGCGTCACCTGGGCTGGCGGCAGGCCGTCGATACGCTGGATATCATAGGTTCGCGCCGCCACTTGCAAAGCCATCTGTTCGGCCTTGCCGGCACGCGTCACCGTCAGGGGCACCGAGGCCGGTTCGTCGCGACCGAAGCCGAACACGAACCGCCCGTCGCCGGCCACCGGCACGATCCGTTCGCCCAGTTTGATCTGAAGGCCCGGTTCGGCCTGGCCGATCACCAATCCACCCTGGCTGAAATCGCCCTGCCAGGTCAGGCCCGGCGGCGGCTCGTTGGCTTTGGCCTGTCCCAGGACGAGGCCGGCCAGCAGGCAAGCAGCCAGCCAGCGTTTCATCCGCGCCGCACCGGATCGCGCAGCAGCCCCTGTAGGGCGACGACCGCATCGGCATAGGCTTCCTGGCGATCAACGCTCCAGTAGCGCAGGCTGTTCAGCGGAATCCGCACCTGCGTCACGGCACAGAGCACATAGGAACCGGGAAACACGATGTCGAAGGCACCATGCCGGTAATACAGCTTGGCTTCGGTCTCGCGCGGCAACGGCGGCGTCTGCATCAGAACAATTCCTCCTGGCCGGGCGGCTTGGCCGCAACGGTACCGCGACGGGCCGGCGCCGCGCTGCCGCCTTCGATGCGGGCCTGACGGCGGCCATCCTGCATCTCGATGGTGACGGCCGCGCCCGGCACCATACCAGCCGCCGATTTCAGCGCATGGCCATCGGCGCCATAGACCACGGCGAAGCCGCGCGACAGCACATTCCTGTAAGACAGACTTTCCAGCAGCTTCGCTGGCTGGGCCAGCCGCTGGATTGCATCGGCCTGGCGCTGGCGCAGGGCACGCAGCAGCCGCGCATCGGCATCCAGCAGCCGGCGGCGATAATCCGCCACTTCCCGCCGCAGCAGGGCTGGCCGCAGCTTGGCGAATTTGGTTTCCATCTGCGCGCGCTGGGCAGCAACGCCGACGCGCAGGGCATGCTTCAGCCGGTCCGACAGATCATCGAAACGCTGCCGCGCCATTTCCAACTGCTCGCGCGGGCCACGCAGGCCACGCCCCAGCCCATCCAGATGCTGGCGCTTCTCACGCACCAGCCGGGTGATGCCACGGCGCAGGCGTTCATCGAAGCTGGCGACGCTGCTCACCAGTTCCATGCGCACCGGCACCGCCATTTCGGCGGCTGCCGTGGGCGTCGGCGCACGGCGGTCGGACGCGAAATCGATCAGCGTGGTGTCGGTTTCATGGCCCACGGCCGAGATCAGCGGAATGTCGGAGCCGGCTGCGGCGCGCACCACCACTTCCTCGTTGAAGGCCATCAGGTCTTCCAGGCTGCCGCCGCCACGCGCCACGATCAGCAGATCGGGTCGCGGCACGACGCCATCGGCGGGCAATGCATTGAAACCGCGGATCGCCCTGGCCACCTGTTCGGCGGCGCCTTCGCCCTGCACCAGCACCGGCCAGACCAGCACATGGGTCGGGAAACGGTCGGCCAGGCGATGCAGGATGTCGCGGATCACGGCACCCGTTGGCGAAGTCACCACGCCGATCACACGCGGCAGGTAAGGCAGCGGGCGTTTACGCTCAGGCGCGAACAGGCCCTCGGCAGCCAGCTTCTGCTTGCGCTGCTCCAGCAGGGCCATCAGCGCGCCGAGGCCGGCCAGCTCCATGCGCTCGACCACCATCTGGTATTTCGAGCGGCCGGGATAGCTGGTCAGCTTGCCCGAGCAGACCACTTCCATGCCATCTTCCGCCTTCACCCCCAGCCGGGCGGCGCTGCCTTTCCAGCAGACGGCATCCAGCACCGAATCGGCATCTTTGAGCGAGAAATACAGATGCCCCGAGGCGGCGCGCTTGAAACCGGAAATTTCGCCGCGCACGCGCACCCAGCCGAAGGTCTCCTCGATGCTGCGCTTCAGGCGCAGCGACAGCTCGGTGACGCTGTATTCCGGCACATTGGTGGCCACCGCCGGGGCACTGGCGGGAATCGTGTTCGAATCGCTCATTCCGGGAACCTTGAATCCATGGCCGGCATGATACAAAGATTGCCGCCGCCGCTCCAGCCGCCCCTCCGGCCGGCGAAGGGCGCGGAACAGCCATTTTCCTGTCATTTCCCGGGTAAACAGATGAACCTTCTCGTTATCGGATCGGGCGGCCGCGAACATGCCCTGTGCTGGGCGCTGTCTGCCTCGCCGCTGGTGACCAAGCTGGTCTGCGCCCCGGGCAATCCCGGCATCGGCCAGGTGGCCAGACTGGCCCCGGTCAACCCGACCGATCTGGATGCCGTGCTGCAACTCTGCCGCGACGAGCATATCGATTTCGTGGTGGTCGGCCCCGAGGCGCCCTTGGTGGCCGGCTTGGTCGACCACCTGGAAGCCGCCGGCTTCGCCTGTTTCGGCCCGACCAAATCCGCCGCCCGGCTGGAAGGCTCGAAAGGCTTCATGAAGGACCTCTGCGCCAAATACGGCATCCCCACCGCCGCCTATGGCCGCTTCCACGATGCCGCCTCGGCGGAGGCCTTCATCCGCAAGCAGGGCGCGCCCATCGTGGTGAAGGCCGATGGCCTGGCCGCTGGCAAGGGCGTAACGGTTGCCATGACGCTGGACGAAGCCCTTGCCGCGAATACGGCGCTGTTCACCGAGGCCGGCGCGGAAGTGGTGATCGAGGAATTCCTGGATGGCGAGGAGGTCAGTTTCTTCGCCCTGGTCGATGGCAAGCATGCCCTGCCACTCGCCTCGGCGCAGGACCACAAGCGCGTCGGCGATGGCGATACAGGCCCCAATACAGGCGGCATGGGCGCCTATTCGCCTGCCCCGGCGCTGACCCCGGCCTTGCAGGCCGAGGTGATGGAAAAAATCATCAACCCGACCGTGGCGGCCATGATGGCCGAAGGTGCGCCGTTCAAGGGCGTGCTTTTTGCCGGCCTGATGCTGACGAAAGACGGCCCAAAGCTGCTGGAATACAATACCCGCTTCGGCGATCCGGAATGTCAGACGCTGATGCTGCGCCTGAAATCCGACCTGCTGCCGGCCCTGATGGCATCGCGCGATGGCGTGCTGAAGGATTTCGACCTGCGCTGGCGTGACGACACCGCGCTCTGC
Organism: Ferrovibrio sp.; assembly: GCA_046294345.1. Lineage (GTDB taxonomy): Bacteria > Pseudomonadota > Alphaproteobacteria > Ferrovibrionales > Ferrovibrionaceae > Ferrovibrio. Next base: position 63,951 of record JBKBJT010000015.1, read on the forward strand.
GTCGTGATGGCCGCTGAGGGCTATCCCGGCGAGCCGCGCAAGGGTACCGTCATCGAAGGCCTTGATGCCGCTGCGGCCGAACCCGATGTCCAGGTCTTTCATGCCGGCACGGCGCAGCGTGCCGATGGCGCCATCGTGGCCAATGGCGGGCGCGTCCTGGGCATCTGCGCCTACGGTCCCAGCGTGCGGGCCGCACAGCAGCGCGCCTATGCCGCTGTGGATAAGATCCGCTGGCCCGAGGGCTTCTGCCGTCGCGACATCGGCTGGCGCGCCGTGGCGCGCGAACAGCAGTAATCCGGGGCTGGCCCGCCGTGGCGCGCGAGCAGCAGTAATCCGGGGCTGGCGCGCCGCCAAATCGAGTAAACGGCGCGCGAACAAAAATAACAACCGCACACAGGCAATCCGTCGGCCCGATCCGCCGGCCGCGGGTGGTTGCGCCGCCCTGCTTGGCTTGGCTATCGTATCCGGGAGCGTCGCCGTCTCCGGCGCTCCAAGAGACGGGGAAACGATAGCATGAGTGATCAGGACCGCTTCGCAGGCACCATGCCGGTGCAGGAGCGCCACAGGTTCGACGAAGCCGCGCTGGAACGCTGGCTGAAAGAGAACGTGCCCGACTATCGCGGTCCGCTGACCGTGCAGCAGTTCAAGGGTGGGCAGTCGAACCCCACCTTCATGCTGATCACGCCGACGAAGAAATATGTGCTGCGCCGCAAGCCGCCGGGCAAGCTGTTGCCATCGGCGCATGCCGTCGACCGCGAATATCGCGTCATCACGGCACTCGGCCAAACCGATGTGCCGGTCGCCCGTACCTATGGCCTGTGCGAGGACGATGGCGTGATCGGGACCGCCTTTTACGTGATGGATTGCGTGGAAGGCCGCATTTTCTGGGACCAGCGCCTGCCCGGCATGACCCGCGATGAGCGCGCCGGCATCTTCGACGCCATGAACCGCACCATCGCGGCGCTGCATCAGGTGGATTACAACGCCATCGGCCTGGGCGATTACGGCAAGCCTGGCGATTATTTCGCCCGTCAGATCAGTCGCTGGAGCAAGCAGTATAAAGCGTCCGAGACGGAAGAGATTCCGGCCATGGACAAGCTGATCGAATGGCTGCCGGCCAACATCCCGCCGGGCGACGAGACCAGCATCGTGCATGGCGACTACCGGATGGACAACATGATCTTCCATCCGAGCGAGCCGCGGGTGATCGCGGTGCTGGACTGGGAACTCTCCACGCTGGGCCATCCGCTGGGCGATTTCACCTACCACCTGATGTCATGGCGGCTGGCGCCGGAAACCTTCCGTGGCCTGGCCGGGGTCGATTTCGCCGCCCTGGGCATCCCGAATGAGCAGGACTACATCGCCGCCTATTGCCGACGCACCGGCCGCGACGGCATTCCCCATCTCGAATTCTACATGGCCTATAACATGTTCCGTATTGCCGGCATCCTGCAGGGCATCATGGGACGGGTGAAGGACGGCACGGCTGCCAGCCAGCATGCGATTGAATCGGGCAAGCGCGCCCGACCGATCGCCGAACAAGCCTGGGCGGTCGTCGAGAAGATGATGGGAGGCTGAACAGGCATGGCGGCCGTCGATCTGACCCCCGTACAACCGCAGCACCGGTTCGACGAGGCCAAGTTGACGGCATATCTGCAACGCCACCTGCCCGATTTCAAAACCCCGCTGACCATTCAGCAGTTCAAGGGCCCGGCCGCCAGCCCCGCTTTCCTGCTGCACATGCCCGGCCGCAACATGGTGCTGCGCAAGCGCAGCCAGCCCAAGAAGGGCTGCACCATGGCGGAATCCATCGAACGCGATTTCGGCCTGTTGCGCGCTCTGCACGCCGCCGGATTACCGGTCGGTATGCCGCAACTGGCCTGTACCGACGAGAAGGTGATCGGCACGCCGTTTTACCTGCTCGACTTCGTGCCCGGCCGACAGTTTCGCGACCCCAACCTGCCCGGCATGGATGCCAAGCAGCGCCAGGCGCATTACGATGCGATGGCCGCGACCATGGCCGCCATCCATGCATTGCCGCCCGCCGCCACCGGCCTGCCGGTGAATGGCGGCGGCCTGGATTACCTGAACCGCCAGATCGCCACGTTGTGCGAGCAGTATCGTGCCAACCGCACCGAGGAGATCGGCGCGATGGAGCGCCTGCTCGACTGGTTGCCGGGCCATGTGCCGACGGACGACCTCACTTCACTGATGCATGGCAATTTGCGGCTGGAGAATCTCGTGTTCCATCCCAGCGAGCCGCGCATCGTGGCCATCCTGGACTGGGATCTGGCCCTGATCGGCCATCCGCTCGCCGACCTTGCCATCAACTGCATGCCCTATCGTGTCACCATTCCCGGCATGGGCAGCCTGCAGGGCACAGATTTCATCGAAACCGGCATCCCGGGCGAGCCGGACTATATCGCCAGCTATTGCCGTCACAGTTCCTGGCCGACGATCCGCGACAACGGCATCGCGCACTGGAACTTCTATCTGGCTTTCGCGCTATTCCGCGTTGCCGTGATGGCGCAGGGCATCGTCAAGCGTGGCATGGCCGGAGACAATGCCTCACCCACGCTGAAAGCATACAGCGCGGTTATGCGGTCTGTCGCCAACCAGGCCTGGAATCAGGTGGATGGCGGCGACGACTGAGCGATAGGATGTCAGGCCATGAAAAAGGGCGCCGCTCGGCGCCCTTTTCCGTTTCACGCATGACCAGAGATGGTTCAGATCCAGAACGGGGGCACGCCGTAATAGTCGTGCACCTTGCGGCCCCAGGCCTCGTCTTCCCAGTTCAGCCTCTCGTCAGCGCCATAGCTTGGCGCCGCTTCCAGGGTTTTCTTGTCCAGGTTGACGACATAGCCGCCCTGCTTCTCGTCATATTTCAGCATGCCCCAGGGCAGCGGGTGATGGCGATCGCCGATGCCAAGAAAGCCGCCGAACGACATGTCGGCATAGGCAACCCGGCCGCTGAGTTTGTCGATCATGACATTGTTGATGGACCCCAGTTTATCGCCGGTCGCGTTGTAAACGGTGGTCCCCTCCACCTTATCGGCGGAAATCAGGCGTTCTCTGCTTTGCATTCTGTCCTCCATGACATCTGACACTACGCACTGTACGTTGCGGGCCCACCGCCACGCGCCGCAGGCGTCGCATGCAAATATCAACGTCCTGTCAGATGCTTGGTTCCTGCCCGGAGAATTCCGCGCTTTATGGCGTGCTGCGAATTTTTTGGCGCGGCGCCTGCGTAGCGGCGCCGGAACCATTGCCGGCCGATGCTATTCTTTTCCAATGGCGTCTGCGTGATTTGATTTGTATCATCCCGCGAGGCGCCGGTATTCTGGTACCCAGCCATGGTCGAGCGACATGGCGCCATTGCAAGCGGGCGAAATCGCCAAGTCGGGGTTTCGATGTCGAAAAAACAGCGCAACAGGGATACGCGTCCAGGCGCATCAGCGATTATTGACGACGGCTCTATCGATGCCGCCACGCTGGCTGTTTTGCGAAGCCCGCCTGCGGACGGGCAAGCCACTGAGAAACCAAAGTCTGCTGCGAAACGAAAGACCCCCAGCAGGCAGAAGCAGGATGCTTTTTCCATCTGGCTGGACCGCGCCCTGCCGCAGTTGCAGGATCGGCTGGCCGAGGCTGTGAGCATTGATGTCACAGCCATATCTGGCAAATTAAAGAACTGATTTAATTACACAATTACTGCTGCTGCGGCGTATTCAGGTCGCAGCTTTATCACAGCCCGCCCCGGCTTTGTCGCTGGCCCGTTTGCCCCCCCATGGCCATGCTCGGGACACAGACGACGACACGTTGCTCCAGAACTTTCTCCCCCCATCGATTCCCGTTCCATTAATGAAGAGGACCATCCCCATGACCGATAGCATTCACGGCCTTCTGATGGAGACGCTGCCCTCGCTCAAAGCTTTCTCCGTCATGCTCACCCGCGACCGCCATTGGGCAGAGGATCTGACGCAGGAAACCGTTCTGCGCGTACTGGCCAAGTCAGACCAGTTCCAGCCCGGCACCAATTTCAAGGCATGGGCCTTCACCATCATGCGCAACCAGCATATCGACCAGGCGCGCCGCCGCCGCCGCGAAGCCACGACCTTCGGCGATTCGGAGGCGATCGAGAACCTGATGGCAGTGAAGGCGCCGCAGGAAGACAAGCTGGTGCTGGATGAATTGCTGCAGGCGGTCAACCGCCTGAACCCGGCCCAGCGCGAGGTGCTGGTCTTGGTGGTCGGCAACGGCCTGTCTTATGAGGAAACCGCGAAGATCTGTGGCTGTCCGATCGGGACGATCCGCAGCCGCCTGGCGCGGGCGCGCCAGGAGCTTGAGCGGATGATGCTGGGTGAGGTTGCAACCGACCAGCGTCCGGCCTCGCGGTCCGAACGGCTAGCCGAGTTGCACCACTGATCAATCTGCAAGACCGCGGAAAGCCCGCAGGGCGAAATCCGCCGCCCGGCCATAAACGGCCGCCTTCCAGGCCGGCGTATCGGTATAGAAGGCATCGCGGATTTTCTGCTTGAGCTGCTTGCCCAGGGGCGAATTCACGTCGCCCCTGGCATGCAGCCAATGATCGCCGCGCAGCGCTTCGGTCACCTGTTGCCAAGGCTGGGTCCCGTATTCCAGGGCAATCGCCGTCACCTCGATGGATTTCGGCAGGCCGAGGAAAGCTTCCGGCACGGTGCCGGTGACGCGCGCCGAACTGGAACTGCCGTCATTGGGGTTGGTCACTTCCAGGCCGAAGATTTTCTTCGCCCGGTCATAGAACCCTTTGTCTTCCGGACCGACAAAGATCGGCTCGCCATAGCCCATCGGGCCAAGGCCGGTATGGAAGTCGATGCTGACCAGCCTGCGCGCCGTGGCAGGAACGTGTTCGCGCAGGATGCGGCGGAAGGTATCGTTCGACCAGGTCGGTTTCTGCCCACCGAAGAACAAGCCATCGGGCCGCGAATACTGGCCGCCTGACATCGCCGCCTGGAATGCGAAGACGCCGTACTTCTGCTGGTATTCCAGAATAGCCTGATCAGCCGCCGCCCGGCCCTGACCCTCCCAGTGGCTCGGGATCAGCCAGTCGTGCACTTCCTCATAGGCCTTGTTCTGCGGCAAAGGTCTGGAGAAATCCTGGAAGTTGCGGTTGAGATCGACATTGTCTTCGGTCACACGCCGCAGCCAGGCAAAGCCATAGGGATTGATCGCGTGGATCATGATCGCTTTGGTATTCGCCGGCATCGCATCGAACAGTCGGTCCTTGAAATGTCCGATCTGCGAACCCGAGCCGCAGAAACCTTCTGCGCCATGGGTGCCCGAGATGGTCAGATAGACCCGCTCGGCATCATCGGGGCCGATACAGGCGACGTCGGTGGTCAACACTTCGCCATTCGGGCCCTTGGCATTGGGATTCTCGTAAACGGTGAAGGCGGCTTTCGCCGCCTCCGCCGCCGCCGCGAATTTCTGGCGGGCTTCCGAATAGGTTGTCGAGAAGTAGGATTCAACAGTCATGGGGAGGCTCTACTTTTTTGTGGGTTTTAAACTTTAGTTCCAGCGGCCCAGTTCAAGCCGGCCGATCTGGTTGCGATGCACCTCGTCCGGACCATCGGCGAAGCGCAGCGTCCGCGCCTGGGCATAGGCCGCGGCCAGACCGAAATCCTCGGTCACGCCACCGCCGCCATGCACCTGCATGGCCCAGTCGATCACCTGGCAGGCCATGCTCGGCGCCACCACCTTGATCATGGCGATTTCCTTGCGCGCCGCCTTGTTGCCGACCGTGTCCATCTTCCAGGCCGCATGCAGGGTCAGCAGGCGGGCCTGGTCGATCATGCAGCGCGCCTCGGCGATGCGTTCCAGCGTGACGGTCTGTTCGGAAACCGGCTTGCCGAAGGCGACGCGGCTCTTGGCGCGTTTGCACATCTTTTCCAGCGCACGCTCGGCCTGGCCGATCAGGCGCATGCAGTGATGGATGCGCCCCGGCCCGAGGCGGCCCTGCGCGATCTCGAAACCGCGGCCCTCGCCCAGCAGCATGTTGGATGCCGGCACGCGCACATTCTCGAAGGCCACTTCGCCATGGCCATGCGGCGCGTCGTCATAGCCGAAGACCGGCAGCATGCGCAGCACCTTCACGCCAGGTGTGTCGCGCGGCACCAGGATCATCGACTGCTGCTTGTATTTGTCGGGGTTCTTCGGGTCGGTCTTGCCCATGAAGATCATGATCTTGCAGCGCGGATCGCCGATGCCCGAGGTCCACCACTTGCGGCCGTTGATGACATAGGAATCGCCATCTCGCTTGATCTCGGCCTCGATGTTGGTGGCATCCGACGAGGCCACGGCCGGCTCGGTCATGGCGAAGGCCGAGCGGATCTTGCCTTCCAGCAGCGGCTCCAGCCACTGCTTCTTGTGCTCCTCGGTGCCGTAACGCTCCAGCACTTCCATGTTGCCGGTATCGGGTGCCGAGCAGTTGAACACTTCGGGCGCCCACCACACGCGCCCCATGATCTCGCAGAGCGTGGCATATTCGTGGTTCTTCAGGCCGGCGCCGCGATGGCTTTCCGGCAGGAACAGATTCCACAGGCCCTGCGCCTTGGCCTTCACCTTCAGTTCCTCGATGACCGTGGTGGGCTGCCAGCGGTCGCCGGTCTCCACCTCGTCGTCGAAGCGTTGTTCGTTCGGATAGACATGTTCGTCCATGAAGCGGCTGAGTTTCTCCTGCAGCTCCTTGACGCGATCCGAGGATTCGAAGTCCATGATTTCCGTCCCTTATTGCAAGTTAACCGATAGCGGTACGGGCGGGAGTTTAGAACTGCCCGCTGCGCCCGGCTAGGGCCGAATACGGATCGATTGGGAATCAGCGTTTGGCGGCGAAGAAATCGCGCAGCAAAGCGGCGGCCGCTGTCTCGTGGATGCCGCCATAGACCTCGGGCCGGTGATGGCAGGTCGGCTGGGCGAAAAACCGCGCGCCATGAGCGACGCCGCCGCCCTTGGGATCCTCGGCACCGTAATACAGCCGCCGCAGGCGGGCGAAGCTGATCGCTGCAGCGCACATCGTGCAGGGCTCCAGGGTGACGTAGAGGTCGCAGCCGCTTAGCCGCTCCGCCCCCAGCGCCTCGGCCGCCCGGCGGATCGCCAGGATTTCGGCATGGGCGGTAGGATCGTTCAACGCCCGGGTCTCGTTGCCGGCCCGCGCCACCACCGAACCATTGATACCATCGACGATCACCGCGCCAATGGGCACCTCGCCACGCGCCTCGGCGGCACGGGCTTCCTCAAGGGCAATCTCCATGGGGCTCCCCACAGAAGTTGGATTATGTGCTAAGCGCATCCGCCCCTCTAAAACAGCTCCAGCCGCACCGGCCACTGCACATCTTCGCCGGCGGCCCGCCAGGCCGATATTCCGCCACGGTACCAATACATATTCTCAAAGCCCAGCGTATTCAGAAACAACAATGCGTTGTAGGCGTGCCAGCAATATACGCTGGTGCAGTACAGGACGATCCTGCGCGACTTGTCGCCGCGGACCTCTCCAATCATCTTTTTGACCGCAGCCAGATGCCGGTCTGGGAAGGTGGGGGCGAGGCCCAGGTCGACATGGTAGCTTCCGGGCAAAGACCAGGATTGGCTGCGGCTCACATCCAGCAGCATCGGCTTTTCCGGTGTGGATAGCCATGCTCGCAACTCGTCTGTTGATACCACCTGGGCCGCTGGGTGCCGGTTTGGAGTGGGCCCATAACTGTTATTCAGGGATTTGGCCTCAGGCGGCGGCACGACAGACCAGTCGGCCGCCTCGTCCGCATAAGGGCCATGCTTCTGAGGCCGCCAGACAACTTTATCGTCCACGGCATAAAGCACGCATTTGGTTTCGGTGAACTTCTGGCACCAGCCCAGCGCACGCTCCTGGGGATTACTGCGGTTGCCCTGGCGACCCCAGGAATTCGACGGCGCCAGCGCAAAGGCGCGCGGCGGTTTGGAATCAAGGAATTCGCGGTATCCGGCATAGGGCACTCCGTCCGAACCGAACGGCAGGTAGCGGAAATCATCCAGCGGTATTTCGCTTCCCGGCGTCACACGGCCCGGCAACGACGCGCGCTCCTTATAATACTCGGCTTTTGCAGCATCCGGCGCGACGTGAAGGCCGGCCTCATAAATCTCGGCCAGTTGCTCCTGCGCGATCCGATTGCCCTTTCCTGCCGCGACCGTCAGCTGTTCAACCACCTTATCCAGATACTGCCGCATCGCAGTTTCATTTGTGTTCGCGGCACCTGAACCTTCATGAAGGATGCTCCACGCCCGTTGCAAAGCCGGCAGACGTGACAGGCCGGGCTGAATCTGCGGGTGATACAGCAGGCGGAGCAGTTTCCAATCCAGCAGACTCGGTTCCCTCGCCTTTACATTTTTGATACTCATCCCGGAGGCAGAGCTATCGGGATCGCTTATCAGCCCGACGGCCCTGAAAACGCCGGTGTAAATGCATCGCGCCAAATCGAATTTATCAGGGCTCGCCTCCCGCTGAGGATTTGTCGCCAGCGTGATGTCGATGCGGAGATGCCTGACCTCGCCCTTGGACGTCGCCGCATCATGCCGCATATAAAGGCAAGGTGTCTTTGTGCCATCTGAAGCGACCAGATACTCAACATCGCTGAAATGAATGTGGAGGTTCTCCCGTTCGTCGGGATCAGTGACTTCTGACGTCGCTAGGCCGATCTCGCCGCCAACCTGGGCAATGATTTTGTGTGCATAGGCGATACGCAGGGGTTCTGTTTCCTGCCCATCGATACGGTAGCGTATCGGGGCCTCCCGTTTCCTGACATGCCCAGCCGCCAGGGCCCCGGCATTCAGAGCAGCATGATCGAAAGCCTGCAACACGCTCAGCGGGGCCGGTTCCTGCGCATGTGCCAGCGGAACGGACCAGCCGGATAACCCGAAGAGCACCGCTGCCATGCTCAGACGGATGCACATTCCCCGATATTCCATTATGGTTCCCCTCGTTGCCCCCTTCGCTTCAATTTAGACATATTGCCGCCATGCAACCACCCCTGATAGGCATCACCCTCGATTCGGAAGACCCAGGCGGGTATTCGAAATTCCCCTGGTATGCCCTGCGGCAGAATTACTGCAGCGCGGTGACGGCCAGCGGCGGCGTGCCGCTGGTGCTGCCGCATGAGCCCTCGGCCGTGCCGGCCTATCTCGACCTGCTGGACGGGCTGGTGGTGACAGGGGGCAATTTCGACGTCGACCCCGCCCTGTTCGGGGCCAACGAAAAGCACGACACGGTGAAGGTGAAGGCCGCGCGCACTGAATTCGAATGGGCGATCACCCGCGGCATGCTGGAACGGAACAAGCCGGTGCTGGGCATCTGCGGCGGGCAGCAATTGCTGAACGTGGTGCTGGGCGGCACGCTGATCCAGCATATCCCCGATGCGGTGCAGGATGCCCTGGCCCATGAGCAGCCCAATCCGCGCAACGAACCTGGCCATCCGGTTCAGATCACGGGCGGCAGCCTGCTGCACAAAATCGTCGGCGCCGCCGAGCTGCCGGTGAATTCGGCACATCATCAGGCCGTCGAGACAGTGGCCCCTGGCGCGATCTGCGACGCGGTGGCGCCCGACGGCGTGATCGAAGGCATCGAACATCCAGGCTACCGCTTCTGCATCGGCGTGCAGTGGCATCCGGAATTCTTCATCAGCGACGGCGACCGCAAACTCTTCGCCGCCTTCATCGCGGCATGCCGGCGATGAGCGAGATCGAGGAAAAAGGCGAACGTATCGCCAAGCGGCTGGCGCGGGCCGGCATCTGCTCGCGCCGCGATGCCGAACGCTGGATCGCCGAAGGCCGAGTCGTGGTGAACGGCAAGCGGCTGGATACCCCGGCCTTCCTGGTCGGCCCGGACGACCGGATCGTGGTGGACGGCAAGCCGATCGCAGGGCCGGAAAAGACCCGGCTGTGGCTCTATCACAAGCCGCGCGGCGTGATGACCACGCACCGGGACCCGCAGGGCCGCCCGACCGTATTCGAGAGCCTGCCGAAAGACCTGCCGCGCGTGATCTCGGTCGGCCGGCTGGATTACAATTCCGAAGGCCTGCTGCTGCTGACCAACGACGGCGAACTGGCGCGCAAGCTGGAACTGCCGGCCACCGGCTGGCTGAGACGATACAGGGTTCGTGTCAACGGCCTGCCGCACAAGCAGCATCTGGCCGAACTCGAACAGGGCGTCACCATCGACGGCACCGCCTATGGCCCGATCAGCGCCAGCGTGGAACGCAGCCAGGGCGACAATACCTGGCTGGTGGTGAGCCTGCGCGAAGGCAAGAACCGCGAGGTGCGCCGCGTGATGGAGCATCTGGGCCACCAGGTGAGCCGCCTGATCCGCGTGGCCTACGGCCCCTTCCAGCTCGGCAGCCTGGAGCCCGGCAAGGTGAAGGAAGTGCCGGGCAAGGTGCTGGCCGAACAGCTGGGCGTGAAGACCAAGACGCTCGGCGAACGCAGCCCGAAGCCGGCGCCGGCCAAGCCCCCGAAAAAACGGCCGGTGCTGCGGCCGAAGACGCCGTAATGCGCATCGTCGGCGGCAGCCATCGCGGCCGGCCGATCATCGCGCCGCCCGACCGCAACACCCGGCCGACCATCGACCGGGTGCGCGAATCCCTGTTCAACATGCTGCTGCATTCGCCCAGCCTGATGACCGACGAGGGCAAGAGCCGGCTGGAAGGCGGCGTGGTGCTCGATCCCTTCGCTGGCAGCGGTGCGCTGAGCTTCGAGGCGCTCTCCCGCGGCGCCCATCATGCCTATCTGTTCGAACTCGATCCGGCCGCGCGGCGCGTGATCCTGCAGAATGCCCGCGAACTCGACATGGCCGAGCGCATCACCCTGCGCGGCGCCGACTGCACCAAACCCGGCCCGGCGCCATTCACCTCTCCTGGGCCGGCCGACCTGGTGCTGATGGACCCGCCCTACCGCTCCGGCCTGGGCACCCAGGCACTGGTCGCCCTGGATCGGGAGGGCTGGCTGAAACCCGATGCCCTGGTGATGGTGGAGACCGACGCCAAGGGCAGCTTTGCCATTCCGCCCGGCTTCATCCTGCTGGAGGAGCGCCAGCAGGGCCCCGCCCGACTGACCTTCCTGATCCGGCAGCGCTGACCCGCCGCCTCTACCCTTTGGGCCCATCCGGGCTCGTTTCAGCCCATTCCAGTCCGTTTCGGTCCATTCAGGTCCGTTCAGGTCCGTTGCGGTCCGTTCGGGTTCGTTCAGGTCCGCGTTAACCAAAAATACAACTCATCGGTTGCATCGAACAATATAGGAACATTATGGCTGGCGGCAAGCCCCGAATTTCCAATAGCGACTCGCTATTATTATACATTCTCATGTGGGCAATTTTGACAAACAACAAAGTATTTTCGTCAAACCGGTTTGATATCTAAACTTCACATAACCAACCTGAGCACCGTATGCGGGAAGGATAACCGCTGTGACCCTCGCGCCGATTGATCCGCGCCTGCCGCATCATCTCTCCGGTCCGGCCGACCCGGCATGACCGACGCCACCGCCCAATCTTCGCCCGCCCCGGCTTCCCCTGCCCAGCGCGGCGTCCCCGCCAGCCTGCGCGCCTCGGCCCTGCAGACCTGGTATTTCCCGGCGGCCCTGTCGGTCTTCCTGGTCGCGGTGGCGCAGTTCAATTTCCTGGTCTTTCACACGCTGGCGGAACTCTTCGCTGTCATCGTGTCGTTCATCCTGTTCGCGCTGGCCTGGCATACCCATCGCTTCTCGCGCGACCATTTCCTGCTGTATCTCGCCTGCGGGATGTTTTGGGTCGGCGCGCTCGATCTGGCCCATACCCTCAGCTACAAGGGCATGGGCCTGCTGCCGGTGAACGAGGCCAACACGGCAACGCAGATCTGGCTGGTGACGCGCTACCTGCAGGCGCTGCTGCTGCTCACCGCGCCGCTGATGGCCAGCCGCGGCACCGACAAAATGGTGCTGTTCCTCGCCTTCGGCCTGATCGCCGCGCTGACAATGCTGTGGGTGGCGAGCGGCCATTTCCCCGATGCCTTCATCGAGGGCGAAGGCCTGACGGCGCTGAAGATCTACAGCGAATACGTCATCATGGCGATCCTGGCCGGCGCGCTGGCGCTGCTGTGGAAACACCGCGCCGCCATCGCGCCCGATGCCCTGCCTTTCCTGCTGATCGCCATCGTATTCGCCATCGGCACAGAACTGGCTTTCACGCTGTATATCGACGTCTACGGCTTATCCAATCTGGTGGGCCATATCCTCAAGCTGTTTTCCTTCTGGGCGATCTTCCAGGCCGTGGCAGGCGCCAGCCTGATCCGTCCCTACCAGGCGCTGGATGCCAGCAACCGCGCCAAGGACGACTTCCTCGCCTCGATGAGCCACGACCTGCGCACGCCGCTGAATTCCATCCTCGGCTTTTCCGATATGATGCGCAGCCAGATGTTCGGCCCGCTCGGGCATGCCAAATACAGCGAATACGTCGCCAATATCCACGCCAGCGGCACGCATCTGCTGGGCCTGGTGAACGACATCCTCGATCTCTCGAAACTGGAAAGCGGCCAGTATGAACTGAACCGGCAGGACCTGAATCCCCGTGCTCTGGCCGAGGAAGTGGTGCGCAGCTTCGCGCCCGCCATCGCCGCCAAGGAGATGGATGTGGACGTGACCTGCGACGCGGCGGTGCAGAAACTGTCCGCTGACGAGCGGGCCATGGTGCAGCTGCTGAACAACCTGGTATCAAACGCGGTGAAATTCACGCCTGATAACGGCAGGGTGGATGTAGCCTGGTCGAAGCGACCCGACGGCGCCGTGGTGCTGCAGGTGAGCGATACCGGCCCCGGCATTCCGGCCGACCAGCTCAAGCGCCTGGGCAAACCTTATGTTCAGGTGGATCCTTACGTGGCGCAGAAAGGCACCGGGCTGGGCCTGTTCATCGCCCGACGCATCAGTGAGCTGCATGGCGCGAAACTGCGCATCAACAGCAGGCCAGGCCAGGGCACGACGGTAACGGTGACCTTTCCGCCGCAGGCGTGAGCAGCGGCGGCATCACCCGTTCTTCATCACCAGACGTATAAAAACAGCCCTCGCTTTCCACCCTGAACCGGTGCCAATCTGTGGCATCGCCGTTAGCCACGGGGGAATGCATGCGGTGGTATGTTCCAGCCCTGATCCTGGCAGCATCGATTGTCATTCAGAGTCCGGTTGCCTCATTGCATGCGCAGGAGCGTGCCCTGTTGGCACACAAGCCGGCGCAGCCTCAAAGCAAAATCACGGCCGCACGGCTGCCGATACTGTTCGAGCCCAATCGCGGCCAGGCCGCCGCACCGGTGCGTTTCCTGGCGCGCGGCATCGGACAGTCGATCTTCCTTTCCGATACCGAGGCCGCTTTCGTGCTGGCATTGCCGGCCAGGGATCGTTCCGCGAAAGACGGCGCAGGCATCCTGCGCCCTGAACGACGCGACGGGATCGAGGCGCTGGTCCTGCGCATGGTGTTTGCCGGCGCGGGCAAGGCCGCCGGCGTCAAGACGCGCCTGAGCGGCGAGCAGCCTCATACGGCTCGGATCAACCACGTGATCGGTCGTGACCGCGGCACATGGCAAACTGGGATGCCCAGCTATGATGCCGTTCTGTACCGCGACCTCTATCCGGGCATCGATCTGCGCATCGGCCCGGGCCGGGGTGGCTCGCGGCTCGATTTCCTGGTGGCGCCGCAAGCCGATCCGCGCCGCATCCGCCTGCAATTTCCCACCGCCGAACGGCTGTCGCTGGATGAACGCGGCGTGCTGCAGATCGATCTGGGCGGCCAGCGTCTGCGCCTGAGCGCGCCATACCTGTATCAGGAAACCCGTGATGGCCGGCGTGACCTGGTGGCGGGCGGCTATGTGCTGGGCCGCAACAGGGAGGTGAGTCTGCGCATCGGCCGCTACGATCCGCGCCGGCCGCTGGTGATCGATCCCACGCTAGATGCCTCCGCTGTGCTGGGGGGGAGCGGTATAGAACGGCCCGATTTCAGCAGTTTCGCGCTGGCGCCTTCTGGTGATATCTGGACTACGGGGGTTGCCACGTCGGCAGATTTTCCGGTTGTCGGCGGGCAGCAGG
>JBKBJT010000016.1:0-76658 GCA_046294345.1 Ferrovibrio sp.
GTGGCCGGACGCGGCCTCGCGGTCGTCGCTGGCGGGGATCACCCGTTTCACCAAGGTAGGAAGAGAGAAGAGAGAAAAGCAATGTTCAAGGAGTTCCGCAAAGAAATCGAATGGGGCGGGCGCAAGCTCGTGATCGAAACCGGCAAGGTTGCCCGTCAGGCCGATGGCGCCGTGATGGTGACCTATGGCGACACCATCGTGCTGTGCACCGCGGTGGCCGCGAAGTCGCCGAAACCGGGCGTGGACTTTTTCCCGCTCACCGTGAATTACCAGGAGAAGACCTTCGCCGCGGGCAAGATCCCCGGCGGCTTCTTCAAGCGCGAAGGCCGGCCGAGCGAGAAGGAGACCCTGGTCTCCCGCCTGATCGACCGCCCGATCCGCCCGCTGTTCGCCGAGGGTTTCCGCAACGAGACCCAGGTGGTCGCCACCGTCCTGTCGCATGACATGGAAAACGACCCCGATATCGTCGCCATGGTCGGCGCCTCGGCCGCGCTCACCATCTCGGGCATTCCCTTCATGGGTCCGATCGGTGCCGCCCGTGTCGCCTACATCAACGGCGAATACGTGCTGAACCCGACCAAGTCGCAGATGGCCGAAGGCAATAAGCTGGACCTCGTGGTCGCCGGCACCGCCGACGCCGTGCTGATGGTGGAATCGGAAGCCCAGCAGCTCTCGGAAGAGGTCATGCTCGGCGCCGTGATGTTCGGCCACAAGAATTTCCAGCCGGTGATCGAGGCCATCATCGGTCTGGCCGAGCGCGCCGCCAAGGACGCGATGCCGCTGGCTGAGCGCGCCGGTTACGAAGCCGCGCTGAAGAAACTACAGGCTTCGGGCATCGAAGCCGAACTGCGCGTCGCCTATGAAGAAAAGGTCAAGCAGGCCCGTTACGCCAAGGTTGGCGAAGTGAAGGCCAAGGCCAAGGCGCTGTTCGCCGAGGGCGAAGCCAACCCGGTCGACGTTTCCGATGCCTTCAAGCATCTGGAAGCCCAGGTCGTGCGCTTCAACATTCTCGACACCGGCCTGCGCATCGACGGTCGCGACACCAAGACCGTGCGCCCGATCGTGTCGGAAGTCGGCGTGCTGCCGCGCGCCCACGGCGCGGCGCTGTTCACCCGTGGCGAGACCCAGGCGCTGGTGGTCACCACGCTGGGCACCGGCACGGACGAGCAGATCATCGACGCGCTGGACGGCGAATACCGCGAAGCTTTCATGCTGCACTACAACTTCCCGCCCTACTCGGTCGGTGAAGCCGGCCGCATGGGTTCGCCGGGCCGCCGTGAAATCGGCCATGGCAAGCTGGCCTGGCGCGCCGTGCGCCCGCTGCTGCCGGCGAAGGAAGCCTTCCCCTACACGATCCGCGTCGTGTCGGAGATCACCGAGTCGAACGGTTCCTCCTCGATGGCCACCGTCTGCGGCACCTCGCTGGCGCTGATGGATGCCGGCGTGCCGCTCGACGCGCCGGTTGCGGGCATCGCGATGGGCCTGATCCTTGAGGACAAGCGCTTTGCCGTGCTGTCCGATATCCTGGGCGACGAGGATCACCTCGGCGACATGGATTTCAAGGTGGCGGGCACCGACGCGGGCATCACCGCCCTGCAGATGGACATCAAGATCGCCGGCATCACCGAGGAGATCATGCGTGTCGCGCTGGATCAGGCCAAGGCCGGCCGTATCCACATCCTGGGTGAAATGGCCAAGGCGATCTCGCAGAACCGCGCCGGCGTGAAGGAAAATGCGCCGCGCATCACCACCATGAGCGTGCCGAAGGACAAGATCCGCGAAGTGATCGGTTCGGGCGGCAAGGTGATCCGCGAAATCGTCGAGAAGACCGGCACCAAGATCGACATCGAGGACGATGGCACGATCAAGATCGCCTCCAGCGATCCGGCCGCCGCCGATGCCGCCGTGCAGTGGATCAAGTCGATCGTCTCGGAACCCGAAGTCGGCATGATCTACAAGGGCAAGGTCGTGAAGATCGTCGATTTCGGCGCCTTCGTGAATTTCTTCGGCAGCCGCGACGGCCTCGTCCATGTCTCGGAAATGGCGCCCAAGCGCGTCAACAAGCCGAGCGACATGGTGTCGGAAGGCCAGGAAGTGCGCGTGAAGGTGCTGGGCATCGACGAGCGCGGCAAGGTCCGCCTGTCGATGAAGGTGGTCGACCAGGCCACCGGCGAGGACCTGTCGAACAAGCCGCGCGCCGATGAGGGCGAGGCCGCCCAGGCCGAATAAGTCGAATCCTCCAGCAGGAGCGATGCGAAGGGCCGGGAGCGATCCCGGCCCTTTTCATGTTCAGGAGATTACTGCCGCCGTGTCACGACGGGGCAGTCAGTGCCGCCAGCGGCGCGATGATGCGCTGGTAACGGCCATCGGCGCGCATGGCCCTGTATACGGCGCGCAGCTTCGCCACGGTGTTGGGCGGCAGGTTGGCCGAACCTGCGATCCAGAAGGACAGCAGGGCGAAAGGCTCGCCCGAACGCAGATTGGCCGGATTGAAATCCAGCTCGCGCCAGGTGGCGCGTCCCACAGCTTCCAGCGCGAACCAGCCATCGATCCGTTCGGCCTGCAGCAGGCGCGCATTGTCGTTTTCGCTGGCATTGGCTTCCATGCGGTCCAGCCCCAGCGACTGCAGGATGAATTGCAACTCCGAGCCGCGCATGACCCCGATCACCGGCAGGGCGCGGGCGCCATCGATGGCATTCACCACCGTGGTTTCCCGGCGTGTGAAAAATACCGCGCGGTCGGCGAACACCTCGCCGATCCACTGGTAGCGTTTTTCCCGTTGCGGTGTGCGGAGCAGGGCGGGATAAATCGTGTCGCCCTGATCGAGGGCGAGTACGGCACGCTGGAAGGGCAGGATGCGGACCGTGGGGTCGATACCGGCGCTGACGGCCAGCTGCTGCACCAGTTCGACGGCGGGGCCGGCACCGGCGCCGTCCTGGTCGATGATGTAGGGCGGGCGCGCCGGCCCCACGATCTGCAACCGGGTCATTTGCGGCTGGGTTTGGGCATGGGACTGCCCGGCCGGCAGGCCGGCGAGGGCGATCAACATGATTGCGATGACGCGCAACGGATTCTCCTGCCTCCTGCCGGATTGTCGCGGAAATCGAATTTTGTTGCGACTTATGATTCGATTACCCCGGACGCGCAACATTGCAGTGCAGTAAAATTGCCCAAGTTCCGATTCGCTTTAGGAATTTCTTGGAATTCCCTGGGTTTTTGTATGATCTCGTCGCCTGATTCCTGCCGTTTTCCCCGGGCATGCTGCTGCCCATGACCATGCTGCCTGTCATCAGCCCCGGATGTTTCTGCCGGCTGGCCGGGCTCGCCCTGCTGCTGGCCGGCCAGGGGATTCCTGCGGCTGCGCAGACCAATTCCCCGGCCAGCGAGCCGGCGGAGCAGATGCCTGGCGAGACCGAGGATGTCGCGGCGGGCGCCACCATCGTGCGCGGACGTTACACTGCCGGCGATGTCAGTACCGAATGGGAAGCCGCGCTGAAGGATGGCAAACCCGAGCGCATTGCCGAATGGCGCAGTTACGGCGATTTCGGCAATGCCAATGTGGTGTTCAGCTTTCATAACGGCGAGCTGATGCATTACGGCGAACACGGCCGTCGGCGCGGCGGCCAGGCCGGCTCCATGGACGGGTTCAGACGGATCGAATTGAACCTGTCTTTCGCCGATGGCCGTTTCCGCGATGGATTCAAAACTGTGGACGGCATCGAAACCGAACCGGGCGAGGCCGAAATCCGCGCGGCCCAGCTGCAGGCCACGGCGGCTCTGGAACGGTTGGCCACTGCGCGGCCCGCCTGGCAGAGTGCCGGTCAGTCGACCAGCTTTTCGATCACCTCAATGCCCGAACGCGGCCCTTCGGCCGAGGCGCGCCAACTGGCCGGTGCCGGCGGCGAAATCGTATTCCGCTGCAGCGATAGCCTGCATGTCGTACTGGGTGCGGCGGAAGACCGTCTGGTGGTCGAAACCCGGGATCGGCCGCCGGTCACCCTGCGGCGGCAGCCGTCAGGCGCCCGTTACGATTATTTCGGTGCCGGATGGGGCGCCGAGCGCAGTGGTGAGGAAATCCGCCTGGAGGAAGCCAGCGGTCGCGCCTTCATCTGCCGCATTGTCTCGGCGGCTCCGCCACCCTCGGCCCTGCCGCCGAACCCGCAGTAGCTGACGCCCCGCCCGGTCAGGCCGGCTCGCGGTCGGCCACCTTGAATACAGCCGTCGCCTTGTTGGTGATCACCGGATGATCGGCCGGGCCGGTCTGCAGCACGCATTCCACAGTCACGAAAGCGCCGTCGCGGCGGATGTCGGACAGGTGGCATTCCAGCCAGGCGCCCATCGGCGCCGGCCGCTTGTATTCCATGCCGAGGCGGATGGTCCACATCGTGCCGATCTCGCGGCGCTGGTGATGGACGAAGGCGGCCATGAAGGTATCCGCCAGCGTGGCCAGGAAACCGCCATGGCCGGTGCCGTGACGGTTGGCATGCTTGGGGCGCACATGCAGGCCATAGACGGGCGGCAGGCCCGGGCGCTCCAGAACGTAAACCTTGCCAAGCGTGCGGAAAAACGGCGAGACCGGCGGCAGGATCTGAAAGCCGGCCGGCACCGGATGGGGTCTGGGTTTCATGACCGTGTCATCGCCTATGCATCATGCGAAGGCAAGTCATGCAGGCTGTGCAGGGATGGCAAAAAATGAGGGGCGACCGGGGGGAGGTCGCCCCTCGAGGGGGATCGTTGGGGGAGGAAAAAGGAAAGGATGACTCTGCAAAACCATCCGTTCCTGTGAATTCTATATAAGCGGCCGCCGGCGGATTTGCAGTGACGGGGGTCACGATTCCCGCAGCCCCCATTCCATCACTTTCACGGTTAACGAAGTTCAGCCACGGCGGCGCAACAGCAGGGGCAGGACGAGCAGCAGGATTGCCGCGGCAAGCAGTGTGGCGCTGAGCGGGCGCGTGACGAAAACGCTGAAGTCGCCGGCCGATATGGTCAGCGCGCGACGGAATTCCTGCTCGGCGAAGGGGCCGAGGATCATGCCGATCACGGTCGGCGCCACCGGAAAATCGAAACGGCGCATCAGGTAGCCGACGCCGCCGATCAGATACAGCAGGACCAGGTCGACGGCCGACTGGCTGATCCCGTATGTGCCGATGGTGGCGAAAACGAGGATGCCGCCATACAGCCAGGGCGACGGGATGGCGAGGATCTTCGCCCACAATCCGGCCAGCGGCAGGTTCAGCACCAGCAGCATCACGTTGCCGACATACAGCGAGGCAATCAGGCCCCAGACCAGCTCGGGCTGGTTCTGCAGCAGCAGCGGTCCGGGGTTGATGCCATAGGACTGGAAGGCAGAAAGGATGATCGCCGCGGTGGCCGATGTCGGCAGGCCGAGCGCCAGCATCGGTACCAGCACGCCTGCCGCCGATGCGTTGTTGGCCGCTTCGGGTCCGGCCACGCCTTCGATGGCGCCGTGGCCGAATTCCTCGGGGTGTTTCGACAGCTTCTTTTCGACGAAGTAGCTGACGAAGGTCGGCACCTCGGCGCCGCCGGCCGGCAGGGCGCCGAACGGGAATCCGATCGCCGAGCCACGCAGCCAGGGCTTCCACGAGCGCCGCCAATCCTCGCGCGTCATCCACGCCTTGCCTTTCAGCGGCGTCAGCGTGGCCTGCCCCATCGGACGGGCCGCCAGATACAGCGTCTCGCCGACGGCGAACAGGCCGACCGCCACCACGATCACGTTGATGCCGTCCAGCAGTTCAGGCAAACCGAAGGTGAAGCGCGGCTGGCCGGTCTGCAGGTCGATGCCGATCAGGCCGAGCAGGATGCCGAAGGCCAGCGAGGTCAGGCCGCGCAGTACCGAGCTGCCCAGCACGGCGGATACGGCGACGAAGGCCAGCACCATAAGTGAAAAATAATCGGCCGGTCCGAATTGCAGGGCGAATTCCACCAGCGGCGGGGCCAGGAAGGTGATGCCCAATGTGCCGATGGTGCCGGCGATGAAGCTGCCGATGGCGGCCGTGGCCAGCGCCGCCGCCGCGCGGCCCTTGCGCGCCATGCGATGGCCTTCCAGCGCGGTGATGATCGTGGCGCTTTCGCCCGGCGTGTTGAGCAGGATCGACGTGGTGCTGCCGCCATACATGGCACCGTAATAGATGCCGGCGAACAGGATGAAGGCGGCCGTGGCGGGAACATGGAAGGTGATCGGCAGCAGCAGCGCGATGGTCAGCGCCGGCCCCAGTCCGGGCAGAACGCCGACGGCGGTGCCGAGCGTGACGCCGACGATGGCCCAGAGCAGGTTGGCTGGCTGCAATGCGATGGCGAAACCATCCGCCAGCAGGCTCAGAGTCTCCATGTCAGATCCAGCCTTCCATGATCCCGGCCCCGATATTGATGCCCAGCAGCTGCGCGAAACCGAAATAGGCAATGGCAGCGAAGATGGCGCCGATGATTGCATCGCGCAGCGGCCGCCGGCTGCCGAAGGCGCGGGCGGTACAGGCAAACAGCAGGGTGGAGGCCGGCACGAATCCCAGCGGGCCAATCAGGCCGGCATTGAGCACAAGTCCTGCCAGCAGCCAGCCCGCGCGGCGGAGGTTGACCGGCGTGTCACGGGCTTCCGGTTCCGCGACCCAGTCGCCGCGCCAGGCCTGAACCAGCAGCGCCACGCCGAGTCCGACCAGCAGCAGGCTGGCGGCATAGGCCATCGCCGTGGGGCCGACCCGGGCATACATCGGCGAGACCGGAATCCGGGTCGTTTCGAACAGGGCAAGACAGCCCAATCCGATCACACCGATGGCGACAAGGCTCTCCGGTCTGCGCAGACGCTGCATGCTGGTGGCTTATGCCAGTCCGATCTCTTTCAGAATGGCCTCGATGCGGGTGTTTTCCTGCTCGATGTATTTGGCATAGGCATCGCCCGCGAGGAATATGCCGGTCCAGTCGCGCGCCTTGAGCTGTTCCGCCCAGGCCGGGCTGGCATTCATTTTGGTCATCAGATCGATCATCGCGGCGCGGTCGGCATCCTTCACGCCGGGCGGTGCAAAAACGCCGCGCCAGTTGAACAGTTCCACATCCAGGCCCTGTTCCTTGATGGTGGGGATGTCGATGCCGGGCTGGCGTTTGTCGGCAGAGATCGCCAGGGCGCGCAGCTTGCCGGCCTTCACCTGCTCGCCGAACTCGCCAAAACCGGAAATGCCGCAGGTCACCTGATTGCCCAGCAGGGCGGCCAGGGCCGGGCCGCCGCCTGAATAGGCAACATAGGAGACCTTCTTGGGATCGGCACCGGCAGCTTTGGCGATCATGCCGGCCAGGATGTGGTCGGAGCCACCGGCGGAACCGCCAGCCCAGGACACCTTGGCCGGATCGGCTTTGAAGGCGGCGACGAGATCTGCCATCGATTTGATCGGTGAAGCCGCGGGCACGACCACGACCTGGAATTCGCCGGTCAGGCGGGCGATCGGCGTGACCTGGGAGAGTTTCACCGGCGACTTGTTGGCGATCAGCGCGCCGACCATCACCATGCCCGCCACCATCAGGGCGTTGCCCTGGCCCTTCCACTGATTGACGAATTGCGGCAGGCCAACGGCCCCGCCGGCACCGCCCACATTGGTCACCTGCGCGCCCTTGATCAGGTTGGCCTGTTTCAGCGCCTGTTCCATGCTGCGCGCAGTCTGGTCCCAGCCGCCGCCGGGATTGGCCGGCACGAACAGTTTCAGCGTATCGACCGTCTGGGCCTGGACGGAGAGGGCAGGCAGAAGGCTAAAGGCGGCGGCGCCATATACGCTGGAGCGAAGAAAGTCGCGGCGATGCATCATGATGTCCTCCCTGGACGGCCATATTGGTTACGGGAAGTAGAGCCGCCTTGCCGGGGGAATGACAAGGGGAGGCGTCTGGGAAATTTACGCCATATACGGAACGAGCCTGCCGTCAGGCCGGCAGCAGGACCTCGACACAGGTACCGGCTCCCGGCTGGCTGCGGATATCCAGCCGTCCGCCATGCAGCTCGACCAGGCTGCGGCAGATCGAAAGGCCCAGGCCCGCGCCGCTATTGGCGCGGGCGCGATAGGCATCGATGCGATAGAAGGGCTGGGTGGCGGCGTGGCTTTCCAAGCTGCTCATGCCGATGCCGGTGTCCTCCACGCGAATGCACAGTACACCATCTGTGATTTCGGCCCGCAGGCTCACGCTTCCCTGCGGCCGGTTGAACTTCACCGCATTGCCCATCAGGTTGACCAGGATCTGCACCAATGCCCGTTCGTCGGCGCGGACTTTCAGCCGGCAGGGCGTGAAGGCAAGCTTGATGCCGGCCTCGCGGGCCTGGGGTTCCACCATGGCCAACGCACTTTGGGCCAGCGTATCGAAATCGCAGGTCGTGATGTTGAGTTCAAGCCGCCCGTTTTCGAGGCGCGACAGATCAAGAATATCATTCACCAGCCGCAGCAGATGCTCGCCCGACTGCCGGATATTGACGGCATACTCTTTCTGCCGCGTCGTCATCTCGCCGGTATAGCCGGTCGCCATCATCTCGGCGAATCCGATAATGGCATTCAGCGGCGTGCGCAGTTCATGGCTCATGTTGGCCAGGAAAGCGGTCTTGGCCCGGCTGGCGATTTCGGCAGCCTCGCGCTGCTCGATCAGCTGGGCTTCGGTTTCCTTCAGGCGGGTGATGTCGATGCCGCAGGTGATGATGCCGACTACATTGCCATTCTCGTCCTTCAGCGGCACTTTATGGGCCAGGGCAATAATCGGCTTGCCATCCGGTCCGGTCCAACCCTGTTCCATATGCAATGGTTCGCCGGTGGCAAGTATGGCGCGGTCCTGCTGCTCGACCACGGCGGCGGCTTCGGGGCCGGCGATCTCGCTCCAGGTCTTACCGATCGGGTCGGTATTGAAAGGCTTCAGCAACGCGCGCACGGCGCGGTTGGCCAGGCGATACCGCAGATCGCTGTCCTTGTAGGTCATGGTTGCCGGCATGGCATCCATCAGGGTCTGCAGGAATTTGCGGGTTTCCTGCTCATCCTCCCGCGTGCTGTGCTCGCGCTGCCGGGCGTTGTCGAACTCGATCATCATCAGCCCGAGCCCGGTGAGCAGGTTGGCGAAGATCGATCCGGCCAGGGCGCCGTTTAGCTGATAGCCCAGCTCGGTCAGGCCAAGCGCGTAATATATGGCCATGCAGCCCCGCGCCATCTGCAGCCCGCCGGTAAGGAAATACAGCAGCGACCGCCGGTGCATCATCAGCAGCGCGCCCGCATAGAGCAGAACGGCCGCGGCTATGGCAGTGGGAACGGCATAGGTCAGGCCGGTGACATGCTGGATCAGCAGCGCGCAGACGGTCAGCGCGACGGCGACGGCCAGCGCCACTTCTAGCCTGTCACCGCGCCCGGTCTGCACGCGGATGCCGCTGGCCAGCATCACCGCTGACAACAATATGGCGCTGACGGCAATCACCGACAGCACACGGTTGAGATCGATGGGCCAGTCGGTGAAACCGACGATAGCGAACGGAATGGGCAGGCAGGCGTGGGCGATGGCCCAAAACAGCAAATGACGTCCGCCGCCCAGTTTGCGGTAGGCGAACAGGCAGGCCAGCGCGACGATCAGGGGGGATGCGGTCGCAGTGACGGCAATCGTCGGAATGACCATGGGGACGCCAGCGTTGTATTCGTACTTGTCTCAATCATCCTATTTTGATCGGGGCCTGCGCAATCAAAACTTCGGCGCCGGCTTTTGTGATTGCGGCAAGCCCTTGAAAGCGAAAATCATTCTCTTCACAGTGCGGGCATGACGATGCAATGGCCCAGGCTGCTTTCCGCCCAGAGGCTCGGCCACCGCGGCGCCGAACCGGTGACTCCATCCCGCAATCCGTTCCAAAAGGACTGGGATCGCGTGGTGTTCTGTTCCGCCTTCCGCAGGTTGCAGGACAAGACACAGGTCCACTCGCTTCCCGAGAGCGATTATGTGCGCAACCGGCTGACCCATTCGCTGGAGGTCTCTTCCGTCGGCCGCTCGCTGGGCGCGCAGGTGGGTGAGACCGTGCTGCAGCGCCATGGCGACGGGCTGGGCAATATCACGGCTGCCGAGTTCGGCCATATCGTGGCCGCTGCCTGTATCGGGCATGACATCGGCAATCCGCCCTTCGGCCATTTCGGCGAGGCGACGATCCAGCACTGGTTTCGCAGCGGCCCGGGCGCGGAGCTGATCGCGCCGCTGCCTGAGCAGCAGCGCCGCGACTTCCTGCATTTCGAAGGCAACGCCCAGGGTTTCCGCGTAATGACGCGGCTGCAGAACTGGCGCGATGCCGGCGGCCTGCGGCTCACCTGCGCCACCCTGGCCACCTTCATGAAATATCCCTTCGGCAGTCTGGCGGCCGATCCGGCCAAGGGCAAGTTCGGGCATTTCGCCGCCGAGACGGCCCTGTTCGACGAAATGGTCGAGACGGTCGGGCTGAGCCGGCTGGGCGAGGATCGTTATGCCCGGCATCCGCTGACCTACCTGGTCGAGGCCGCCGACGACATCTGCTATTCGGTGATCGACATCGAGGATGGCTTCAAGCTGGGCCGCATCACCTTCGCGGAAGCCGAGGAACGCCTGCACAGCCTGCTGCGCCGCCTGCCGCCGCGTTACAAGGAAATCGATGACGAAACCTGGAAGATCGCCTATCTGCGCGCCAAGGTGATCGGCGACCTGATCGATCAGGCGGTGGACGTGTTCTGTGACAGCGAAGCCGCCATCCTGCGGGGCAGCTTCACCGGCGACCTGCTGGGACAGTCGGCCATCGCGCCGCATCTGGCCGAAATCGCCGCATTCACGCGCAGCCGGATTTTCCAGACCCGCGAGCGTTTCCAGACCGAGGTGATGGGCGGCGAAATCCTCACCAGCCTGCTGGCCGCCTTCTGCGACGCCCATCTCGCCCTGGAAAAGACACGAGACATGAGCACGATCAGCCAGCGCCAGCACGCCCTGCTGCGGCTGATGCCGCGCCTGCCGCAGCCGGGGGCAGACCGCTACGAGTGGCTGCTGAGCGTGACCGATTTCGTCAGCGGCATGACGGATTCGTATGCGCTGAAGCAGTTCCAGCGCCTGCGCGGCCTGCAATAAATTCCGAGGGAGGGCTTCATGGCCAAGACGGTTGATTACTACGTGTTCCTGGCATCGCCCTGGGCCTATCTGGGCTCGCAGCGGTTCGCCGATATCGCCAGGCGCCATGGCGCCACGGTACGGATCATCCCCATGGCGGCGGCCGAGGTGTTTCCGGTCAGTGGCGGCCTGCCGCTGGCCAAGCGGGCGCCGCAGCGCCAGGCCTATCGCATCGTCGAACTGAAGCGCTGGCGCGAGTTCCTTGGCGTGCCGCTTAATCTGCAACCGTCATTCTTTCCGATGAACGAAGCCCTGGCCGCCCGGCTGGTGATTGCGGCGCGCGAGGCCGGGCAGGATGCGGTTGGCCTGGCGCATGCCATGATGCGCGCCGTCTGGGCGGAGGACCGCAATATCGCCGATCCGGAAATCCTGGAACAGATCGTCACGGAGACCGGCCTCGATCCGGCAAAACTTTTCGCCGCTGCCGAGAGCGACGCTGTTCAGGCCGAATATGCACGCGGCACGCAGCAGGCGATCGATGCCAACGTGTTCGGCGCGCCGTCCTATGTGATCGGTGGGGAAATCTTCTGGGGGCAGGATCGGCTGGATTTCGTCGACCGCGCCCTGGCGAAGGCGTAACCAAAAGCAAGCATTGAGGAAGCAGTCATGTCCGAGAACGATACCAAGGCCCTGTTCGACCGCGGCCTGAAAGTGCGTCGCGAGGTGCTGGGCGCCGATTATGTCGACC
This sequence comes from Ferrovibrio sp., assembly GCA_046294345.1. Lineage (GTDB taxonomy): Bacteria > Pseudomonadota > Alphaproteobacteria > Ferrovibrionales > Ferrovibrionaceae > Ferrovibrio. The sequence goes on from JBKBJT010000016.1 coordinate 11,822, forward strand.
GCTCGCTGGCCAATGCCAACGACTTCATGATGGCCTTCCAGCATGTGACGACGGAATGGTGCTGGGGTTATGTGTGGGATCGTCCCGGTCTGGACCGCAAGACGCGCAGCATCATCAATCTGGCCATGCTGACCGCACTCAACCGCGCGCCGGAGCTGCGCCTGCATGTGAAAGGCGCGCTGAATAACGGCCTGACGCCGGACGAGATCAAGGAAGTGCTGCTGCAGGCCACCATCTATTGCGGCATTCCCGCCGGCCTTGAGGCTTTCAAGACCGCCAACGAAGTGCTGCAGGAAACCGGCGCGGTCAAGAAAAAGGACTGAATCGGGTCAGGCCTTCGCCGCCGGCCGGAAAGTGCGGCAGACGTCCGGGTCGGTTTCCAGATACGATCCACCGATCAGGTCGATGCAATAGGGAATCGCCGGAAACACGGCGGACAGGCATTCGGCGATGGCCGATGGCTTGCCGGGCAGGTTGACGATCAGGCTGTTGCCGCGAATGCCGGCGGTCTGGCGCGACAGGATCGCGGTCGGCACCGATTGCAGGCTGACGCTGCGCATCAGTTCGCCGAAACCGGGCATCATCTTTTCGCAGACATCTTCGGTGGCTTCCGGAGTCACGTCGCGCAACGCCGGGCCCGTGCCGCCGGTGGTGACGATCAGCGGGCAATGCAGCCGGTCGCTCAGGTCGCTCAGGGTATAGGCGATCAGGGATCGTTCGTCGGCGATCACGCGCGTTTCGGCGCGCCATGGCGTGACGAGGATCCGTTTCAGCTCGGCGACGATGGCCGGCCCGCCGCGGTCCTCGTAAATGCCGGCGCTGGCCCGGTCCGACACCGTCACCACACCAATCGGTATCTCTGTCATGATTCTAATCTCCGGATGCGCTGACGGACCGTTATTTGAGTAAGTTGCTTTTACAAGTTTTGCGCCGCCGAATTTTTGATGCGGATCAACGGTGCCATGCAACGAACCGCATAACGCGGCAAAACACCGCAGAGCCTGTTAACGCCCGATTCAATCCTGCGGTCCAGCGTGATCGTGTTCGCGACACTCCCGAAAGGATGCGACCATGACGATCACCGAACGTATCGACGCCATAACGCATATCGACCCGGCGCGCGCCCGTGCCATCGCACCGGTGCCGCGCTCGGTCAAGATCGAGCTGACCGGGCGCTGCAACTTCGCCTGCGCCTTCTGCGCCCGCGACATGCGCCTGCGCGACCAGAAAGACATGGACAAAGGCTTGTTCCGCAAACTGGTGCGCGAGATGCGCGATGCCGGCGTGGAGGAACTTGGCCTGTTTTATCTGGGCGAATCATTCATGGTGCCCTGGCTGCCCGAGGCGGTGGCCTATGCCAAGCAGGATTGCGGCTATCCGTACGTCTTCCTCACCACCAATGGCTCTCTGGCCACGCCCGAGCGGGTGCGCGCCTGCATGGAAGCCGGTCTCGATTCGCTGAAATTCTCCTATAACTATGCCGATGCGGAACAGTTCAGCGATGTGGCCGGCGTGAAGCCGCGCTATTTCGAGGCGATCAAGACCAATATCCGTGCCGCCCGCGCCATCCGAGACGAAGCCGGTTATGGCTGCGGATTGTATGCCTCCTACATCGAGTATGACGGCGAGCAGGGCGAGCGCATGCAGAAGGCGCTCGATGAAATCCGGCCCTATGTCGACGAGGTTTATGCCCTGCCGCTCTACAGCCAGGCCGATCTGGTCAGCGGCGAAGAAGACATGCGCGGCTGGTCGGCGGTGGCCGGCAACCGTGGCCGGGCCGCCGCGCTACGCGATCCGCTGCCCTGCTGGGCGGTCTTCACCGAGGGGCATATCACCTGGGACGGCAAGCTCTCGGCCTGCTGCTTCGACCATGACGGCCGTTTTCATATGGGCGACCTGACGGCCGAAGGCTTCGCCGAGGCCTGGAATTCGCCGGTCTTCCAGGATCTGCGCCGGGCGCACCTGAAGGGCGACGTGCGCGGCACGGTCTGCGAAGGCTGCGCCGCTTACAAATAATACGGATGATCCTGCGGCACTTCAGTTCAGTGTCGCAGGTTCCCGTTTCCTGATCTCGTCGGTGGTCCCCCGACCCGCCGAGGCCGCGCGGGCCACGGGCCGGTAAAGGTCGCGCAGCTTGCGTACCTCGGCGATCTCGATCCGGCTGCCGCTGGCCCGGATGCCATAGCCCCGCAACTGCTGGAAGGTGCGTGACAGGCATTCCGAGCTCATGCCCAGTTCGGCCGCGATGGTCTTGCGGTCGTCGGCCAGGCGGAAACTGGCCGGGCCGCTGCTGACCGGGCTGTGGCGCACCAGATAGCTGGCCAGGCGTTCGGTGGCGGTATGCAGCTTCAGCTCACGCAGATGTTCCACCAGCAGGCGCCAGTGGCGGGCCAGCCGGTCGACCATCATCAGGGCGAGGGCATGCTCGGTTTCCAGGGCCTGGCGGAACCGCGCGCTGGGAATCAGCAGCACTCGGGAGGGCACCGTGGTCTTGCCGGTCACCAGATACGGCAATTGCAGGATTGTCGCGGGACTGACAAAAATCTCGCCGCTACCCATCGTGGTCACGACGGTCGTTTCGCCATCGCAGCATTCCGCCATGAGTGCGACGCGGCCGCTGAGGATGAGGTGAACGTATTCCGAGGCATCGCCCTGCTGGGTCAGGATGGCGTTCTTGGGGTATTCGCGCACCGGACAATCGCGGACCAGGCGTTCGACAATGGCAGGGTCGAGCCTTTGATAAATCTCAGTTTTTTCCAGAAGTTCCTGGTCAACAGCGCGCATGGTTCACCTCCGTCAGCGAGGGCAGGATAGATGCTGTGCCAAACAGGGCATTGACCGATATCAAGCATAGTCCGGTAGGCTGAACCAGCGTATTTTGACAGAAATCAAGTTATCGCGCTGCAAAAAAACCGGCACGGCAGGAGGCTTGATCTAACGCAATCGGTTTTCCCGCTGCCTCACACATCGTGGCTTCGCATCCCGCTTCTGCATTCGGGATGCAGGAGAAGACACGATGGCCTCTCAATCTGTCCCCGCCGCCAGCCCCGCTGGCCAATCCTCAGCCCTGGTCATGAGCACGGTGGCATTCACCGTCTGCTTCGCCGTATGGACCATCTTTTCGATCATCGGCATCCAGATCAAAAAAGACCTCGGTCTCAATGAGACTCAGTTCGGCCTGCTGATCGGCACGCCGATCCTGACCGGTTCGCTCAGCCGCCTGCTGCTCGGCATCTGGACTGATCAGTATGGCGGGCGCCTCGTCTACACGGTCGTCATGGTGGCGGCCGCAATCGCCACCTGGCTGCTCACCTCGGCTTATTCCTACGAAACCTTCCTGCTCGCCGCGCTCGGCGTCGGCATCGCCGGCGGATCGTTCGCGGTCGGCGTCGCCTATGTGTCGAAATGGTATCCGAAGGAAAAGCAGGGCACCGCGCTCGGCATCTTCGGCATGGGCAATGTGGGTGCAGCCGTCACCAAATTTGTCGCCCCCTTCGTGATGGTGGCCTTCGGGTGGGAGATGGTGGCCAAGATCTGGGCCGTCGCCATCCTGGTCATGGCTATCGCTTTTCTGCTCTTCACCAAGGACGACCCCGCGCTGGCCGAACGCAAGCGCACGGGTGCCAAGCCCGAGCCGCTGCTGGCCCAGCTTGCGCCGCTGAAGAATCTGCAGGTCTGGCGCTTCTCGCTCTACTATTTCTTCGTCTTCGGCGCCTTCGTCGCGTTGGCCCTGTGGCTGCCGCGTTACTACATGGGCGTCTACGGGCTCGATGTGAAAACCGCCGGCATGCTGGGCGCGGCCTATTCGATCCCGGCCAGCCTGTTCCGTGCTTATGGCGGCGTGCTGTCCGACAAATACGGCGCCCGCCGGGTGATGTACTGGACCTTCATCGTCTCGGTGATCTGCACCTTCCTGCTGTCCTATCCGGCCACCGACTACACGGTGCACGGTATCAAGGGTCCGATCACCTTCACCATCGCCATCGGCTTCATCCCGTTCACGGTGATCGCATTTGTGCTGGGTTTCTTCATGTCGCTGGGCAAGGCCGCGGTCTACAAGCATATCCCGGTCTACTACCCCGGCCATGTGGGCGCGGTGGGCGGCGTGGTCGGCCTGATCGGCGGTCTGGGCGGTTTCGTGCTGCCGATTGCCTTCGGTGCGCTGAACGACATCGTCGGCGTGTGGACCAGCTGCTTCATGCTGCTGTTCATCCTGGTCGCCACGGCGCTGACCTGGATGCACTTCGCCATCATCCGCATGGAGCGTCGCAAGCATCCGGCCCTGCGTGGCCCGCAGGATCTGCCCGAACTCGCCGAAGGCGGCGCGCCAGCCAAGCTGGCTGGCGCATCGCCGGCGGCGGCCGCTTCCGTACGGCCCAAGGAGGCCTGAACCATGACCCTCGCCACCGACAACGCTCCCGTCCGCAAGGGGGCCTGGCTGAACCGCTGGGAACCCGAAAACCCCCAGTTCTGGGAAAGCACCGGCAAGGCGATTGCCTGGCGCACCCTGATCATCACCACGGCCAACCTGACCATGGCCTTCATCGTCTGGTTCATGGTCTCGGCCCTGGTGGTGCGCCTGCCCGGCGCCGGCTTCAAGCTGACCCAGAGCGAGCTGTTCTGGCTGGCCGCCATGCCCGGTCTCGCCGGCGGCAGCCTGCGCATCATCCAGACCTTTCTTGTGCCGCTCTATGGCACGCGCAACGTGGTGGCAATCTCCACGCTCAGCCTGCTGATCCCTGCCATCGGCTGGTTCTATGCCGTGCAGGATCCCACCACGCCTTACTGGGTACTGATGACGCTGGCCTTCCTGGCCGGCCTGGGCGGCGGCAATTTCTCGTCCTTCATGCCCAGCACCAGCCTGTTCTTTCCCAAGCGCCTGCAGGGCACGGCACTGGCCATCCAGGCTGGCATCGGCAATTTCGGCGTCAGCATCGTGCAGTTCGTCACGCCCTGGATCATCGGCATGGCGCTGTTCGGCAGTCTGGCGGGCGAGCCGCTGGACTTCACCCGCGGGGGCGTGCAGAGCAAGATCTGGCTGCAGAATGCCGCGCTGGTCTATGTGCCGCTGATCGCGCTGTTCGGCATCCTGGCGTGGTTCATGCTGCGCAGCGTGCCGGTGCGCGCTAATTTCCGCGACCAGCTTGATATCTTCAAGCTCAAGCACGGCTTCTTCATGACGACGCTGTATGTCATGACCTTCGGCTCGTTCTCGGGGTTCTCGGCCACCTTTCCGCTGCTGATCCGCCAGACCTATGGCGGTTTCCCGAACGCCCCCGATCCGCTGGCCTATGCCTTCCTCGGGCCCCTGATCGGTTCGATCATGCGTGTGATCGCCGGCCCGCTGTCGGACCGCTTTGGCGGCGCCATCGTCACGCAATGGTCGGGCATCGGCCTGATTGCCTGCGCCGTCGGCGTCACCTTCTACACCTCGCCCACCTCACTGGCCGACTTCCCGTATTTCCTCACCTTCATGCTGGGCCTGTTCTTCTTCTCCGGCATCGGCAACGCCTCGACCTTCAAGCAGATGCCGATGCTGTTCGAGCCGCGTCAGGCCGCCGGCGTGATCGGCTGGACCAGCGCGATTGCCGCCTATGGCCCGTTCGCCGCCGGCATCATGCTGGGTTATTCGATGACGCTGTTCGGATCGCCGAATGCCTTCTTCTACTGGGCCGCCTTCTATTACGCGGTCAATGTCGGCATCAACTGGTGGTACTACGCCCGCAAGGGTGCCGAGCGTCCGTGCTGATCACCTCAATGGAGCCCCAACCATGAGCCGCTTTCTCGATCGTCTGACATACTTCCGCAAACAGGTCGGCGAGTTTTCCGACGGGCACGGACTGGTCACCACCGAAGATCGTTCCTGGGAAGACGCCTACCGCAACCGCTGGGCCCATGATCGCATCGTGCGTTCCACCCATGGCGCCAACTGCACGGGTTCATGCTCGTGGAAGATCTATGTGAAGGGCGGCATTGTCACCTGGGAAACCCAGCAGACCGATTATCCGCGCACGCGGCCCGACCTGCCCAACCACGAACCGCGCGGCTGCTCGCGCGGTGCCAGCTACTCCTGGTATCTCTACAGCGCCAACCGCGTGAAATATCCGATGATTCGCGGCCGGCTGATGCGGCTGTGGCGCGCGGCGAAGCAGACCCATCGCGACCCGGTGGCGGCCTGGCAGTCCATCGTCGAGGACAAGGCCAAGGCGAAGGAATACAAGTCGGCCCGCGGCATGGGCGGCTTCGTCCGTGCCACCTGGGACGAGGTGAACGAGATCATCGCCGCCTCGAACGCATACACGATCAAGGCTTTCGGGCCGGATCGTATTATCGGTTTCTCGCCGATCCCGGCCATGTCGATGGTGTCGTATGCGGCCGGCAGCCGGTATCTGTCGCTGATCGGCGGCGTCTGCATGAGCTTCTACGACTGGTATTGCGACCTGCCGCCCAGCTCGCCGCAGACTTGGGGCGAGCAGACCGACGTTCCGGAATCGGCCGACTGGTACAACTCCACCTTCCTGATGCTGTGGGGCTCGAACGTGCCGCAGACGCGCACGCCGGACGCCCATTTCATGACGGAAGTGCGTTACAAGGGCGCCAAGGTTGCCGTGGTGACGCCGGATTATTCGGAAGCGTCGAAATTCGCCGACCTGTGGCTGCACCCCAAGCAGGGCACCGATGCGGCGCTGGCCATGGCGATGGGCCACGTGATCCTGAGCGAATACCACGCCAAGGGCCGCAGCGAATATTTCCAGGATTACTGCCGGCGTTATACCGACATGCCGAACCTGGTGATGCTGGTCGAGCGCGACGGCCGGCTGGTGCCGGACCGTTTCCTGCGTAGCTCCGATTTCGCCGATAATCTGGGGCAGACCAACAATCCGGACTGGAAGACCGTCGCCATCGACGAGAAGACCGGCAAGCTGGTCGCGCCGCTGGGCTCCATCGGTTTCCGCTGGGGCGAACAGGGCAAATGGAACCTGGAGGAGAAGGAGGCCGGCGGCGCCGAGACCAAGCTGCGGCTGGGCCTGAAGGGCGTCGAGGACGAGGTGAAGGCGGTGGCCTTCCCGTATTTCGGCGGGATCGCCCATGAACACTTCAATCACAGCGTCCATCCCGACGTGATCGAGCGGAAGATTCCGGTCAAGCGGATCGAGACCAAAAATGGCCCGGTTCTGGCTGCGGCGGTCTACGACCTGTTCCTGGCCAATTACGGCGTGGATCGTGGCATCGGTGATCCGAATACCGCAAAAAGCTTTGACGAGGACCTGCCCTATACGCCGGCCTGGCAGGAGCGCATCACCGGCGTGCCGCGTGAACAGGTGGTTGCCGTAGCGCGCGCCTTCGCCGACAACGCCGACAAGACCAAGGGCAAGTCCATGGTCATTCTCGGCGCGGCGGTGAACCATTGGTATCACGCCGACATGAACTATCGCGGCATCATCAACCTGCTGGCGATGTGTGGTTGTGTCGGCCAGTCGGGTGGCGGCTGGTCGCATTACGTGGGCCAGGAAAAGCTGCGGCCGCAATGCGGCTGGCTGCCGCTGGCCTTCGCGCTGGACTGGCACCGCCCGCCGCGCCAGCAGAATTCCACCTCGTTCTTCTATGCCCATACCGGCCAGTGGAGGTATGAGAAGCTGGCGGTGGAGGAAATCCTCTCGCCGGTGGCGCCGAAGAAGCTGACCGGTTCGCTGATCGACTTCAACGTGCGGGCCGAGCGCATGGGCTGGCTGCCCAGCGCGCCGCAGATCGAGCGCAACCCGCTGCATCTGGCCAAGGAGGCCGTGGCCGCCGGGCAGGAACCCGGGCCATACCTGATCGACAAGCTGAAAAGCGGCACTGTCCGCATGTCCTGCGAGGATCCGGACAATCCGGTCAATTTCCCGCGTAACATGTTCGTCTGGCGCTCCAACATCCTGGGCTCCAGCGGCAAGGGGCATGAATATTTCCTGAAATACCTGCTCGGCACCCAGCATGGCGTGCAGGGCAAGGATCTGGGGGAAGAGGGCGGCCGCAAGCCGGAAGAAGTGGTCTGGCGCGATGCCGCGGAAGGCAAGCTCGACCTGCTGGTGACGCTCGATTTCCGTATGTCCACCACCTGCATGTATTCCGACATCGTGCTGCCCACGGCCACCTGGTACGAGAAGCACGACATGAACACCTCCGACATGCATCCCTTCATCCACCCGCTGTCGGCGGCGGTGGATCCGGCCTGGGAGGCGCGCAGCGACTGGGAAATCTTCAAGGGCATCGCCAAGACGTTCTCCACCGTCTGCGAGGGCCATCTCGGTGTCGAGAAAGACATCGTGCTCACCCCGCTGATGCACGACACCCCGGCCGAGCTGGGTCAGGCCTTCGAGCCGAAGGACTGGCGCAAGGGCGAGATCGAGCCCATTCCGGGCAAGACCATGCCGCAGATCACGGTAGTCGAACGCGACTATCCGAACACCTACAAGAAGTTCACCGCTCTCGGTCCGCTGATGACCAAGATCGGCAATGGCGGCAAGGGCATCAGCTGGAACACCGAGCATGAAGTGGACTTCCTGGGCAAGCTGAACGGCAAGGTCGCCGAGCCGGGCGTCAGCTATGGCCTGCCGAAGATCGAGACCGACATCGAGGCGGCGGAAGTGATCCTGTCGCTGGCGCCGGAAACCAACGGCGAGGTGGCAGTGAAATCCTGGGCGGCGCTCTCGAAGGCGACCGGCCGCGATCACACCCATCTGGCGGTGCCGCGCGAGGACGACAAGCTGCGCTTCCGCGATCTGCAGGCGCAGCCGCGCAAGATCATCTCGTCGCCGACCTGGAGCGGGCTGGAATCCGAGCATGTCAGCTACAACGCCTGCTATACCAACGTGCACGAGCTGATCCCCTGGCGCACGCTCACCGGCCGGCAGCAGCTTTACCAGGACCATCCCTGGATGCTGGCTTTCGGCGAGGGCCTAACCACCTATCGCCCGCCGATCGACACGCGCAGCGTGGCCGAGGTGCATGGCAAGCGCAGTAACGGCAACCCGGAAATCCTACTCAACTTCATCACGCCGCATCAGAAATGGGGCATCCACAGCACCTATACCGACAACCTGATGATGCTCACGCTGTCGCGCGGCGGGCCGATCGTCTGGCTCAGCGAGGTGGATGCCAAGAAAGCCGGGATCGAGGACAACGACTGGGTCGAGGTCTTCAACTCCAACGGTGCGCTGGTGGCGCGCGCGGTGGTCAGCCAGCGCGTCAACGAGGGCATGATCCTGATGTATCACGCCCAGGAGAAGATCGTGAACGTGCCGGGCAGCGAGATCACGGGCGCCCGTGGCGGCATCCATAACTCGGTGACGCGTGCCACAGTCAAGCCGACGCACATGATCGGCGGCTATGCCCAGCTCAGCTACGGCTTCAACTACTACGGCACGATCGGCACCAACCGCGATGAGTTCGTCGTGGTGCGCAAGATGGCCAATGTGGATTGGCTGGAAGGTCCGCGGCCCAGCACCGCGGCGGCCGAATAAGCCAGCACAGACCAAGGAGACAGCCCCATGAAAGTCCGTGCTCAAATCGCCATGGTCCTGAACCTGGACAAGTGCATCGGTTGCCATACCTGCTCGGTGACCTGCAAGAATGTCTGGACCTCGCGCGAAGGCGTCGAATACGCCTGGTTCAACAATGTCGAAACCAAGCCCGGTATCGGCTATCCCAAGGAGTGGGAGAATCAGGACAAGTGGCAGGGCGGCTGGAAACGCACCCGCGGCGGCAAAATCGAGCCGCGCATCGGCGGCAAGTGGCGCATCCTGGCGAAAATCTTCGCCAATCCGCATCTGCCCGAGATCGACGATTACTACGAACCCTTCACGTTCGAATACGACCACCTGCAGACGGCGCCGGAATCGGAAGCCATGCCGGTGGCCCGTCCGGTGTCACTGATCACCGGCAAGCGGATGGAAAAGATCGAGTGGGGTCCGAACTGGGAGGAAATCCTCGGCACCGAATTCGCCAAGCGCTCGAAGGACAAGAATTTCGAGGGCATCCAGAAGGAAATCTACGGGCAGTTCGAGAACACCTTCATGTTCTACCTGCCGCGCCTGTGCGAGCATTGCCTGAATCCGGCCTGCGTCGCCGCCTGTCCCTCGGGCTCGATCTACAAGCGCGAGGAAGACGGCATCGTCCTGATCGACCAGGACAAATGCCGCGGCTGGCGCATGTGCGTCAGTGCTTGCCCCTACAAGAAGATTTACTACAACTGGAAGTCCGGCAAGGCCGAGAAGTGCATCTTCTGCTTCCCGCGCATCGAGGCGGGCGAACCGACGGTCTGCTCGGAAACCTGCGTCGGCCGCATCCGTTATCTCGGCGTGCTGCTGTACGATGCCGACCGCATCGAGGAAGCGGCCAGCGCGCCGACCGAGCAGGACCTCTATCAGGCCCAGCTCGATATCTTCCTCAACCCGCATGATCCGGAAGTGATCGAACAAGCGCGCCGCGATGGCGTGCCGGAGAACTGGCTGGAGGCGGCGCGCAATTCGCCGACCTACAAGATGGCGATCGACTGGAAGATCGCCTTCCCGCTGCATCCGGAATACCGCACCCTGCCGATGGTGTGGTATGTGCCGCCGCTGTCGCCGATCCAGGCGGCGGCCGATGCCGGCAAGATCGCAATGGCCGACGAGATCGCCGATGTGCGCAGCCTGCGCATCCCGGTGAAGTATCTGGCCAACCTGCTCACCGCGGGTGCCGAAGAACCGGTCGTGCAGGCGCTGGAGCGCATGATGGCCATGCGGGTGTTCATGCGCAGCCGCCATGTCGATGCCAGGGAGAACAAGGCCGTACTCGAACAGGTGGGCCTGAGCCTCGCCCAGGTCGAGGACATGTACAAGATCATGGCGATCGCCAATTACGAGGATCGTTATGTGATCCCGTCCACCCATCGCGAATATGCCGAGAATGCCTTCGATTTGCGCGGCGGCTGCGGCTTTTCCTTCGGTTCGGGCTGCTCGGGTGGCAAGGAACCGGCCAATCTGTTCGCGCCGGGCCGGCAGGCCGCGGCCGGGGAGTAATCATCATGCGCATCCTAAAAGCCCTGTCTGCCTTGCTCGATTATCCCACCGCCGACCTGCAGGCGGCATTGCCGGAAATCCGCGCCATCATCGAGGCCGACCTCAAGCCAAGTCCCAAGATTGCCGGCGCGCTCGGCAACCTGGCGGCCGAACTTGGCGCCTCCGACCTGATGGCATTGCAGGAACGCTTCACCAGCCTGTTCGACCGTGGCCGTTCCGTCGCCCTGCATCTCTATGAGCATGTGCATGGCGATTCGCGTGACCGCGGCCCGGCGATGGTGGCGCTGATCGAGCTGTATCGCAGCCATGGTTTCGAGCCGCATCCGCGCGAGCTGCCCGACTACCTGCCGCTGCTGCTGGAATTCCTCAGCCAGATCGATCCGAAGGAGGCGCGCGACATCCTGCGCGATGCGGCGCCTATTTTTGCATTGCTGCGCGACCGGCTGGAAAAGCGCCAGTCGGCGTATGCCGCGGTGCCGGCGGCGCTGCTGGCGCTGGCCGATGCCGGTGCCGTGGTCGCTCCGGTCCGGCCGCCCGAGGAAGACGACGACAGTTTCGAGGCGCTCGACAAGGCCTGGGAGGAAGCCGCCGTCACCTTCGGGCCAGAGAATGACCCGAGCCGTGCCGGCAATGGCTGCGGCAAGGCCTCGGCCTGGGTGCAGGCCATGAACAATCCATCCCCGCGCTGAGACCGGAGGACCAGATCATGATGCAGTATGTCGAGCATTTCCTGTTCGGGATCTATCCCTATATCGGCCTCAGCGTCTTCCTGATCGGCAGCCTGGTGCGGTTCGAACGCGGGCAATACACTTGGCGCAGCGGCTCGAGCCAGATGCTGCGCGCGCGCCAGCTTCGCTGGGGTTCAAACCTGTTCCATATCGGCATCCTGTTCCTGTTCTTTGGCCATTTCGTCGGCCTGCTCACGCCGCACTGGCTGTACGAGCATTTCATCACCGCCGGCGCCAAGCAGATGGTGGCCGTGGTATCTGGCGGCACGGCCGGCGTGATCTGCTTCATCGGTCTGACCATGCTGCTGCATCGCCGCCTGACCGATCCGCGCATCCGCGCCACGTCGTCGTCGATGGATATCGTTATCCTGCTGGTATTGTGGCTGCAGCTCGTGCTTGGCCTCGCCACGCTGCCATTCTCGGTGCAGCACAGCGATGGCGGCACCATGCTGGCCCTGTCGGAATGGGCGCAGCGCATCGTCACCTTCCGTGGCGGCGCGGCCGAACTGGTCGCCAATGTCGACTGGCCGTTCAAGCTGCATCTCGTGCTGGGCATCACGATCTTCGTGCTCTTCCCGTTCAGCCGCCTGGTGCATATCTGGAGCGTGCCGGTGGGGTATGTGTTCCGCAGCTACCAGGTGGTGCGGCGCCGCTCGCCGGCCCGTCCCACCCTGTAATCCGACATTGTAAGGAGGCGTATCATGGAAGTGATCCGCGTGAATGGTACGGCCATCGACGAGGCCGCCGTTCTGGCCGAGATGCAGTATCACCCCGCCGCCACGGCCGAAGAGGCCGGACGTCGCGCCGCCGAGGCGCTGGCGGTGCGCGAGTTGCTGCTGCAACGCGCCGAAGCTTTGGGTTTCGGCCGCGAAAGCGAGGATGCCATCGACCGTCTGATCGCGGCGGAAGTCTCGCTGCCGGCGCCGGATGAGGAAAGCTGCCGGCGCTATTTCGATGCCAACCCCGGCCAGTTCCGCAGCCCGTCGCTTTACGAGGCCCGCCATATCCTGCTGGCGGCCATGCCGGACGACGAGGAAGAACGCGAAGCCGCGCGGGTGCAGGCCGAGAAACTGGTCGCGGCGCTGCAGGGCGACCCGGAGCTGTTTGGCCAGCTGGCGCAGCAATATTCCGCCTGTCCATCGAAAGACTCCGGCGGCCATCTGGGCCAGTTCGCCAGCGGCAGCACGATCCCGGAATTCGAGACCTTCCTCGACAGCCTGGAGATCGGCCAGCTTTCGCCAGTGCCGGTGCCCAGCCGCTATGGCTTCCATGTGCTGCAGCTCTTGCAGCGCGAGGCCGGCCGCGAGATGGCATACGAGCAGGTACGCGAGCGCGTCGCGGATTACCTGGCCGAGTCGGTCTTCCGTACCGCCATTCGCCAGTACATATCGGTGCTGGCGGCCGAAGCCGATATCACCGGCGTGGCGCTGGCTGGTGCCGATTCTCCGTTGTTGCAGTGAGATGCCATCATGCCGGATCGCGAACAAAGTTCCGGCACGCTGGCCCTGCGCCGTCTGCTGCGCGGGTTCGAGCATTTCCATGACAGCTTCTTCGAAGGCGACGACCGGCCTTATGAAAAGCTGGTCAGCGAGGGGCAGTCGCCGCGCGTCCTGGTAATCGCCTGTTCGGATTCGCGCTCCGATCCAGCCCTTCTGACCGAAGCGCAACCGGGCGACCTGTTCGTGATCCGCAACGTGGCCGCCCTGGTGCCGGCCTATGAAAAACCGCGTGGCGTGCCCAAGGGCACCAGCGCGGCTGTGGAATTCGGCGTGCGGGCGCTGGAGGTCGACCACATCATCGTGCTGGGCCACTCGCATTGCGGCGGGATTAGGTTTCTGGCCGAACGCCGCGGCGGCAGCGCGGATTTCGAATTCCTGCCCGACTGGGTCGCCATGGCCGGCGAGATGGTGACGGAAATGGAGAACCTCGCCAGCGAGGCCGGCGAGGCCGAACGCCTGCGCTGGCTGGAAAAAGCCGCCGTCGGTCTGTCGCTGCGCAACCTGCAGAGCTTTCCTTGGATCGCCGAACGCGTGCAGGCGGGCAAACTGGCTCTGCATGGCTGGCATTTCGATCTGCAGCATGGCCAGATCCAGGCCCTGGATGGCGCCAGCGGACGCTTCCGCGCCGTGGCGGCGGGTGAGCTGCCGGCCCCGGCCTGCGGTTGCTGCGAAGGCCTGATGGAACTGGTCGGGCGATGACGCGATCCGCCGCATCCGAGGCGCGCGCCAGAGCTGCGGCGCGCTGGCCGGCCATCCTGCAAAGCGGATTCCGCCCGTTCTTCCTGCTCTGCGGCCTGCAGGCCAGCCTGTTCATCCTGTTGTGGACTACCGGCTGGGCCATCGGCTGGGATCTGCCGCTGGGCGACAATCCGGTGCTGTGGCACGGCCATGCCATGCTGTTCGGCTTCGCCGCCGCTGCGCTGGCCGGGTTTCTTCTCACCGCCGTGCCGAACTGGACCGAGGCCGGGCCGGTGCGGGGTTTCCGGCTGCTGCTGCTGGTCAGCTTCTGGCTGACGGCGCAGATCCTGTCGCTGTCGTCGCGGCCCGTACTTTTCGCAGCGGCCGATATCGGTTTCTGGCTGCTGCTGATCGCCTTCATCGCGCCGGGCATCCTGAAACGCAACGCCAGACGCAACGGCGTGTTTGTCGTGATCCTGTCGGCGCTCACCGGGCTGAACCTGCTCTGGCATCTTTCCCTGCGTTATGACTGGCAGGACACGGCCATGCTCAGTCTGCAGGGCGCGCTGGGGCTTTTCCTGCTGGCCATCGGCATCATCGGCGGGCGTATCATCCCCGCCTTCACCATCGGCGGCCTGCTGCAGGCCGGCCATGCCGTCTCCATCGTGCCGGCGCCGAAGCTGGGGTTGGCGGCCAATATTGCCCTGGTTCTGGCGCTGGTCTCCAAGCTGGCGGCGCTGCCCGTCCCTGTTCAGGTCAGTGCCTATCTGCTGGCAGCGCTGCTGCATGGCTTACGCCTGCTGCACTGGTGGCGGCGCGAAGTCCTGCGGCTGCCGATCATCTGGTCGCTGCATCTGGGCTACGCGTTCCTGCCACTGGGCTTCACGCTGGAGGCCGCCGGTGCCGCCGGCCTGGTGCCCGGCCCGACCGGGATACACGCCCTGGGCAGCGGCGCGGTCGGCCTGATGATCTTGGCGGTGATGACCCGCGCCTCGCTGGGCCATACCGGCCGGCGGCTGGCCTCGCCGCCGGCGGCCACGGCCGCCTATCTGCTGGTCGCAAGCGGCGCCCTGCTGCGCGTGGTTGCGGCGGCGAGGCCGGACATGGGCTTCAGCCACGAACTGCTGGTAGCCAGCGGCCTGCTCTGGTCTGCCGGCTTCGCGGCCTTCGTGGCTGGCTATGCCCGCATGCTGACAACGCCCCGCACCGATGGCCGCCCGGGTTGAGATATGGGCTGACATACAGGCTGAACAGAGGAACATCGCCATGGCAAAACGCTCCACCATTCCTGCCGGCCTTCCGCCGGCTGCGCGTACCTTCGCCACGCGTCACAAGGCGGTCTGGCAGGCTTATGAAGCGCTCGGCGCTGCCGCCGCGGAATCCGGCCCGCTCGATGCCCGCATGCGGCGACTGGTGAAGCTGGCGCTGGCGGTCGGAGCCCAGGCCCAGGGCGCAGCCAAATCCCACGCCCGCCGCGCCAAAGCCGATGGCGTGAGCCAGGCCGACATGCACCATCTGGCGGCGCTGGCCGTCACCACGCTTGGACTGCCCGCTGCCGTGCGCGCCATGGCGTGGATGGATGAGGCATCGTCTGGTGCGGCCAAGACGGCAAAGCGCAAGTAGAGGAAGGACGCGTCGTATCATGCAGTCATCAGCCTATAGTGAGCGCACCCTGGCCGACATCGCCGCCCACCTGCCGGGTGCCACCGGAATCTTTCGTGCCCATAAGCTCGATTTCTGTTGCGGTGGCGGGGTCAGTCTGAAGGAGGCCGCTGCCAAGCGCGGTCTGGCGGTAGAGGACCTGGAAGGTGAATTGCAGTCGCTGGATATGGTTTCGGGGGCTTCGGCGCCAGCCAACACCGCTGACCTGATCGACCATATCCTCACTCGCTACCATGCCGTGCATCGCGCGGAACTGCCCGAACTGATCCGTCTGGCGCGGCGGGTGGAATCCGTGCATCGCGATCATCCGGATGCGCCGGTCGGCCTGGCCGACCTGCTGGCCGAAACGCTGCAGGAACTGGACACCCATATGCAGAAGGAAGAGATGATGCTCTTCCCGATGATGAAGCAGGGCGGGCATCCCATGATCCTGCATCCCATCGCGGTGATGCAGGGCGAGCATGAGGAGCATGGCGACCGGCTGCGGCTGATCGAGGCGCTGACCGATGGCGGGACGGTGCCGGAGGGTGCCTGCCCGACCTGGCGGGCGCTTTATGCCGGCACGCGCAAGCTGGTGGATGATGTGATGGAGCATATCCACCTGGAAAACAATCTGCTGTTTCCGCGTTTTTTCGAGACGGCGGAGCGGTAAGAATCCGGTCGGACCGCTGCGGTTTGCGCTGTAGACTGGCAGGGCAAACCGGGCCGGGCCATGACCGTTCACAATAGCGATATTGCCGCGATCTTCCGCGAAATCGCCGATCTTCTGGAAATCGAGGCGGCAAATCCTTTCCGTGTTCGCGCCTACCGCAACGCCGCCCGCATGCTGGATGGCAGCAGCCTCGATATCGCCGGTCTGATCCAGCAGGGCCGCGATTTGCCGCATATCCCCGGCATCGGCGCCGACCTGGAAGGCAAGATGCGCGAGATCGTCGCCACTGGCCGCTGCCAGACTTTGCAAAAGCTGCGCCGGGACGTGCCGGCCGGCCTTGCCGATCTGTTAGTGCTGCCTGGACTTGGTCCCAAGCGGGTCAAGGCGCTGTATGACGAACTCGATATTCATACGCCGGCCCAGCTTACGCGGGCCGCCCGCGATGGACGTATCCGCAGCTTGCCGGGTTTCGGCGCCAAGACCGAACAGCGGTTGCTGCAGGCGCTGGTGAAACACAGCGAAACGGGCAAGCGCTTTAAGCTGGCCACTGCTGGCGAATATGCGGAGTCGCTTGCTGGATATCTGCGGGCAATACCTGGCGTGATACGGGTCGAGATCGCCGGCAGCTACCGCCGCGCGCGCGAAACCGTGGGGGATATCGATATCCTTGTCACCGCGAAGGCCAGCGCAAAGGTGATCGAGAAATTCACAACCTATGACGAAGTGGCGCAGATTGTCGCCAGCGGCACCACACGGGCAACGGTGATTCTGCGCAGCGGATTGCAGGTGGATCTGCGCGTGGTGCCGCCGGCCAGCTACGGCGCGGCGCTGGTCTATTTCACCGGCAGCAAGGCCCACAATATCGTCATTCGTCGCCTGGCGCAGGAACGTGGCCTGAAGATCAGCGAATATGGCGTCTTCCGCGGCAAAAAGATGATGGCCGGCGAAACGGAGGAATCGGTATACAAGGCTGTCGGGTTGCCGTGGATTCCGCCGGAGCTGCGCGAGGATCGTGGCGAGATCGACGCGGCTCGGGCCGGCAAGCTGCCCCGGCTGGTCGAGCTTCGTGATTTACGCGGCGATTTGCATTGCCACACCAAAGCGAGCGACGGGCAGGAAGCCATCGCGGGCATGGCAGAGGCGGCGCGGGCATTCGGGCTCGACTACATTGCCATCACCGAACATTCCCGCAAGGTGAGGATCGCCCACGGGCTGGATGCACGCCGTCTGCTGAAGCAGATAGAAGAGATCGACCGGTTCAACGAAACAGCGTCGGGCATCACTGTCCTCAAGGGTATCGAGGTCGATATCCTCGACGACGGCCGGCTGGATCTACCCGATGATGTTCTGGGTCGGCTCGATCTGGTGATCGGCGCCGTGCACAGCGGCTTCGGTTTGAGCCGCGACAGGCAGACGGCGCGGATCATGACGGCGATGGATCATCCGCATTTCACCATCCTGGCCCATCCCACCGGCCGCCTGATTCCAGATCGTGAGCCTTACGATGTCGATATGGCGCGGCTGATCCGGCACGCGAAGGCGCGTGGCTGCCATCTGGAACTGAACGCCCATCCCGAGCGGCTCGACCTGCTCGATATCTATTGCCGACAGGCGAAGGATGAAGGTGTGTTGGTTGCGGTCAGCTCCGATGCCCATCGTGCGGCGGATTTCGCCAACCTGCGTCATGGCATCGGTCAGGCCCGTCGCGGCTGGCTGGAAAAGGACGACATCCTGAATACGCGTCCGTTGAAAGCCCTGCGCCCCCTGCTGCGACAGACCATGTAGGACGGAAAACCGCGCATATGTGAAGTGCAGATGAGACTGAGAGAGGCGCGCAGCGTCGGCCGCGAGAAAAGGCGATATCCGTGTGCGACGTTCAGCTGTCACTGAAGGCGGTTCGGTGAAATCCCGTAGCGTTTTGGAATAATCGGCCGGGATTAGGCTTTGCCACGGATCAAATCTGACGGCCTTATGCCGAAGCGGCGACGGAACATCGTACTGAAATGAGATGAGCTGCTGAAGCCGACACGATAGGCAACCTCAGTCAAAGAGCGGGCATTGTGGTCGGAGCGCAGCAGCATGTCGTGACCAAGTTCGATCCGTCGGTTCCATACCCAGTTCGATACCGACTGGCCTTCGAGCTGGAACAATGCATGCAGATAGCGCAGCGATATGCCGTTGCTCTTGGCAATAATCTCCGGACTGAGGGCGGGATCACACAGGTGATCCTCGATCCATGCCTTGACGGATCGCAGGCGTGCTTTCCGCACGACCTGCTCGCTCATCGGCTCATCCCGATGGGCGGAATCGAAAGCCAGGGCGAGGATGTCCATCAGTTCCTCGCCAAGCTTGGCCCGTGTGCCGGCTTCCAGAGCAACGCCCTGGCCGGCCAGGGTTGAGCAGAATTCCACGGCGATGCGCCCCAGGCCGCGGCCGGTGCTCATGGTGGCAGCCAGCGGTGCCTGGCCGTCGGGGAAGCGGCTGCCGAAAGCCTGGCGCGGAATCTCGAGGTAGTAGGACTTCACCTTGCCCATGCATTCCAGGTCATAGGGTTCGGAGGCGCAGAAGAGGGCGCCGAGCCCCGCCGTGGTCAGGAACGAGTCGCCGGACTGCAGGACATTGATGCTCCCGGTCTGGATGAATTGGACGTAGTAGCAGTCCTTGTCCAGCTTCGACAGATGGGTTTTCCGCCGCGAGATAAGCTGCTGCGACAGCAGACATTCCGTCATGGCCACGCTGCCGAACTGGGTTTCGCGTATGAACCCGTCGTAGTTGTCCGGATCATCGGCCTTTACGTTTACGTGAACGTAAACGTCACAGATGGCGTCGCGCCAGGCGGCATAGCGTTGGGCTCGATCCAGTGTATCGGTTGAGAATACCAGATCCATGATTTCCTCCCGCGCCATCCAATGGACAGCGGCCTGCCGTACGAAGCCGGCGACCGCTTTTATTCTCGTTCGGACTTGAACGGCGGACGATCGACATTCTTTGCCATTCCCAGGTGTCGGGCAACAGGAAAACGCCGCCGTACATCGCCAGTGCACGGACAGGCAAGATTCTTGCGCGTATGGAAAAGAAGGCGGCGGCCGACAGTGATAGGAAGGCGGCGGCCCACTTTATGCGCCGCTCAAAACCGGTTGGGAGGAAAACAACGCATGCTCCGCGCGGCGAATCTGACCCAGGAGCGCATCGTGCTGGTGCTGGCGCTTATCCTAACGGCAGCCTTCGCCATTTCCCTCCCGGGATTCCTGACTGCGGAAAATCTGCTCGCGCTGGTGCGCAGCGTCTCGGTCCTGGGGATCCTCGGCATCGCGATGGCGCTTGTGGTGATCGGGCGTGGCATCGACCTGTCGCTGGTTGCCGTGATGGCCGTGTCGCTTGCATGGACGCTCCACCTCGTTACCACCGGCACGCCACTGGGCGTCGCGCTCATGCTGGGCCTGGGCTTCTGCCTGCTCTCCGGGGTCATCACAGGCTTCCTGATCGCCTATGTCGAAATCCCGGCGATCTTTGCGACCCTGGCCATGGGCACGTTCATCTACGGCTTCGGCCGCTATTTCCTGATCACGCTCGATGTCGTCTACCTGCCGGATGCCGCGCGCTCGATCATGTGGATCGGCAGCGGCTCCTTCATGGGGATTCCGGTGCCGGTTCTGGTGTTCGGCGGCATCTGCCTGCTCGGCGCGCTGTTCCTGCGCTACGTCAAGACCGGCCGCTATATCCGCGCCATCGGCGACAATCCGCTGGCCGCCAGGATCACCGGCATCCCGGTGCGCCCCGTCATCGTCATGCAGTATGCGCTGTCCGGCCTGATCGGTTTCGTGGCTGGGCTCGTCACCGCGACATCGGTGGCCAGCATGAACATCCGCGTGGCCAACTCCACCTTTGTCTACGACGTCATTCTCGTCGTCGTCCTGGGCGGCATCGGCCTGTCCGGCGGCAAGGGCGGAGTCCGCAATGTCATCGTCGGCACACTCCTGATCGGCGTCCTGATCAACGGCATGACGATCATGGATGTCCAGTACACGATCCAGAACGTCATCAAAAGCCTGATCCTGCTGGCAGCCATCGTTGCCGACACGATCATCAATCCCAGAGACGAGCAGACCGCGCAACAGGGCGACATCTAGTTTTAATAAAAGCAAACCCAACGGGAGGACACCATGAAGGGTATTACAGCGCTGCTTGCGGCAGCCGTCATCATGTCGGCCGGCACCATGGCCAATGCTGCGGGGATCGACGATCCCGCGCGGGCATCACATTACGAGGTCTTCAAGGGCAAGCGGGTCGTTTTCGTTCCGATCGCCATGGGCTTCGATCTCACCGAAGGCTGGGCGGCGGGTATCCGCAGTGCGCTTGAGCCGCTCGGAGTGAAGTTCGACATCCGCGACCCGAACTGGAACACCGATGCCGGCGCCCAGGCGATCACCTCGCTGATCGCAGAAAAGCCCGATGCCATCGTGGTGCACAATCCGGATGTGCAGTCCTATGCCCGGCTGCTCAAGCGCGCGGAAGAAGCCGGCATCTACGTCATCCAGGTCAACATGCGTTCCAGCTATTCGACCGACGGCTTCGCCGGCGCCGATTATGTCGGCATGGGCGAGCGGATCGCCAACCGCCTGATCGAGAAATGCAGTCCGGCGAATGGCGGCAATGGCAAGATCGCCATCATGCAGGGCGTGCTGACCGCCGCAGCCAGCGCCTACCAGATGAAGGGCCTGGACAACGTCCTGTCCAAGAATCCGCAGATGAAGGTGGTTTCCAACCAGGCCGCCGACTGGGATGCCACCAAGGCCAGGAGCATCATGGCAACCGTGCTGCAGCAGCATCCCGATCTGTGCGGCGGCGTCGGTTTCTGGGACGTGATGGATGTCGGCACCGGCGCGGCGATCCGTGAGGCCAACAAGAAGGTGTACTGGATCACCCAGGGCGGCGGCAACCAGGCTGCCTGCGACAACCTGAACAAGGATCTCTACAGCGAGGTGGTCAGCTACGACGTGCCCGCCCAAGCGCGCGACATCGCCAACATCATCCAGACGCTGTTCCAGAACAAGCCAAAGCCGGGTGCCACGAAAACGACCCTGTTCTCGCCGCTCACCTTCATCAACAAGGAAAACATGAAGCCCGGTGCCTGCTGGACGCTTGAGACCAAGAAGTAGCGCGCGTCACTCTCCGGGACCGGGAATGCCCATAGGCAGGCGCCCGGTTCCGGACCTGATTTCCAGATCCGGGTCGCAGATGTCGATAGCAGATACCATTACCTACTGGCGCTACAGGCTGGTGCCAGACCATATCGTTGGCGAAATCCTCGCGAAAAGATGGATCGACAACGCGATCCCCTTCACAATCCTGATTGTCGTTCTGGCCGGCTTCGGCGCCGCCGTGCCGGATTTCCTCAGCCTCGGCAGCCTGACCGCGCTGACGCGCCAGCTCGGCGAATTCGGCATCGTCGTGATCGCGATGACCATCGTCATGCTGGCCGGCGGCATCGATCTCAGTGTCGGCTCGGTATTTGCGCTGGCCAACATCACGGCGCTGGCGATGCTGAACATCTTCGGCCTGCCGGTCGGCCTCGCCTTCGCAATCACCCTGGCGGTTGGTGCCGCGGTCGGGCTGGTAAACGGCCTGCTCATCGGCTATCTGCGCCTGCGGGCTTTCCTGACCACACTGGTCACCCTGATCATCGTGCGGTCCATCGTCGACATGCTGCTGCTGCATTTCGCGGTGCAGATCTCTGCCGGCTTCGTCGATTCCGCCGTCTGGGATTTCATCGGCGACGGCAAGATCGCGGAGGTTCCATTCAGCTTCGCGCTGTTCATTGTCATCGCCATCATCGTGCATCTGGTGCTCAGCCGCACCCGGCCCGGCTGGCATCTGATGGCCGTGGGCGGTTCGCGCCGCTCCGCCCATAATGTCGGCATCCATGTCCGCCGCACCGTCTGCCTGACCTATGTCCTCTCCGGGACGCTGGCCGCGCTGGCCGGCTTCCTGTTCGCCGCCCGCCTGGGTGGCGCCGGATCCGATGTTGGTATCGGCCTCGAGATCACCGTGCTGACGGCGGCCGTGCTGGGCGGCAACAGCCTGGGCGGCGGCCGCGGTTCGGCGGCCAAGGCCGTGCTTGGCGCGATCACCGTGATGATCATCATCAACGGACTGGTGCGGGTCGGGGCCGGCAGCGGCGCCAATTCGCTGATTCTGGGCCTGATCCTTCTGGCAGCCGTGGCCATCGATGTGCGCTGGCTGAAAAACCGGCACAAGGTGCTGGCCAAGGTTTATGTTTCGCCGGCATTCCGCCGCCTGCCCGATCCACCCGGTACGGAAAGAGGGTCGGCCTCGCCCTATGCGCTGAACGACAAGCTGCACAATGTATCGCTGATCGGCCTGGGCGAAATCGATGGCCCCGAAGATGTCATTCTCGACGAGAATGATCATATCTATGCCGGCACGCGGACGGGCGATATCGTCCGGTTCTTTGCGCCGGATTACAGCCGGCACGAAGTCTTCGCCCATGTCGGCGGCCGGCCGCTCGGCATGGCATTCGCCCGGGACGGGGCATTGATCTGCTGCATCGGCGGCATGGGGCTGTACCGCATTGCCCCGGACCGGCAGATAACCAAACTGACCGACGAAACCAACCGGACGCCATTCTCGGTTGTCGACGATGCGCGGCTGCGGCTGGCAGACGACCTGGATATCGCGCCCGATGGCCGGATATTCTTCAGCGAGGCCACCATCCGCTACGAAATGCATGAATGGCCGGTCGATGGCCTGGAGTCGCGCGGCAACGGCCGCATTATCTGCTACGATCCCGGCACGAATACGACGCGCACGATCCTGCGCAACCTGAATTTCCCGAACGGCATCTGCATGACCCATGACGGCGAATCCTTTCTGTTCGCCGAGACCTGGAGCTGCAGCGTCAGCCGGTATTATTTCGGCGGCCCCAAGGCGGGAACCGTCGAGACGGTCATCCCGGACCTGCCCGGTTATCCCGACAACATCAACCGGGCCTCGGACGGCACCTACTGGCTGGCCATGGTTGGCATCCGTACACCCAGCCTCGATCTTGCACTCAGAATGCCCGGTTTCCGGCGCCGCATGGCGCGGCGCGTGGCGCCCGATGAATGGCTGTTTCCCAACATCAACACTGGCTGCATCGTCCGTTTCGACGAAAACGGCCGCATCCTCGATGTGCTGTGGGATTTCGGCGGCAGCAACCATCCCATGATCACCTCGATGCGCGAACACCGGGGGCATCTGTATATCGGCGGCATCCTCAACAACCGGATCGGCAGGCTGCCGCTGCCGGATGCCGATCCGCACTGGACCGGTCCGCAATCATACTGGGGCGGAAAATGAGCTTCTTCTTCTCCCGCGCGCTGGATTCCTTTCTCGGCCGTGGCGAAAGCGCGATCACCGTTCCGGCGCTGGATGGCGCGCTGCGGCCGAACCGGCGGCTGGACGACGCACCGGTGCGCATGGCGATCCACGCGCCCGGCAGCATTGCCGTGGACCGGGATGGTGTCGTGGTCAGTTCCGGCAGCATGCTGCATCGGCTGATCGGCAGCGGGGTTGGTGAGGTGATCCACCATGCACCATCCGACATAAGCTGCATCGCCGCGGTGGGCGGCGGTATCGCCATGGGGCTTGAGGATGGCCGCGTCGTGATTGCCGGTGGCACATTCGCCGGCGTCGAGCTGCCGGCCCGCGATGGCGCGCGCTGTCCCACGGCGATGGCCGAGCATGACGGCACCCTGTATGTCTGCCACGGTTCGGCCCGGAATCCGCCCTCCGCCTGGCAGCGCGACCTGATGGAGTGCAATGCATCCGGCTCCATCTGGCGGTTCGACCTGCGCGGCGGAGGACATCAACGCATCGTCGCCGGCCTGGCGTTTCCCGCCGGCCTGGCGATATCGGCCGATGGCCTGATCGTCTCGGAAAGCTGGAAACACCGGGTCGTGCTCATGGACAGGACAACCGGCGCCATGCGGCGTGTGATCCAGACCGACCTGCCGGGCTATCCCGGCCATCTCGGCCGTGGACCGGATGCGGGCTATGTCATGACCATGTTCGCGCCGCGCAACCAGCTGGTGGAGTTCATCCTGCGCGAGGAGCGATATCGGCGCCGCATGATGGCGGAAGTCGACATGCGCTACTGGGTGGCGCCCAGTTATCGCAGCGGCCGCTCCTTCTACGAGCCGCTGCAGGGCGGCGGGGTCAAACATCTCGGCATCCTCAAGCCATGGGCACCGACATTGTCTTTCGGCATGGTCGTTCTGCTGGATGAAAACTGCCTGCCCTATGACAGTTTCCAGAGCCGTGCCGATGGCATCACCCATGGCATCACCGGCGCCGTCTTTCATGACGGTGCGCTGTATGCGGCATCCCGCGGCGACGATGTCGTCGTCAGAATCGATATCGGCGCGTAAAGGCAGGCCCGGTCATGACGACGATCCTGGAACTCAGACAAGGTACCAAGGAATATCGCGGCGTTCCCGCGGTGAAGGATGTCTCTTTCACCCTTGAACAGGGCGAGGTGCATGCCCTGCTCGGTGAGAATGGCGCCGGCAAGTCGACGCTGACGAAGATGCTGGCCGGCGTCGTCACGCCGACGACGGGCGAAATCCTGCTGGACGGACAACCGGTGGAACTGGGCGGGCCATCCGATGCGCTCAGCAAGGGCATTGCCATGGTGTACCAGGAAACCAGCCTGGTCCCGTCACTCACGGTGGCGCAAAACCTGTATCTCGGCGATGCCAAATGGTTCAATCGCCTGCGCGGCATATACATCGCGGCACAGCAGTTCCTGCAATCGCTGAACTTCCCGGTCGATCCGACCGCGCTGGTCTCCAGCCTTGGCGCGGGCCAGAAGCAGATGGTGGAGATCGCCCGCGCCGTGCACCACAAGGCGCGGGTGATCATTTTCGACGAGCCGACCGGCACGCTGACCCCCGAGGAGAAGCATCACTTCTTCGCGCTGGTGAAGCGGCTGCAGGCCCGGCGGGTGTCGATCATCTTCATTTCCCATGCGCTGGAAGAGGCGCTGCAGATATCCGACCGCATCACCATCCTGCGCGATGGCGAGCATGTCGTCACCGACCGGACCGAAAGCTTCGACCGGGACCGGATCGTGCGCGCCATGGTCGGCCGGACATTGTCCGACGAGCTCTACGGCAAGACCGGCGGGCGCCGCGCGCGGCCGGCGGGCCGCAAGGTGCTGAGCGTGCAGAATCTGTCGATGGGCACGATGGTGCGCAACAACACCTTCTCGGTGTTCGCGGGCCAGATCACCGGCATCTTCGGCCTGATCGGATCGGGCCGCACGGAAACCGCCAAGGTAATCGCCGGCATCATGAAGCGGGATTTCTTCCATGGCGGACAGGTTCGCCTGGAAGACCGGCCGGTGCGCTATCGGGTGCCGCGGCCCGCCATCAGGGACGGCATCATCTACGTCACGGAAGACCGCAAGCTGGAAGGCTTCTTCGAGACGATGTCGGTGGCCGAGAACATATATGTCTCCGCCATGGCCGGGGGACAGAGCCGGTCCAGGATCGTCAGCGTCTCGGAGATGCGGCAGCTGGCCGAAACATGGACAAAGGCGCTGAACGTCAAGGTGATCAATTCGGATGCCCGCGTCATCGAACTGTCGGGCGGCAACCAGCAGAAGGTGGTGGTGGCCAAGGCGCTGGTGCAGAAACCGAAGCTGATCATATTCGATGAGCCGACCCGGGGCGTCGACGTGGGCGCCATCGCCGAGATCCACCAGCTGATCAACCGCCTGGCCGATGAGGGCATGGCGGTGGTGGTTATTTCCTCCTACCTGCCGGAAATACTGCATCTGTCGGACCGCATCCTGGTGTCGCGCCAGGGCCGGATCGTCGAGGAATTCACCGGCGGGCAGGCCGATGAGGAAACCATCATGTATGCGGCTGTCCACTGAGCCGTCCGGGGTAAGGACATGAAGACGACGCGGGCGATCCGGACCATCACATCGATTGCGGATATCGAAGCGCTTGAGGCGATGCCGTATGATGCGCTGGTCCCGGCGCGCAGGCTGCTCGAGCTGTTCCGTGCCACGGCGACGCTGCATCCCTCCCGGCCGGCGCTGACCATGATCGCCGCCGGGGGCTATGCGGGCCAATCCATCACCCTGTCGCATGCCGAGCTGTACCGGGCGATCCTGCGCGCGGCCAATTTCTTCCACCGACTTGATGCAGATGGTGGCGTCGTTGCCTTTCTGACACCCATTCTGCCCGGCATGGTCGAGGCGCTTTACGGCGCGCAGACCAGCGGCGTGGCCAGCACGATCAACTACCTGCTGAATGCGCCGGTCATTGCCGACCTGCTCGCCGCGGAGGGGGCGACAACCCTGGTCATCCCGGCCGAGGAGTTGGACGGCGAGGTCTGGCGCAAGGCGAACGAGGTGATCGCCCTGACGCCCACCTTGCGCAACATTGTGGTGCTGGGCGCCTCGGGCAGGGTCGCCCCGGGCCAGCTCGATTTCCAGGCCGAGCAGAAACGCTGCCGCGACGACGGCCTCGATTTCGCGGACAAGGCCGGCCGGGATACGGTCTGCGCCCTGTTCCATACCGGGGGCACCACCGGGCGGCCAAAGCTGGTCCAGCTGACGCATGGCAACCAGATCCATGCCGCCTGGAGCTTTGCCCAGGTCCACGGCCTGGACGAACGCGATGTCGTCATCAACGGTTTTCCGCTTTTTCATGTCGGCGGCACGATCACGGCGGGCCTGTCGGTGCTGGCTGCCGGCGGCCATATGATCGTGCCGTCGCCCTATGGCCTGCGCGACAGGGGCGTGATCGCGACCTACTGGAAGATCGTCGAGGCCTTCGGGGTGACGATCGTCGGCGGCGTGCCGACCTCGATTGCGGCCATCACTGAAGTGCCGGTCGGGCAGGCCGATATCGCTTCGGTCCGCATGGGCCTCACCGGCGGCGCCGTCTGCCCCAAGGCGGTCAGCGACCGGTTCCAGTCCCGCACCGGCATCCGGCTTTACGAAACCTACGGGATGACCGAAACGGCGGCCGCCATCGCCTTCAACCCGGGCCGCGCCGTGCCGGTGCAGGGCAGCGTCGGCTTCCGGGCGCCTTTCGCGCGCACGCGGATCACCAGTCTCGATCCCGCCCGCAGGGACGCGGCCTGCGCTCCGCAGGAAAGCGGCCTGGTCCAGGTCAGCGGGCCACAGGTATTCCCGGGTTATGTCGATCCCGCGCATAACAGGGAGACCCGCAGTTCCGACGGATGGCTGATCACCGGCGATGTCGGTTACCTGACCGAGGACCAGCGCCTGGTGCTGACCGGCCGGGAAAAGGACCTCATCGTCCGCAGCGGGCACAACATCAATCCATCCGACATCGAGGATGTCGCCAATGTTTTCCCCGGCGTGCAGATTTCTGCCGCGGTGGGCATGCCCGATGCCTATGCCGGTGAGGTGCCGGTACTGTTCGTCGTGCCGTCACCCGATGCCGCAATCGACATCGACGCCCTGGAACGGCACCTCGCCAGCGCCATCGCCGAACCGCCGGCGCGGCCGAAACGGATATTCCCAATCGAGGCGCTGCCGACCACGGCCGTGGGCAAGATCGTCAAGAACGATCTGCGCGACCGCGCCATCGAGGAAAAGGTGCGCACCGAGATTGCGGGCGTGTTCGGCAATCCGGTCGAGGCCAGGATCCAGGTCGGAAAAGATGAGAAGCTGAACACGGTGGTGCGGGTCGAGGTCGCGACATCGGATGATGGCGCCATCCGGGCGTTGCGGGCCGCGCTGGAACCCCTGCCGCAGCGATATGACATTGTGGCCATGCCATCGGATGAGGCGGCATCGGCGGACCCCGTATTGCTCAGCCGCTCAGGGCATGTGGCCACCATCACGCTGAACCGGCCGGCTGCCATGAACGCGCTGTCGCCAGAGGTCATGGATGCGCTGGACCGCGTTCTCGACGATCTGCATGCCGATGCAGCCACGCGGGTCGTCATCCTTACCGGCGCCGGCCGGGCCTTCTGCGCCGGCGGCGACCTGATCGGATTCGGGCGGGAACTGGCGCTCGATCCGCCTTCGCTGCTCGACACGCTCGCCTATAACCAGAGAGTGCTCGAAAAGCTGAGATCGCTGCCGGTGCCGGTCGTGGCCGCCGTGAACGGCGTTGCGGTGGCCGGCGGACTCGAAATGATCCTGGCCTGCGACGTCGTCATCGCCTCCGAGACGGCAAAAATCGGTGATGGCCATGCCAGATACGCTATCGTTCCGGCCGCCGGATCGACGGTGCAACTTCTGACCAGAATGCACGGTGCGCATGCCCTGCACATGCTGTTCAGCGCCGAGCTGTTTCCGGCCCGGCAATGCATGGACTGGGGCCTGGTCAACGAGGTGGTTCCGCCGGAGCGGCTGCATGACAGGGCGCTGGAGATAGCGCGGCAATATTGCCAGCAAAGCCCCGCAGTGCTCCGGCATATGAAATCGCTGGCCCGTGCCGTGCATGACGGCACGGTGCAGTCGGGTTTACGGGCGGAGCTGTTAGCCTTCCGGACGCACCTGACGAGCCGCGATCTTGCCGAGGGCCTGCGCGCCTTCCGTGAGAAAAGACAGCCGCGATACGGGGCGTGATCCTTAATCCCGGATTGCTCTTCATTCCCAGCTGAAATTCACAATTTCCAGACGATGCCGTGTGGCTTAAAAATAAGTATTGACTTAATTAAGTTAAAATTTAAATATAAGCGCCATGGAACATTTCACCGCCCTGGCCGATCCCACCCGCCGTCAGATCGTGGAACTGCTCGGTCGCGGCGAACGTGCCGCCGGGGAGATCGCAGAAGGCTTTGCGATCTCGGCGCCGGCGGTGTCGCAGCACCTGAAAGTACTGCGCGAGGCGGGGCTGGTGCGGGTGCGGGTCGATGGCCAGCGGCGAATCTACGAACTCAATCCCGAGGGCCTGGCCGAGATCGATGCCTGGCTCGATCGTGTGCGCCGCTTCTGGGCGCCGCGGCTGGATGCCCTGGAGGCAGAGTTGCGCAAGCCGGCTCCGGCCAAGAGGACAGCGAAAGGAAGCAAGCGATGAACACTCTCTCGATGAAGCATGTGATCGACAACGATGCCTTCGGTACGGTACTCGAATCTGGCGCTATACGGTTCCGACGTTTGTTGCCGGGCCCCATCGAACGGGTCTGGGAATACATCACCGATCCGGAAAAGCGCGCCACCTGGCTGGCGGCGGGTGAAATGGAATTGCGTGTCGGCGGCAAGGTGACGCTCAACTTCCACAATGCCAGGCTGGCACCGAAAGGCGAAGCCGTGCCCGAATGGCTTCAGCCTTTTACCGGGCCGATGTCGATGAACGGCCAGATCACGCAGCTGGAGGCACCGCACAGGCTCGGCATGACCTGGGGCGATGCCGGCGATGGCAGTCCGGCCTCGGAAGTCCTGTTCGAGCTGGAAGCGCAGGGCAAGAACGTTGTGCTGGTGCTGACGCATCGCCGCCTGACAAGCAACCGTGAGGGGTTGATGGTTTCCTGTGGCTGGCATGTGCATCTGGGTGTTCTGGTCGCCCAGATGAATGGCGACCCGGCACCGGCCTACTGGACGAAATTCGACAAACTGCAGCCAGTTTATCGGAAGCATTTCCCCGAATAACAAACGAAAAGCCCGGCCTGGTTTCCCAGGTCGGGCTTTCCCATGGAGCCGCTGGCTGCCAGTTTAGCTTCTGATCAGTTCACGCTCTGGATCGCGTCCTTCAGGATGCCGAAGATATCGTCGATATGCTGCTTCTTCAGGATCAGCGGCGGCGAAAGAGCGATGGTATCGCCGGTCAGGCGTGCCATCAGACCGTTTTCATAGGCCTTCACGAAGACCTCGTAGCCGCGTTTGGTGGGGCCATCTTCGCGCGGCGCCAGTTCGATGGCCGCCATGATGCCGCAATTGCGGATATCGATGACGTTCTTCACGCCCTTCAGGCTGTGCGCGGCTTCCTCCCAATAGGGCGTGAGCGCCTTGGCATTCTCGAAGATGCCTTCATCGCGATAAAGGTCGAGCGTGGCGATGCCGGCGGCGCAGGCCAGCGCATGGGCCGAGTAGGTATAGCCGTGGAACAGCTCGATCATGTGCTCGGGGCCCTGCATGAAGGCGTCGTGCACATGCTTGCGGGCAAACACCGCCGCCGCCGGCACGGCGGCATTGGTCAGGCCCTTGGCGACCGTCATCATGTCGGGGATCACGCCGAAGGTATCGGCGCCGAAGGCGGCGCCTGTGCGGCCGAAGCCACAGATCACCTCGTCGAAAATCAGCAGGATGCCGTGCTTGTCGCAGATCTGGCGCAGCTTCTGCAGATAACCCTTCGGCGGTACCAGCACGCCGGTTGAACCCGCCACCGGCTCGACGATCACGGCGGCGATGGTGCTGGCATCGTGCAGGGCGACGATGCGCTCCAGGTCGTCGGCCAGATGCGTGCCCCAGTCGGGCTGGCCCTTGGAAAAGGCCATGTCCTTCAGGCTGTGGGTATGCGGCAGATGGTCGACGCCGGCCAGCATCGGGCCGAACACCTTGCGATTCGAGACGATGCCGCCAACCGAGATGCCGCCGAAACCGACACCATGATAACCGCGCTCGCGACCGATCAGACGGGTGCGTGCGCCTTCGCCGCGGGCGCGGTGATAGGCGATGGCGATCTTAAGCGCCGTATCCACGGCTTCCGAACCGGAATTAGCGAAGAAAACATGGTTCAGGTCGCCCGGTGCGAGATGGGCGAGACGGGCGGCGAATTCAAAGGCTTTCGGATGGCCCATCTGGAAGGTGGGCGCAAAATCCATCTCCGCGGCCTGCTTCTTGATCGCATCCACGATCGGCTGGCGGCAATGGCCGGCATTGACGCACCACAGACCGGCGCTGCCGTCGATCACCTGGCGGCCGTCATGGGTGGTGTAGTGCATGTCCTTGGCACCGACCAGCAGGCGCGGCTTGGCCTTGAACTGCCGATTGGCGGTGAACGGCATCCAGAAGGATTCGAGGTCGTTCGGGACGGCGGCGGAAGTGGCGGACATGGGTGTCTCCGGTCGGCACAGAAAGAGGGGAGCAGGAATGAAAGTACGTCGATAATCGGGGAGTTTGAGATGCCGAAACAACGCTTTTCTTGTCTCTTGTAAAATATTGAAATTATTGAAATCAAACAGAGATATGTTAAATATAATAAACACTGAAACAGGGATTATGGGGTCGTGGCATGGAGATCGATATCGGCAGCCGGCTGAAAGGCGTGCGGATTGCCCGGAAACTCTCGCAACGGGAGTTGGCCCGCCGGGCCGGCGTGACCAATGCCACCATCTCGCTGATCGAGTCGAACCAGGTGAACCCTTCGGTCGGTGCGCTCAAGCGCGTGCTGGACGGCCTGCCAATGGGTCTGGCGGAATTCTTCGCCATGGAGGAGCAGCCGGCGCCGCGCAAGGCTTTCTACGCGGCCGAGGAACTGGCGGAGGTTGGCAAGGGTAAGATCAGCTATCGCCAGATTGGCGCCGACCTGAGCGGCAGGGCCCTGCAGATCCTGGTTGAACGCTACGCCCCCGGAGCCGATACCGGTCGCGTCATGCTGCGCCATGAGGGCGAGGAAGGCGGCGTGGTGATCCGCGGCCGCATCGAGGTGACCGTGGCGGGCCAGGCCCGCGTGCTGGGGCCGGGCGATGCCTATTATTTCGAAAGCGCGCAGCCGCACAGGTTCCGCAACTTGAGCAAGGAACCCTGCGAACTGATCAGCGCCTGCACGCCGCCCAGTTTCTGACGGTGCTTCTGACGGTCAATCCTTCGTCGCGGCGACCACGACGATCTCCACCATATGCGGATATTCCAGCGTGGCGCCGATGCAGGCGCGCTGCGGCTCGTTGGCGCGGTCGACCCAGCCAAGCCAGACATCGTTCATCGCGGCCTTCTGCGCCATGTCGGCGATATAGACCGTCACCGACAGCAGCCGGGATTTATCCGTGCCGGCCTCGGTGAGATGCCGCTCGATCTTGGCCAGCGTTTCCTGCGTCTGTCGGCGCATGTCCTGTTCGGCCGTATCGGCCACGGCCACGGTGAAGACCAGGTTGCCATAGGCCACGGCGCGGCTGCGGCCCGGCGCCATGCCGGGAAAACGAGTTATGGGCAGCATCGTCTATCTCACTTCACCCCGCCGATCATCTGGTTCGGCAACCAGGTGACCAGGCCGGGCACGAAATAGATCAATGCCACGGCCACGCACATCAGCAGGAACAGCGGGAAGGCTGTCTTGGCGATGTAGGTGATCTGGTGCCCGGTCATGCCCTGCAGCACAAACAGGTTGAAGCCGACCGGGGGCGTGATCTGCGCCATTTCCACCACCAGAACCAGGAAGATGCCGAACCAGACCAGATCGATGCCGACGCGCTCGATCATCGGCAGCACGATGGCCATGGTCAGCACTACCATCGAGATGCCGTCCAGGAAGCAGCCCAGCACGATGTAGAAGACCATCAGCACGACGATCAGCGCGCCGGCGCTCAGGTCCATCTTGTCGATCCAGTCGGCCAGATGACGCGGCAGGCCGGTGAAGCCCATGGCCAGCGTCAGGAAAGCGGCGCCGGCCAGGATCAGCGCGATCATGCAGCTCAGGCGCGTGGCGCCCAGCAGGCTGTCGGAAAAAGTTTTCCAGGTCAGCGATCCCTGCGTCTTGGCCACGATCAGCGCGCCGACGACACCCAGGCCGGCAGCCTCGGTGGCAGTAGCGATGCCGGTATAGATTGAACCCAGCACGGCAATGATCAGGCCGACGGTGGGCAGCAGGTGGCGCGAGGCCCAGACTTTCTGCCGGAAGGTGTATCGCTCGGTCGGTTTCGGAATCCGCCCCGGATTCAGCAGCGACCACACAATGATGTAGCCCATGAACAGCGCACCGAGCAGGATGCCGGGCAGCACGCCGCCGATGAACAGCTTGGAGATCGAGACGTCGGTAGCGACACCGTACACGATCATGATCAGCGAGGGCGGGATCAGCAGGCCCAGCGTGCCGGCGCCGGCCAGGGTGCCGATCACCAGGTCTTCCGGATAATTGCGCGCGCGCAGTTCCGGGATGCTCATCTTGCCGATGGTGGCGCAGGTGGCGGCGGAAGAGCCGGAGACGGCGGCGAAGATGGTGCAGCCGATCACGTTGGTGTGCAGCAGGCGGCCGGGAATGCGTGTCATCCACGGCGCCAGGCCGCGGAACATGTCTTCCGACAGTTTGGTGCGGAACAGGATTTCGCCCATCCAGATGAACATCGGCAGGGCAGTCAGCGTCCAGCTCGAACTGGCGCCCCAGATGGTGGTGACCATGGCATCGCCCACCGGCCGAGAAGTGAACAGGGCCATGGCAAGCCAGCCGCAGGCCAGCAGGCCCAGGCCGATCCACAAACCGGCGGCAAACAGCGCGAACAGGGCGGCGATCAGGAAAACGGCGATAACGATCTGGTCCATGTCAGGGCCTATTCGGTGCGGGCGAGTTCGGCATTCTGGGCACCCAGCGGTTTGCCGCGCAGGACCAGCACCAGTTCCTCGATGAAGGCGATGCAGAAGATCACCGTGCCGAGCGCCATGGCAAGCTGCGGAATCCACAGCGGCGTCGCATCGTTCGCGGTGCTGATGTCGTTGAACTTGTAGGACCACCAGGCCATCTTCACGCTGTAGAAGGCGAAGGCACCGCTGATCAGCACGGCAAGGGCCAGGCAGAACAGCTCCAGGCCGCGCCGCGACTTTCCGGTGAAGCGGCTGATCACCAGGGTGACGCGGATATGGTCGCCTTTCACCAGGGTGCCGGCCAGCGCCAGGAAGGATGCCGCAGCCATGAAATAGCCGGCATAGGAGTCGATGCCGCGGATGTAGAAATTGAACTGGCGGCCGAGGATGCTGAGGATGATCGTCGCCAGCAGGGCGATCATGAACAGGCCGGCGAGCCAGAGGCTGGCCCGGTAGAGCGGCGCGAGCGGAGATTGCATGGAGGGACTCGATGGCAGAAAAGCGCCGGGCGGGTTTTGAGGCCCGCCCGGCTGGGATTTACATTTTCTTGTAGTTGTCGACGATGGTTTTGCCATCGGCGCCGGTCTTCTTGACCCATTCATCGATCATGGTGGCGCCCACCTTCTCAAGGCCGGCCTTCAGTTCGGCGCTCGGCGGCTGCACCTTCATGCCGTTCTTGACCAGATCGGCCTTGGCCGACTCGGTTTCAGCCTTTGCCGTCTCCCAGCCGCGCTTCTCGGCAGCGGCGGCAGCGTCCTTCACGGCCTTCTGGGTGGCGGCATCCAGCTTCTTGAAGGCATCGTTGTTCACGAAGACCAGGTTCTTCGGCAGCCAGGCCTGGGTGTCGTAATAATGGGTCAGGCTTTCCCAGACCTTGGAATCACGGCCGGTTGCACCCGAGGTCATCATCGTGTCGACCACGCCCGTGGCCAGCGCCTGCGCCAGTTCGGCGACCTGGATGGTCACCGGCTGTGCCTGCACCAGTTCGGCGATGCGCGAGGTGGCCGGGCTGTAGGCACGCCATTTGACGCCCTTCAGGTCCTCGACCTTGTTGATGTCTTTCTTGGAATAGATGCCCTGCGGCGGCCACGGCACGGCATACAGCGCGGTCATGCCCTGATCGGCCAGCTTCTTCTCGATCAGCGGCTTCTGCGCGGCCCACAGTTTGGCGGCGGCATCGAAGCTGGTGGCGAGGAAGGGCACGCCGTCGGCGCCGAAGACCGGAATCTCGTTCTCGATGTTGACCATCAGAACTTCGCCGATCTGGACCTGGCCGGTCTGCACCGCGCGCTTGATCTCGGGGGCCTTGAACAGCGAGGCGCCCGGATGCACGGTGATCTCCAGTTTGCCGCCGGATGCCTTTTTCACGTCCTCGGCGAACTGCACCATGTTCTTGGTATGGAAGTTACCCGCCGGATAGGCACCCGGCAGATCCCACTTGGTCTGGGCCAGCGCCGCACCCTGCGCACCAACCACCAGTGCGCCGCCGACCACGGCAGCGCTAAGCCACGTCTTGTAAGACATTCGATAATCTCCCCGTTGGATCATGCGCCCCCTCGGCGTGAGGAAACCGCGCATTGAAAATAGTTTGTCATCGTATGACCGGATTTGGCAAGACCAAGTCGCGCGAAAAACGGGCTGGCGCGGAAAAGGGCAATGGCCCCGCGATTGATCCGGTCACGCAGCACGTCTTTTCGCACGCTGCGGTCGAACCATCCGGACCAATTGGTTGACGGTCAATCCAGCCGATGCATTGCGCGTGCTGGGCGTCATGGCGCTGTCATGGCAATCGTATAGCGCTAAATTAATATTGGTGAAGCCTTGGGGAAGCGGACTAGGATGGCGCGTAAACAGGCAAAACGAGAAAGCATGTGATGGCCGCGGCGGGGGGAACGGTAATCAGGACGGCGGGACAGCCGGAAGAGAGTCAAAAGACCCCAGCCTCATGGCTGGCGCGGCTGTCCTGGGCGATGTTCGACTGGGCAAACCAGCCTTATTTCACCGTCATCACTACCTTCATCTTCGCTCCCTATTTCACGGCCAAGGTGATCGGCGATCCGGTCGATGGGCAATCGCTGTGGGGTTTCACCATGGCCTTCTCGGCGGCGCTGGTGGCATTGGGTGCGCCGTTTCTGGGGGCCATCGCCGATGCCGGCGGCCGCCGCAAGCCGTGGCTGTTCTTCTTCCAGATTCTGCTGGCCTTCGGCTGTGCGTTGTTGTGGTTGGCCCAGCCCGGGCAATTGCAGCTGTTGCCGCTGGTGATCCTTGGGCTGGTGCTGGCCA
Organism: Ferrovibrio sp.; assembly: GCA_046294345.1. Lineage (GTDB taxonomy): Bacteria > Pseudomonadota > Alphaproteobacteria > Ferrovibrionales > Ferrovibrionaceae > Ferrovibrio. Next base: position 47,872 of record JBKBJT010000016.1, read on the forward strand.
ATATTGCGGCGGAATATTCCATCATGTTCAACAATGCGCTGCTGCCAGCGCTGGAAACGCCGCGCCATGTCGGGCGGCTGAGTGGCATCGGCTGGGGGCTGGGCTATGCCGGCGGGCTGATCGCACTGTTTGCCGTGCTGATCGTCTCGCAGCCCGAACTGGTTGGCATCAAACCGCCTGAAGGCGAGGCGCTGCTGGGTTTGAAACGCGACAGCTTCGAAGCCGAACGCATCATCGGTCCGGCGACGGCGCTCTGGGTGGCATTGTTCGTGCTGCCCATGTTTCTGTTCACGCCGGACCGTCCGGGCTCCGGTCAGCCTTTCCTGGCCGTGGCGAAAGCCGGCATCGCGCAGGTCTTCGCCACCGTGCGGCATATGCGCGAATACGGAAACCTGCTGCGTTTCCTGATCGCCTACATGATTTACTACGACGGACTGGTGGCGATCATCGGCTTTGGCGGCATTTATGCCGCGGGCATATTCGGCTGGGGCACAACGGAGCTGGGCCTGTTCGGCATCGCGCTGAACGTGATCGCCATCCCCGCCGTGATCGCCGGCGGCTGGCTGGATGATCGCATCGGCTCCAAACGCGCGGTGCAATTCGCCATTGTCTCCGTCGCGCTCGGCACGCTGGGCATCCTGTCCATCACCGCCGACAAGGTTCTGTTCGTCATCGACGTGGTGCCGCGCGCGGCCGGTGCCGGGCTGTTCAGCGCCACGGGCGAGCAGGTCTTTTTCCTCTGCGCCGTCTTGCTCGGCCTCGGTATGGGTCCGATGCAGGCCGCCAGCCGCACCCTGGTGGCGCGGCTGAGCCCGCCGCAGATGGTCGGCGAGTTCTATGGCATATTTTCGCTGTCGGGCCGCGCCACCACGTTCCTTGCGCCCCTGCTGATCGGCATAGCCACGGCCATGTTCGATACCCAGCGCATCGCCGCCGCCATCGTGCTGCTTTTCCTCGGCGCGGGCTTCGTGCTGCTGTGGAAGGTGAAAGAGCCGGTGCGGGACTGATGCCCCGGCCCTGTCGCGGGTGCTGACGGATATTCAACCTGTCTTGGCGAACGGTCGCTGCGGTTTCTCGCGGGCGGCGAGCGCGCGCTCGCCTTCATTCATGTAATCCCGCGTGATCGGCAGGGCATCCACCTTTTTGGTCAGCTGGGCCTGGAACACCATATGGCCCCAGTGGCGGAAGGTGACTTCCGAGGCCGCCAGATAGAATTCCCACATGCGGCAGAAGCGCTCGTCATACAACGCCTTGGCCTTGTCCCACTGGGCCATGAAGCGTTCACGCCAGTGTTTCAGCGTCTCGGCGTAATGCAGGCGCAGGATTTCGATATCCGTCACCCAGAGCTGGCTCTGCTCCACCACGGGAATCACTTCCGACAAGGCCGGGATGTAACCGCCGGGGAAGATGTATTTGCGGATGAAAGCCGGCGTGGTGCCGGGGCCTTCCGAACGGCCGATGGAATGCAGCAGCGCCACGCCATCGTCTTTCAGCAGGCGATGGATGCCGCTGAAATACTCGCGGTAATGCGGCACGCCCACATGCTCGAACATGCCGACGGAAACGATGCGATCGAACTGGCCGGCCAGCGTGCGGTAGTCCTGGATGTGGAATTTCACGCGGTCGCTCAAGCCGCGTTCCTGGGCGCGCCGGGTGGCGATGGCATGCTGCTCGTGGCTCAGGGTGATGCCGGTGACTTCCACGCCGCAGGTCTCGGCCAGATACAGCGCCAGCCCGCCCCAGCCGCAGCCGATCTCCAGCACCGTCATGCCGGGTTCGAGCTTCAGCTTGGCCGCGATATGGCGTTTCTTGGCCAGCTGCGCCTGTTCCAGCGTGGTGTCCGGCGTCGGGAAATAGGCGCAGGAATACTGCTTGTCGGTATCCAGGAACAGGTCGTAGAGCCGGCCATCCAGATCGTAATGGTGCCGCACGCGGCGGCTGGCTGCGGCCTCCGGATTGAACTGGTACCACAGGCGCACCGTCCGCTCCCACAGACGCATCAGTCCCTGGAAGGGCAGCGCGCCGTGCGGGCCCATATCCTGCACCACCGTGGTCAGGAAATCGTAAATCGATCCTTGTTCGACGGTGAGATCGCCATCCATATAGGCCTCGCCGAGCGCCAGCTTTGGATTCAGCGCCAGCCGCCAGGCCGTGGATGCCTTGTGCAGGCGAATCACGACGCGGCGATCGTCCGGCCCGTCGGTGTTGGCGGCAGTGCCGTAATGCTGGGGTCGGCCATGATGGTCGATCACGGTCAGCGCGCCGGTCTTGACCAGCCGTTTGAGAACGCCATGAAGCAACATGCGGAATCTCCATGCGAAGAAAGAGATAACGCCCCATCCCCTGTCATATTGGCGCGCGCGTCGGTGCCGGACAAGAGGGGTTGTTCAGGCCGGCTTGCGGTCTGGTGGTGCGTATACCCAGCAGTTGGTTATCCGCGTATTCTATTCTCGGAAGGGTTCCGCCGGATTGCCTAGTCGCGGGGCCAGTTTTCCGCCCAGGCAATGCCCTGCTTCTGCATCATGCGCTGAAAAGCCGGCCGGATATATGTGTTGCCCACCACGCGGCGGATATTGGGCCATTGCCACATGGGCTTGTCGAGAAACCGGCTCCAGCGTGCCAGCATGGCGAGATAGACGTCGCAGAGCGTGAACTGCTCGCCGATCATCCAGTGGTTATTGCCGATGCCGTCGTTCAACACCTGAAAGCTGCGATACAGCTTGGGCTCGGAAGCAGCTTTGAGGTCTGCTTGTCGGCCGGCATCGGCGAAAGTCCAGTCGGGATGGAACCAGTCGAGGAAGCCGACCTGCACGGTGTTGGTCATATAGGTCAGCCATTGCTGATGCCGGCCACGCTCACGTTGCCCGGTTGGAAGCAGCTTTGCGTCCGGATGCTTCTCGGCCAGATACTGGCAGATGGCAGCGGTTTCGTAGATGACGAAATCGCCGTCCACTAGTGTCGGGATGCGACCATTCGGGTTGAGCTTTTTGTATTCGGCCTGTTCGTGCTGTTTGGTCGCGATATCCAGTTTCGCCATTTCATAGGCGACGCCGATTTCCTCCAGTATGGCCTGCGGTGCCATCGCCGCGGTGCCCGGCGCCCAGAACAGCTTGTACATCGCGTCGTCTTCCCTGCTCAGTGCCGGAAATGGCGCATGCCGGTGAACACCATGGCAAGGCCGGCCTTGTTGGCGGCGTCGATCACTTCCTGGTCACGGATCGAACCGCCGGGCTGGATCACGGCCGTCGCACCGGCTTCCACCAGCACTTCCAGGCCGTCGGCGAACGGGAAGAAAGCATCCGAGGCCGCCACCGAACCCTTGGTCAGAGCGTCGTTCAGGCCGGCGGCCTTGGCGGCATCTTGGGCCTTGCGATAGGCGATGCGGGCCGAGTCCACGCGGCTCATCTGGCCGGCGCCGATGCCCACCGTGGCGCCGTTCCTGGCATAGACGATGGTGTTCGACTTCACATGCTTGCCGACACGGAAGGCGAACAGCATGTCGGCCAGTTCCTGCTGTGTCGGCGCCCGCTCGGTCACCACCTTCAGATCGGCCTGCGTGATGCGGCCGGCATCGCGGGTCTGCACCAGATAGCCGCCGGCCACGGATTTGACGAACCAGCCGGGCGCCACCGGATCGGCCATGCCGCCGGTGATCAGCAGGCGCAGGTTCTTCTTCGCCGCCAGAAACGCCTTGGCGTCTTCATCCGCATCCGGGGCGACGATCACTTCAGTGAAGATGGCGCCGATCTTCTCGGCGGTGGCCTTGTCGAGCTTGCGGTTCATGGCGACGATGCCGCCAAAGGCCGAGGTGGAATCGCAGCGCAGGGCCGCATCCCAGGCAGCCGACAGCGTATCGGCCATCGCCACGCCGCAGGGATTGGCGTGCTTGATGATGGCAATGGTCGGCTTGTCGGAAAATTCCGACACCAGCTCAAACGCTGCATCCGTGTCGTTCAGGTTGTTGTAGCTCAGCTCCTTGCCCTGCAGCTGCTTTGCCGAGGCCACACCGGGGCGCTTGTCGCCGGTCACATAGAAGGCTGCCTGCTGGTGCGGGTTCTCGCCGTAGCGGAGCGTCTGCTTGCGCTCGGCCGAGAGCAGCAGAGTGGGCGGGAAATCCTCGCCATTCTGGCGCGCGAACCAGGTGGCGATCATGCTGTCGTAGCTGCCGGTATGGGCATAGGCCTTGGCCGCCAGTTCGCGGCGCAGTTTCAGCGGGGTAGCGCCGTTATTGGCCTTCAGGGCGTCCAGCACCTTCGCGTAATCGGCCACGTCCACCACCACGTTCACATAGCCGTGGTTCTTGGCCGCCGAGCGGATCATCGCCGGACCGCCGATATCGATATTCTCGATGCAGGTGGGGAAATCGGCGCCCTTGGCCACCGTGGCGGCGAAGGGATAGAGGTTCACGACCACCAGGTCGATCGGCGGGATGTTGTGCTTGTCCATCGCCGCCTTGTGCTCGAGCTCGTCGCGCAGGGCCAGGATGCCGCCATGGATGGTGGGGTGCAGGGTCTTTACCCGTCCGTCCATCATCTCGGGGAAGCCGGTATGTTCGGCCACTTCCTTCACGGCCACGCCGGCATCTTTCAGGGCCTTGTAGGTGCCGCCGGTGGACAGGATCTCGACGCCGAACCCGGCCAGCGCCTTGCCGAACTCGACCAGCCCGGTCTTGTCGGAAACGGAAAGCAGGGCGCGGCGCACAGGAATAAGGTCGGCGGACATTGGCAGGGGCCTCGTTGGCGAGAGAAGGAAGGCGGCGAGGCTATAGCATGATGCGGCCACCCCCGGAAGGCGTGTAAAATCCATCCCAATTCAATGGCTTATGGAGTTTGTGCCGGGCCGCGATCCATGCTACACGAGGCCCCCATGCGCTCCTATCTGGAATTCGAGAAGCCGATCGCCGAGCTTGAGGCGAAGATCGCCGAGCTCAGGCAGCTGGTCGACAGCGGCAACACCGACATCGCGGAAGACCTGGAGAAGCTGGAGGCCAAGGCCGCCCAGCAGCTGCAGGCCACCTATGCCAAACTGGGTGCCTGGCAGAAAACCCAGGTCGCCCGCCATCAGGACCGGCCGCATTTCGCCGATTACGTGGCCGGCCTGATCGAGGATTTCGTGCCGTTGGCCGGCGACCGCAATTTCGCCGAGGATGCCGCCATCGTCGGCGGCATGGGTCGTTTCCGCGGCCGCGCCGTGATGGTGATGGGCCATGAAAAAGGCCGCACCACCGAAAGCCGGCTCAAGCACAATTTCGGCATGGCCAAGCCGGAAGGCTATCGCAAGGCGATCCGCCTGATGCGCATGGCCGACCGCTTCCGCCTGCCGGTGATCACGCTGGTGGATACCGCCGGTGCCTATCCCGGGGTGCAGGCGGAAGAACGCGGCCAGGCCGAAGCCATCGCCCGGGCCATCGATTGCTGCCTCGATATCCGGGTGCCGCTGGTGGCGGCCATCGTGGGCGAGGGCGGTTCGGGCGGCGCTGTGGCGCTGGCGGCGGCCAACCGCGTGCTGATGTTCGAACATGCCATTTATTCCGTGATCTCGCCGGAAGGCTGCGCCGCCATCCTGTGGAATGACGGCTCCAAGGCGCCGGATGCGGCCGAGGCCCTGCGGGTGACGGCGGAAGACCTGCTGAAGCTGAAAGTGGTCGATGAGATCGTGAAGGAGCCCATTGGCGGCGCCCATCGCGATCCAGCCCGTGCCATCGCCGCGCTGGGCGATGCGCTGGATGCCAGCCTGCGTGGCCTGCTGGGTCAGGAGCCGGGGTCCTTGCGCGAGGCGCGTCGGCGCAAATTCCTGGAGATGGGCAGTCACGGCCTGTAAGCGACTGATCCTCTGAGCATGACATCAGGCCCGCGGCTTGTGCTGCGGGCCTTTTTGCATCCGGTTGGGTTACTCGACGGGGCGGCTGCCCGGGTCAGGCTGCAATGAAATCCGCCACCAGAGATGCGATGTCGGCCGCGCGGTCGCGCGGGAAACCGTGATCGCCGCCTTTGATGATCCGCAGGCTCGCCTGCGGAAACAGGCCCTGCAGATGGCGGCCGATGCTCACCGGACTGATCCTGTCGGCATCGCCCCAGAGCAGCAGCACGGGGATGCGGATATCGCCGATCTGCGGCGTGTGATCGGCTTTGGCCTGGGTGATCCAGCCGGCCGCGCGCGGATATTCAGCACGATACTCCGGTCGCCAGTCGGCGGCGCCGAGCCGTGCCACGTCGACGCCGCCGGAACTGGCCGTCAGGACTAAATGGGAAATGCGCTCCGGCCAGCGCAGTGCCAGCCGGATGGCGAAAATGCCGCCCATCGAATGCGCCAGGATGACATTGCCGGCGGGTGCCAGATGTTTCTCCGCGTGGCGCGTCAGGGCATCCAGGCTGTCGTAACCCGGCGCATGCGGTTCATGCCCAAGGCCGGGCCAGTTCAGATAGGTCTTGTTCCAGCCATCGGGCAGCAACTGCCCGAGCGGATGCCAGAATTCCGCAGCACCGCCGGCGCCAGGGAGGAAAAGGAGGTGGCGTGAAACCGTCATGCCCCGATGGTTACCACAGGCCGCGCGCGGCCTGCAGCCTTATCCGCCCTAGCCGGGCTGGTTATCGTGTTCGGCATAGATGCGGCGGATGATATCCGACCGTGCAACAAACGCCGCCAGCGCATCCGGATGGAAATGGCTGGGCCTGGTGCGCTCATCGCCCCGGGTCATCACCTGCATCGCCTCGTCATGGCTGATGCCCGTTTTGTAGGGCCGGTCGGCCCGCAGGGCATCGTAGACATCGGCAACGGCGACGATGCGGGCCATGACCGGAATCGCATCACCGGCCAGGCCCTGCGGATAACCGCTGCCGTCATGACGCTCATGGTGCATCAGCGCCACATCGGCGGCGACGTCGAACCATGGATGGCCGATCTCGGTCAGCAGATTGTGGCCGCTGGCGGAATGGTCGGCCATGACCTGAATTTCCGCTGCATCGAGCCGACTGGGTTTGAACAGGATCGTATCCGGCACCGTGCATTTGCCCACATCATGGAGCAGCGCGGCGATCTTCAGCTGTTCGACTGCGGCCGGGTCGCATCCCAGCGCTTCGCAGATGGCCGCGCTGGCATCGATCATTCGACTGCCATGCTCGAACGTAGCGTCATCCTTGGCATGTGCGGTGCGTGCCAGAGCACGGGCGGCGGGAAATATGGCAATGAGTTGTGATGAAGGCATATGGGAATTTGCTTCCTGCGCGGTGCATGGCCACGCCCGTCTGTTTGGGAGTAGCGGGAGGTCTATGGGTGCCGGCTGGTGGCGGCGCAGGCGCCATCGTTCAGCAGCATCATCCCGGGACTGTGGCGGAAGAATTACAAATTTGAAACGCAGAATCTGACCGAAATCAAAAAAAGCCGTAGCGCATCGACACCATATCGCTAGGTATCCACACTGCCGCCGATCAGACAAAGGAATGTGAGGAGTGATGAAAGACGGTGAAAGTGGTCAGCTTTGTGCCGGCCGCTTCAGCACCATCTGGGTGCCGAAGAAGCTCATCACGGTCTCGCCCTTCTGGTTCTCGATCCAGTATTTCATGCGCACGATGCCGCGATCCGGCTTCGAGGCGCTTTCGCGCTTGTCCTCGATGCTGGCACGGCCATAGAGCGTGTCGCCCGGCCGTACTGGCATGAACCAGCGGATTTCATCCAGCCCCGGTGAGCCCATGCTGCCTTTGCCCAGCAGGCCGGCCTGCAGCAACATGCGGAAACCGAGCAATCCGGTCTGCCAGCCCGAGGCGATCAGCCCGCCATAGGGGGATTTCTCGGCCGCGAGCCGGTCGAGATGGAAGGGCTGCGGGTCATAGGTGAAGGCAAAGGAGAGAATTTCAGCTTCCGAAATCGTCACGCCATCGGCCCTGATGATCTCGCCAACGGTGTAGTCCTCGAACCAGCGTTCGCTTCTGCTCATTGTTCACACGCTCACATTGCGGAAAAACGACTGCACATCCTGGATGAAGGCATCGGGCTGTTCCATCGCCACGAAATGGCCGCCGCGTTCCAGGTCGCGGCGATGCGTCACGGTGTAGCCGCGCTCCAGCCAGCCTTGCGGCGGCGGTGGCACCAGGTCCCAGGGCGGAAGCAGGAAGCCGGTCGGCACGCTTACGAATTCGCCGGGCTTCAACGCCATATCTCCGGCCCTCACGGCGGCCCAGTACATCCAGGTCGAGGTCGTCGCCGTGCCGGTCAGCCAGTAGAGCGCCACATTGGCGATCACATGATCAATGTCGAAGGGTGGATCCTGGTCGACGGGAGCGCGGGCGAAGCCATGGAATTTCTCCACGATCCAGCCGGCCAGCCCGGCCGGGCTGTCGCTCAGGCCGTAACCCAATGTGGTGGGCTTGGTGCTCTGGATGGCGAAATAGCCGCTTTCGGCGGCCTGGATTTTCTTGGTGCGGGCGATCCATTCCTTTTCGGCCGGTGTGAACGGGGCCGAGTCCTTGGTCAGGGGCGGGCGCAGCGGCACCATGTTGAGATGCAGCATGATGGCGTGATCGGGATGGTCGGCGCCAAGCCAGCTTGAGACGATTGAGCCCCAGTCGCCGGCCTGCACCAGGAAGCGGCCGAATCCCAGCACTTCCACCATCAGGTCGCGCCACAGCTTCGCCACCGCGCGCGGACCGATGGGTTTGTCCAGCGGCATCGAGAAGCCGTAGCCCGGCAATGTTGGGCAGATAACCGTGAAGGCATCTTCCACCTTGCCGCCGAACCGTTCGGGATGGGCCAGCTTCTCGATCACATTGATGAATTCCAGAACCGAACCGGGCCAGCCATGGGTGAGCAGCAGCGGTCGCGGATTATCGCCTGAGCCGGGTTCGATCAGGAAATGCACGCTCTGCAGCCTGCCGGTATCGGGCCGCTTCAGCGCCACGCGGTATTGCAGGAAACGGTTCAGGCGCGCTTCCCAGTGCCGCCAGTCGAACCCATCCTGCCAGCGCGCGATGAAGCGGCGCATGTATTGTCCGTTGCTGCCGTATTGCCAGGCAGCATCAACGGGTTCGGCGGGGAAGCGTGTCTGCGCCAGCCGCTGGCGCAAATCGGCCAATGCCGCGTCGGGAATCGCGATGGTGAATTTTTCCGCGGCGGGGGCGAGACGCAGCATGTCAGTTGCGCCTCAGCGTGGCGGTCAGCAGGCCGGCGCCGATCAGCATGCTGCCACCGGCACGATTCACCCAGGTCATCGCGCGTGGCGAAGCGATACGGTGGCGTGCGCCACCCATGGCGGCGATGTAGCCGATCTGCGTGACCGTGGCGATCACATTGAAGGTCAGCGTCAGCGCGATCACCTGGGGCCAGAGCGGCCGGGCCGGATCGATGAACTGCGGCAGGAAGGCGGCGAAGAAGAGAATGCCTTTCGGATTCAGCAGCGTGACGATGAAGGTCTGCCCGATTGCCTTGCCCGTGCCGCTGCGCATGGCGGCAACCGGCGTCAGTCCGCTGGCCGGCGCGCGCCAGAGCTTGATGCCCAGCCAGACCAGGTAACCTGCACCCAGCCATTTCATCACCAGGAAGGCTTCGGCAGAAGTTGCCAGCAGCGCGCTGAAGCCCAGCACCGAAAGCGCGATGGCGCAGATGTCGCCCAGGATCACGCCGGCCAGGCTGGCCAGCCCGACGCGCCAGCCGCTTGCTGCCGTATGTCCGAGGATCATCAGCGTGGTGGGGCCGGGAATGGCGATCAACACCGCGGCGGCGGCGGCGAAAGCGAGCCAGAGGTCGAGACTGATCGGCATGCTGATTCCTCCCTGTCCGCAGCCAGCCATGGCTGGAGCCGGCTTGGCAAGGGTGAAGGCGGCATGGCAGCACATAAGAACGTTAAGGGAAAATATATTGATAATAGGATTAATATCATATATGATGTGACTGTATTTACAATTCATATTTGGAGCCGCGCATGCCGTCGCCTTTTGAAGATATTGATTTCACGAATCTTTTTGGCCCTGTCGCCCAACCTGAACCAGGAGCCGACCCGTTCGGCCGCATTGGCGCCGGCGATCCGGCCTGGGAACAGGCCCGGGAAGCCTGGATGGGCGGTGCCAGCCTCGAGCGGCTATTCGGCGACCGGCGGTCCGACCGGTTATTGGGGTATCCGCGACGATGCGGCCATGAAAGGGCTGCAGAAGGAAGGCGGCCTCACCGTTGATGGCTGGGCCGGACCGGGCGGCGAGACGATGAGGCATTTCCAGACCATCTATCTGCCGCAACAGGGCGTGCAGATGCAAACGTCACGACAGGCGGCGGCCACGGCCATACCTGGGGATCCCGGAGCGGTCGGGGATTATGCCGAAGCCATCCGAAACACCAATCAGGAACTTGTAGGCACCCTTGGCCTCGATCCGGCGAAGATGGATCTCGAAGACCCGGAAACCATGCGTGGCCTCAGTGCCGTGCGGTTCTATCATCATCTCAATCGCCAGCAGCAATACCAGGCGATGAATGACATCGCGCGCCTGGGGAAAAGAAATCCTGAGCTGGCTGGCAAGCTACGCGTCAAAATCGCGGACAGCATTGCGAATCCGATCTGGGAAATTTCCAGCATGACGCCGGAACGGCTGGAGCAAGCAATCAGTGAGACCGAGCAGGGTCTGAAGATCGCCAAGGTTTTCGATTTTATGGTGGGTGCCGGTGGCGCCGGATGGAAGCTGGGAAAACCAAGGGGCGCGCCGAAGGCCATTGGCCGTGGATTTGGTGCTGGCGGGCTGATGTCAGGCTGGATGGTCGATGGATATGAAAAGCTGATGCATGACCTGAAGACTGAGCAGGCGCGCCGCAGCAGCGGGCCGTGATGTTAGCGCAGAGGCGGTTCTAGCCGACGCTGAATCCAGCCGATCACTAGCAACGGCGGAATCACCAGCATGGTGAAGACGGTGAATGGCAACCACCATGTGGCATCGTCGAGCATGACGCAGACGCGCTTCCAGGAGGTGGCGCGCTTGGCCAGTCTCCACAGGCGCAGGGTGCGTGGAGCCAGCCAGGCAGGATAGGTCAGAAACCCGATGGCAAAGACGACAAAGCGCTCAAGAGCGGTGCGTTTGGGTAACGTCATGCCGATGGCGCGCTCCAACTCGTCGCGCTGGGACGAGGTGCTGGGATCTGAGGTCATAGAATCAGAATAACACGCCGCGCGCCGGCGCGGGATCGGAAGGTGATGAATAAGGGGTTATGCCTATAACCCCTCGACGGCCAAAGCGGCGAATGTCGCCAGCCAATGTTCGCCGCCATATTCACCACTTTCCAGGAAAGGCAGGCTGGCGGCTTCATGAGCGGCGGCCGTGGTGAGCAGCGCGGTCTGCTGCGAGTCCGGTAATGTCGCTGCGATACCACGCAGGCACCAGGCACGCGAGAGATTGAGCCCATCCAGATGCACGCCCTTGGCGTCGCCACGGTCGGCCACGATAGCCGGCTTGAATGGCAGAGCCGGTAGGAAACGGGCAAACCATGATGCGAAGTCGTCCGCTGGTAACAGCATCGCCATCAGCAGGGCTTCGGTCAGTGCCCCGGACAGGAAATCGTCGCCGTTGGGTTCGTAATGCGCCGGGTATTCGGTATCGGGCAGGAATTTCGCACGCGCATAGGTTTCGATGGCTCGCATCAGTTCCGTGCTGTCGCAGAGGCGGGCGTAATGCAGCGCAAGCACCAGGCCGAAGGCGGTGTTGAAATGCGTGCCGGTGCGGATCGGATAGGTCAGCTTCGCCAGATAGGCAGGAAAAGCCTGGGCGATGTGATCTTCCAGCGGGCGCAGAGCGGCCCGCCAGTTCCTGGCCTCCGGCTGTGGCCAGAGTTGCAGCTCGGCGCATAAAGCCAGCAGCCAGCCCCAGCCGTAGGGCCGTTCCCAGGTGCCGCGTCCCGGCTGCTGCATGTAGGCGGCTTCGGCCGCTCCGCCTTCGGGCGTGAAATGCGCTGCAAACAGCGCCAGCGTGTTGTTGGTTATGGGCAGATGGGGATACCGGCGCAGGCAGCGCGCCAGCAGCCACCAGCCATGCACCGCCGAATGCCAGTCGTAGGAACCGTAGAATACCGGATGCAGAACGCGCGGCGGCTGCACATCGGCCGGACCATTGAGGAAATGCGCCAGGCTGTTGGGATATTCCGTCGCGAGGTTGCGCATTGGCAGGGCGGCGAAGCGGGTGGCCTGCTGGGGGGTGATCTGGGCTCTGGGATAGATCATGCCGCGATCTCGCCCGGCCGCCGCCGGAGCGTCAATGCTTTGCCGGCTATGGGCAAGGGGGGCGGTCAGGAAAACCTTAAGAATGAGTTGAGAACAAATAGCGAAATATTCTCTGGACGTTCTCATTTTTCCGTGGCAGTGTTCTCATATCGTTCAGAGACCCTCAGGAAAGGCAGCCGTCATGTTCATGCGTCCGTTTTCCGTCGACAAGTCGCTTCGCACCCGTCTGCTTTCTCCCCGGGCCGCCACCGCGCCGGCCGATCCGGTCTGGACCATGGCTTGCGCCTGGATGAACGGCGCCTCGCTGCGCCAGCTGTTCGGCGACCTGGTATTCGACCTGCTGGAAGATGTGGGCGTTGGCCAGTCCAACCGTCGCGCCGATGTGGCCAAGCTGCAGGCCCTGCTGCATCGCGAGGGCGATCTCGACCTTTTCGCCAGCGGCGGGCCGACCGGCTACTGGACCAGGCGTGAGGATGCCGCCCTGCGCACCTTCCAGCAGCGCCATGGCCTGAAGGTTGACGGCCACGCCATGCCGGATGGCGAGACCATCACGCTGCTGCGGGCGCTATACGCCCCGAAGCACTGAAGACAGGAAGGTCGGCAGTGAGCGCCCGGATTGGCTCTTGGGCGCTCACTTGCCGTGGCAGTATTTGTATTTCTTGCCCGAGCCGCAGGGGCAGGGGCCATTGCGCGGCGCGTGTTTCCAGGTCGCCGGATCGTTCGGGTCGACCAGGGTGTTGCGGGCCTGACTGACCGGACGGGCTGGCAGGCTGCCATTGGCGGGCGCCGCGCCATCCTCGGATTCCACCAGTTCGCCACGGCTTTCATGCATCGGCTGGCTCGGCCGGCTGAACAAATCCTGCGGCGGCTCCTCGGCGCGGATTTCCACGCGGGACAGGATCGACGTCACCTGTTCGCGCACGCGCACCAGCATCTGCTCGAACAGCGCAAAAGCCTCGCGCTTGTATTCGTTCAGCGGGTCTTTCTGCGCATAGGCACGCAGGCCGATGGCCTGGCGCAGGTAATCCAGCTGGTGCAGATGTTCCTTCCAGGTCTGGTCCAGCACCTGGAGCAGCAGGCTGCGTTCCACCATGCGCATCGTCTCGGGGCCGAAATTGGCGGCCTTCTCCGCCATGCGGCGGTCGACGATGTCGTGCAGGCGCTCGCGGATCTGCTGATCGGCGATGCCTTCTTCCCTGGCCCAGTCGGTGATCGGCAGGTCGAGTGCGAAAACGCGCCGCACCTCTTCCTGCAGGCCTTCCGCATCCCATTGCTCGGCATAGGCCTTTTCCGGAATGTGGCGACGAACCATTTCGTCGACGATCTCGGCGCGCATGTCGGTGATCGTGTCGGCCACATCGTCGGCCTGCATGATCTCGATGCGCTGCTCGTAAACGACCTTGCGCTGGTCGTTCATCACATCGTCGTATTTCAACAGGTTCTTGCGGATTTCGTAGTTGCGCGCCTCGACCTTCTGCTGCGCCTTTTCCAGCGCCTTGTTGATCCAGGGATGGATGATCGCCTCGCCTTCCTGCAGGCCCAGGCGCTGCAGCATGGCGTCCATGCGCTCGGAACCGAAGATGCGCAGCAGGTCGTCTTCCAACGAAAGGAAGAATTTCGACGCGCCAGGGTCGCCCTGACGGCCTGAACGGCCACGCAGCTGATTGTCGATGCGACGGCTTTCGTGGCGCTCGGTGCCGATCACATACAGGCCGCCGGCCTCGCGCACGCGCTGCTTCTCGGCTTCCACCTCGGCACGGATCTGTGCCGCCAGCTTTTCCTGCACTTCGCCATCCATGCCCTGGGTTTCGGCCATGATGCGCATGTCGGCGTTGCCGCCCAGCTGGATGTCGGTGCCGCGGCCCGCCATGTTGGTGGCGATGGTGACGGCATTCAGACGGCCGGCCTGGGCGACGATGAAGGCTTCCTTGTCATGGTGACGCGCGTTCAGCACGTTATGGGCGATGCCGCGCTGCTTGAGGAAATTCGACAGCAGTTCGGACTTCTCGATCGACACGGTGCCCACCAGCACCGGCTGGCCCTTGGCGCTGCATTCGGCGATCAGCTTGACGATGGCTTCGTATTTCTCGCGCGCGGTGCGATAGACCTCGTCGTCCGAATCGATGCGGGCGACCGGCAGATTGGTCGGAATCTCGATCACTTCCAGGCGATAGATGTCGGCGAATTCCGAAGCTTCCGTCGAGGCCGTGCCGGTCATGCCGGCCAGCTTGGGATACATGCGGAAGTAATTCTGGAAGGTGATCGAGGCCAGGGTCTGGTTCTCGGTCTGCACCTCGACGCCTTCCTTGGCTTCCAGCGCCTGGTGAAGGCCGTCGGAGTAACGCCGGCCTTCCATCATGCGGCCGGTGAATTCGTCGATGATGATCACCTTGCCGTCCTTCACGATGTAGTCGACATCGCGGGTGAACAGCTTGTGCGCGCGCAGGGCCTGGTTGGCGTGGTGCACGGCGGCGATGTTGTCGACATCGTACAGCGATTCCGATTTCAGCAGGCCGGCATCGCGCAGCAGCTGCTCGATATGCTCGGTGCCGGCTTCGGTGAAGCTGACGGTGCGCTGCTTTTCGTCCTTCTCGAAATCGGAATCCCGCAGCGACGGGATGAGGACGTTCACCTTCACATAGAGATCGGTGGTGTCTTCCGAGGGGCCGGAAATGATCAGCGGCGTGCGAGCCTCATCGATCAGGATCGAGTCGACTTCGTCGACGATGGCGAAAGTGAACGGGCGCTGCACCATCTCCTCGCGACGGAACTTCATGTTGTCGCGCAGATAATCGAAGCCGTATTCGTTGTTGGTGCCGTAAGTGACGTCGGCGGCATAGGCGGCACGGCGTTCCTCGTCGGTCAGACCATGCACGATCACGCCGGTGCTCAGGCCCAGGAAGCGATAGACCCGACCCATCCATTCGCAGTCGCGCTTGGCCAGGTAGTCGTTCACGGTCACGACATGCACGCCCTTGCCGGGCAGCGCGTTGAGATAGACGGCCAGGGTCGCGACCAGCGTCTTGCCTTCGCCGGTCTTCATTTCGGCGATACGGCCATCGTGCAGCACCATGCCGCCGATCAGCTGCACGTCGTAATGCCTCTGGCCCAGCACGCGTTTGGCCGCCTCGCGCACCACGGCGAAGGCCTCCGGCAGCAGATCGTCCAGATCCGTGCCCTGCTCCAGTCGCGCCCGGAATTCGGCAGTCTTGGCCTGCAGGGCGGCATCGTCCAGCTTGGCGATCTCCGGCTCCAGGGCGTTGATCGCCTCGACGGTCTTGAAATACCCCTTCACGGCACGGTCGTTGGCCGAACCGAACAGCTTCTTGGCGATCGCGCCGAACATTATGCCGTACCCCTGGGAAGTCTGCTAAATCCGCGTCGCAACACGAGAACCGGGCGACGGAAACCGCGCATTAGATATGCATTGCCCCCTGCCATGTCAACGAAGGGGGGCGGTTTTCAGGGCCGATTCCCCGCATTGACCCGCGAGGATTCAAAGGGTTACATCCGGCTGTCACAGAAAGGCATTGCCCGTGTCCGCTTCTCCCTCCGCGCCGGCCCAGTCCGGCCCGCCCGACCCCGTCCACCTGGCCCAGGCCCTGATCCGCTGCCCGAGCGTGACTCCGGCCGACAAGGGGGCGCTGGGCGTACTGGAACAGGCGCTGACCGCTCTGGGCTTTCACTGTGAGCGACTGAGCTTCTCCGCCCCGGGCACACCCGATGTGGAGAACCTGTATGCCCGCTGGGGCGCCGGGCCGATCGGGCGGAATGAAGGCCCGAATTTCTGCTTCGCCGGCCATACCGACGTGGTGCCGGTGGGGGACGAGAAGGCCTGGACCATGCCACCCTTTGGCGCTGAAATCGCCGAGGGCCAGCTTTACGGTCGCGGCTCCGCCGACATGAAATCGGCGATTGCCGCCTTCGTGGCCGCCGCAGGCCGTTTCCTGCAGTCCCGCAACGGGCAGTTGAAAGGCGGCATCAGCCTGCTGATCACCGGTGATGAGGAAGGTCCAGCGATCAACGGCACGGTGAAGGTGCTGCAGTGGCTGGCCGAGAAGGGCGAAAAACTGTCGGCCTGCGTGGTCGGCGAGCCGACCAATCCGCTGAAACTGGGCCAGATGATGAAAATCGGCCGCCGCGGCTCGCTCACCGCCCGCATCACAGTGCATGGCATTCAGGGCCATGTCGGCTATCCGCATCTGGCCGACAATCCGATCCCGAAGCTGCTCGACATCCTCGCGGCGCTGAAAAGCCGTCGGCTCGATATCGGCAACGCGCATTTCGAACCGTCGAACCTGGAAATCACCACGATCGATGTCGGCAATCCGGCCAACAATGTGATCCCGGCCAGCGCCCATGCGGTGCTCAACATCCGTTACAACACCGAGCAGACGTCGGATGGCCTGAAAAGCTGGATCACCCGTACCTGCGAGGCGGTCTGCGGCAGCCAGAGCGGCAGTCGTACGCTGCAGGGTGCGCGGTTCGACCTGGTGCTGGAAGACGGCGCCATGCCCTTCCTCACCCAGCCGGGGCCGTTCGTCGCGGCCATGGCCGATGCGGTGCGCGAGGGTACCGGGCAGGAGCCGGAACTCAGCACCACCGGCGGAACTTCGGATGCGCGGTTCATCCAGGCCTATTGCCCGGTGGTGGAATTCGGCCTGATCGGCCAGACCATGCATAAAGTCGATGAACGTGCCGCCGTTGCCGACATCCAGGCACTGAGCCGTGTCTACGAGGGCATGCTGCACCGGTTCTTCGCGGCCGCCTGATCCCATGGCATTGCCGAATCGCGCCGAAATCGCCGCTGCGCTGAAAGGCCTGGCGCTGTTGCTGCGCGGAGATGCCCGTGCCCTGCAATTCTATGATCTCAGCCTGGATGGCTTCTGGCGATCCTTCGGCCTGCCGTTGTTCTGCTTGGCCGTCTATCTGATCCTGCAGCCGGTCAATCCGGTCCAGGCCGAAATCTGGGCTGACAACCGGCTCGGCTTCCTGCTGATGCAGGGGCTGGAATACCTGCTGGCCTGGGCGGCATTCCTCGTTGCCATGGCTGCCATCAGCCGGGGGTTCGGCCTCGGGCACCGCTATGCGGTGTTCGTCGTGCTCTACAACTGGGCCCAGGCCATCGTCACGGCCGCCAGCCTGCCCATACTGGCCGGCAGTCTGATCGGACTCCTGCCTCTGGGCATGCTGGCCGGCTGGAGCACCGGTATATTGCTGCTGTGGCTCTACATCGTATTGCAGGCCGGCCGGATCGGCCTCGGCGCCAGCCTGTCGCTGGCGGTGGGCGCCGCATTTCTGGATCTGGCGATCAGCCTTCTGGTGCACCGGCTCTTCGATCTGGTGTCATGATGGCTGCCGGCTGGACTTGCTCGCCGCTCTGGGGCAGGGTAACTGCCGAATAAGTCCCGCGCCGGGCTCGATTCTGAAGGGCCGGCCGATCCAGAATGAGGACCAGAATGGACCAGAATTTGCGCCAGCAGCTGATCGGCATGATCGACGAGGCCAAGCGGGTTCGCGCCACGCTCAGCGCCGATGGCAGCCTGTTCCAGGGGTACAACGCGGATCTGCGGGCGATGCATAACAGCCAGGCCAAAACGCTGGCCGACATCATCGACCGGCAGGGCTGGCCGGGTAAGTCGAAAGTCGGTGAAGACGGCGCGGTTGCGGCCTGGATGATCGTGCAGCAGGCCATCGGCTTGCCACGTTTCATGCGTGCCTGCCTCGAGATCATCGAAACGGAAGTTGCAAAGGGCGATGTGCCGCGCTGGCAGTTGGCCTTGCTCACCGACCGCATACGCTGGCTGGAAGGCCGGCCGCAGGTTTACGGCACCCAGTTCGACTGGGACGAGAAGGGCCAGCTCAATCCGATCCCGATCGAAGACGAGACGACGGTCGATTCCCGCCGAGCCTTGGCCGATCTGGTGCCGCTGGCCGAAGGCCGGGCACAGCGGCGGCGCGAAGCCGAGCAGAATGGCGAAGTGCCGCCGGCCAATCCCGCTGAGCGGCGCAAGGATTTCGAAGACTGGGCCAAAGCCATTGGCTGGCGCAGCTAAACTGCGCCGGGGTGATTAGCTGGCGCGGCTGAACCGCCGCGCGCCCTAGTAATCCACCTGCATCAGGGTCAGGCCTTCCGCCGGTGCCGTCGGCCCGGCGGCGGAACGGTCGCGCTTCTCCAGTGCTGCCTGCACATCGGCGGCCGACCAGCGTCCCTCACCGACCAGCTTCAGCGTGCCCACCATGTTGCGCACCTGGTGATGCAGGAAGCTGCGCGCCCTGGCACTAACGTGGATTTCTTCGCCCACACGGCTGACGGCCAGATGCGCCAGCGTCTTCTCGGGCGATTTGGCCTGGCATTCGGCGGCGCGGAAGCTGGTGAAGTCGTGATGGCCGACCAGGACTTGCGCGGCGTCATGCATCGCGGCCACATCCAGCGGCACCGGCACATGCCAGACGAAGCCGGCTTCCAGTGCCGGCGGCGGGCGGCGGTTGAGGATGCGATAAAGATACTGCCGCCCGGTGGCCGAAAGCCTGGCGTGGAAATCCGGCCCGACAATGGCGGCATCCAGCACCTTCACCGGTTCCAGCCGCAGGTGGAAGTTCAGTCCGTCGCGGATGCGGTCGGCGCTGAAATCGCGTTCCAGGTCGAAATGCACCACCTGGCCGCGCGCATGCACGCCGGCATCGGTGCGGCCGGCCGCCACGGTCTCGATCTGCTGCCCGCTCATGGCCTGGATGGCTTCTTCCAGCGCCTGCTGCACGGCGCGGTTCTCCTGCTGCCGCTGCCAGCCGACATAGGCGCCGCCATTGTATTCGATGGTGAGGCGGAAGCGCGGCATCAGCCCAGAGCCGTGCCGCGCGGCAGGGCAAAGCCGTGCAGGAAATCGGCGATGCTGACGGCGCTTTTGCTGGGCCGCTGCAGGCGCAGCAGCTTCAGGGCACCGTCTCCGCAGGCCACCGTGCCGGCATCGTCCAGGGTCGTGCCGGCCATGCCGCGACCCGCAACGGGTTCGGCGGCCAGCACCTTGATGCGCTCGCCGTTCAGTTCGAAAAAGGTGCCCGGTCCGGGATTCAGCGCACGCACCATGCGGTCAATCTCTGCGGCGGATTTCGTCCAGTCGATGCGTCCTTCATCCTTGGCCAGCTTGGCGGCATAGGTCACGCCATCTTGCGGCTGCGGTTGCGGCTTGATTTTGCCGGCGGCGAAATCGTGCAGCGACCGCACCATCAATGGTGCGCCCACGCGTGCCAGTTCGTCATGCAGTTCGCTGACCGTCATACGCGGGCCGATGGCAACACGCTCGCAGGCCAGCACGGGGCCGGTATCGAGGCCGACATCCATCTGCATGGCGCAGACGCCGGTCTCACTGTCGCCGGCCATGATCGCGCGCTGGATCGGCGCCGCACCGCGCCAGCGCGGCAGCAGCGAGGCATGCAGGTTGAAGCAACCCAGCCTGGGCGCGTCCAGCACCGGTTTGGGCAGCAGCAGGCCATAGGCCACCACCACCGCGGCATCCACATTCAACGCAGCGAATTCCGCCTGCGCGTCCGGAGACTTCAGGCTCACCGGATGGCGCACCGTCAGTCCGTGTTTTTCGGCGCAGGCCTGCACGGGCGAGGGCGTCAGCTTCTGCCCGCGGCCGGCGGGGCGAGGCGGCTGGCTGTAGACGGCAACGATCTCGTCGCCGTTGGCGATGAAGGCTTCCAGCACCGGCACGGCGAAATCCGGCGTGCCCATGAAGACCAGACGGAGAGGCATGGGGCGAACCGGCTCAGCCGGCTTCGGCGAGGCGCTTCTGCTTCAGCAGCTTGCGCAGGATCATGTTGCGCTTCAGCGCCGAGATGTGATCGACGAACAGGATGCCATCCAGATGGTCGATCTCGTGCTGCAGGCAGACGGCAAGCAGGCCATCGGCATGCAGCTCCTGCTTCTCGCCGTTATAATCCAGGTATTCGATCTTCACCTCGGCCGGGCGGGCCACTTCGGCATACTGCTCGGGCAGCGACAGGCAGCCCTCCTCGTAGACCTTGTCCTCGTCCGACAGCCAGGTGAATTCCGGGTTGACGACGTACAGCGGCTGCTTGTCCTCACCCTCGCGCGAGACGTCGATCACCAGCATGCGCTTGGCGATGCCGACTTGGATGGCGGCCAGGCCGATGCCGGGTGCGGCATACATGGTCTCCAGCATGTCGTCGAGCTGGCGACGCACCTCGTCGGTCACGGCCTCGACGGGGGTCGAGACGGCTTCCAACCGGGGGTCTGGGGCGGTGATGATCGGCAAAAGGGCCATAAATTCCGTTCCGTAATAATCGGGGCGTCATAGGCGCGGGCTGGTTCTCCGTCAAGCCCGCTGTTATGTAACACCCATGGCCATGGATATAATGCCGATTCTCGGAACCGCCAGCATCGCGGGGCTGGCGATCATCCTGATTTTGCTGGTTCTTCTGCTGCGCCGGGGGTCCGGCACAGGGGATCAGGCCGCCCTGGTGGCCGAACTGCGCGACCAGCTCGACCAGGCCCGCGACGAGGCCGCCAGTGCCCAGGCCGCCCGGCTGGAGGCCGAGCGCCAGGCTGCCGGCCTGCGCAGCGAACTGGCGGTGAAGACCCAGGCCTTCGAAAAACTGGCTGAAACCGCCACCCAGGCCGCCCGGGCGGCAGCCGTGGAATCCGCCGCCCAGCTTTCCAACAAGCTGCTGGCCGACCACAAGCGCGAGGCCGAGGCCCAAAAGGAAGAGGGCGAAAAGCGGATCAAGCAGGCCACCGAAGGACTGACCCAGCAATTCCTCACCGTGGCCGAGACCGTGACGCGCCTGAACCAGCAGGTGGGCGACAGCCGTAAGGCCATCGACACGGTCTATCGCGCCCTGTCGCATCCCGGCGGCGCCGGCCGGCTGGCCGAGATCGGGCTGGAAAACGTGCTGAAGGCCTTCGGCCTGCAGCCGGGCCTGGATTTCATCATCCAGTATCATGCCGCCGGCGACGGCGAACGCGGCAACCTGCGCCCCGATGCGGTGGTTTTCCTGCCCGGCGATGCCGTGCTGGTGATCGATTCCAAGGCTTCCAAGCTGCTGCTCGACCATGCCGAGGCGGAGGATGAAGTGGCCGAGGCGGCGGCACTGGCCCAGTTGGCCCAGCGCATGACGACCCATCTGCGGGCGCTCAGTGCCAAGGATTACGGCAATGCCGTGCTCGCCACCTACAAGGAGCTGAAGCGCGGCGGCAGCCTGAAGCGCAGCATGATCGCCATGATGCTGCCCAACGATGCGGCAGTGGAAAAACTGCGCCGCGCCGATCCCGATTTCGAGCGTCGCGCCGCCGAAGTCGATATCGTGGTGACGGGTCCATCGGCGCTCGCCGCGATCATCGCCGTGTCGCGTCTGCAGATCGATGGCGGCCGGCAGGCGGAGAATCTGGAAAAGATCGTCGAGGCGGTCGGCAACCTCGTGGAATCCACCGCCACCGCGCTTACGCTGGCCGACCGTGTCGGCCGTGGCCTGCAGCAGGCCACCGAACAGTTCGAGGCCTTCAGCCGTTCGGTCAATGCGCGCCTGCTGCCGCGTATCCGGCGTCTGGGCCAGCTCGGCATCCGTTCGTCGAAAACACCTTCGGCCCTGCCCAGCTTCCAGGTCAGCGTACAGCGCACCGATGTGATCGAGGCCGATGCCGAGGATGTCACGCCGCAATTGCCCGGGTTGCGTGATGGGGAGGGCAAATGACGACCCTTCCCATCCTCAATGGCGAGAATGGCAACGGCGAAACGCCGCGTAAGGTGAGCGAAATCGTCGCCGCGCTCTGCGCCGGCGATCCCGAGGACCGCATCACGCTGCACGACCTGATCCACGCCTTCGGCCTGCGCGCCTTCGGCCTGGCCATCCTCGTCTTCGCCCTGCCCAATGGAATCCCCGCGCCGATCGCACCGGGCCTGTCGGCCGTGCTGGGCGCGCCGCTGCTGCTGCTGGCGGCGCAGATGCTGTTCGGGCTGGATCATCCCTGGTTCCCGCAAAGCTGGGGCGAACGCAGCTATCGCCGCGCGGATGTGGCCAAACTGCTGCGCCCCGCGATCCCCGTGCTGGAAAAGATCGAGCGCTACGTGAAGCCGCGTCATGCCCGCCTCACGGGCCGGCGTGGTCGACGACTGATCGGCGGCATCGTCTTGTGGAATGCCCTTCTGCTGTCGCTGCCGATCCCGTTCGGCAATCTGCTGCCGGCCTGGGCAATCATCCTGGCCGCCTTCGGCCAGGTCGAGCGCGACGGCGTGCTGGTGATTGCCAGTCTGGCCGCCAGCGTGGTCGCCACCGGCTGGGTCTGGTTCTTGGTCGATACCAGCGTCTCGATCCTGCAATGGATGTTCGGATGACGGCCGAGGAGATCATCGCGGCGCTGCAACTGCAGCCGCATCCCGAAGGCGGGCATTATGTCGAGACTTTCCGCGATGCCCCCGGTCCCGATGGACGCAGCCGCTCGACGGCGATCTATTTCCTGCTGCGGGCCGGCGAGCGGTCGCACTGGCATCGCGTGGATGCCGTCGAAATCTGGCATTTCCATGCCGGCGCGCCGCTGCTTTTGAGCATCGCGGAAACGGCCGGTGCGCCAGTGCAGCAGATCACCCTGGGTCATGGCGTGATCGAAGGCCACCGGCCCCAGGGCATCGTCCCGCCGCATCACTGGCAGGCGGCCGAAACCCTTGGCGCATGGACCCTGGTTGGCTGCACCGTCGCGCCCGGCTTCGATTTCGCCGGCTTCGAGCTAGCCCCGCCGGGCTGGGCGCCTTAGGCCTTTGCGAAATACCGGCTCGGCGTGGTGCCGAGGCTTTTTCGGAACATCGCCGTGAAGGCGGCTGCCGAGGCATAACCCAGCTCGGCCGCCACCAGCGCGACCGGTCTGCCGGCGCTCAGCCGTGCCAGCGCCTCGGCCAGTCGCGCCTGCTGGCGCCAGGCCGTGAAGCCCATGCCGGTTTCGCGCTGGAACAGCCGCGCCAGGCTGCGGCTGCTCAGGCCCGCTTCCGCCGCGCAGCTTTCGATATCGGTATTCCCGCCAGGATTTTGCAGCAGGCGCCGGCACACGGCCAGCAGGCGCGGTTCCTGCGGCATGGGCAGATGCAGCGGCAGGGCCGGCACGGCGCGCAGTTCATGCAGCAGCAGTTTGGCGATGGCTTCGCCGCGGCTGCCACGCGGATATTCGACGGGCTCTTCCATGGCGGCGAGGATCAGGGCGCGCAACAGCGGCGAGACGTCGATCACCTGGCAATCGCGCGACAGGTGCCGCGCGGCTCGCGGCGCGATGTAGAGCGTGCGCATCGCCACCGCGCCGCTCATGTGAATCTCGTGCTCGGTCTGCGGCGGAATCCACAGGGCGCGCTGCGGCGGCACCACCCATGTCCCCTGCGCCGTGCCGATCCGCATCACGCCCTGCGTGGCATAAAGCAGCTGCCCGCGTTCATGCAGGTGCGGCGGGATATGGTGGCCGGCGGGAAAATCCTTCGGCATGGCCGCCACCGGCGTGGCGATGCGCTGGTAATCCTCGGCATTGGTGCTGCGCGGCATGTCCGATTCTCGATAGAAATAGGCAGGACACCGTTTATCAGACAGGGCTATCCTGCCGCCTGCAATCATTTTCTTCCGGGATTCCGTCCATGCCGTTCTCCCGCCGCGTCATTGGCTTCGTCAACCTCGCCCATCTGATCGACCACAAGTTCATGCTGATCTTCCCTACCGCCGTGCTGGCGATGGAGGCGGATTTCGGCCGCTCCTATGGAGAATTGCTGGCGCTGTCGCTCGGCGGCTTCATCGCCTTCGGCGCCGGTTCGATCCCGGCCGGCTGGCTGGGCGACCGCTGGAGCCGCCGGCACATGCTGGGAGTCTTTTTCATCGGCATCGGCGTGGCCGCCATCCTGGCCGGCCTGAGCCAGTCGCTGTGGTTCCTGGCGCTGGCGTTGACGCTGATCGGGTTGTTCGGGGCGATCTATCATCCGGTCGGCACGGCCATGCTCACCGCCCATGCCGCCGCGCTGGGGCCGCAGACCATGGGGCGCGAGATCGGGCTGAACGGCGTGTGGGGCAATGTCGGCGTGGCGATCGCCGCGCTGGCCACCGGTGCCATCGCGCAATATGCCGGCTGGCGCGCCGCCTTCATCCTGCCGGGCATCGTGGTGATCGGGATCGGTATCGCCTATCTGGCGCTGGTGCCCGAGCATGCCTCGCCGCCGCGCAAGGGCGGCCAGCCGCAACCCCGTGTGCCGCGTGCTGTGGCGGTCCGCGCCTTCGCCGTGCTGGCGCTGGTGGGCGTGAGCGGCGGCGTGGTGTTCAACGCCGCCACTATCGCCCTGCCCAAGCTGTTCGCCGAGCGCCTGCTGGACCTGATCGCCTCGCCGGTCGGCATCAGCCTGGTGGTCAGCGCCGTCTATCTCGCCGGTGCGCTGGCGCAGGTGATCATCGGCCGCCTGGTGGATCGTTTCACGCTGAAGCAGATCTTCGTGCCGGTGGCTTTCCTGCAGGCGCCCTGCCTGCTGCTGGCCGGCTGGCTGGAGAATGCCTGGCTGCTGCTGCCCTGCCTGGGCGTGATGTTCGCGATCTTCGGCCAGGTGACGATCAACGACGCCATGGTGGCGAAATACACCTCCGACGCATGGCGGGCGCGGGCCTATTCGCTGCGCTACCTGCTGTCCTTCGGCGCCAGCGCCACCGCCGTGCCGCTGATCGCGCTGGTGCATGATCGCGGCGGCGGTTTCCCGATGCTGTTCGCCATCCTGGCCGTGCTGGGTCTCAGCATTTTCCTGGCGGCGCTGGTGTTCCCGAACCGCAAGGAAGACGTGGAGTCAGCGTCGCCGCAGGTCGCCCGTGCCTAGCACGGCACCGCCGACGATCAACGCGCAGGCCAGCAGCACGGGCATGGTGAGTGCGCCCTGGCCGAACACGATCAGCAGCAGGGTAGAGAGCAGCGGCGCCGCATAGGCCATGGTGCCCAGCGCACGCACGTCGCCGCGCTTCATGCCGTGATCCCAGCAGAAGAAGGCGAGGCCCACGGGCCCAAGGCCCAGGGCGACGATCGCCGCCCATTCGCCCGTCGAGGCCGGCAGGGTTGTTGTCTCGAAGGCGAAGTGACCCAGCCAGGAGAGCAGGGCTGTGGCGGCGCAGAAGGCGCCGACGGCATCGGTCGGCACGGTGGCGAAACGGCGGCTCAGCACCGAATAGCCCGACCAGGTGAAGGCGCAGGCAAAGGCGGCGGCATAACCGGCCGCGTAACGCCAGTCGAAGCCGAGGTCGCCCTTGCCGGCGATCAGGATCACGGTGCCGGCAAGGCCCAGGGCGGCGCCGGCCAGATGGAACCAGCGCAATTTCTCGCCCGGCAGCAGGGCCGAGAACAACACGATCAGCAAGGGCCAGAGATAGTTGATCAGGCTGGCTTCCAGCGGCGGCGCCAGCTTCAGGGCCAGGAAATACAGCGCGTGGTACCCGAACAGGCCGAACACGCCGAGCATCCATGCCGCCGGGCTCAGGCTGAAATGCCTGAGCACGCCTCGGATGCCATCGCCGCGCAGCAGCCACAGTACGACGGCGGCAAGTGTGGAAAGCGTGAAGGTCATGGCGGTGAGTTGCAGGGCCGGCACGCTGGGGGTCAGCGTGGTGAACAGGGCTAATGAGGCCCAGAGCCAGATGGCGATGGTGCCGATCAGGGTGGCGCGCAGACGCGCGGCGGCGGGAGTAGCGGTCATGATGGTCTTGAAATCCGGAATGAAAGGCGGGACGCGATGACGCGTGGCGCATCGCGCGAAGGATTTTTCGATTGAAGGCCGCTACCGGGAGGCCGAGTTTTAAGGAAAACCGCCAATCAGATCAAGCTGGCAGATCAAGCCGGCAGAAAACCGGCCGGTCAGGCCGAGCGGGCGGCGTCCAGGCGATAGAACAGGGGCGACTGCTCGCTTTCGAGCAGGCGCAGGGTGCCGCGCACCAGCACCGGCTGGTCGGCATAGGCCACCGACTCGGCGGCCTTCACCGCCACGATGCGGCTCAGGTCGCCCATCATGCAGCTCGAGCAATGGAACTGCAGGGCGCCGAGCAGGAATTCCTTGTGCGTCTTGCCCTCACGGAACGGCATCATGTAGCCGCTGATGGCCACGTCCTGGCCGTCCAGCCCCTGCAGGGCGGCAGGGAAACGGCTGATCGTGCCGTCCTGGAACTTGCTTTCGCCGGCCTGGGCCAGCAGGTCCCAGTCCAGCGCACCGTCCATGCTCGGGGCGGCCTGCCGCAGATGGGCCAGAACGCCACCTTCGGCGGGTTCGATTGAAATGGCGGCGGCATCGCCGGCCGTGCAGGCAAAGCCGGCGGCGGCAGAGAGCGTGACGCTGGACAGGAACTGGCGGCGCAGCATGGTTACCCTCGTCAAGGCGATGATTGTTACAATATACGCCCGAGGCCGACCGATTCAAGCCGGTTGCGGGGCGGCATCAGGACGATTTTGGCTAGCCCCGGAATACGGTTGTGTGAAGGCAATCGTCCCTGCACCCTTGCCGGAAAGGTCAGGTGACGGATCGTCGGCCTGAGCGTATAAGCCGGTGCGATGGTTGCTGCCTCCCCGCATCCCGAATCCTTCCTCAAGGCCGGCAATGGCTGGCCGCTGGTCGGTGCGCTGTCATTCGCCCAGCTCGTCTCCTGGGGTTCGATCTACTATGCCTTTTCGCTTTTCGTCGTGCCGATGGAGACCGATCTGGGCTGGAGCCGCACGGCGTTGAACGGTGCCCTGTCGCTGGGCCTGCTCACGGCCGGCCTGGTCGCCTATCCGGTCGGCAAGCTGATCGACGCGCGCGGCGGACGGGTGCTGATGAGTGCCGGTTCGCTGCTGGCGTCGCTGCTGTTCGTGGCCTGGGCCTATGTGGACCACGTGGCGGCCTTCTACGTGATCTGGTTCGGGCTGGGTGTGTGCATGGCGCTCACGCTCTACGAACCGGTCTTCGTGGTGCTGACGCGGCTGTTCCCCGAGAATTACCGTTTCCGCATCACCATGCTCACACTGGTCGGCGGTTTCGCCTCCACGGCTTTCATCCCGCTCACCGCCTGGTGGATCGAGGTCCTTGGTTGGCGCGACGCATTATTGGCGCTGGCCGCCTGCAACCTGCTTTATTGCCTGCCCGTGCATGCTCTGATGCTGCGCGACAAGGCCGGCGGCGCTACCCAGGCAGAAACGGTTCCCGCCACGGGCGCCGACAGTCCGATGCGCCGCGCCCTGCGTCACCCGGTCTTCTGGGGCCTGGTGGTCTGCTTCACGTTCTATTACGCAACCTTTTCGGCGCTCACCTTCCATTTCATCCCGATGTTCGACGAGCGCGGTTTCTCGCTCAGCCTCGCCGTCGGCGTGATCGCCGTGATCGGTCCGGCCCAGGTGGCCGGCCGCATCATCCTGCTGCTGTTCGGGCGCCGGCTCACGGCGGCCACCACCGGCCGCATCATCGTGCTGATGTTTCCGGCCAGCGTCGCCCTGCTGGTCCTGTTCCCCGGTTCGGTGGCCGCTCTGTTCGCCTTCGCCGCGATCTATGGCTGCGCCAACGGCATCATGACCATCGTTCGCGGCACGGCGGTGCCCGACCTGCTGTGGCGCGAGGGCTATGGCGCGATCAGCGGCGCACTCACCCTGCCGGCCAATATCGCCAAGGCGCTGGCGCCGTCCATCGCTGCCTTCGTGTGGGCCTTCTTCGGCAATTACGGACCTGTGCTCTGGGTGATCATGGCGGGTGCGCTGGTTTCGGCGGCGGGCTTCTGGTTTGCGGCGTCAAAAAGCAAAACGCCCGCCGGATGAACCAGCGGGCGCTTTAAGTCGGAACTCGCTTCTGCTTCTGTAAATCGTGGCTCAGCGCTTCTTCTTCGCCGCGGCCTTCTTCGGTGCCGGCAGCAGGCGCTGGACGAAGCTGGGCAGGGCGAAGGCGCCAAAATGGATTTCCGGATTGTAGTAACGCAGCGCCGGCAGCTTCGCTTTGTCGAACCGGGCGAAGATGTTGCGCGGATCGACGTCGGTGATGTCGCGGTCGCTGGCCCAGGTCAGTGACATGAAGCCGCAGACATAAGTCGGCACCACCGCCAGGTAGGTGCCCGAATGAGCCCAGATTTTCTGGAACAGTTTGATGGCGTCGGTCAGTTCCGGGCCCTGCATATGCGGCACGCCGTTCTGCGCCACCAGGATCGCGCCCGGCTTCATCACCCGGCGGCAATTATCGTAGAAAGCCTTGCTGAACAGTACGGTGGCCGGGCCGACCGGATCGGGCCGGTCCACGATCACCAGATCGTAGCGGTCCTTCGTGCCGGCCACATAAGCCGCGCCGTCACCGACGATCAGATTGGTGCGTTTGTCGCTGAAGGCCTTGCCGCAGATCTTCGGCAGGTATTTCTTCGCCACCTCGATCACCATGCCGTCGATCTCGACCATGGTGACGCGCTTGACCGACTTGTGCTTCAGCACTTCCTCGAGGATGCCGCCATCGCCGCCGCCGACGATCAGCGTGGACACATCGCTGCGTGCGGCGCGTTCGATCTCGTCCTTGAGATAAGCCGGCCGCACCAGCCGGATGTCGGCACGGTTGGTGCGCTTTCGCAGCGCCGAGGCCAGCGCCTC
>JBKBJT010000017.1:0-75564 GCA_046294345.1 Ferrovibrio sp.
GATGGCAGTTTCAACGATGGTGCGGCAGGTTTCCTGCGCGGCCAGATCGGTCTTGGGCAGGAACACCATGCCAAGGCCCAGCTTGCCCTCGCCCGGCTCGAAGCCCGAGCGGCGCACATGCTCGCGGAAGAAATCCTGCGGGATCTGAACGTGAATGCCGGCGCCGTCGCCGGTCTTGCCGTCGGCGTCCACCGCGCCACGATGCCACAAGGCCTTCAGCGCCTGGATGCCGGCCGCCACCACGCGGCGATGCGGCGCGCCATCCAGCGAGGCGATCAGGCCGACGCCGCAGGCATCATGCTCCTCCTCCGGCCGGTACATGCCGGTTTCGGCCAGGTGTTTCACAGTGTCCTGCCACTGCTCGACGTAGGTATTCATCATCTTGTCGGTCATGTCAGGACACTCCTTACTCTGCCGCCTGCGCAGCGGGCTGCGCCTTGGCCTGAACATACTGGTGGATGGCATCGGCGGCATCGCGACCGTCGCGGATCGCCCAGACCACGAGGCTGGCGCCGCGCACGATGTCGCCGGCGGCGAACACCCCGGGCATGGAGGTCATCTTGCTGCGCGCCGAGATCTTCACGGTGCCCCAGCGGGTGGTCTCCAGATGCGGCGCCTTGAATTGCTGCGGCAGCTCTTCCGGATCGAAGCCCAGCGCCTTGATCACCAGATCGGCGGGCTGGTCGAAATCGGCGCCCTCGATCTCCACCGGCATCTGGCGGCCGGAGGCATCGGCAGGGCCGAGCTTCATGCGGCCGGCATGCACGGCAGTGACCTTGCCCTCGCCGCGGAAGCTCTTGGGCAGCGAGAGCCAGACGAATTCGACGCCCTCTTCCTCGGCGTTCTTCACCTCGCGCATCGAACCCGGCATGTTGGCCTTGTCGCGGCGATAGAGGCAATGCACGGCAGTGGCGCCCTGGCGGATCGCGGTACGCACGCAATCCATCGCGGTATCGCCGCCGCCGATCACGACAACCTTCTTGCCCTGGGCATTGAGCTGGCCGTTCTCGAATTCCGGCACTTTGTCGCCCAGGCCATGCCTGTTGGAGGCCGTGAGATAGGTCATCGCCGGCACGATATTCTGCAGGCCCGAACCCGGTGCCTGGATGTCGCGCGCCTTGTAGACGCCGGTGGCGATCAGCACGGCATCATGCTTCTTGCGCAGATCGTCCAGCGTGGCGTCGCGGCCGACTTCGAAATTCATGTGGAACTGTACGCCGGCCTCGGCCAGCAGCTTGGAGCGCCGCTCGACGACATCCTTCTCCAGCTTGAAATTCGGGATGCCATAGATCAGCAGGCCGCCGGGGCGGTCGTAGCGGTCGTAGACATGTACGGCATAACCCAGCCGGCGCAGCTTGTCGGCGGCCGCCAGGCCGGCCGGGCCGGCGCCGACGATGCCGATGCTCTGCGGCCGTTCGGCATGCACCGGCTTGGGTGCCTTCACCCAGCCCGAGGCCCAGGCGGTTTCGGTGATGTATTTCTCGATGGCACCGATGGTGACGGTGCCATGGCCCGACTGCTCGATCACGCAGTTGCCTTCACACAGGCGGTCCTGCGGGCAGATGCGGCCGCAGACCTCGGGGAAGGTGTTGGTGGCCTGGCTCAGCTCATAGGCTTCTTCCAGCCGGCCTTCCGCCGTCATGCGCAGCCAGTCGGGGATGTTGTTGTGCAGCGGGCAATGCACCTGACAGAAGGGCACGCCGCATTGCGAGCAGCGCGAGGCCTGCTCGGCCGCCTTCTGGGCGGCGAATTCCCGGTAGATCTCGTCGAAATCCTTGGCGCGGTCCGCCGCCATGCGCTTTTCCGGCATGGCCTGGGCGGTCTGCACGAATTTCAGCATCTTCTCGGCCATGGCGCTTCCTCGACTCACATCCCCGGGAACCGTTTCTTGGGGCGGGCAACAGGTGACAGGGACACCCCGGGCGGCAGGCGCAATGACTGAAGACGCAAAGAACCAATCGCTGGGGCGGAGGGCAACATTTATTGCCTGCCGCCGCCGGGATCAAGCAAAAAATGGACGATAGGTCATGTTTGTTGACCTTTTTATGGAGTCAGGTCTGGTTTTATAGGCCTGCGAATGGCTCTCAGGTCGTTTTTACCCCACAAATAGGTCCGATATGATACTAAATCATGGGTAAGATATTGATCTCTCTTGTATGGTTTGGGATTGGTCCGGTTTGAGCCCAAACCACGGCCTGAGCCAGCCGATCCGCCGGACCGCTTCATAACCACCCCAGCAGGCCGCCACCGTGGCCAGAATCAGGATCGCCCCCTCGGTCCAGGCCGGCAAATCCAGCCCGGTCAGGTGGTGGCCGACAACCACGATCACGGTCTGGTGCAGGATATAGAAGGGGAAGACGGCCTCGGTGAGGTAGCGCCGGGCAGGGTGGTCGAAGGCGAGCATCCGCCGTCCAAAGCCCAGCAACATGAGAATCCAGGCCCAGAGATCGAAGGCCCAGACAACACTCCGCCAGGGAGCGAGCGCCGGGTTGCCTTCCAGCATGAACCAGACCAGCCCGCCATAACAGGCCACGGCCAGGCCCAGCGCCACCCAGCGCAGCCGCTCGATCGCCGCCCAGACGGATTCAGCCTTGGCGATGCCGTAGCCGAACAGGAACAGCGGCAGATAGATGGCATGCAGGTACCAGTCGCCGACCAGCGCATGGGTCTCGCCAAATAACGGCCGCAGCCACAGGCGCATGGCGGCGATGAACAGCGGCGGCACGAGCAGCAGCACCACACCGCGCAGATGCGGCATCAGCCAGCCCGCGATGCGGCGCATGGGATCGGATAGCAGCAGCGGCCGCAGCGCGATGGCAATTATGCTGTAGGCCCACAGATAGGCCACGAACCACAGGTGGTTCCAGGTCGGCACGATCAGCGGTTTGCCGCCGGGCTGCCAGCCATCGTGGAAGGCGATATATTTCACATAGAAGACAAACCAGCCGTCTTGAAACCCCAGTTTCTCCACGATCTCGTAATAGGTCTGCGGCGGCACGATCACCAGCATGCCGAAAACAAGCGGCAGCAGCAGGCGGAGGCTACGGCTTTTCAGCATCGCCGCGCCATCCAGCCGGTCGGCCATGAAGCGTGTGGCGCAGCCGGCGATCAGGAACAGCAGCGCCAGCCGCCACGGGCTGGTCAGCAGCATCAGCGGCTGCAAAGCGGGCCCGGCATGGATACTTTTCACATGCCAGTCCCACGAGACGAAAAACATGCCGATATGGTAAAGGATCAGCAGCCCGAAGGCGCCGATACGCAACCAGTCGAGGTCGTAGCGGCGTGCGTGCAAGGATGCGGTTTCCCGGCCTGAAGACATGGTCATCAACAACTCCAGCAGCATTGAAATGCCGACCGGTGTGTCACACGGTCCCGGCCATGCAAACGGCGTCGGGGTGGATGGAAGTCTGGCTGCCATGAGCGGTGAGATGCCATGACCACGCCGGTGACGAATGGCGGGCCAGGCGGGACGAATGGCGGCATGGCGCCCGCGCTGGAAATCCGCGCTTTCCGCTTTCCGGCCTGGATGTGGGTCGCCTATGCGGCCATCCTGCTCACCGTGGCCGCCCTGGTCGGCTCGTCCTACTGGATCGAGGCCGGCCGCGTCGGCCTTCAGATTCCGCTATGGCATATCGTCGTCAACGAACTGACCAGCATCGTGATCGTCTTTGCCGTCACGCCGCTGGTCTTCGCCTGGACGGCGCGGCTGGATCCGCGCCGCATCGGCTGGCTACGTGTGCTGCTGGGCCATGGCGCCGGCATGATCGCTTTCGGCGTGGCGCATATCGGCGGCATGACGGTATTGCGGCTGGCGCTCTATCCGCTGTTCGGCGGCTCATACGATCTGGGCGACGATCCGCTGGTGACCGGCCTGATCTACGAGGGCCGCAAGGATGCACTGGCCTATATCGCCATGGCCGTCGGTGCCTGGCTGCTGGCGGCGGCCCTGCGCAAACCGGTGACGATTGTCGAACCGGCGGCTCAGCCGGCAGCACGGCGACTGGAAATCCGCGACGGCGCGCGGCGTGTCTGGCTCGATCCGGCCGAGATCCTGTGGGCGGAAGCGGCCGGCAATTATGTCGAGCTGCATCTGGCCGACCGCAGCTGGCTGCAGCGACAGACGCTCGCGGCACTGGAAGAAGAACTGGCGGATCAGGGTTTCGTGCGCATCCATCGTTCGCGGCTGGTGAACCGCCATCGCGTGCGCGGCATGACCAGCAACGACAGCGGCGATTTCACCGTGATGCTGGACGATGGCCGCCAGATCACCGGCGGCCGGCGCTGGCGCGACGCCTTGCGCGCGCCGGACGCATGATCAGCTGAAGCGTGGCTCGAACTTGCCGCCGCCGCGTCGGAAGCGGAAGAGATAAGATTCGATGGTGCCTTCCACCGGCACCGGCAGATCAATGCCGAGGTCTTTCAGGCCCCTGGCATTCGCCGCCACCACGTTATCGGCTTTCAGCAGTTCGATCTGATCGCGCGTGATCGGCGGCGCGAAGATCGGCTGCAGCTCCATGAAGAAGGCGGCGGGTTTCAGCAGCGCGCCGGGCACGGGCAGCAGCAGGCGCTTCTTGTGGATCGCGGCGAGCGTGAGTTCCAGCAATTCGCGGAAACTGTATACCTTCGGGCCGCCAAGCTCGAAGGTCTGGCCGGCGGCGGCCGGATTCAGCAGCGCGCGGATCGCGGCCTCGGCTACGTCGCCGACGTAGACTGGCTGCATCTTCGTGTGCCCGCCATCCACCAACGGCAGGGCCGGCGACATGCTGGCCAGCGCGGCGAAGCGGTTGAAGAAATCGTCTTCCGGGCCGAACACGATGCTGGGGCGCAGGATGATCGCCTGCGGCATGTGGCGGCGGATGCCGGCCTCGCCCTGGGCCTTGCTGCGCGCATAGGCCGAGCCGCTTTCGGCATCGGCACCGATGGCCGAGATATGCAGCATCTGCTGCACGCCGGCTTCCTTGGCGCACAGCGCGATCACCTCGGCGCCGCGCGCCTGCACGGCGGCGAATTTCTGCGCGCCGCTCTGATACAGGATGCCGACGCAGTTGATCACGATGTCGGCGCCCTTCACGGCCTGCTGCACCGACATGGGCATGCGGATATTGGCCTGCACGATGTCGATCTGGCCGACGCCACCCATGGGCTTGAGGAACAGGCCCTCGTCGGGGCGGCGGATGGCGACGCGCACGCGGGCGCCCTGCTGGGCCAGCTTCTGCACGATATAGCGGCCGACGAAACCGGAACCGCCGAATACGGTGACGAGCTTGTTGCGCAGCGACATGACGCGATCCCCTGCCTGACGCGAAAAACGACTGCCCCGGACTATAGCCAAATTCCGGCCGCAGCCAATGGCTTGAGGCCGTTTTGGGCGGCTGGATGGTTGCAGGATTGCAGCCGGTCGCTACTCTCCGGGCCCATGGGCGCCGGATTTCCCACCCTTGTCGGCCTGCTGCTGCTGGCCAGCGTTTATTTCCTGCCCAGCCTGCTGGCCTGGCGGCGGGCCCATCCCTGGCGGCAGAAGATTTTCATCGCCAATCTGGCCGTGGGCTGGACCGTGATCGGCTGGATCATCTGCATGGCGCTGGCCCTGAGACGGAACGCGATCTGAAGCTCACTCGGCCGACGGTTTCGGCTTCGGTATGCGGACGGCACGATTGACGCGGAAAACGGCCGTTGATTCGCGCAGTTGATCCGGGGTCAGCCCATGCCAGGGCAGCAAGGCGCGCATATACCGCAGATGCTCCCGCGATAGGGACCGCTGGCCATTGTGGCGCCGCGCCCAGGCCCAGGCCCGCCCGAAACAGCGGCGAAACGCCAGCCTGCGATAACGGCGCGGCAGATCGGGATAGGCCTCAAGAAAGCCGGCCATTGCCATATTGATGTCGTGCAGAATCTGCGCCTCGTTATCCGACAGGCGTCCCGCGGCAACCGCCGGGGCGATGAAAATCGGGCGCGGCGTATAGGCGGCGGCCCGCGCCAGATACATCAGCCGCAGCTCGATGGAATAATCCTGGATGAATACCGCGGGATCGCAGCCCCCGGCCCGTCGTACCAGATCGGTTTCCGCCAGCCAGCAGGTGGGATTGCTGTTCGATCGCCGCAGGCTGCGCATGAATGCATCCGGCCGCGCTTCGGACGCGGCGCCATTATCGACCAGACCGGCCAGAAGAGCCTCGGGCGTTACGGTGCCGGCAGGCGAATAACCATCCTGATGATTGAGGCCGAAGGCGACCTGGGCACCGTGACGCTTCATTGCCTCGTAAAGGGCGGCAGTCGCCCAGGGCGTCAAAACGTCATCGCCATCGACCGGTTTCAGCAATTCGCCCGTGGCATGGGCCAGTCCGTTGTTGAAGGCAACGGCCGGGCCGGCATTGGCCTGCTGCAGGATGATGACCGGATCATGCCAGTCAGCGGTCAGGCGGCGTAACTCCGCGACGGTATTATCGGTGGACCCATCGTCGACGAAGATGAATTCCCGCGTGAATGGCCCGTTCTGCGCCTGCAGGCCGGCCAGCACGAAGGGCAGAAAGACGGATTTGTTATACAGCGTGATGAGGAAGCTGACGCTGGTCATGCGGTTTGCCGCGTCCGCCCGTCCCAGCCGTTGCGCAGCAGATCGTCGAAATAGGCGACAGTATGACCCAGGCCGGTGCGCCAGGACGTTTTCGGTTCCCAATCGAGCAGTTCCTTGGCAACGCGGATATCGGGGCGGCGGCGCACCGGATCGTCGGAGGGCAGCGGGCGATAATCGATCTTCGATTTGCTGCCGATCACTTCGATCACTGTCTCGGCCAGCTCTCGGATGGTGATCTCGACCGGATTGCCGAGATTGACCGGGCGGCCATTGGCGGCATCGCACTTCATCAGCGCCAAGAAGCCATCCACCAGATCGTCGCGATAACAGAAGGAGCGGGTCTGGCTGCCGTCACCGTAGATGGTGATCGGCAGATTCTGCAAAGCCTGCAGAATGAAATTGGAGACCACGCGGCCATCATCGGGATGCATGCGCGGGCCAAACGTGTTGAAAATGCGCGCGACCCGGATATCCACGCCGTATTGGCGGTGATAATCGAAGAACAGGGTTTCGGCGCAGCGTTTGCCCTCGTCGTAACAGGCGCGCAAGCCGATCGGATTGGTGTGCCCCCAGTAATCCTCCTGCTGGGGATGGACCTGCGGATCGCCATAGACCTCGCTGGTCGAGGCCTGGAAAATCCGGGATCGGGTGCGCTTGGCCAGTCCCAGCATATTGATCGCGCCATGCACCGAGGTCTTCACCGTCTGCACGGGATGGCGCTGATAGTGAATCGGCGAGGCCGGGCAGGCCAGGTTGTAGATTTCATCCACCTCGACATAGAGGGGGAATGTCACGTCGTGGCGCAGGACCTCGAAGCGCGGATGCGCGATCAGATGCAGTATGTTCTCACGCGTGCCCGTGTAGAAATTGTCGAGGCAGAGCACGTCGTTGCCCAGAGCCAGCAGACGTTCGCAGAGGTAACTGCCGAGAAAACCGGCCCCACCGGTCACCAGCACCCGCTTCGGCGTCGCAATCATGGACTACAGCCTCCTGCCTCGCACCGCTGGGGCTTGTAACAGCTTGGCCCGAATGCGGCAAGGCAGGAGGAGGACGTGTCTGAGCGGCCGGCCTGCAATAAATATATGAATCTAAATAGAATATCTGTTCTCCTGATCTGCAGCGCAGAGCTGCGGACGACCATTCTGGCGCCGCCTTCAGCACATATTTCAGGGCCTTTCCCAGATGGATCGGGCCTAACTTGATCGTTCGTTTGACGTCATGAAACTTTCATGTGAAAGTCATCTGAACGAAAAGAACGGCTTTCATTGTTCATACGAACATGATGCGCCGATTGGGACAGGAAACGATTTCGGGGACCGGGATGCTGGCGGAAGACCGCGCACGCGCCATTGTTGAGCTTGTCCGCAGCGAAGGCTTTCAGGCCATCGACGCCCTGGCGATCCAGTTCGGCGTCACGCCCCAGACCATCCGCCGCGATGTGAACCTGCTCTGCGACCGCGGCCTGCTGCGCCGGAAACATGGCGGCGTCGAACTGCCGCCCGAGGGCGAGAACCTGGCCTATCCCGCACGCCAGGTCCTGAACATCGAGGCCAAGCGCCGCATCGCCCAGCTGGTGGCGCGCGAGGTGCCCGAGGGCGCCTCGCTGTTCTTCGGCATCGGCACCACGCCCGAGCAATGCGCGATGGCGCTGACCGACCATCCCGGCCTGCGCGTGATGACCAACAACCTGAACGCCGCTCTGGCGCTGAGCCGCAATCCATCCTGCGAGATCACCGTGGCCGGCGGCCGCCTGCGCAACCTGGACCGCGACGTGGTGGCCGGCGAGGCGCATGGCTTCTTCAGCCGTTTCGCCGTGGATATCGGCATCTATGGCGTGGGTGGCGTGGCGGAAGACGGCACGCTGCTGGATTTCAGCGCCGACGAGATCACCATGCGCAGCGAACTGGCCCGCCATTGCCGCCAGCGTTTCCTGGTGCTGGACCATTCGAAATTCGGCCGCGGCGCCACCATGCGTGGCGGCCGGATCACCGAGGCGAGTGTCGTTTTCACCGACCGCCCGGTGCCGCCCGCCATCGCCGCGCAGTTGCGCGATGCCGGCGTGCGCCTCGTCGTCTGGTCCGACGACGCAGTTTCCACCGCAGCAGCCAACCATAACGGCAGGAGGGGTTGACCCCATGTTGAAACGTCTCGCTTTCGCAACCGCATTAGGCATTGCCGCGCTCGGCAGTGTCATGGACGCCAACGCCCAGCAGCGGGCGATCTGCTACAACTGCCCGCCGGAATGGGCCGATTGGGGTTCGCAGCTGCGGGCGATCCAGTCCAAGCTTGGTATCAGCGTGCCGCCCGACAACAAGAATTCCGGCCAGGCCATCGCCGCCCTGATCGCCGAGAAGGCCAATCCGGTGGCCGACGTGACCTATCTGGGCGGCATCGCCGCCGATCCGGCCAAGGATGCCGGCGTGCTGACGCCCTACAAGCCGAAGAACTGGGACAAGATCCCGGCCGACCTGAAGGATGCCGACGGCTACTGGTTCACCATCCACTCCGGCACGCTGGGCCTGTTCGTCAACAAGGCCGCGCTCGGCAACAAGCCGGTGCCGCAGAGCTGGGCCGATCTGCTCAAGCCCGAATACAAGGGCCTGGTCGGTTATCTCGATCCGACCTCGGCGGCCGTGGGCCAGCTGGGTGTGATGGCGGTGAACCTCGCGCTGGGCGGCACGTATGACAATCTCGATCCGGCGATCAAGTACTTCAAGGACCTGGCCAAGAACCAGCCGATCGTGCCGAAGCAGACCTCCTATGCCCGCGTGATCTCGGGCGAGATTCCGATCCTGTTCGATTACGACTTCAACGCCTATCGCGGCCAGCATACCGACAAGGCGCCGGTGCAGTTCGTGATCCCGAAGGAAGGCACGCTGGTGTTTCCGTATGTGATGGGCCTGGTCAACAAGGGGCCGAACCCGGACAACGGCAAGAAGGTACTGGACTTCGTGCTGTCGGATGACAGCCAGGCGATGTGGGGCAATGCCTATCTGCGCCCGGTCTTTGCCGACAGGCTCTCGGCCGAAGCCAAGGCCAAGTTCCTGCCAGACGCGGAATATGCCCGCGCGAAGGCGGTGGACCTGAAGAAGCTGGCCGGTGCGCAGGCCAAGATCGTCGAGCGTTACAAGAACGAAGTGAACTGAGCCATGAAT
Organism: Ferrovibrio sp.; assembly: GCA_046294345.1. Classification (GTDB taxonomy): domain Bacteria; phylum Pseudomonadota; class Alphaproteobacteria; order Ferrovibrionales; family Ferrovibrionaceae; genus Ferrovibrio. The sequence goes on from JBKBJT010000017.1 coordinate 9,730, forward strand.
GGGGCCCCGGGTCTCGCGACAGCGAGGGGTGACAACATAGATTTATCATCGTCACCCCGGCCACGCGATGCATCCTTGCATCGCGCTGAGCCGGGACCCCGTTTTCGACCGGAAGAAGCAAGGGCACGATGCGCCGCGATACCCAACGCCTGATTTTCCTGCTGCTGCCGGCTGGCATCTTCTTCGGTGCCTTTTTTCTGCTGCCGATGGCGCGGCTGTTTTTCATCGGCGGCAGCGGCAAGACCGGCTGGGCCGCCTATGCCGCGATCCTGACCGATGCGAATTACCTCAACAGCCTGATCGCCACGCTGGGCGTCGCCGCCGCCACCACCTTTGCCACGCTGGTAATCAGCGGCATTTCCGGCGTGTTCCTGCAGCGCCACAAATTTCCCGGCAACGCCGCCCTGGTGGCGATGCTCACCTTTCCACTGGCTTTCCCGGGCGTCGTGATCGGCTTCATGGTGATCATGCTGGCCGGTCGCCAGGGCCTGATCGGCCAGATCACCGAATTCCTCACCGGCGAGAAGCTGGTCTTCGCCTATTCGCTGACCGGCCTGTTCATGGGCTATGTCTATTTCTCGATCCCGCGCACTATCCTGACCGTGATGGCGGCCGCCGAAAAGCTCGACCCCAAGCTGGAGGAAGCAGCACGCTCGCTCGGCGCTTCGCCCTGGCGCGTGGTGCTGGACGTGATCATTCCCGGCCTGAAGCCGGCCTTCATCTCGGCCGGCGCGATCTGCTTCGCCACCGCCGTCGGCGCCTTCGGCACGGCTTTCACGCTGGCCGCCCGCATCAACGTGCTGCCGATGGTGATCTATACCGAGTTCACGCTCTCGGCCAACATCGCCATGGCGGCCGCACTCAGCTTCGTGCTGGGCGCCGCCACCTGGATCGTGCTGGCCGTGGCGCGCACGGCTGCCGGCGGCACCGTCGCGGCGGCAGGCTAGAGAGGAGGCGCAGCATGAAGCATCGTGGCCTTTTTCTGCTGCAGCTCGGCTTCACATTGCTGGTCTGCGCCTTCCTGATTGTGCCGGTGATCCTGTCGATCATGGCCGGCCTGACGGTGAACTACTTCATCGGCATCGAAAGCGGGCTGACCCTGCGCTGGGTGTTCGAGGTATGGAACGGCTATCGCGATACCATCTTCCTCTCCATCGGGCTCTCGATCGCCTGCCTGATTGTGACGCTGATTCTCGGCGTGCCGACCGCCTATGTGCTGGCCAAGCGCCAGAGCGCACTGACCCGGGCCATCGAGGAACTGCTGGTGATGCCGGTGGCCGTGCCGGGCCTGGCCACCGCGCTGGCGCTGATCGTCACCTATGGCGCGCTGTCGGGTTTCCGCACCTCATGGGGCTTCATCCTGGTCGGCCATGTGCTGTTCACCCTGCCTTTCATGGTGCGCAGCGTGCTGGCCGTGCTGATGGCCATCGACCTGAAGACCCTGGAGGAAGGTGCCGCCTCGCTGGGTGCCGGCTTCTGGCAGCGCTTCACCCATATCGTGCTGCCCAACTGCCGCGCCGGCATCCTGGCCGGGTCGCTGATGGTGGTGACGCTTTCGATGGGCGAGTTCAACATGACCTGGCTGCTGCACACGCCGCTGACCAAGACACTGCCTGTCGGCCTGGCCGATGCCTATGCATCGCTCAGGCTTGAAATCGGCAGCGCCTATACCCTGGTGTTTTTCCTGATGATCATGCCGCTGCTGCTGGCCATGCAGGCCTATGCCAAGCCGCGCGCGCCGAAATTCGTGGCGGAGGAATCCGAATGACCAACTCGACACAGCCCCTCGCCATCGCACTCACGAACTGCGCCAAAACCTTTCCCGACGGCACCCGGGCGCTGGAACCGCTCGATCTCGCCATCCATGCGGGGGAGACCGTGGTATTCCTCGGCCCCTCGGGCTGCGGCAAGACCACCACGTTGCGCATCATCGCCGGACTCGAAGAACCCGATGCCGGCGGCAAGGTTCTGTTCGACGGCGAGGACGTGACGCGCCAGCCGATCGAGCAGCGCAACGTGGGCATGGTGTTCCAGTCTTACGCCCTGTTCCCCAACATGACGGTGGCGCAGAATATCGGCTATGGCCTGAAGATTCGCAAAACGCCGGCAGCGCAGATCAAGGCCCGCGTGGCCGAGATGCTGGGCATGATGCGGATCGAGAAACTGGCCGACCGACGCATCGACCAGTTGTCCGGCGGCCAGCGCCAGCGCGTGGCCCTGGCGCGCGCCATCGCGGTGCGGCCGCGCGCCCTGCTGCTGGACGAGCCGCTGACTGCGCTGGATGCGAAACTGCGCGACACGTTGCGGCTGGAGATCGACACGCTGCTGCGGTCGCTGCAGATCACCGCGATCTATGTGACGCATGACCAGGCCGAGGCGATGGCGCTGGGCGACCGCATCGTGGTGATGGAACATGGCCGCGTGGCGCAGATCGGCAAGCCCCGCGAAATATACCAGCGGCCCAGCACGCGTTTCGTCGCCGAATTCATCGGCACCATGAACCGCCTGACCGGTGCCGCGCGCAACGGCATGTTCACCTGCCGCGCCGGCGACCTTGCCTGGGCCGAGGCGCCGCAGCATGCCACCGAAATCCTGTTCCGACCCGAGGACATCCGCATCGCCGAAAGCCACGAGCAGACCGGCCTGCAGGGCATTGTGGCGGCGGCGTTTTTCCTGGGCGACCGCACGCGGCTGTTCGTCGAGGTGGGCGAGGCGCAGCCGCTGGTGATTGAAAGCACGGCGCGGCGCGATTTCAGCCATGGTGAAACCGTGCGGCTGGCCATCGACCCGCGCGGCCTGCTGGTTCTGTGATTGAGGTTGTTCGTCACCCCGGACTTGATCCGGGGTCCCATTTTTTCTGTATCAACAAAATGGGATCCCCGCTTTCGCGGGGATGACAAGAAAGAGAAGGGATTGTCATTCCATGCTGATCGCGCAGATCACCGACACCCATATCAAGCTGCCCGGCAAGCTGGCCTACAAGAAGGTGGATACCGCGGCGATGCTGGAGCGCTGCGTGCAGGAACTGCTGGCCCTGAAACCCCAGCCCGACCTGATCCTGCTGACCGGCGACCTGGTCGACCTCGGCCGGCCGGAGGAATATGACCACCTGAAATCCATCCTGGCGCCGATCAGGCAGCGCATCATCGCCGTGCCCGGCAACCATGACGAGCGCAACGCCATGCGCGACGCCTTTGCCCATGGCGGCTATCTGCCGCAGCAGCACGACAGCTTCCTGCAGTTTGCCATCGATGACGATTATCCGCTGCGCATCGTGGGACTGGATACCCTGATCCCCGGGCAGGGCGGCGGCGAATTATGCGCCGAGCGTTTAAGCTGGCTGGATAATACGCTGGGCCAGAAACCCGACGCGCCGACCCTGGTGATCATGCATCATCCGCCCTTCGAGACCGGTATCGGCCATATGGACAAGATCGGCCTGAAGGGTCGCGAGGATTTTGCCGCCATCATGGCGCGGCACAAGCAGGTGGAGCTGATCCTGTGCGGCCACCTGCATCGCACCATCCGTGCCGATGTGGGCGGCCGCCCGGCACTGACCTGCCCGAGCCCGGCGCACCAGGTGGCACTGGACATCGATCCCGAAGCGCCGAGCTGCTTCCGCATGGAACCGCCCGGCTTCATGCTGCATTGGTGGAATGGCGGCAGGCTGATCACGCATACGGCCTTCATCGGCGATTACGATGGGCCCTATCCGTTTTTTGATGCCGGCGGCAAGCTGATCGACTGAAGCATCAGTCCTTCAGCGCATCCTTCCAGAACGGGCGGATCGCGGCGAAATCGCCCCAGGCATCGCCAAGCTGCGCGAGCTGCAGCTGCTGGCGGCCGGCGAACCAGGCGGTGATCGCCGCCGTCGCCGTGCCATGGCCGGCATCGGGCAGCAGGTCGCGCACCAGACGCCCGCCCACATCGGCATCGTTCAGCGCACCCAGGCAATCCTGCAGGCGGCTGAGGGCGGCGATGAAGCGGCGCGTGTCCTTCCTGCTGAACAGCGGGCGGAAGAATTCGGCGGCATAACGCAGCTTCTTGGCACGGATGCGCAGCTCATGCAGACTTTCAATGGGCAGCTCGGCGTGCTGCACGCCCAATGCCTTCACCTTCTTGCGCCGCTTGCGCAGCATCTGCGCGGCGAACCGTTCGGCCGGCTGCGCGGCCAGATCCGCATCCGCCAGCGCGCTGCCATCCATCACCCGGTCGGCCAGCCGAGCAAAACTGATTCGCAACGCTGCCATGCGCGGGGATTGCAGCGCCGAGGCCAGCGCCACCTGGGCGGCGGCGCGATGGTCTTCCAGGATGATGCCCAGATGCTGCATCGCCTTCACGTCGTCGAGTTCGCGGCGCAGCGGCGCCAGGGTCTCGGCCAGGAAGACATCGAGATCGCGTTTGCGACCCAACGGCCCGTTCAGCCAGCGCAGCTCCTCCACCAGCGGCAGCATGACCGCCTCGCGCAGCATCGGCGCGAACAGCCCGAAGGCCGAGCGCAGCCGGCGCAAGGCCACCCGCATCTGATGCACGCCTTCGGCATCGAAGTCGCGCAGCACCGGCAGCAGGTTGGCATCGAATTGCAGCAGGCAATGCCGCAGGATCGCCACAAAGGCCGAGGCCGCATCGTGATCGTCGGCCAGTTCGAAGGGGATAATGCCGGCGCGCTGCGGCTGCGGCTCGATCAGCCCCAGCATGGCCGCCAGATGCACCAGCGGCGCAGGGCCGCTCCAGCGCAGGGGCAGATCGGCGCAGAGTTCGGCGGCCAGCGCATTCAGCACCGGCAGCGTGCCGGCCGGGCCGCGCAAAAGGATCTCGCCATCCTCGACACTGCGGTCGTCACAGCGCAGGGTGAGTTTCGCGATCTCAATGCCGATCTCGTGGCCGTCGCGTTCCAGACTGACGGCCTGCGCCGAGCGGCGCAGCACGGCCAGGCCTTCCAGCGCGAGGTCGGCATCAAAAGCCGGCGGTTCCGCCAGGGCCAAGCCGGCCACCGGCAGCAGGTCGTGCTCTCCGCCATGGCTGCCGGCCAGGCAAAGCCAGCCGGCGGCCGCGAAACGGCGGTTGTCGGTATCGCAGAGCGTCAGGCTGGTCTGGCTGCGGCGCGCGGGCAAGCCCTGCAATAGCGGGGCGCGGCGCGCCGGGGCGAGGCTGCCCGCGGCGAGACCGAGACGCAGCAACGCGGGCTGATCGCTCATGGCGGCGGACTCTACCGGAGGCTTGGAAAAAAAGTCAAACAACTCAGACGTTTACAATTGTTACAGTTCTGCGAAAGCCGTGACAGATGCCCTAATTCCGCCCCTTTTTCCGGCTTATATGTGGGTCCAAGCAGCAGACGGCTTTCACGAGCCTGTCTCCAGAGCCGCCCGGTACCGCCTCCCCCCCAGGCATGCCGGGCGGCTTTTTTATGGGAGACCGGCAGCACCACTACCTGCCTCCTCAGCATGTTCTTTTAATACTCTCGTTACGCTGGTGCGGCAGGCTTGGCCGAACCGATTGCGGTGGCGAGTGGAGAGCATGGACCGAACCAACGCTGCGATACGCGCCACCAATGGCGGCGCCCAGGGCCTGGAGCCGATCTATGAGGCGGTCTGCCGGGACATCACCGCGCAGCTGGGCTGCACACGGGCCAGCGTGTGGCTGTTCAATCTGGCCGGCGACGCCATCCACTGCCAATGCCTGCTGGACCGGCGCGAAACCGAATTTCCCGCCGGCATGGTCCTGACGGCGGCCAACATGCCGCTGTATTTCGACATGATCTGCAAGGATCGCCTGCTGGTGATTCCCGACTATGCCCAGCATCCGGCGACCCGCAATCTGGCCGCGCCCTATGCCCGCACCAGCGGCATCCGCGCCCTGATCGACATCATGGTGCCGGATCAACGCGGCCTGCCGGTCGCCATCGTTTCCGCGGAACAGGATCGCCCGCGCGAGTGGAGCGAGGCCGATATCCTCTACATGTACCAGATCGCCAACCTGCTGACGCTGACGTTTAAATATCGCGGCCGCGTGGCAGCCTGATTCCGATTCACTCGCCCAGCAGGGCCTTGATCGCTTCGGCCAGTTCCGCCTTGCGCACCGGCTTGCGCAGGATGCGTAATGTTAAAGAGTGGCGCATCTGCTGCAGCCGGTCCTCGCCGGATGAGCCGGACATGAGCAGGATCGGCATATCCGGCTTCTTCGCCAGGATACGGTCAGCCAGCGCAATGCCATCCATGCCGCCTGGCATCTGGATGTCGGTCAGCACCAGGTCGATCGGCAGGCCACGCCGCATCTCGGCCAGGGCATCGGCGGCCGTGGCGGCCGGCAGCACGGCAAAGCCCAAGCTGCCGAGCAGGGCCGATATGGTGGCGCGCACATCGGCATTGTCGTCAACGCAGAGCACCAGGCGGCGGCCGGCTTCATGCTCGGGCCGGCGCGGCATCGCCTGATCGTCCAAGGCCGGCAGGAACAACCGGAATTCGGTGCCTTCGCCCGGCTGGCTATCGATCTCGATATAGCCGCCCGATTGCGCGATGAAGCCATAGACCATCGACAGGCCGAGCCCGCTGCCCTTGCCGATTTCCTTCGTGGTGAAAAAGGGCTCGAAGACGCGCGCCAGGATATCCGGCGACATGCCGGAACCGGTGTCGCGCAGGCTGATCATCGCGTAGCTGCCGGCCGGAGCCGTGCGCGTTGCCATGACGCGCGGCTCATTCAGATGGTTCATGGTCGTGTGTATGGAGAGCTTGCCGCTGCCCTGCATCGCATCGCGCGCGTTCAGCGCGATATTCAGAATGGCATTCTCAAGCTCACTGACATCGGCTTCGATGACAGGCAGCTCTGGCGACAGATCCAATTCGAAGGATATGCTGTCGCCCAGCGTTCGCTGCAGCATGTCGTGCATGCCGCGCAGCTGTTCGTTGATGTCGATGCGCGTGGGGTTGAGTTTCTGGCGACGACCAAAAGCCAGCAGCCGCCGTGTCAGATCAGCGCCACGGCTGGCATTGCGCAGGGCCTGCTCGATCAACCGCGTGCTTTCGCCGTCATTCACCCGGTCGCCCAACAATTCCAGATTGCCGACGATCACGGCCAGCAGGTTGTTGAAGTCGTGGGCGATGCCACCGGTGAGCTGGCCCAGGGCCTCCATCTTCTGGGCCTGACGCAACTGGTCGCGCAGATCCTCGGCCTGGCGGCGTTCGGTCATGTCGCGCGTGATATTGACGAAGCCGGTCAGGTTGCCCTCGGCGTCGCGCAGGGCGGTGATCACCAGGCTGGCCCAGAAGCGGCTGCCATCTTTGCGCCGGCGCCATTCCTCGTTGACGTACCGGCCCTTTTCGGCCGCGATGCGCAAGGCGTGGCTGGGTGCGTCGATATTCATATCGCTGTCGATGTAATACTGGTCGCGCGTCTTGCCGATGGCCTCCTCCGGCGCATACCCGGTCAGGTTCTGCGCCCCGGCATTCCAGGTCAGGACCTTGCCGTCGGCATCCATCATGAAGATGGCGTAATCGGTGATGGAATCGACCAGCAGACGGATGCGGGCCTCGCTCTCCCGGCGCCGTTCTTCGCTGCGGCGATATTTGCTCAGGTCGTGAATCACGCCGACGAACATCAGGCGGTCGTCGCGTCGGTATTCGCCGACCGCCAGTTCGAAGGGAAACACCGTGCCGTCCTTGCGCCGGCCCAGCACCTCGCGGCCAATGCCGATGATGCGCTTCTCGCCGGTTTCGCGGTAACGACGGATATAGCCATCATGGGCCGTGCGGTCCGGCTCGGGCATCAGCATCGAGACGTTGCGCCCCAGCACCTCGTCGGGTGCGTAGCCGAACAGTTTCTCGCAGGCGGCATTGAAAAGGGCGATGCGGCCATCGGCCTCGATCAGAATCAGGCCGTCGATGGCGGTATCCACGACGGCTTGGAGAAGATCGTCGGTCATGCCGGTTGCCGCAGATCGTTGATATTACAAAAAAATTCTATCTCAAATAGAGGTTTCTCAATCTGAATTCACCGCTAGAATGGTAAAAAGCCTGGGCAAAGACAATACAAATTTCCCGACCCTAGCGAGCCGATACCTGGATAAACAGCATGCCTCGTATTCTGGTGGTGGACGACAATGCCGAATTCGGCCGGATTCTGCAGGCTCACCTGACCGCCCATGGCCATGAGGTCGTGGCGGCGAAGGATGGCGAACAGGGCCTGGCCCTGATCGAGCGGGAAACCTTCGACATCGTGCTGACCGACATCCTGATGCCGCAGCGTGACGGCATCGAGGTACTGCGCCAAGTGAAGCAGCGCTGGCCAAGCCTGCCGGTCATCGCCGTATCCGGCGGCGGCTGGATCAAGGCCGGCGACCTGCTCGAGATGGCAGATCGATTGGGCGCCGACCGTGTGCTGCAGAAGCCGGTACGTCGCGACGATCTGCTGGCCGCCGTGGATGCAGTGCTGAAGGACGTGCTGCGCGACGGCCGCTGACGTTTTCAGGCAGCCCGGATCAGGTCGGCGGCCTTTTCCGCAATCATGATGGTGGGCGCGTTGGTGTTGCCGCCGATCAGGCTGGGCATCACCGAGGCGTCGGCCACCCACAGGCCCTCCATGCCGCGCAGGCGAAGCTGTGGATCGACCACGGCCAACGCATCGTCGGCCGCGCCCATGCGGCAGGTGCCGACCGGGTGATAGATCGTGTCGGCGCGGCGGCGGATCTGCTCCAGCAATCCGGCATCCTCCGTGATCCCGGCGGTGTACATCTCGCGCGGATTCAGCGCCTGGAACGGCGCGGCCTCCATGATGCGGCGGCCCAGCTTCACGCCCTTGAGCAGCAGGTCGATATCCTCGGGGTGGCTGAAGAATTGCGGATCGATCTTCGGCGGCAGCAGCGGGTCGGCGCCCTTCAGGCCGACGCTGCCGCGGCTTTTGGGCCGCAGCACGCAGGTATGCAGGCTGTAGCCATGGCCCAGATGGGTCTTGCGCGCATGGTCGTCGACCAATGCGTTGACGAAATGCAGCTGCAGGTCGGGGCGCGGCTGCGACGGATCGGAGCGCAGGAAGGCGCCGGATTCGGCGAAGTTGGTGGTGAGCATGCCGCGCCGCTCGCGGCGCCAGCGCATGATCTCGCGCAGCAGATGCGCCGCCCCGCGCAGCGACACGCCGGGCAGAGTGGGATCGTCGGTCTTGTAGAGCAGGACAAAGTCCACATGGTCCTGCAGGTTCTGGCCCACGCCGGGCAGATCGTGCAGCACCGGCAGGCCATGGCGCGCGAGTTCCTCGCCCGGCCCGATGCCTGAGAGCATCAGCAGCTGCGGGGACTGGAAGGCGCCCGCCGCCAGCACCACGCCGGCCCTGGCGCGCAGGGCGATCTCGCGGCCCTTCTGCCGGCAGGCGACGCCGGCGGCGCGACGCCCGGTGAACAGGATGCGCAACACGCGCGTGTCGGTTTCGACATGCAGGTTGTGACGGTTCCGCACATCCGGCGGCAGATAGGCGCGCGCGGCCGACCAGCGCTCGCCGTTTTTCTGCGTCACCTGGTAATAGCCCACGCCATCCTGGGACGGCCCGTTGAAATCGCCGTTGCGCGGCAGCTGCAGCGTGTCGCAGGCAGCCAGGAAGGTTTCGTTGATCGGATGCGGCGAGACCAGGTCGCTGACCTGCAGCGGGCCCTCGCCGCCATGCAGGGGATCGTCGGCGCTGACGCGCACATTGGCCTCGGCGCGTTTGAAATAGGGTAGCACATCGGAAAACGACCAGCCATCCGCGCCATGCAGCCGCGCCCAGTCGTCGTAATCCGAGGCATGACCGCGCGTATAGATCATGGCGTTGATGCCGGACGATCCGCCCAGCATGCGCCCGCGCGGCTGATACCCGCGGCGGCCGGACAGGCCAGGCTGCGGCTCGGTGTCGAAACCCCAGTTGCGCCACTTCACCGGCATGAAAGCGGCGGCGCCCAATGGGACGCGGCAGAGGATGTGGTTATCGGTGGGCCCGGCTTCGATCAGGCAGACTTTCGTCACGCCATCGTCGCTCAGGCGGCGGGCCAGCACGCAGCCGGCCGAACCGCCGCCGATCACGATGTAATCGTAGTCCATCGCGTCCTCCCCATCTCTGTGCCGCCCGACTGACGCGGGCTTTGTGCCAGCTTACATGGTATTGACCACCAGGATCAGCAGCCAGATCGCCGTGATCAGGATCATGCCGAACGTGAGCAGCGTGCCGACGAAACGGCCGAACGACAGCCCGGCTGTCGTGGTCAGGCCGATGGCATGCAGGATGCGGCCAAGCAGCAGGCTGGCCCCCAGCGCATGCAGGGCCCAGAGCGGCGCCTGACGGCTCAGTTCCAGCAGGAACAGCAGCAGCAGCGCCATCGGCACATATTCGACGAAATTGCCCTGCACGCGGATCGCCTTCTGCAGGGCGCGCTCGCCGCCATCGCCCAGGGCGACCTTCAGGTTGTTGCGCAACCGAGCGACGCGCAGCGACAGGGTGATCAGCAGGATGGCGCAAAGCGCGGCGTAAAGCGGGGTGACGGCAAATGGCGGCATGACGATCCTGTCTGTTGCTATGCCCCGCTATGCGGGAGAAGTCGTTCGATTCTTCGCCGAATCATAACGGTTTTGCGGCTTTGCGGCCACAGGCCGTGTTTTTGCCGGCGGCCATGATCCTGTACCGCTGCCGCAACGTAAGATTACCGAATTGATACTTTATCCCGATCCCACATCCTGCCTCACTGTCATCATGATACCCGGCCACGCTTCAGCCTCCCGCCGCTACCTGGCCGCCATTTTCGGCATCGCCGCTATCGCGATCCTGCCGCTGCTGGCCCTGGTGCTGCCGCAGGGGGCACGCAATGCCGATGCGACGCAGGCCGCCAGGCTGATCGTGCTGCTGCCCGGAGTCGCGACGACCCTGCCGCAGGCGGCCGCGCTGCTGGATCGGGCCGATGCCCGTCCGCTGGGCCAGGGCGCCTGGGCCAATCTGTGGCTGGTCGCCAGCCGCGATCCGGATGCGGCGGCCCAGCTTTACGCCGCCGGCGCGCATCTGGTTCTGGCCGGCGACGGCATCCTGGCCGGATGCCTCGGTTTTTCTGCTAAGACTGTCCGTAGCTAAGCCCGATAAAAGGAAACGTCATGTTCGCTGCCATGCTTCAGCTCGCTTCGCTTGAGGAGCTGCGCCGCCGCGCCAGTTCGGTCTTCATTGTCTGGCTGTGGCTGCACCTGCCCTTGATCGCGGCCGTGGCATGGCTGAACGGCACCAATCTTCTGGTCAGCACCATCGGTGCGGCGCTGATCGCACTGATCGCCACCTGGTTCTGCCGCACAGATCCCACCGGCACGGCGACACGCCAGGTGGTGGCGGCGGCCTTCGTCGGCATGGCCTCGCTGCTGGTCTTTGCCGCCGCCGGTCCGTGGCAGATCGATCTGCACATGTATTATTTCGCGATCTTCGCCGTGCTGGCGGCCTACTGCGACTGGCGCGCCATCCTGACCGCGGCGACGCTGACCGCGCTGCATCACCTGTCGCTCAATTTCATCCTGCCCTATGCGATCTTCCCCGATGGCAGCGATTTCGGCCGCGTCGTCGTGCATGCCGTGATCGTGGTGGCGGAATGTGCCGTGCTGATCTGGCTCTGCCTGGTGCTGGAGAACCTGTTCGCCCGCAGCGCGCAGAGCCTGGCCGAAATGAAGGCCAGCATGGCCGAACGCGAAAAACTGGAAGCCGAAGCCACCACGCAGCGTGAGCGCTTCGCCGCCCAGCAGGCCGCAGCCGAACAGCGCTTCGAACAGGCCATCGGCCAGGTGGTGGTGGCCGCCGCCGATGGCGACCTGGCCCAGCGCGTCAATACCGCCGAGCTGACCGGGGTGATGCAACGCGTGGGCGAGTCGGTGAATACACTGCTGGCCCGCACCGAGGATGTGTTCGCGGCTGTGCAGGACGTGACCGGTGCGATGGCCGCCGGCGACCTGCGCCGCCGCATCAAGGATGGCTTCCGCGGCCGGTTCGGCGCGCTGGCGACCGACATCAACCAGATGGGCGAGAAGCTGCGCGATTTCGCCGGCCGTTTGGCCCAGAGTGCCGAAGCGGTGAAAACCGCCTCGGCGGAGATTTCCTCGGGCTCACAGGACCTGGCGCAGCGCACGGAGAGCCAGGCAGCCAGCATCGAGGAAACGGCCGCCTCGATGCACGAGATCACCACGACGGTGAAGCAGAATGCCGACAATGCCCAGGCCGCCAACCAGCTGGCAGTCGCCGCCCGCGATACCGCCGAGAAGGGCGGCAGCGTGGTTGCCGACGCGGTTTCGGCCGTGACGCAGATCGAGGAAAGCGCCCGCAAGATTTCCGACATCGTCGGGCTGATCGACGAGATCGCCTTCCAGACCAACCTGCTGGCGCTGAATGCCAGCGTCGAGGCCGCCCGCGCCGGCGAGGCCGGCAAGGGCTTTGCGGTGGTGGCGCAGGAGGTGCGGGCCCTGGCGCAGCGCAGCGCCAATGCATCGAAGGACATCAAGGCGCTGATCCAGGAGTCGAATGCCCAGGTGAAGACCGGGGCGACCCTGGTGAATCAGACCGGTTCGTCGCTGACCGATATCGTCACGTCGATCAAGAAGGTGTCCGACATCGTGGCCGAGATCGCGGCCGCCAGCAAAGAGCAGGCGACCGGGCTTGAGCAGGTTAACACCGCTGTCGCCGGCATGGACGAGATCACCCAGCGCAACGGCGCGCTGGTGGAAGAGACCACGGCTGCGGCGCAGACCCTGGAAGGGCAGGCGCGGCAACTCGCCGACCTGGTCGGCTTCTTCCGCACGGATGCGACGGTGCGGCCACAACCTGCTGCAAGCAGCGCCAAGGTGGTACCGCTGAAGCCTGCCGCACGCGCAGCCGCGGCAAAGCCCCCAACTAAGTCGGCGGCGAAGCCGCAGCCTGCTTCGTCGGCGGCACGCAATCCGGCACCAACACTGGCACCGGCGGCAGGCCATGCCACCGACGAGGACTGGCAGGAATTCTGAGCCAGCTTCCAGCGCGACCGACCGCTACAGGTCGTAGCGGCCGACGCGTTCGGGCTGGTAGGCCACCTTGTGCAGGGTAATGCGGCGTTGTTCGCCGCTGGCCAATGTCCAGCCGATGCTGTCGCCTTCGCGCAGGCCGATCAGCGCGGCGCCGACCGGCGTCGTCACCGCGATCTTGGCCAGATCAAGGTCGGCTTCGCCGGGATAAACGAGAGTAAGCCAGTGACTGCGCTGGCTGTGCTCGTAACCGAAGACCACATGACTGTTCATCGTCACGACGTTGGGCGGCACCTGCTGCTGCACCACGATGCTGGCGCGTTCGATTTCCTGTTCCAGCATCTCGGCGATGCCGGGCTGGCGCGGCCGCACCTGGCCGCTCAGGGCCAGCAGGCGGTCGGCATCGGTTTCGGTGAGCGTGATGGCGGGGCGCGGATTGACGAAAGACATGATGGCTCCATGGGATAAGGACGGCGCCGTCGTCGGACGGCCCGTGCAAGATTTCGGTCGGATAAGATGTGGGATTGTTATGCCCCGGCGCGCGAGACGGCCGGGACGGCGACGCGCGACGAGGCCTAGGCGCCTGCGTGGAGGCGACCGGCGCGGAAAAGCTGCAGATGGCGGCGCGCGAAGATCATCATTTTCCTTATATGCCCCCGCCGCACCGCCGTTTCAAGCCGGTATTTCAAGCCGGGAGTGCGGGCCTGCCCGGCTGCGACAAAGCCCCGCAGGCTTGACCGGCGTCAATTCCGCAGCGCCCCAACTGGAGCGGGGATTGATCCAGATCGACCAGCCAGGGGGGCGGGCCGCTCTAGATTGCGCGCCTGTAATTCTGACGGAGCCCTCCCATGTTGCGGTCGATAAGAAGCCGGATCATTTTCGCCCTCCTGATCCCGAGCCTGGCGCTGCTCGGTTTTGCCGGCCTGGTGATCCAGGACCGGCTGGACAAACTGCACCAGGCCGAGGCCGTGCAGGCTCTGGCCGGTTATGCCGTGGCGGCGAGTGCCTTCGTCGATGAATTGCAAAAGGAGCGCGGCGGCTCGGCCCTGTTCCTTGGCAGCGGCGGCAAGCAGTTCGGATCGGAATTGCAGGCCCAGCGCACCCGCACCGATGCGGCGCGGAGCAAACTGGCGGCGGTGCTGCCGCAGCTGACAGCGGGCGACCTCGCCACGGCGGCCAAGCAGAGCCAGCAGGCCATGACGCAACTGGACGGCACGCGGCGCGGCATCGACGCACTGACCCTGCCGGGGCCACAATCCTTCGCCTTTTACACCACCGCCATCATGGCCCAGCTCGACGTGATCGGGCGCGCGATCCATGCCAGCGACGATGCCAACATCAGCCGCGCAACCCAGGCTTATTATTCCCTGCTGCAGGGCAAGGAACTGGCCGGACAGGAACGCGGCCAGGCCGCAGGCGCCTTCGCCGCCGGGAAATTCGAGCCGGCAGTCTATCGCCGCGTGATCGCGCTGGCGGCATTGCAGACCCAGATGCTGGACGAAGCCGCCCGCATCGCCGCGCCGGCGCCGGCCGCATTGCTGCAGCGCCTGCCCGCCGAGGCCGAGCAGGCCGGCGTGAGCAATTTCCGCCGCATCGCGCAGGACAGCGTCAATACCGGCAACACGGGCGACGTGGCCGCGCCGGCCTGGTTCGCCGCGATGACCCGTTATATCGACCGCATGAAAGCGGTGGAGGAAGCCATGAGCGCCGATCTGCTGGCGCGGGCCGACGAGATGCGCGGCGAGGCCATGCGCCAGACCACGCTGGCAGGCGGCACGATTGCCGCTTTGCTGCTGCTGACCGCCGTGATCGGCACGCTGTTCGTGCGTGCGATCACCGGGCCGCTGAGCAAACTGACCGGCGTTATGCACCGGCTGGCGGGCGGCGACCTGGCCTGCGACATCCCCGCGCTGGAACGGCGCGACGAACTGGGCGCCATGGCGAAAGCCGTGCAGGTGTTCAAGAAGAATGCCGAGGAGAAGGTCGTGCTGGAACAGACAGCCGAAGACCAGCGGCGCGCCTCGGAGCAGCGCCGGCAGGAACGCGAAAGGCGCGAGGCTGCGGCGGCGGCAGAGATCGCCGATCTGTGCGAACGCGTGGCCGAGGGCGACCTGAGCGGCCGGCTGAACGAGGCCGGCAAGGACGGCTTCCTGCTGACGCTGAGCCAGCGGCTGAACCGCCTGACCGCGTCGCTGCATGGCATCACCGACGAGCTGGCCGGCAGCATGACGGCGATGAGCAACGGCGACCTGACCCGCAAGATCACCGGCGATTACCACGGCGTGTTCGGCGAGCTGAAGTCCGGCGCCAACGGCATGGCGGCGCGGTTGACCGACCTGGCCGGCCGGCTGGCCGCCAATGCCGCCACCGTGCGCGATGCCGCCAGCGAGATCTCGGCCGGCAGCAGCGACCTGGCCGCACGTACCGAAAGCCAGGCGGCGAGCCTGGAGCAGACCGCGGCCTCGATGCAGCAGGTGACTGCCACCGTGCGGCAGAATGCGGATAACGCGCAGGAAGCCAGCCGGCTGGCGCTGGAGGCGCGCGGCAGCGCCGAACAGGGCGGGCAGGTGGTGCATGATGCCGTCGATGCCGTGCAGCGCATCGAGCACAGCGCACGCAAGATTTCCGACATCATTGGCCTGATCGACGAGATTGCCTTCCAGACCAACCTGCTGGCGCTCAATGCCTCGGTCGAAGCGGCGCGGGCGGGTGAGGCAGGCAAGGGCTTTGCCGTGGTGGCGCAGGAGGTGCGCGCCCTGGCGCAGCGCAGCGCCAATGCATCAAAGGACATCAAAGGCCTGATCCAGGAATCGAATGCCCAGGTGCGGACCGGCGCCGAACTGGTGCAGCGCACCGGCGAACAACTGAGCGGCATCGTGGATTCGATTGCCCGCGTCTCGGACATCGTGGCCGAGATCGCCGGCGCCTCGAAGGAACAGGCCACCGGGCTGGAGCAGATCAACGCCGCCGTCGGCCAGATGGACGAGATGACCCAGCGCAATGGCGCGCTGGTGGAGCAGACCTCGGCCTCGGCCCAGGCCCTGGCCGGTCAGGCCCGCGACCTGGCCGAACTGGTCGGCTTCTTCCGCACCCGGGCCCCGACGCAGCCGCCGAGCCTGCGGCGCGTGGCGTGAGTCTTATTCGGCGGCAGCGGTGCGGCGCTGCTGGCGGATCAGTTTGACGATTTCGCTGGCGGCCTGCGGGATGTTGGTGCCCGGGCCGTAGATGCCGGCCACGCCGGCTGAACGCAGGAAATCGTAATCCTGCGGCGGAATCACACCGCCGGTGATGACGAGGATGTCGCTGGCGCCCTGCTTCTTCAGCGCCTCGATAAGCTGCGGCACCAGCGTCTTGTGGCCGGCGGCCTGGCTGGACACGCCGATCACATGCACGTCGTTTTCGATGGCGTCCTTGGCGGCTTCTTCCGGCGTCTGGAACAGCGGGCCCACATCGACGTCGAAGCCCAGATCGGCGAAGGCGGTGGCGATCACCTTGGCGCCGCGGTCATGGCCGTCCTGGCCCAGCTTGACCACCAGCATGCGCGGGCGGCGGCCTTCCTCGGCGGCGAAGGCCTGGATGTCCTTCTGGATCTGCATGAAGCCCTCGTCATTGGCATAGGCCGCCCCGTAGACGCCGGAGATCGAACGGATGGTGGCCTGGTGGCGGGTGAAGACGCGCTCCATGGCATCCGACATCTCGCCCACGGTGACGCGAGCGCGCGCCGCCTGCACACAGAGCTCGAGCAGGTTGGCCTTGCCGGCCGCGCCTGCCTCAAGCGCCCTGATGGCGGCTTCGGCCCTGGCCTTGTCGCGGGTGTTGCGGATGGTCTTGAGCCGCGCCACCTGCTGCTCGCGCACGCGGGTGTTATCGACTTCCAGAAGCTCGGGGACGTCCTGGCTGGCGGCGCGGTATTTGTTGACGCCGACGATCACATCCTCGCCGCGATCCACCCGGGCCTGGCGGCGGGCGGCGGCCTCCTCGATCTTCAGCTTGGGCATGCCGCTTTCGACCGCCTTGGTCATGCCGCCCATGGCCTCGACTTCCTGGATCAGCGCCCAGGCATGGGTGACCAGCGCATGGGTGAGCGCCTCGACGTAATACGAGCCGCCGAGCGGATCGACCACCTTGGTGACGTAGCTTTCTTCCTGGATGATCAGCTGGGTGTTGCGCGCGATGCGGGCGGAGAATTCGGTGGGCAAAGCGATGGCTTCGTCCAGCGCGTTGGTATGCAGCGACTGCGTGCCGCCCAGCACGGCCGCCATCGCCTCGATGGCCGTGCGCACCACGTTGTTATAGGGGTCCTGCTCGGTGAGCGAGACGCCCGAGGTCTGGCAATGGGTGCGCAGCATCAGCGACCCGGCCTTCTTCGGGTTGAACTGCTTCATGATGCGCGCCCACAAAAAGCGCGCGGCGCGCAGCTTGGCGATCTCCATGAAGAAGTTCATGCCGATGGCGAAGAAGAAGCTCAGACGCCCGGCGAAGGCATCGACATCGAGGCCCGAATTGATCGCCGTGCGCACGTATTCCAGGCCATCGGCCAGGGTGAAGGCCAGTTCCTGCACGGCGGTCGCGCCGGCTTCCTGCATGTGGTAGCCGGAAATCGAGATGGAGTTGAACTTCGGCATATGCTGCGCGGTATAGCCGATGATGTCCGAGATAATCCGCATGCTGGGCGCGGGCGGATAGATATAGGTGTTGCGCACCATGAATTCTTTCAGAATGTCATTCTGAATGGTGCCCGAGAGCTGGTCGGGCTTCACGCCCTGCTCTTCCGCCGCCACGATGTAGCAGGCCAGCACGGGCAGCACGGCGCCGTTCATGGTCATCGACACGCTCATCTTGTCGAGCGGGATGCCGTCGAACAGGATCTTCATGTCCTCGATGGAATCGATGGCGACGCCGGCCTTGCCGACATCGCCGACCACACGCGGATGATCGGAATCGTAGCCGCGATGGGTGGCGAGATCGAAGGCGACAGAGACGCCTTGCTGGCCGGCGGCGAGATTCTTGCGATAGAAGGCGTTGGATTCTTCCGCCGTGGAGAAGCCGGCATACTGGCGGATCGTCCAGGGCCGGTTGGCATACATGGTGCCGCGCACGCCGCGCGTGAAGGGATCGAAGCCCGGCAGGGAATTGAGCGTCTCCAGGCCTTCGAGGTCGGCGGCGGTGTAGAGCGGCTTGACCGCGATGCCTTCGGGGGTCTGCCACAGCAGCTCGGAGAGCGGTTTGTCGCCCAGTTCCTTCTGGGCCATTTTCGCCCAGGCCTCGGGAAAATTCGGCGCGGTCGTCTCGGTCATGTCTCGCATCCCACTCTCCGCAGGCGTGCTGTACGGAAATCTCCGTTGCTGCGGTGCAAAACCCAGTATGGCCGGCTTTTAACCCCTGTCAATTTGACGCCCCGGAATTCCCCGGCAATTCACAGCGCCCGATTGTGCCGTCGCCGCGATTTGGCGGGCCAATGCGGGCGAAATCCGCCGCCGTCGCGTCGTTTGCACATCGGTTTCCGCCGTTTTGCGATGGTTTTGATGTGTTAAGCCATTGAAAAATCACAAACGGACATAATGCGGCGGCAAAAATCAGAGCCGCAACCGATATTAGAACAATATAGCAACGAAGGGGCGGCTTGGCAAGCCCGGGCCGCACCTCTGGCCGAAACACGGGTTGCCTCCATGAGGCCGATGGGCCTTGACCCGCGACTCAAAATATGGAAAATTCTCCATGCCGCTCAAGACGGCCAATAAAGAACTAATGCGCCCTTAAAAAGCATAAAAAACGACGCAGCAGGAGAACCTTCATGAGCATGCAAAAGCACATACGGAAATATAAACATGCCAAGAGAGCTTCTATTCGTCGGCGGCGCCAGGAAAGAGTTTCTGGCGCTGCCTAAGGCAACGCAGCGCGACTTTGGACACGGATTATGGCTGGCACAGAAGGGCGATACGCCCGGCTTCGCGAAAGCGCTGAAAGGTTTCGGCGATGCCGGCGTTCTGGAACTGCGCGACGATCACAAGGGCGAGACCTATCGCGCAGTTTATACGGTGCGGTTCGCTGACGCCGTCTATGTGCTGGCAGCTTTCCACAAGAAAGCCAAATCGGGCATCGACCTGCCCCAACGAGACAAGGACCTGATCCGGCAACGCCTGACTCAGGCCAGAGAGATGCATGAAAAGGCCGCCCGCCGCCGCGAATAGCTGTTTGCGGGTCGCCTTCAAACGGATGGAGCCCGGTTCGCCCGGGATATGCGTATGAAGACCGGAACCCGAAACCTGCCTGATCATGCCTTCCGCAACATCGGCCTGCCCGATGCGGAAATCCTGCTGGTGAAATCGGAACTCAATGCCGCCATCAAGGCCGGCATTGCCAAGGCCGGCTGGACCCAGAAGCAGGCCGGCGAGGCGCTGGGCTGGAGCCAGCCCGACATTTCCAAGATCATGAACGACCGCTTCGTGCAGCACAGCATCGACCGTCTGCTGAAAGCCGCCCTCGATCTGGGCCTGACTGTGTCTTTCGGCATCGATCTGCCGGCAAAGAAGACCGAGGCCGGTCGCGTCGCCCTGATTGAAGCCCCGGCCGCGCCGCGTGCGTCATCGGCGCGCCCCGCTGCAAAACCCGCTGCCAAGCGCCGCAAGGGCGGACCGGCGGCACGGATCGCATCATCCCTGGCGGCAGCGGAATAGCGCCGGCCGGCTCTGGCCGAAACACGGGTCGCCATGCTGTAGTCCGCCCATGGCCAAGAGCGCGAATACAAAGACCCCCGCGAAAACCGCGACCCGGAAACCCGCCGCCAAGACAATGGCCGCCCGCCTGCGCGTGGTGCTGGCGCCCGATGTGTTCCTGGGGCCGGGCAAGGCCGACCTGCTGGAGGGCATCGCCGAGACCGGCTCGATCTCGGCGGCGGGGCGGCGGCTGAACATGAGCTACAAACGCGCCTGGATGCTGGTGGAGACACTGAACGGCTATTTCGCCAAGCCGCTGGTGCAGGCTGCCACCGGCGGCAAGACCGGCGGCGGCGCGCGGCTGACGCCCCTGGGCGAAGACGTGCTGCGGCGTTATCGCCGCATGGCCGCCGCCACCGAGAAGGCCATCGCCGAAGATGTGGCGGCGCTGCGCAAGCAGCGGAAGAAATAGCGGCATTGTCATCCCGGCCAAACGCAGCGCGAGCCGGGATCCCATTATGATATGCGTCAGTAAAAATTGGGACCCCGGATCAAGTCCGGGGTGACGACCATGAGCAGAAGACACATCGCTATTGCCATCTGGCTATAACGGCCGTTATGGTCATCCCGACATAACGATCCGGGCCACCGATGCCGTTCGACGATACCGCGCTGCTGGCGCTGCTGATCTTCCTGGCCGCCGCACTGTACAGCACGGTGGGCCATGCCGGCGCGTCGGGCTACATCGCCGCGATGGCGGTGGTGGGCGTGGCGCCGGCGGTGATGAAACCCACCGCGCTGACGCTGAACATCCTGGTCGCCAGCCTGGCCACCTTCCGCCTGTGGCGCGCCGGCCTGATCAATATCCGCGCCCTGCTGCCGCTGGTGGTGGTTTCCGTGCCCTGCGCCTTCATCGGCGGCGCGGTGCAGTTGCCGGTGGAGGCCTATCGCATCGCCGTGGGCGTGGTGCTGGCCGCCGCCGGCCTGCGACTGCTGATCGATCCGCGCGAGAAGGCCACCCAGAAAGGCGGCAGCGGGGAAGCGAAAATCCCGCTGCCCGCCGCGCTGGCCGGCGGCGCCGGCATCGGCCTGCTGTCGGGCCTGACCGGCACGGGCGGCGGCATCTTCCTGTCGCCCTTGCTGCTGCTGCTGGGCTGGGCCGGGGCGCGGCAGACGGCGGGACTGGCGGCGCCCTTCATCCTGGTGAATTCCATGTCTGGCCTGGCCGGCAATATCCTGTCGCTGCGGGCATTGCCCGAGGAACTGCCGATCTATGCCGGCGCCGCGCTGGTCGGCGCGCTGATCGGCACGCAATTGGTGATCCGCTGGTTGCCGGTGCGGCTGCTGCAGGGCCTGCTGGGCGCGGTGCTGCTGGTGGCGGCTATCAAACTGATCTTTACCTGACCGCAGCGATACGGGGGCCGGTGGCCAATCTTATGCCGGTGGGTTGAGCCACCCGCGCACCCGGTCCTATACTGGCGGGCAAAACTGGAGCCTCCGTCCATGTCCGCCCGCTTCGACCCTGGCCTTGCCGCCTGGGTCAGGCCCTTTGCCGAAAACCTGATCGGCCAGACCGCCTTCCACCGCTGGGCCGGGCTGGAGCTGCTGTCGGTCGCGCCGGGCCGCTCGGAAGTAGGCTTCACGGCGGCGGGCGACATGCTGATCTACGGCCAGTATGTGCATGGCGGGGTGCTGAACGGCCTGCTGGAACCGCCGGCTCTGCTGGCCATGCTGGGCGATCTGCGCGAGGATGAGCATGCCATGACCGTGGACATCCATGTGCAGCATATCCGTTCCGTGCAGGCGGGCGAGCGCGTGAGCATGGCCGGCAGGCTGATCAAGCGCGGGCGCAGCACGGCCTTCTGCGAAGTGACGGCATCCGTGGGTGACATATTGTGCACCTCGGCGCGCATTACCAAGACCATCCAGGCAAAGAATTAAGTAGGGCAGGACGCGTTCGTGACCGAGATCAGGACATCAGAAAAAGGCCGCATCCTCTGCGTGCTGGGCCCGACCAACACCGGCAAGACCCATCTGGCCGTCGAGCGGCTGTTGAGCCATCGCAGCGGCATCATCGGCCTGCCTTTGCGCCTGCTGGCGCGCGAAGTCTATGACCGGGCGGTGAAGATCAAGGGCGAGCGCCATGTCGCGCTGGTGACCGGCGAAGAAAAGATCGTGCCCAAGGGCGCGCAGTGGTTCGTCTGCACGGTGGAGGCGATGCCGCTGGACCGGCAATACGATTTCCTGGCCGTGGACGAGATCCAGCTTGCCGCCGATGCCGAACGCGGCCATGTCTTCACCGACCGCCTGCTGCATGCGCGCGGCGCGGAAGAAACGATGTTCCTCGGCTCGGATACCATGCGCGGGCTGGTGCGCCGTCTGGTCCCCAATGCCGAATTCATCGCCCGGCCGCGCCTGTCGCAGCTCTCATACGCCGGCGCCAAGAAGCTCTCGCGCCTGCCCAAGCGTTCCGCCGTGGTGGCATTCTCGGCCAACGACGTCTATGCCATCGCCGAGGCCATCCGGCGCCAGCGCGGTGGCGCGGCGGTGGTGCTGGGTGCGCTCAGCCCACGGGCGCGCAACGCCCAGGTCGAGCTGTTCCAGAACCGCGACGTGGACGTGATGGTGGCGACCGATGCCATCGGCATGGGCCTGAATCTGGATATCGAACACATGGCCTTTGCCGCGCTGTCGAAATTCGACGGCGTGGGCATGCGGCCGCTTTATCCTTCCGAAGCCGGCCAGATCGCCGGCCGCGCCGGCCGCCATCTGCGCAACGGCACCTTCGGCACCACGGGCGACTGCCCGCCGCTGGAGCCCGACCTGATCGAGCGGATCGAAAACCACCGCTTCGATCCGGTGGTTGCCGCGCGCTGGCGCAACCCGAACCTGG
Source organism: Ferrovibrio sp. (assembly GCA_046294345.1). Classification (GTDB taxonomy): domain Bacteria; phylum Pseudomonadota; class Alphaproteobacteria; order Ferrovibrionales; family Ferrovibrionaceae; genus Ferrovibrio. The sequence continues at coordinate 32,253 of JBKBJT010000017.1, forward strand.
ATTATTCCAGCATCGCCGCCCTGGTCGCCAGCCTGGAAGTGGCGCCGCCGCGCGAGGGCCTGACCCGCGGCCGCGATGCCGATGACCTCTTGAGCCTGCAGGCTTTGCGCACCGACGCCGCCGTCACCGAACGCGCCACGCGGAAGGATCGCGTGGACCTGCTGTGGCAGGTCTGCGCCATTCCCGACTTTGCGAAAGACCTGGCCGACAGCCATGCGCGGCTGTTGAGCCAGATCTATGTGCATCTGGTGGATCGCGACGGCCGCCTGCCGCAGGACTGGGTGGCGGGGCAGCTGCGCAACATCGACCGCACCGATGGCGACATCGATACGCTGTCGCAGCGTCTGGCGCATATCCGCACCTGGACCACTGTTGCCCATCGTGGCGGCTGGCTGGAGGATGCGCAGGGCTGGCAGGCCAAGACGCGCGCCATCGAGGACCGCCTGTCCGATGCCCTGCATGAAAAGCTGACCGAACGTTTCGTCGACCGCCGCACGTCGGTCTTAAGCCGTGGCCTGGCGGAAGATCCGGCCAGCCTGACCGTGCAGCTTGGCGAGGATGATGCGCTGACCGTGGAAGGCGAGATCATCGGCCATGTGCGCGGCCTACGTTTCCGCGCCGTGGGCCATGAGACGGTGGAACAGCGCCGCATCCTGCGCTCGGCCGCTTTGCGCGTGCTGGGCCCGGCCCTGCAGTCCCATGCCGAGGCGTTGCTGGCCCTGCCGGACGAGAATTTTGCGCTGTCGCCCGAGGGCGGCCTGCTGCTGATCACGGCGGAAAAAGAAAGCGTGCCGCTGGCCGTGCTGGTGAAGGGTACGGAAGTGCTGGAGCCGAAGCTGCAATTGCTGGCCGACGACCAGCTGCCGGCGGAAACGCGCAAGGCGGTGGAGGACAAGCTGGCCGGCTGGCTGAAGCGCCACCTGCGCCAGCATCTGGGCGACCTCTATCGTTTGAGGGACGCCGAGCTGAAGGGGGCTGCGCGCGGCCTGGCCTTCCAGCTGGCCGAGAATCTGGGCGCGCTGCGCCGCGACGACGTATCCGACCTGGTGCGCCATATGGGCCAGGCCGAGCGGCATCCTTTGCGCAAGATGGGCGTGAACTTCGGCGAGACGCATATCCTGGTGCCGAAACTGCTCAAGCCCAAGCCGACGCAACTGAAGACTTTGCTCTGGGCCGTGGCGCAGGGCCGCGAACCCGACGCGCCGCCGACACCGGGCCTCACCTCGCTGCCGATCCTGGAATGGCGCGAGGATGCCTGGTGGATGGCGGCGGGGTTCCTGCGCGCCGGCCGTCATGCCTTCCGCCTCGATGTCGTGCAGCGCATCGCCGAGGGCGCGCGCAAGGCCGAACAGGCTTCGCGCCAGCCCATGCAGAAGACCGAAGCACCGAAGCCCGCGCCGAAACCGGAGGATGCAACACCGCCGGTGGACGCCGCCGACATCCTGCCGCCGGAGCGGCAGCAGGTTGAGCCGGTGGGCGAGCAGATCGAACAGCCGGTGGAAGCGCCGGCCGAACTGCCGGTACCCGAGATTCACGCTGAACAGGCGGCCGCTCCTGCGACCGAGCTGCCGAAGAAAAAGCGTCTCGGTCCACCCGGCAGCTTCCTGCCCGACACCGCCTGGATGAACCTGGCGGGCTGCGGCGCGGATGAGCTGCATCGCCTGCTCTGGGCGCTGGGCTACAAGCCGATCACCGCGCGCGATCCGGAAACGAAAACAGATGTGACGCTGTATCTGCGCTCGCACAAGGCCATCGTGGCCAAGCGCCAGCGCGAGCAGGAAAAGCGCCGCGAGGACGAGGCGAAGATGGCCGATAGTCCCTTTGCCGCGCTGATGGCGCTGAAGCAGCAGGCGGCGCCGAAAAAGCGCTAGCGTTCGCCGGCCTAGCGTTCGCCGATGGTGTGGCGGGCCAGGCGGCGGCTCAGTCCGTCCAGCGAGGTCTGCAGCTCGGCCGTCGTCTCGGCATCGAGCCCATCGTCCAGCGCCAGCAGGTTGCCGAAGCTGACGCGCAACGCCTGGGTGAGCAGCGAGAGCAGGGTGATGCGGCCGCCGGGGCTGAGCCGGGCCAGGCGGCAATCGGCATGATGGGTGAAATCGGTCAGCAGGTCGCGGAACAGCGCGCCGCAATGATGGCGGTCGCTGGCCTGCAGCACCTCGGCCAGCGGCACCGGGCGGCCGACCACCAGGCCGGCCTCAGCGCTCATCAGGCAGAGCAGGGCGTAATACAGGTTTTCCAGCGTGATGCCCCAGGCCTCGCGCTGCGCCTCGTTGTCCAGCGCGGCGGCAGGCGCCACCATCACCGGGGAATATTCCACCGCGCTGAGGAAACTGGCGCCATCGCGCAGGCGGGCCCGCAGATGCGCGCGCAGGCCGCCGCCCGGCCCGTCGCCATGACCATCGCCGTTGAGCTGTCCCGCCGTTGCCGCCGCCATGATCGGCCTCCGCCTGCCTGAAATCCGCCGCCAGTCTGGCAGGCTCGGCCCGGACGCGGAGCGTTACCATTCGGATAGGCCGGGTTATTTTCCGGATACCGGGCGGTGCGGGGCAGGCCGGGCCTGGACATGGCTGAAGGATGGGACGGTTGAAGGATGGCGGCGGCGCGGCTAGGTTGCCGGCAGCCCAGAAGCGCCAGCGTCCCCGTAGCTCAGCTGGATAGAGCGGCTGCGTCCTAAGCAGCGGGTCGGGAGTTCGAATCTCTCCGGGGACGCCAATTTTCCCTGAAATGCACCATCCCGCGCTTGTCAGGTGCCTGTAAGCCGGCTCGTATCTTCTTGCGGCTCCCCCCAATCCATCATGAGGCGAGCCGTGCATCGTTTCCTGCCCCGTTTCCATCGACCCCATCTTTTCCTGACGGCCCTGTATGCGCTTGGGCAGCTGCTTGTGCTGGCGCCAGCCGCCGAGGCCGCGCCGCCGCGCAATGGCGCGCTGCATTTCGCGGTTTTGCGCGATGGCTCGGAAGTCGGCAGCCATCAGATGAACTTCCGGCAGAACCCGGACGGACTGCAGATCGACATCGCCACCAATGTGGTGGTCAAGGTGGCCTTCGTTCCGGTCTACCGTTTCGAACATGAAGGCCATGAAATCTGGCAGAACGGCAAACTGGCGCGGCTGTGGTCCAAGACCAATGACGACGGCACGCGGCACGCCCTGAATGTCAGCGCCGCCGGCGCCGAACTGGCCGTGCTGGCCGATGGCAAGCCGACGGAGGCCAGGGCCTTAAGCATCCCGGCCAGCCTGTGGCATGAAGGCATCCTGCACCAGGCGGCGATTCTGAACACGCTGGATGGTTCGGCCATGGCGATCACGGTTGCCGATCTGGGGCCCGAAACCCTGACCGTCAAAGGCCAGGCCGTGCAGACGCGCCACTACGCGATCACCGGCGACCTGCAGCGCGAGCTCTGGTATGACAGCCAGAACGTGCTGACCAAAGTGCGGTTCAAGGCCAAGGATGGCTCGCTGATCGAATACATCCTGCGCTGAATATTTTTCGCTGGATGACGGGATGAAAGGCCGCGCCGCCGGCGGCGTGGCCTTTTTTGCTGCATATGCCGTGACGCCGTCGTAAGGATTCGTAAAGACAGACGTAAGGGCCCTGTAAGCCAGGCCAAATACAACCGGCGCATCGAAGCATCACGGAGCTTTCATGCGTCTGGAAATCGTTGAAGCGCGGAACCCGCTGCGGCCTGGCGTCGAGGCACTGGCCCGCATTGTCTACCAGCGGGAATATGGCGCCGACTCCCCCTGCTTTCCCGACATCATGCTGGCCGTTCTCGACGATGCCGGCCGGCCGCATTGCGTCGCGGGCTTCCGCGACCACGTCTGCGGCTTCTTCTCCGAGCAATATGTCGACGACGCGGTCGAGATGCTGATCGCGCGCCAGACCGGCATGGCCGTAGCACGCGAAAGCATCGTCGAGCTTGGACCGCTCGCCGCCGACCGCCCTGGCGCGCTGCTGGACCTGCTGATCGGTTTCGCCCGCATCGGCGTGGGATCGGGCTATCGCTGGGGCATATTCACGGCAACGGCGCGGCTGCGCCGGCTGGCGGCGCGGCTGGGCATCCCGCTGCTGGAACTGGGCATCGCCGACCGCAATCGTGTGGCCGCGCCGGGGAACTGGGGCAGCTATTACGACAGCGATCCACGGGTCTGTGCCGTGGACGGCCTGATGGCGAGGCAGCGGCTGCTGCAGTCCAGGCTGCCCTGCGGCAGCGGCGCCGCGCAGTCGGGCGTGGCCGCATGACCGCCGATATCCTGCTCCGCCTGCACGACCTGGCCCAGGGTGCGGACAAGGATCGGACCGCATTCGCCGAGGCCGGAAACCAGATCGGCTGGCAGGGCCTGTCGCGGCGGGTGGCCGGCGCTGCGGCTTTGCTCGCGACTTATCCCGATCCCATCGGGCTGCTGGCGCCGAGCAGCATCGACTGGCTGGTGGCCGATCTGGCGGGCTGGGCCGCCGGCAAGACGATCGTGCCGCTGCCGCATTTCTTCTCCGACGCGCAGCTTGAGCATATCGTGCGGGATGCCGGCATAAAGACGGTCATGACCGACGCGTCGCAACGCGACCGGCTGACGGGCAGCAGCATTCCGCAGGTCTCGATGCCGAAGGCGGAGGCGGCGGCCCAGCTTCCGGCCATGCAGGGCCGGCGCATCGTCTATACCTCCGGGTCCACGGGCAATCCCAAGGGTGCGGTGCTGGGTCCGGACCAGATCCGCTCGACCTGCGCGGCCGTGATGCAGGCGATGCAGGCAGGCGTTGCGGATCACCATCTTGCCGTGTTGCCCTATTCCCTGCTGCTGGAGGCCATCTGCGGCATCTATCTGCCGATCCTGGCCGGCGGCCATTGCACGATCGCGCCGCATGTCGCAGCGGCCAGCGGCCCCGATATCGCCACGTTGCTGGGCGAGGCCGTTGCGCAGCACAGGCCATCGACCATGGTGCTGGTGCCGCAGCTGCTGCAGGCCTGGGTGATGGTGGCCTCGGTCGGCCGCGTGGCGATCCCCGACAGCCTGCGCTTCGTTGCCACCGGCGGCGCCGCCGTGCCCGACAGCCTGGCCGAACGTGCCTGGCAGCTTGGCATACCGGTTCATGAAGGCTATGGCCTCACGGAATGCGGATCGGTCGTCGCCGTGAACCGGCCGGGCCTGCGGCGCGCCGGCACGGTGGGACAGCCACTGCCCGGGTATGACGTGCGGATCGCACCGGATGGAGAAATCATCGTCCGCAGCGATTCCGTTGCTGAAGCCTATCTCAATCGGACCGACGGCCCGGCCGCAGGCATCTGGCAGACCGGCGACATCGGAAGCATCGACGCTGACGGCTATCTGCGGGTTGACGGCCGCAAGGACAACCTGATCGTCACCGGCAACGGCCGCAACATTTCCCCCGAATGGGTCGAAACCATGCTGCTGGCCGATCCGCGCATCGCCCGTGCCGTCGTGCTGCGCGCCGCCGACGGCCAGATTGCCGCGCTGCTGGAACCGTCCCTGCTGGGCGCAGCCTGGGCGAAGGCGGCTTCGCCAGCAAGCCTGCGCAAACTGATTGACGCCGCCATGACGGCGGCGCCGCGTTATGCCGTGCCGCGACACCTGACGCTGCTTGGCCCGGGCGAGCTTGCGTCAAGACAGCTGCTGACACCAAACGGAAAACCCCGGCGACGGGAGATCGCCGCCGCTTTCGCCGACCAGTTCCATAATCCTGAAGACGTGGAGACCAGACATGCTTTTTTATGATCGCCTGATTACCGAAACGCGCACGCAGCGCGAAGCCTTCATTGCGACGCCCGTGATCCAGCGCGCCCTGCGCGAGGGCGTATCGGCGCCGATGTACACCGCCTTCCTGGCGGAAGCCTATCATCATGTGCGCCATACCTGCCGCCTGCTCGCCACGGCGGCGGCCCGCTGCGGCGACAATGATGGCCGCTATCTGGCAGCCCTGCTGGAATATATCGGCGAAGAGCGCGGCCACGAGGAGTGGATCCTGGACGATATCCGCGCGATGGGCGGCGATGCGGATGCCGTGCGGCACGGCCAGGGAGACCTGCCCTGCCGCCTGATGGTCGCCTATGTCTATTACGCCATCGAGCATGTCAGCCCCTATGCCATGCTGGGCATGGTCCACGTGCTGGAGGGCATGTCGGCGGCACTGGCCGGCATTGCCGCCGGCAAACTGCAGGCCGCGCTGGGATCGGCCGAAGGCGGCGGCTTCAGCTACCTGAAATCCCATGGCGCGCTCGACCAGGACCATGTGGCCTTTTTTCAGACTCTGGTGAACGGCATAACCGACGATCAGGCCCAGCAGGCCATCATCGAGACCGCGAAGGTGGTCTATCACCTGTATGGCGAAATCTTCCGTGCCATCGATGCGCGTTTCGCGGAGCTGTCCCATGCAGCTTGAGGGGCGCATCGTTGCGATCACCGGCGCCGGCAGCGGCATCGGGCGGGCACTCGCGCTCAGCTTTGCCGGCCACGGCGCCTTTCCCATCCTGATCGGCCGGAACGAAAACAAGCTGAAGGAAACCGCGGCGCAGCTGCCGGCCGGCGCGATGGCCCGCTGCTGCGCGGCCGACATCACCACACCGCATGGCCGACAGGCCGTATTGCAGGCCTGCCGCGCCAGCGGGCAGCTTGACATCCTGGTCAACAATGCGGGCCTGGTGCCCAGCGGGCTGCTGAAAGATCTTTCCGATGCCGATCTGGAACAGGCGGCAGCGACCAATATCGTGGCGCCGATTGCACTGACCCGCGACCTGCTGCCGTTGCTGCGCCGCTCGGATCGCGCATGGATCGTCAACATCGGATCGATGTTCGGCGATATCGGCCATCCGCATTTTGCCGCTTACTGCGCGACAAAGTTCGGTTTGCGCGGCTTCTCGGATGCGATCCGCCGTGAACTGGCCCGCGACAGGATCGGCGTTACCTACGCGGCGCCACGGGCCACAAGGACAGCCGCCACCGATGGCATGGCAACGCTCGTGTCGGGCTATCACATGAAGCTGGACGATCCGCTGGCTGTGGCGCGCCGGATCGTGGCGGCCGTCGCAGCCGAATCCACGACGGTGTTTCCCGGTGCAACGGAGCGCCTGCTGATTTTCATTCAGCGCTTTTTCCCTGCCCTGATCGACTTCGGGCTGCGGCGACAGGCTGCCGCAATCCTGGACAGGTGAAGCCAGGTCGGCCGCATCGCGCTCGGCAGTACGCGATGCGGCCTTGCCTGGCGGTCAGATCACCGCCGCCGGGTTGGCCATGCCGGTGGGGGAGCATGGGCCGGTGCGGCGCGCGGTGAAGGAGTCCTGCATGCGCAGGGCCAGGTGCGTGTTGGCCGGCCGCGATGGATGCTGCGGCCGTCAGGCGAGCGGGATCACCAGCCCTTTCCGGATTTTGTAAAACGCGAAGAGTTCGGCGGTGGCGCCATCCAGCGCCTGCAGCCGCGCCGGATCGATCACCAGCACGCCCTGCTGCGGATCGAGCAGAAAGGTCTTGCCGCCCTTTGCCATGGCGGCCATGGCATGGCTGCCGCCACTCTTGCCGGCGAAGATGACCAACGCCATCGGCGGCCAGGCGGCCGAGGCCTTCAGGCCCTGCTGGATGCGCGTCGCCATGTCGCCGGCGGTGGCGAAGCCATCCTCGGGCGCCAGCCGGCAGACTCGCCTTCCCTTGCGCGAGGCGAGTTCGACCAGATCGCTGGCGGGCTGGAACCAGTCGCCGGCGGCGAAGAAGCGTGTATGGCCGGCCTGCTGCTGGGCGAGCTGGCGCAGGTAGCGCGGGCCGGTTTTGCTCTTGATGTTGTCGCGCATGGCGCCCCAGACGATGCCGGGCGTCTTGGCCGTGGAGAGGCTGCAATTCACCGCCCAGACAATGCACAGCATCAGGCACAACCCGCCGGCATGCTCTGCGCCGCCGGCCGCCTTCACGATCTCGGCCGGGCAGCCGCCATCGGCCGGGCCGACATAATCCCCGATCGGCATTCCGTTCTCCCTGCTGATGATGCGGCGCCGGCGACCTTGAACCGCCGGGCCCGTGCCGGTTGCGAGATGGCCGCACCGCGTGTCGGCGCGATGCGGCCGGTTCGATGCGGCCGGTGGCGTCAGGTCAGCGGGACGACCTGGGACTTGGCGATCTGGTAGTTGAAATACGCGTTCATGTCGCCCAGCACCGTGGCCAGGCTGTGGCCGCGGCTTTCGTCAATGATGGCGACCCCGAGATTGGGATCGTAGAGATAGATCACGCCGTCGCCCTGCGAGGTATGCACCCGCGCCGCGGCGATGCAATGCGCGCCCCCACGACAGTTGAAGAAGATCAACACCAGCTTGGGCCCGGTGGTGGAGGAGACGAGGCCGGCCTTGACCAGCGACGCGAGCGCGGGAATATCGGCGTTTGTCGAATCGTTCGGGGCCAGCTTCTTCACGTGATGGGCGTTGCGCGAGCCCAGTTCCACCGCATCGGTTGCGGCCTTGAACCAGTCGCCGCTCCAGAAGTATTTCAGCAGCCCGACCTGCTGCTGGGCGATCTGCTTGAAGTAGTAGATGTTCTCCCGCCGCATGGCACGCCAGACCAGGTTGGGCGCGGTGCCGGAATCCTGGATGCAGCGCAGCGCCCAGTTGGTGCTGAGCATGAAGCAGATGCCGGCGCGATAGTTCTGCGGGTTTATGTTCTGGTCGTTGACCAGTTCCACCTTGGCGATGATATCGACCTGGGGATCGCGGTCGTCAGGATGCACATAGGTATCGAAAGGCATGGTTTCGTCTCCCGTGTTGAGATGGCCGGCCGTGCCGGCCGTTCAGCCGGACGCGCGCCCACCGCCGCGCGGCCCGGATCCGTGTTGCGCCGACCCTCAGGCTGCGCTGTTTTCTTGGCCGTTCGCTGTTTTGGCGCCCTTGTCCGCCACGGGCGCATCGTCGCGCACCAGCAGCCACTTGGCCCGCGCCAAGAAATCGGCGCGCTCGGCCAGACCGTTAAAGCCGCCATTGACGCGGCGTGTGATCTCGCGCAGGTCGTCGCGGTCGGCCAGGGCGTTGAGCTGGCGCTTGTCCCAGAACCAGCCGGCGACATCGACGGCGAGGTCGGGATCGGTGGCCACCAGTGTCGGCTTGTCGGTGGTTTCGAAATTCTTGCCGCAGGCCTTGCCGTAATCGCGGTAATTGGCCCGGCCGGTGAGCTGGATCAGGCCGCGGCCCTTGAATAGCGGGCCGTCGCCCGGCTGGGTGTTGCCCAGGTCGACGCGGCCTTCATAGGCCTCGCCGCTGGCGATCTCCTCGGTGTAGCGCAGACAGCCGCTTTCATGGGCGATCTGAGCCAGGAAATGCGCAATGCGCAGCGGCGTGTTGATCTGGTAGCGGTTCATGGTGGCCAGAATCGCGTTGAAGAAATCGTCGATCCGGGCCGCCTGTGCGCTGGTCATCACGATCCACAGCTTCTGCCGCACGAGGGCGGGCGGCAGGCCGCGCCGCAGGGCATCGAGGATCTCGTCGTTGGCGGTGATGGGCGTGTCGCTGCGCGCGCCGATCGCCTTGCAGAAGGTGGCGAGCGCCGCGGCGCTGCTGGGCCCCCAGGCGCCATCGACCTTGAGGTCGCTGGCCAGGCCGCAGCGGTCGCGGTTCATGTTGAGCAGAAGCTGGATGCAGCGCACGTCGTTTGCCGCGTTCACCCCGCCATTGCCGACCGAATTGCTGATGCACATCAAACATCTCCCTCGTTGCAAGCCTTGCTGCGGACACGGCATCCCCGTGCGGCAGGACGCGACGGCGCCGCCGTGGAAGAATTCGTGCTGTGTTGGATCGGCCGGCGGGTCTGGCGCGATGAGCGCCAGCCCGCGCAGCTTTCAGTCGCGCTTCTGCGCCGGCTGCAGCCTGATCTTCTGGCTGGCGCCGCGATCCGCGCCGACCAGTTCAAGCTGCAGGTCGGCGCCGTCGCTCTGCACCCGCGCGTACCCCTGGGTGTAGGGCCGACAGGCACCAGCACCCGAACCCTTGAAGGAATAGATCGCGGCCTTGTCGCGGATACCGGAATATTCCAGCTCGAAGCCGCAGACCCAGGGCTCCTGGAAACGGATGCGGCCACCGGCATCGCCGGGCGCCTTCGCTGCCTCCAGGCTCAGGATCACCACCACCGGGCGGCCGCGATCCTCCAGGCTGCCGCGATATTCGCCACCGGCCGGCTGAATCTGGGCCGGCTGGGCCAGGACGGGGGTCGCAGCCAGCAGGGTGGCGGCGAAGAAGGTGAGAAGCGTGCTTGTCATCTTTATCTCCCGTGTCGTCAGGCGTTGAAGCTGTGGCGCGGCGTCAATTGGTGAGCAGCGCCAGGGTTTCGGTGATCACGCGGGCCAGCCGCGGCTGGAACAGACCGATGGCGATCAGTGCCAGCACGGCAAGCAGCAGGATCGCGATGGTGATCTGGAGCAGGCGGGCCTTGTCCCCGGCCGCCAGCGGTGGATCGACAATGTCGCGTAGGATGGATGCCTCCTTGTCCGAGAGAACGAGCAGCAATGTGTCGTCAGAGCGTTTCGCCATCTGTGGTCTTCTCCCCCTGTTGCACGATGTCTGCGTTGATGGTGCGGCCATAGCGGCTGAGCAGCTTGCCTTCCAGCCGCACTTCGATCTGTTCGCCGCTTGCATCGCGCACGCCGATGGAGAGCCGCAGCAAATTGCCTTCGCGATCGATGGTCTGCAGTTTCGGTCGCCCGATGCGCAGCGCGAAGGCGCCGGGTTCGGCCATGCCGCCGGTGGCGGCGGCCTCTTTCGGGCCGATGCGCTCCAGCGTGGCAGCCAGGTCGACGTCCATCGAGGTGACCTGGGCCTCGGCCCCGCCATGCGTCTGCTTGTGCGCCAGGCCGAAAGCGATGCCGATGGAACGCGCGAAATCCTCAAGGCGACGGATCGTCATGACTTTGCCTTGTCTTCGAGCCAGTAGGGTTTGCGCGGAAACCCGATGTGATAGACCATCGCCTGCAGCACCACCTGGTGTTCGCCGATATTGAGCAGGCTGAAATTCTTCTCGATGCCGATGATGCGCCCGCGCGCCGTGGGCTCGAGGCATTTGTTGAGCAGATCGGCTTCCGCCTGGATGGCCTCTTCCGACGACAGCCTTTCCGGGTCGGTACTGCCGACCGTGATGCGTTTCACGTATTTCACATCCGTCAAATCAAACATTGTGAAACACCTTCCCGGAAAAGCCCGGCCATTTGAGGCCCCTTATGCGTTACCTGCCCTGCAAGCGGCTTAGTGCTGGGTGATCGCCTTCGGCGCCACCGAGCTGGCGATCATGTCGAGTACGCGCGCCAGGCCTTCGGGCATGCCGTCGTCGCTGGCATGCACCTCGACATGGTACTTGGCCGACTGGTCGGTCGAGCGGGTGTTCTCCTTGTGCGAGGAGACCGAACCCGAGATCTTCACCGTGGCGCTGATCGGGCCCCAGCCGATCTTGGCCTGGGCTTCCATCGCCGCCTGCATGTCGGTGGCTTCCTTCGAGGCCTCGGAGTTCTTCACCTCCATGTCGAAGGTGATGTCGACCTTGTTGATCGACAGGTTCGGCACCTTGACCACCGCAAGCAGCGGCACGCTGAGTTCCACCGTCTCCATCGGCAGGGTGGCGGTGCCATCCTCCGGAGCCTTCTGGGTCGAAGGCCGGTCGAACTTGAAGGTGACGTTGCGCACGTCGCCTACGGCGTTCGGATCGGCGACGGCGCCCTGGGCCGGTGCAGGCGGCGGCAGGAAGCCGATCACCTTGATGAAGTTGGCCGTGGCATTGGCCAGGCGGATCTGAGCGTCGCAGGCCGCGGTAAGCGGACCGCCGATCAGATCGCCCATGGGCAGGCCGCGGAATTGGTCGGCCATTGAGAAATTCGGCATGGAACGGACTCCTCTGGTTGGTTAGATGGACTTGTCGAGATGGTGGATCAGCCGCGCCATGCCTTCTGACGGAGGCTGACTCTCGACCCGGAGGGTGATGTGGGCCATCGGCCCGCCATCACGATTCTTGGAAGCGCTCATATCGACGCTCAACGGCGCATGGGCATCGCTGGGCCAGACATCGGGCTTGGCGGCATCCTGGCCGTCTTTCGCCGCATCGTCCTTGCCATTGGTGCCATCAGCGGCGGCATCGGCTGCTTTCGCGGAACTCAGTTTCGGTTCCGGCTTGCCCGGTTCGGGCTGGCCGCCCAGGCCGACATCGAAGCTGATCTCCATGTCCTTGACGGCGAGCAGGCGCGCGCCGATCAGCGACAGCAGCGGCACGCGCACCAGGCGTTCGTCGCCGTCCTGGGCATCCGGCGCCATGGAGGGCAGCCGCACATCGACGCTGACCGGCCGGTTGTCGGCGTCGAAATACTGCCGCACGGTGGAAATCTGATAGCGGTGAATCTTGTCCTGCGCCTCGGCGACGGCACCGGCGATGCTTTGGATCAGATGATGCAGAGACAGGTTGGCCACGTTCCGCTCCCCCATTAGCCGCTCTCCGTCGATTACGAAGAGTGGCGATGCTGGCGGTTCGGGCGGCGGCACATCCGGAAGTGATCCCTTGTGCACTGCGCCCTATCCGTCTGCGGGTGATCAAAGCGCAAGCGTTCGGAAGCGTCGCGGGACCAGCGTTTCAAAAACCTGGATGGGCGTCCCAAACGCGCGAAGCCGCGTATTGGTACTCTTGTATGCGCTCACGCGATGGCCAATTCTCTGATCCAATGGGTGAAGGGTGCCTGTTCGCCAGTACCGGCAGCGGATGCCGCAGGCAGCACGGCGGCAAGCAGGGCCGCATCGCCGCGCTGCACCGCGCGGCGCGCATCACGCGGCGACAGGCCGAAGGCATCGCGGAACAGGCGGCTGAAATGCGCCTCGTCGCTGAAGCCTTTTTCATAGGCGATGTCGGCGATGCGCTGACCCGATTGCAGAGGGTTGCAGATGGCCAGCAGGCTTTGGCGCAGACGGCGGCGGCGCACGTAATGGCGCACGCCGCCATAGGCTTCGAACTGGCGGTAGAGCTGGCTGCGCGAGATCGCCAGCTCCCTGACGATCAGTTCCGGCGTCAGCGTTTCGCGATGCAGGTTCTGTTCGATATAGGCGCGCACGCGGCGCGCGACGGACTCCTTTGTGGCCTGCGGCGCTGTACGTGCCGTGGCCGGCATGTCGAAACCGAGGCACACGGCGATCAGACCGAGCACCGTATTGGCGAGCGCTGTGGCTTCATGCAGGCCGAAACGAGGCGCGATGCTGTTCAGCGCGATCAGGTGCTGCGCCAGCATCGTGGTCATCGGCTGGTCGCGGGGCAGGATGCGCCCATGCTGCTGGTCAGGATTGCGCAGCAGCAGCGAGAGGCCGGCACGCGGCACGATCAGGCTGATCGCCTCGCCGGCGCCGGCGCTGTAGGCCGATGGCAGGGCGAGATCGACGATGGCCACATCCATCGGCCGCAGACGCCGCATGGCATCGCCGGCCCCAAAACCGCTGGCGAAGCCGCCCGCCTGCTGCAGCGGCAGATGGATCAGGTAGTGGTCGAGATCATCGAGGCGGCTGCGCTGGGCGGAGCGGATGTAGCGCGCGGCATCGGCGCGGGAATGGCAGAGCAGGAAGGCGCCGAAGTGATAGGCGGTGAGCGAGGCCGAAAATCCCGCATCGCCACGGCGCGGATGTGGTGCGCAGCGATCGAACAGGGCCGAGACCGTGCGACTCCAGGCGGCAAAACACTCCCCCGCCGGCAACCCCGCCGTGGTGAATCGAACAACCGGAAGGCGGTCCGCTCCTTCGGTGCCCCGGTCCATCTCGCCTGAAGGGAAAGCCATGTTTCCTCCCCCAGAGAGGGAGGAAAATCCAGATTAATCTATTTTCTATATATGTTTTGCCTATTTGAGGATGTGGAGAATTAAATTTTTAAACCTGTACTTGCATGTTCTTGTATGTAGCGCCTGCCTTCAGCCTGTCATCCCTGTGGCACGGAACCTGTCATCCCACTCTGCGTTACTTCAACGCCAGGGTGCCATGGCCCGGTAATCCGCCAGATTATGGCCCCGGATTATGGCTTCCGTCACAGCGGCGCCGGCCGCCCCGCCCTAGATGCTTCTTCCCACCGCGTTGAAGGAGTGCCCGCCATGCTGATTGCCGACTGGACCATCGATACCGCCGCCCGCATCGTCGAGAACGAGGATTACGTGGTGTCGCTCTACGATCTGGCGGACGGCGATTACGACGTCGCACATATCCGCGCCAAGCATCCATTGCCCGGCGGCCTGGTTCCGGCGAATGACAGCATCGCGCGCGAGGCCCGCGTGGCCTTCACCTTGGCGATGCGCCAGAGGCAGGCCGCAGGATTGTGAACGGCACCAGCGGAGCCTGAAAAAAATGCGGCCCCCGGCACCCGCCGGGGGCCGCATCGCATGATTGCCGCTGCTCAGTTGCCGTGGGCGGAGAAAGCCCGGGCAAGCGCCTTTTCCGCGGCCTTGCGACCGATCTGCTGACCGGCCTCCAGATCGAAGCGATAATGGATGCCGGCCCAGATCCGCGCCTCCGAGGCTTCCTTGCCGATCGCCTGCAGGCGGTCGCGATCCTGCGGGAAAAGCCGCGCCAGCACGGCGGATGCCGCCGTCGAGAAGCAGCTATGCGCCGAGGGATAGGATGGATGGTTGGGCGCCGGAAAAACCGTCTTCAGGTCCGGATCGACCTGAGCCGGGCGCGGGTACCAGTAGACATACTTCGCATCCCAGCAGGCGATGCCCGCATCGGCAATGGCGATGTTCATGGCCGCCAGCGTGCGGGAGGCGACATCGGGCGAGGCGCCGTATTCCATCAACGTGGTGCGCGCGATCTCGTTCCACAGAGAATGGGCGCGCGCACCGCCATAGACTTCCCAGTATGTGGCGCGATGATTGCTTTTCGGACTGCGCTGGAACGACTTGACCTCGTTGAGGTCAGTCTTGAAGCGGTCGGAATTGACCGCCGGCGGCGCGGCCGGACGCAGCTCGCTGGGATGGGCGAGCAGCCAGGGCTGCCACCCGGCGGCCGCCGGAGCAATGGGATTGACGCCCTTCCACAATCCCGCCGCATCCGGCACCGCGCCGCTCCATTTGGCATCCGCACCGTCCGACTTGCCGCGCGCAATCGCCAGGGCAGCGACCTGTTTTCCGATGGCGCGGCCGGCGGCGGCCTCGTAGGGAAAATCCGCGCCGGCGGCAAGGCGCACCGTCACAGCCTCTTCCCCGCGGGCGGCCAGGACGGCGGCGCGCGCCGGGAAAAGGTAGCCGAGCACATCGGCCGCAGCGGCAGCGACCGCGGCATGCTCCGAGGGAATCAGGACCGCCCGATGGCCTTTGCCTGCGACGGAGAATGCAGCATCCACCGATTGCGGGCGTTCACGCTGCCCGGCCTTGCGATGCTGCCGGCTGGCGGCCAGGGCATCATCAAGGGCGGCATGGAACAGAGCCAGATGCCGGCTTGCCAGCGGCAATGTCACGAATCCGTCCTGCAGTTCCTCGACAATGATCTGATTCCAGCGATAGACCGGCCCGCCGGTCGCCCACCAGCGGAACTGCGCCACGTCGTCGGGCGTGCGCCTGGCCACGATGGCACGCAGCTCGGCGAGCTCGCCCTGGATTGTTTCGGGCGCAGCGGCCACCTCAATGTCGCGATAGGATTTCACGAGCCAGCCTTCCTGACGCGGTGTCAGGCCATTCTGGCTGCCGGCAATGCCGTCCTGCGGCGTCAGCGCGACAGCGGCCAGCGTGGCGGCCATGATCAGGGTGGCGACTGCATTCATTCGAATCATCGGGGTTCCTTCCTTGAGACGGAAGGCTGAAATAGCGCGATGGCGGCGCCGCAAATCCAGTTCCATTTTGGGACCAGGCTCATGCCCGGTTGCACTGGCGGCGTGCAGAACCGTCTTGTTCAGGACAGGGAGAACGCTTTTGCCAGCAGTTCGTAGGAGCGCCGGCGCGCCGCCTGGTCATGCGTCCAGGTCAGGATCACCAGCTCATCCAGCTGCATCGCCTGCGCATGGGCGCGCAGGCGTTCGGCCACCTGTGCCGCTGAGCCGGCGAAGCTGCGCTGCCACAGCGCATCGATCTCGGGCTGCTCGTCGACTGAGATCTCGACGGCGTCGGGCGGCTGGATCTGTTTGAGCAGGCCGCGATTGCGATCAAGCCGCCAGCGCGCGCGGCTGCGGAACAGATGCCGCGCCTCGTCTTCCGTGTCGGCGGCCAGCGCCCAGACGCAGAGCGTGGCTTTCGGCACGGGGCAGAATTGCGACGGGCGGAAATTCTGGCGATAGAGCGCCAGGGCCTGCTCGGCGCCGCGCCCGTCGGTGATGAAATGGGCAAAGGCATAAGGCAGGCCGAGATGGGCGGCGAGCTGCGCGCCGTAATCTGAACTGCCCAGCATCCACAATTCCGGCGCGCTGACGGCGCGCGGATGCGCCGCAATACTGCGGAAGGCATGGCCCTCGGGCAGCGGCAGACCATGCAGCCAATGCAGCAGGTCGCGCGTCTGCGCCGGGAAGCTTTCGCCGCCGTCGCCGTGCGGATTGAGCGCATAGGCGGTGCGACCGTCCGACCCCGGCGCGCGGCCCACGCCCAGATCGATGCGGCCGGGCGCGATGGCATCCAGAACGCGGAACTGCTCGGCCACATGCAGGGCGGAATAATGCGGCAGCATCACGCCGGCCGAACCGAGCCGGATGCGCGAGGTGACGGCCGCCATTGCCGCGATCAGGATTTCCGGCGCGGTGCCGACGATGCTTTCGTGATTGTGATGTTCGGAGACCCAGAAGCGGCGATAGCCCAGGGCCTCGCAGTGGCGGGCCATCGCGATGGTGTCGCGGATGGCCTGGTCTTCGCTGGAGCCGGAAACGGCAATCGACTGGTCGAGGACGGAAAGGGCGAGATCGGTCATGGCTCACATCTAGGGCCATGACCGGCCGGCGGCAAGCGGCGCGCCATCGGTCGCGATTACCCGTTGAGCGCCGCCCACATCGCCTGGTCGCGTTCCGCCGTCCAGATGCGCGGATGATCCAGGCCCAGCGCCTCGTCATAGGCGCGCGCCACGTTGAAGGGCTGACAATGCTCGAAGATGGCGAAATTGCCGAAACGTGGCCGCATGGCATCGTTGCAACGGTCGAACGCTTCCTTCAGCGGCAGGCCCTTGGCCGCCGATTCCGACACCGAGCCGTATAAAGTTGTGAGGAAGTCGCGGGTGAGCGACAGGCCGTCGGACACTTCCTTCGGGTTGCGCAGGGCATCGCCGCGACCGGGCACGATGGCCTTGGGGCTGAACTCGGCGATCCTGTCCAGCGTCTTCGGCCAGTCCTTGAAATGGGCGTCGCCGCAATAGCAGGCCGAGTGATATTCCACCAGGTCGCCCGAGAACAGCACGCCGGCATCGGGCACCCAGGCGACAGTGTCACCCGCCGTGTGGCCGCGGCCCAGATGCATGATCTCGACGCGGCGCTTGCCCATGTAGAGCGTAAACTTGGCCGGGAAGGTCATGGTCGGCCAGGTGAGGCCGGGGATGCTTTCGGCCGAGCGGAACAGGCGCGGGAAGCGGCCGTATTCCGAATCCCAGTCCTCCTTGCCGCGCTCCACGATCAGGCTGCGGGTGGCCTCGGAGGCGAAGACCTGCTGCGGATTGTAGGCCGAGGCGCCCAGCACGCGCACCGCATGGTAATGCGATAGCAGCACATACTTGATCGGTTTGTCGGTCACCTTGCGGATATGCTCGATCACCTGGCCGGCCATCTTCGGTGTGGCCTGGGTATCGATCACCATCACGCCATCGTCGCCGATGATCACGCCAGTATTGGGATCGCCCTCGGCGGTGAAGGCATACAGGCCCTCGCCCAGCTGGGTGAAGGAGACCTTCTTGTCTTCCATATCGGCGGTGGAGGCGAAAGCTTTCGACGCGGGCTTCGACATTGGGGGGCTCCTTGATTATTTCCCGAGCAGGGTTTCCGGCAGCCACAGGGCCAGCTGCGGAAACATGATGCACAACAGCAGCGCGATCAACTGGATGATCACGAAGGGGACAATGCCCTTGTAGATGATCTTGGTGCCGATCTCGGCCGGCGCCACGCCACGGATGTAGAACAGGGCATAACCGAAGGGCGGCGTGAGGAAGGAGGTCTGCAGGTTCACCGCGAACAGAATGGCGAACCACAGCAGGATCTGCTCCTTGTCCAGCCCGCCGAAATCGAGACCGGCAATGATCGGCGCGATGATCGGCATGACGATGAAGGTGATCTCGACCCAGTCGAGGAACATGCCCAGCACGAAGATGAAGGCCATGATGACGAACATGACCCAGTAGGGATTGGTGCCAGCCTCGTCCACGCCCAGGGCGTCGGCAATCATGGTATCGCCGCCCAGCTTGCGGAAGATCACGCTGAAGATGGTGGCGCCGATCATCACGAACATGATCATCGCCGTGGTGCGGGTGGTTTCGTTCAGCACCGCCAGGAACTGTTTCCAGGTAAGCTGGCGCGACAGCACGGCCAGCAGGAAGGCGCCCAGTGCGCCCAAAGCGGCTGCCTCGGTGGGTGTGGCGATGCCGGCGATGATTGAACCCAGCACCACCAGGATCAGGATCATCGGTGCCAGCAGGTCGCGCGCCAGGCCGGTCATGGCCTGGGCCAGCGGCAGGCGGTCGCGCGCGGGCAGCGGCGGCATGGCCTGGGGCCGGAAGATCGCCACGAAAACCAGATAGACGATGTAGAGCCCGCCCAGCATCAGGCCGGGAATCATGGCGCCGGCGAACAGGTCGCCCACCGAAATCCGCATCGTGTCGCCCAGCACCACCAGCATGATGCTGGGCGGAATGAGGATGCCGAGCGTGCCGGTGGAGGCGATGATGCCGGTGGCGAGCTTGGGGTCGTAGCGGCTTTCCAGCATCACCGGCAGGGCCAGCACACCCATCAGCACGACAGAGGCGCCGATGATGCCGGTGCTGGCCGCCATAACGATGCCGATGATGGCGACCGCAAAGGCATAACCGCCGGGCAGCGGTCCGAGCAGGCCGGCCAGCGAGCGCAGCAGGCGTTCAGCAATGCCGGATTTTTCCAGCATCAGGCCCATGAACACGAACAGCGGCACCGCGATCAGCAGCCAGTTGCTCAGGATGCCCGAGAAAGTGCGCGACACGCCGGTGGAAAGGAACAGGATCGGCACGTCGGCGGCGAAAGTGAAGATCACGCCGATGCCGGCCAGCACGATCGCCACCGGATAACCGGTGAAGATGCCCAGCAGCAGGGCGACGCACATCAGCAGGGGCCAGAAATACTCCATGGCGGCGATCCTATGCCCCGATGTTCTTTTCGGCGACGGCACCGCGCGTCAGCACCAGCTGGAGGATCAGGCGCAGCGTGCGCGCCAGTCCCAGCAGGCCGAGCAGGCCGAAGCCCAGCGGCATCACCGCCTTGATGATCCAGGTATCCTCAAGCCCGCCATAGGACGAGCCTTCGTTGGACGTGTAGGCCGAGAGCATGAACTTCCAGGCGAACCAGGCCATGATCGCGGCAAAGGGCAGCAGGAAGATGATGTCGCCGAGGATCACGACGATGCGCCGCGTGCGTTCGGTGAAATTGCTGGCGATGAAATCGACGCTGACATGGCTGTCGGTATGCAGGGCATAGACGCCGCCCAGCATCACCATCACGGCAAACAGATGCCACTGCAGGTCGGTCAGGCCGTTCATGGTGATCTTGCTGCCGAACAACGGCACATCGGTGCCCCAGTCGAACAGCACGTTGAAGCGCAGCTGCGCCATCAGTACGCTGAGGCAGACGCTGATCACCAGGATCGGCGTGGCCCAGCCGATGGCCCGGCCAAACCAGGCGCAGGCTTCCTCGATCCGTTTCAGCAGCGCGATCACCGGGTTGTCCTCGTGATTAAAAGCAGGGATGCGCCGCCATGCGCGGCGCATCCCTTTATAACATACTCAGTTGCGCGGAATGGCCTGCAGGTCGTTCCAGCGGCCGACACGCTTCACATAGGCGGTCAGCGACTTGTAGGCTTCGGCGAACAGCGCGTCCTTCTGCGCCTCTTCCTCCATCACCTCGATGGACGCCTTCTGCAGCGCCGCCAGCACCTCGTTGGGGAAACGCTGGATCTTCACGCCGGCCGCCTCGATCTTCTCGATCGCGTCGACCTGGGCGTTGATCTGGTCGTAGGTGTTGAAGGTGATGTTGGCGTAGCAGGCCTCGACCATCGCCTTCTGGTGTTTTTCGGGCAGCGACTTCCACACATTCATGTTGACGATGATGGTGTCCCAGCTGGCCGGCTGGTGCCAGCCCGGAAAGTAGTAGTGCTTGGCGATCTTCTGCAGGCCAAGACCCAGATCGAGCTGCGGCGCGGAGAATTCCGCCGCCTCGATGCGGCCGCGTTCCAGCGAGACGAAGATTTCGCCGGCCGGCACGAGCTGCACATTGGCGCCCAGCTTGGCCATCGCCTTGGCGCCCAGGCCCGCGATGCGCATGTTGAGGCCCTTCAGGTCGGCGACCGTCTTGATCTCCTTGTTGAACCAGCCGCCGGCCTCGGGCACGACGAGATGGCAGGGGATGATCTTCACGTTATGCGGATCGTAGGCCTTCTGGATGATCTCCAGCCCGCCGCCCTGGAACATCCAGCCCAGGAACAGTTCGGGGTTCGGGCCGAACGGCATCGAGCCGACGAGGTTGGCGACCGGGATCTTGCCGGCCCAGTAGCCGACCCAGTCGAAGCCCATCGGGATCGAGCCGTTGGAGACCGCGCCAAAGACCTCAAACGGCGGCACGAATTCGCCGGCGCCGTGCACCTTGATCTTGACCTCGTTGTTGGTCATCAGCGCGACGCGCTCGGCCCATTTCACCGGGCTCGGGCCGATCGACGGCACCTGCAGGCCGAACACGCTCTGCAGGTCGAAATTCTTGGCCTGGGCCAACGCCGCCTGCGGCGCGGCAAGGCCGAGGCCCAGCGCGGCGACGGCCGCTGCCTTGAGAAATAGCTGACGCATGAAATCCCTCCCTCGGGGTTTTGCAAACCGACCGAATGACCCGTCCTGGCACGAACCGGACGGGGCGTTTCCTCCAATGATCGCGACGCAGCGGGCCTTCGAAACGGATCGCTTGCATTCGCGTCGAGTCGACTATATGAAATAACGAATAAGTTCGCAATACACGAATTGCGGGAGGAAACCGGATGGAAAAGCCTGTACTGGCCGGCCAAGTTGCCGTCGTCACCGGCGCGGCCCAGGGCAATGGCCGCGCCATCGCGCTGGGTCTGGCCCGGGCCGGAGCGGCCGTGGCCGTGGCCGACATCAATGGGGCCGGCGCCCAGGCCGTGGCGGCCGAGATCGCGGCCGCCGGCAACAAGGCCTTCGGCGCCGCGCTGGATGTGAGCGATGCCTCCGCCTGTGTCGCTTTTGCCGCCAGCGTTGAGAGCGCTTTGGGCGCGGCGTGCAGCGTGCTGGTGAACAATGCCGGCATCATTCGCCGGGTGGCCATCGACGATCCCGATTACGACCGCCACTGGCTGGAGACGCTGACCGTCAACGTCACCGGCATGAAAAACATGACACGCGCCCTGCTGCCGCAGCTGCGGAAAACGAAAGGCTGCATCGTCAATCTCGGCTCGATCAATTCCTTTGCCACCGGACCACGCGCCACCACCTACACCGCCAGCAAGGGCGCGGTGCTGCAATTCACCCGCGCGCTCGCCGCCGAACTGGCGCCGGAAGGCATCCGCGTGAACGGCATCGCGCCTGGCGTGATCGACACGCCGATGACGGAAGCCACGCGCAATGACCCGGCTGCCATCGGGCGCTTCATGGCGCACACGCCGATGGGCCGCACCGGCAAACCAGAAGAACTGGTCGGCCCGGTACTGTTCCTGGCCTCCGAGATGTCGAGTTACGTCACCGGCGCGATGCTGCCGGTGGATGGCGGCTATCTGACGGTTTGAGTGGAGTGACGATGATGAAGACCCATGATTGCGACCTGCTGGTGGTGGGCTCGGGTGCCGGCGGCATGGCCGCCGCGGTGACGGCGAAGCTGCATGGCCTGGATGTGCTGGTGGTGGAGAAAGAAGCCGTCTATGGCGGCACCACGGCGCGCTCGGGCGGCTGGCTGTGGGTGCCGGCCAATCCGCTGGCCGCGCGCGAAGGCATCAGTGACAGCAAGGAGGCCGCGCGCACCTATCTGCAGCACGAGGCCGGCAACCATTTCGATGCCGAGCGCGTCGATGCCTTCCTGGAAAACGGCCCGCAGATGGTCGATTTCTTTGAGAGCAGGACGGCCGTGAAATTCGTGCTGGGGCCGCAGTTTTCCGATTATCACCCCGACGCACCGGGCGCCTTGGCCGGCGGCCGTTCGATCTGCGCCGAGCCCTTCGATGGCAACGAACTGGGCGACAAGATCAAGACCCTGCGCCCGCCGCTGAAAGAGATCACCTTCGTCGGCATGATGATCGGCTCGGGCAAGGAACTGCTGCATTTCTTCAACGTGACCCGCAGCGTGGTGTCGGCCGCCTATGTGGCGAAACTGCTGGTGAAATACCTGCGCGACGTGGCCCTGCATGGCCGCGCCATGCGGCTGACCAACGGCAACGCGCTGGCTGGGCGACTGGCGAAATCGGCCTTCGATCTGGGCATTCCGTTGTGGCTGGAGGCGCCGGCGCAGGAACTGCTGCGCGATGGCAATGCCGTGACCGGTGCGGTGATCGGCACGAAGGACGGTCCGGTGCGGGTGAGTGCGCGCAAGGGCGTGGTGCTGGCCACTGGTGGCTTCCCGCACGATATCGAACGCCGCAAGCAGCTTTATCCTCATGCGCCGACCGGCCAGGAGCATTGGTCGCCGACGCCGAGCAGCAATACCGGCGACGGCATCAAGCTGGCGCGACCATTGGGCGCGCATACCGCCGACGAGCTGCCCAATGCCGCCGCCTGGGTGCCGGTCAGCCGCGTGCTGTGGTCTGATGGCAGCTTTGGCACCTTCCCGCATTTCATCGACCGCGCCAAACCCGGCGTGATCGCCGTGACGCGCACCGGCCGGCGCTTCGTGAACGAGGGCAACTGCTATCACGATTTCTGCCAGGCGCTGGTGAAGGCGACCAAAGGCCAGAGCGGCGAGATCTGCGCCTGGCTGGTCTGCGACCATCCCACGCTACGGCGTTACGGCCTGGGCCATGTGAAGCCATTCCCGGTGCCGATCGCACACCAGCTGAAGAACGGCTACCTCAAGCGCGGCCGCACGCTGAGCGAACTGGCGGACGCCTGCGGCATTGATCCGCAGGCTTTCGGCCACACCGTCGCGGAATACAACAAACACGCCATGCGCGGCGAGGACCCCGAATTCCATAAAGGCAGCACCGCCTATAACCGCTATCTGGGCGATCCCACCGTGACGCCCAATCCCTGCATCGCGCCGGTGCAGACCGGGCCATTCTACGCCGTGCAGGTGGTGATCGGCGACCTGGGCAGCTTCGCCGGCCTGAAGACCGATGCGCAGGCCCGCGTGCTGGGCGAAAACGGCCAGCCGGTGCCCGGCCTGTATGCGGCCGGCAACGACATGGCCAGCATCATGGGCGGCAATTATCCCGGCGGCGGCATCACCCTGGGCCCGGCCATGACCTTTGGCTATATCGCCGCACGCCACGCGGCCGGTATCGCCGCGTGACACGACCCGCGCCGGCGGCTATGCAATAGGCATGGGGGATAACAAGATCGATCCGGCTTCGGCCGTTCCGCTCTATGGCGGCGAGGACAGCGACGCGGCACCGCTGAAGGGCCGCGGCGTGCAGTCGGTGGAAATCGGCGGCCGGCTGCTGGGCATCCTGGCGCAGCAGGGCCAGCCGATGATGCTGCGCGACCTGGCAAACCAAGCCGAACTGACGCCCGGCCAGGCCCATGCCTACATGACCAGCCTGCGCAAGCTGGAGATGGTGGAACAGGAAGCCGGCTCTGGGCGCTATCGCCTGGGGCCCTTCGCATTGCAGCTCGGGCTGGCGCGGCTGCGCGGCAGCGATCCGTATCGTTTGGCTGCCGAACAGGTGGCCGAGCTGGCCGAGCGGCTGAATCTGATGGTGGCGATCACGGTCTGGGGCACCCATGGCCCGACCATCGTGCTGGTGCAGGAATCGTCGAACTACATCCACGCCAATGTGCGGCCCGGCGGCATGTTCACCGTGACCGGCACGGCAACCGGCAAGATTTTCGCCGCCTGGCTGCCGCCCAAACTGGTCGAGCCGGTGATCGAGGCGGAACTGCAGGCGGCGCAGAAAGGCTGGAGCGATGTGGGCGCGCTGGCCGGCGAGGCGCTGGCGCGCGAAGTGGACAAGGTGAAGCGCGACGGCATCGCCGCCACCACCGACCTGCCGGTGCCGGGCATCAGCGCGCTGAGCGCGCCGGTCTTCAACCACAGCGGCCATCTGCAGCTCGCCATCACGGTGATCGGCCCGACGCGCAAGATCGATGTGGGCTTAAGCGGCCCGCATGCCTCGGCGCTGCTGGCCTTCACGCGGCGGCTGTCAGCGCAGCTGGGTTATACGGCCTGAAAAAATATGGCGGATGCCGAAGCATCCGCCGAGTTGGGGGGAAGGACTCAAGAGGAAACAAACCGCGGCCTGCAAACCGCGGGTACTACGCACCGATGGCGTCACGCCATGGGCGGACGACGGCCGGCCACCAAATGGGCGATCAGGCTGACAACGAAGACGGCCAGAAAAATAAAAAACAGAATCTGCGCGATGCTGGCTGAAGCCGCCGCGATGCCACCGAAGCCGAACAGGCCGGCGATCAGGGCCAGCACGAAGAAAACCAGTGCCCAATACAACATGGCATTCACTCCTTTGCCGTTCTCGCGAAGCTGCGAATGAAACGGCCTCGGCCGGTTCTGGTTCCGGCCGGGAGAGTGAAACTGTCAGGGAAATGCGGCGGCAATCGTGGCGGAATGTGGCGATTCCGCGGCCATCTCACACCATGAACGTGTGAACGACGAAAGGTAAAACGCTTGCGTCAGCTGTGCAGGATGGTTTCCACCACGCGCTGCACTTCGGCAGCCTCGGACAGCGTGGCGAGATCCTGCGATGCGCCGCGCGTCAGCGCCGCGACCTTGTCGAGCTGGCGCTTGAGCACCAGCGGCCGCATCTTCTCGTTGGGCAGCGCATCGGGCGCTTCGCGCCACTCGCCATCGACCAGCCGTTCGGCGATCGACCAGTCGCGCAGGCGGATGCGGCCCTGCGGCCCGATGATCTCGAAAATGTTGTGGTCGGGTTTGTCGGTGGTGCCGACGCCGCCCTTCAGCGTCACCGGCAGATCGCCGGCGCGCAGGGTGGCGGCAATCGTGCGTTCGGATTTGCCGTCCTCGGGATAGGAAACGCCGTGGGTGAGCAGCGTCAGCGGCCCGAACAGGCGACGAGCGAGAAACAGGAAATGCGAGCCGACCTCGCGGGCGAAGCCGCCCTGGGCGCGGGCATCGAGCCAGCCGGCGGCATCCACCTGCCACGGACGCGGCCAGGCGGCGAAACCGATTTCGATTTCGATGCGCTGCACGGCACCGGTGACGCCCTGCTGCATCCATTGCCGCAGTTGGTCGACGGCAAAGGATGAGGCGAAGGGGAAATTGATGCCGCCGCGGCCATTTTGCTTCGCCGCCTCGGCCACGAAGGCCTCGGCATCGGCCACATCGACGGCAAGCGGCTTCTCGCAGAACACGGCCTTGGCCTGAGCGAAGGCGGCGCGGGCATACCCCAGATGCGAGGCGGGCGGCGAGGCGATGTAGAGGCAATCGCAGGCCGCGATCACGGCGTCGGCAGACGCCAGGCGCGGCACCTGCGGCAGGTCATTGGCCAGGCGCTGCATGGCTGCGGCAGAGGGATCCCACAGGCCGGCGACGGTGAGGATCGCCGGGTCGTGGTTGAGAGCGGCGCGCAGCAGACGCTCGCCCATGATGCCGTAACCGATGATGCCGAGACGGATGGAAGACATGACGCGGACTTTCGCAGGCTGAGAAAAGGCGGCGCATTATATGCGCTGCTCGATCCGCGCGCGCAACCGCCGGTGCCGCGCCGGCGTGATCGGGTAGCGCCGCATCAGCAGGATCGCCGCCAGCTTGAAGGCCACCGGTGCCAGCGCATAAAGCGCGGCCAGCGCGAGCAAGGCCGCCGGCGTGTTGCCGCCAGCGGCCGAGAAGCCGGCCAGGTCGAGCAGCGGAAAGGCGATGCCCACCGTCGCCGCCAGCGCCAGCTTGGTGGCCATGCCCCAGATGGCGAAAAACAGACCGGCGCGCTGGCGGCGCGTGCGCGCGGTATCGAGGTCGATCACATCGGCCTGCATGGCCGGCGGCAGGGCGAGATCGGCGCCCAGACATAAACCGGTGAGCAGCGAGATGGCGAGGAACAAAGCCGTATCGCCGGCGCCGAGCAGCGGCACGAAGGCGAAGACGGCGCAGTTCCACAACATGGCGCCGATCCAGACGCGATGTTTGCCATGCCGCTGCGCCAGCTTCAGCCACAGCGGCACGGCGGCGATGCCGGCGCCGAAATAGACCAGCAGCACCAGACCAGCGAAATCCGCCGGCGCCTGCAGCACATGCGACACATACAGCAGCACCAGCGTGGCCGGCAGGCCGTTGGCAATGCCGTTGAGCAGCCAGGCCAGCAGCAGGCGGCGGAACGGCCCGTTGCGCCACACGGCCTTCAGGCCGGCAAGATCGATCTTCTGCGGCGCGGCCGGTTGCCCGGCTGGCACGACGCGCAACGCGAGCAGCACAGCCAGCGGCAGTAGCATGACAACCGCAATGCCGATGGCGCCGATGCCGGCGCGGCTGTCATCGCCGAACAGCGCCGGCAGGCCAGCGGCCAGCAGCGTGCCCAGCACGGCGGCGGCCTCGCGCCAGCCGCTGATGCGGGTGCGCTGGTGATAATCGGGCGAGAGTTCCGCGCCCCAGGCCAGATAGGGGATCTGGATCATGGTGGCGCCGAGATAGAGCGCCATGGTCCAGCCCAGCAGCCAGACGCCGCCGGCACCGTCGGGCGGCAGGAACAGCATCAGCGCCGCCAGCATGCAGAGCGGCAATCCGGCCAGCAGCCAGGGTTTGCGCCGGCCCCAGCGCGTGTCGATGCGATCCGACCAGGCGCCGATCAGCGGATCGGTGACCACATCCCACAGCCGTGCCGCGAACAGCAAACCACCGACCAGCGTGAGGCCCAGCCCCAGCGTGTCGGCATAGAGGACCGGCAGATGCACATAGAGCGGCAGCAGCAGCATCGCGCCTGGCAGGGCCGGCGCGGCATAGGCGGCGAGCGTGAAGCGGGAAAGCGGCGGCGGGCTGGTCACCGGCGGAGACATAGTCCGCCATGCCGATACGGCAAAAGCGGCGCTTGTTTCACCCGGTCTATTTCACCCGGAAAGGCAGGTTGGCGGTGGCGGCGGCACCGCGACCATCGCGGATGGTGGCAAACAGGCGGTAATTGCCCGGCTGCAGCCCGGCGATGGCGACGCCTTTCGGGCCCGGCTCGCGCAATGCCTGGGGGAAGCTGGACGGCACGGCTTCGGCATCGCCCGAGGTTTTCAGGTCGGCGCTTTCCGCCATCACGCTCCACACCACGCCGATCTGGTCGCCATCGGGATCTTCCACCGCGATCTCGGCGCGAATGGTGTCGCCGCGATTCCAGTCGTTGCCGTTGCCGGTGAAACGGAACAGCGAGATGCGCGGGGCGCGGTTGCCCTGCGGCGTGTTGCCGCCCCAGGCCAGCGCCATCGCCTCGGCCGTGCGGGTATACTCGCCGGTGGGCAGCAGCAGGCTGTGCCAGGTGGGCGTCACTTCCTGCTTCTGGCCCCAGTAGAACACGATTTCGCCCTGCACATGAGGCTGCAGCGCGGAGAACCAGCGCGACAGCAGGGCCGCCTTCTCGTCGCTGTTCGGTTCGATGGCGGCATTCCACGGCGTGCGCTTGGCCTGCCACTGGCCCATCGGACCCATCTCGGTCACGATCAGCGGACCCTTCCAGCCCTGGGCCCGCACACGGGAGGGCAACGAGGGCAGGGCATCGCCGTAGGAGTTCACGCCGAGCACCTGGATGCTGGGTGCATGGCGGATCAGCTTGGCCACCTTCTCATTGCCGGCTTCGGCCAGCACGGCCAGGGTGGGATGATGCGGATCGAGCCGCCGCACCAGCCGCGCGGCTTCCTCGATGCCGGGCCAGACCTGGGCATCGTCGGCCAGTTCGGCTTCCACCTCGTTGCCCAGGCCCCACATCAGCAGGGCGGGGTGGTTCTTGTGGCGGTTGACGAATTCGGTGAGACGCTGGAGCTGCGGCCCGACCTGGGCGAGGTCGCGATAGTTGAAGCCACGCCGCGGATGTTCGAGCCAGAAACCGGCGATCACCTTCAGGCCGACCTTCTGCGCCTCGTCGAGCACGAAGCCGGTTTCGTCGCCATAGGTGCGGATGGTGGTGGCGCCGAGCTGTTTCAGCAGGCCGAAGCGGCTCTGGCCGGCGGCGCCCAGCACGGCAAAGGGTTTGCCGTCGACCAGGATCCTGTCGCCCTGCACGGTGACGGTGGCCGCCGAAACCGGCGCGGGCGCGGCGAACAGCAGGGCAAAGGCGGCGAAGGCAGGCAGCAGGATCTGGCGCATGGCGAGACTCATGCCGGTAAGCTGCGGGGCTTGCAAGCGCTTTGGCGACGCAGACTGGAAAACCGCGATATCCGCCGAGACCCTGCGATTAACGCACCGGTGTGGACAACATCGCGCCGCGCGGGGCCGGGCGGGTTCCTCTGGCGGCGGGAGGCTGCTTGGGCTAGCGTGCCGGCGGATTCTGACCTTTCCCGGATTGCCGCCATGCGCCAGATCGAACGCCTGCTCGAAACCACCCTGTTTGCCAGCCGCTGGGTGATGGCACCGTTCTATCTGGGCCTCGCCGTGGCCCTGATCCTGCTGCTGGTCAAATTCCTGCAGGAGCTGTTTCACACCATCCCGATTGTCTTCACCATGAGCGAGAGCCAGCTGGTGCTCTCGATCCTCGCCCTGATCGATCTGTCGCTGGCCGGCAACCTGCTGCTGCTGGTGATCTTCTCGGGCTACGAGAATTTCGTCTCCAAGATCGATACCGGCGACCACAAGGACCGGCCGGGCTGGATGGGCAAGATCGACTATTCCGGCATGAAGCTGAAACTGGTGGCCAGCATCGTCGCCATCTCGGCGATCCAGCTGCTGCGCGCCTTCATGAATATCGGCCAGATGAGCCAGACCGAACTGGCCTGGCTGGTCGGCATCCACATGACCTTCGTGGTCTCGGGCGTGCTGCTGGCGCTGATGGACCGGCTGACCGAAAGCGCCGAGGGCCATGGCAAGGACCCGCATCTCGCGGCCGACACCACGGTCGCCGACGGCCACGTGGTGGAAGACGCAGACGGCAAGCCGCCGGCCCGCAAGACGCGCGGCTGAAGGCCATGTCGCGCGCGGGGCTGATCGCCGCGCTGCTATTGTTGGTGCTGGCCGGCTGTGCCGGCGACCCCTATGCCGGCTATCGCATCCTGCCCGATGCAGCCCAGCGCCCGCATCCGCAGGCCGTGCCGCATACCGACCGCAACGGCGCGGCGCTTGTCGCCTATGATCCGCTGCGCTCCTTCCTGCCGCTGGCCTTGAGCGGCGCACTGGCCGATTACGCCGCCGGCCCCAGCCGTGGTTTCCAGGCCGCCTTCGCCGCCGACTTCAATGCCGTGTCGGCCGATCCGGGCCAGCCCCTGCCGGCCCTGCTGAGCGCCGCCAACGGCTCGCGCGTGCAGCTGCTGGTGCCCAAGCTGGAGGCGGACGATGCCGCCCTGCTGGATTCAAGCCGCGCCGTGGTGGTCGAGATGCCGCGCGACCCCATGCAGGCCGACCGTTTCGCCGCCACGGCGCGCGACCATGCCGCGCAACCGGTCTGGGCCCTGCTGCCGGCCTATGCGCGTAGCGATGAACGCCAGATCGATCCGGCACAGGCTCGCGCGCTGGCCTTCGCCGCGCTGGTGCATGGCGCCAGCGGCCTGATCTGGCAGGGCGAGGACAATTACGCCGCGCGCAATGCCGGCGCGCTCGGGATCAGCAACGCGCCGCGGCTGGATTACGGCATTACCATGAATGGCGCCGGATCTGCCGTGCCGCGCCGCGCAACGGCCATCGAGGTGGCGGCATCGAAACGCCTGTGGGATGCCGTGGCGCAACTCAACCGCCGCATCGGGCGTCTGCGCGGCGCCCTGCTGCAGCCTGATACCGATGCCGCCTACAGCATCGCCGTGCGCGACGCACCCATGGATGGCAAGCCAGTGCTGCGCGCCATGCTGAAACCCTGGGAAGGCGGCTGGCTGCTGATCGTCGTGAACCTGCGCGCCGAAGCGCAGGATATCCGCATCGGCTTCGATGGCGGCTTCCGCCAGGTACGGCATCTGGATGGCGAGGTGCTGCCACAGCAGGATGCGACGCGCGGCCTGCTGCGCGACGAGATCGAGGGCCACGGCCTGCGGCTTTACAGGATCAGCCGCTGACTTTCCGCAGGGCCATGGCGCAGAACGCCGGCACCGCATCCCTGTCCTTGCCCGTCACGATGCAGCTCTGCGCCGCACGGTCGGGTGCTGTCACCGTGACGGCAACGCCATGTTTGGGGCAGATGCCGAGGCAGCGCACGCGCGCCACCCGAACGTCCTTCCTGTGGCCGGCCGCCTTGACGGCGTCTTTCAGGTCGCCAGCCAGATGAACGCCGCGCCCGCCATCACATTCCGAGCAGACCAGCACCAAAGCCGTGGACCAGTCGGGCTCGACCGGCTCGATGACAGACTTCGGATTCTGGCGCGACATGGCAGACCTGACAGAAGGCACTGCAGCGCGGCCGCAGCGGAAAACCGGAAAAATCCATTCATCAGGTAGGAAGCGGGCCGCGCGATGACAAGCGCGAGAGCTGTGAAAAAATTTGGCGAAACGTCGCAGAAAACTTTCGGTTCCCCGGTGTTGCCCAATCGACACGGTATTCATCAATTCGCAGCACCGCCGTGCCACGCCATGATTTCGCCACCACCGCATCGTTCATTAACGGTGACCGCCAGACACAAAGGCGGCAAGCCTCGCCATCACTTGTACAGGAGTATTGCTTATGACCCGTTATGCTTCGCTCGCCCTCGCGGCAGCCTTGCTTAGCACCACCGCCTTCGTACCTGCCTTCGCGCAGGACAACACGAGCCAGAACACCCTGCGCACCGGCACCTATGGTGGCCTCAGCTTTGGCGCGCTGATGCCTGAAGACACCGACGGCCCCGGCGGCTCGGAAGTCGAGCGCGATACCGGCTATGCGATCTATGGCCAGTACGGTTATCGCTTCCCCAACCAGCTGCGCCTGGAAGCCGAACTGGGCTATGGCAATAGCGAATACGACCGCTTCCACGCCGGCGGCACCAGCGCCGGCCTGGGCAACGACACTGATATGTATTCGCTGACCGGTGCGGCCTATTACGACTTCGCCACCGGATCGCCGCTGACGCCGTATCTGGGCGCCGGCACCGGCCTGGTGCATCAGCGCTTCGACCGCAACACGGCGAGCGCCGGCGGCACCACGCTGGGCGGCAACGATGGCAGCAGCACCGACCTGACCGCCTTCGGCGAGCTCGGCCTGTCGTACCAGCTTTCCAGCAGCCTCGAACTGGTGCCGAGCTATCGCTATCAGTGGATCAACGACGGCGAGCAGGGCCTGGACGACACCACGATGCATATCGCACGTGTCGGCCTGCGCAGCTGGTTCTGACCGCATCATCCATGCAACGGAAAACGGCGGGCCATGCCCGCCGTTTTTTTGTGGCCGCCTGCGCTGCGCCTAGTGGCAGGCCTTGCCGTTTTTCACGGGCCCGCCGAGATCGTCGAGGATCGGGCAGTCGGGCCGCGCGTCGCCATGGCAGGCTTCGGCCAGATGCTGCAGGCTGCGTTTCATCGCCTGCAGCTCGGCGATCTTGGCCGTCAGCCCGTCGATATGCTTGGTGGCGATGTCCTTCACCGCCGCCGAGGGGCGCGAGCGGTCGCGCCACAGCCCGAGCAGCAGACGGATGTCGTCGAGCGTGAAGCCCAGGTCACGCGAACGCCGGATGAAGCGCAGCATATGCACATCCGATTCCGTATAGACGCGATAACCGCTGGCGCTGCGGCCGGCTTCCGGCATCAGGCCGACGCTTTCGTAATAGCGGATCATCTTGGCGCTGACGCCCGAGGCATCGCTGGCCTGGCCGATATTCATGACGTTGTCTCCTTTCTGGCCGGCCGCCAGCGTTTCAGCAGCAGGGCGTTGCTCAGCACCGATACGGAGCTGAGCGCCATGGCGGCGCCGGCCAGCATCGGGCTGAGCAGTCCGAAGGCGGCCAGCGGAATGCCGATCACGTTATAGGCGAAGGCCCAGAACAGGTTCTGCTTGATCTTTGCATCGGTCGCCCGCGCCAGCGCGATGGCATCGGCCACCAGGACCGGATCGCCGCGCATCAGCGTGATGCCCGCCGTCTGCATCGCCACATCCGTACCGGTGCCCATGGCGATGCCGACATCGGCGGCGCCCAAAGCCGGCGCGTCATTGATGCCATCGCCCACCATCGCGACCGCACCGCCGGTTTCCTGGCGCAGGGCCACGATCAGCGCGGCCTTGTCCTGCGGCAGGATTTCGGCTTCCACGCGTTCGATCCCCAGCCGTGCCGCCACGGCCCGGGCCGCGCCCCGGCTGTCGCCCGAGAGCATCACGGTGCGGATGCCCATGGCCTTCAGCCGCGCGATGGCATCGGCCGCCTGCGGCTTGGGTTCGTCGCCGAAGGCCACCAGACCGAGAACACGCTTTTGCTGCGCATCGGCCAGCCATGACACCGTGCGGCCCTGGCCGGCCAGCCTTTCTGCATCGGCCGACAGGGCCGACATGTCGATGCCCTCCTCGCGCATCAGCCGGGCATTACCGAACAGAAGCGGCGTGCCCTCGATGCGGCCACTAACACCGCGACCGGGCCGGTCGCGGAAATCCTCCATTACACCGAGCGGGCAGCCAGCAGATTTCTCGCGCACGGCCTGGGCCAGCGGATGCTGCGAACCGGCCTGCAGGGCCGCCGCCTGCATCAACAGCGTCTGCTCGTCGATCCCGGATGCCGCGACGATATCGGTGACCACCGGCCGACCCTCGGTGAGCGTGCCGGTCTTGTCGAAGGCCACCAGTTTCACATTGCGCGCGGCTTCCAGCGCCTCGGCATCGCGGATCAGGATGCCATGCCGCGCGGCAAGGCCGGTGCCGACCATCAGCGCGGCCGGCGTGGCCAGGCCCAGCGCGCAGGGGCAGGCGATCACCAGCACGGCGATGGCATGCACCAGGGCCATTTCCATGTCGCCGCCGGCCAGCGTCAGGGTAAAGGCAAACGTGACAAGCGCGATCAGCACCACCACGGGTACGAAGACGGCGCTGATCTGGTCGACCAGCTTCTGGATCGGCGGCTTGCTGGCCTGCGCGGTTTCCACCAGCCGCACGATGCGGGCGAGCGCGGTTTCGCCGCCCACCGCCATCACACGCGCCACGATCAGGCCGTCGCGGTTCAGCGTACCGGCATGCACGACATCGTCGATGCCCTTTTCCACCGGCAGGCTTTCGCCGGTGAGCATCGATTCATCCACGCTGCCGCGACCCTCCACGATCAGGCCATCGGCGGCGAAGGCCTCGCCCGCGCGCACCACCAGCCAGTCGTCGGGCTGCAGCATGGCAGTAGCGATCTCTTCCTCGCCGCCATCCGCACGCCGACGCCGCGCTGTGGCGGGTTTCAGCTTCATCAGCGCGCGCAGGGCCGCCACCGTCTGGCCCTTGGCGCGGGCCTCGAGCCATTTGCCCAGCCGCACGAAGGCGATGATCGCGGCCGCGCCTTCATAATAGAGATGCGGCATCTCGCCGGGTTCGGCGCGCCACCACAGCCAGGTACTCAAACCCCAGGCCGCCGTGGTGCCGAGCGCCACCAGCAAGTCCATGTTGCCGGTGCCCGCCCGCAGGGCGCCCCAGCCGGCTTTGTAAAAGCGCCAGCCGAGGATGAACTGCACCGGCGTGGCGATCACGAATTGCCACAGCGGCGGCAGCATCAGGTCGTGCCGACCGCCCAGCTCGAACACCATGCCGCCGGCCAGCGGCAGGGTGAGCAGGATGGCGAGCAGGGCGAGGTTGCGTTCGCGCGCGATCCTTTGGGCTGCCTCGTCCTCGCGCGCGGAAGCCGACGCGGCAGCATCATCAAAAGGGCGCGCCTCGTAGCCCGCCTTCTTCACGGCCTCAAGCAGCGCCGCCATGTCGACGGCAGCCCGCGGCGCGACCACCTCGGCGGTTTCGCTGGCGAGATTGACCCTGGCCGACTGCACGCCTGGCACGGCATTCAGCACCTTCTCGACGCGGCCGACGCAGGAGGCGCAGCTCATGCCGCCGATCTTCAGGGCCAGGCGGTCCTGCGGCACCTGGTAACCGGCCTTCTCCACCGCGGTGACCAGCGGTGCGAGAACGGCGATATCGGGCGAGGCGAATTCCACATGGGCGGTTTCGCTGGCCAGGTTCACGCTGGCCGACCGCACGCCGGGAATGGCGGCCAGGGCCTTTTCGACCCGGCCGGCACAGGAGGCGCAACTCATGCCCGCGACCGGCAGGTCGAGGGCGGCAACAGCAGCAGACATGACGAAAATTCCTTTCGGCAGGAGGTAGCTGCCCATACAGATAAGGCTTCCCATGATGGGAAGGTCAAGCGGAAGTCGCACGGGAGGCGCCACCACCACCGTAAGGCACTGGAATATTGCAAAAATCTCGTGATTCTGAAGTTTTTTCGCTCTGCGACATCTTTCCAGTGGTCAGGACGCTGAGCAGGTTGGATATTCTGCCGCCATGGATTTCATCGCCAGCCTGCCCGCCCCCCTTACGGAGCCGAGCCGCCGCTTTTTCGCCCAGTGGCATGCCTGGCGCGGCGACCGCCTGCTACCGCGCCGCGGCGCCATGGATGCCAACGGACTGGGGGAGCTGCGCGGCTATTGCCTGCTGCTGGATATCCGGGGCCGCGATTCCGTCCCGATCTGCTTCGCCGGCAGCATGGTGGTGGACATGCTGGGCACCGATCTGGCCGGTCACAATTATCTCGACCTCACCGAGCCGGAAAACCGTGCGCGCCGCGCCGCTCTGCTGTTCGCCGAGATCGCGCAGCCCTGCGCGGCCGTGATCTATTACTGGCTGCAAAGCGATCGCGGCCGCACGATGCCGGTAGAGCTGGTCTCCGCGCCGCTCTGCGCCGATGACAGCGACCAGCCTTCGCTGGTACTGGCCTGCGCCACGCCGCTGGTGCCAGGCAAGGCCGGCGACGTGATGGAGGCGGCGTCATACACCGAAGGCGAGGGCCTGCGCTTCATCGATATCGGCGCCGGCATTCCGCCAGTGAGCGCCGACCTCGTCATGCTGGGACAGAGCATTCAGTGATCTACGGTTTTGAACAGCTGCACGAACTGCTGGCGCGCCCGACGACCGGGTTCGTCACGGCGCGCAATGAGCAAATCCAGCTGAGCGATGACAGCCGGCTTTTCCTGACGGCCTGGAACCACTGGCGCGGCGACCGGCTGCTGCCGCGACGCGCCGACATGGACATCACCATGATCGCCCGCCTGATGCCGCGCGTCGTGCTGCTGGAAATTTCCGGCCCCGAGCGCATGATCTTCCGGCTGGCCGGCGGCGAGGTCGAGCAGTATCTGGGCCAGCGCCTGCAGGGCAGGGATTATGTGGCGATGGCCGAGTCCAGCCGGCAGGAACGCCGCGCCCGGCTGATGTGGCATGTCGTGAACCAGCCCTGCGCGGCCGTGAATGTCTACCGCGCCAGCGACCCCGATGGTACATCGCGCCTGATCCAGTTCTGCGGCGCGCCGGTCCTGGCCGACGAACCCGGTGCACCGGTCCAGCTGCTTGCGGTGGCCAGCAACCTGCGCCGGTTGGGCTGGGGTGAGAGCGGCGTGCCCTACGATCCGAATGCTGCAGGCCTCTGCCTGATCGATATCGGCGCAGGCGGGCCCGACCTCGACCCCGAAATGGGCCTGGCATCTTAGAATTCCATCGGGCGATTTCACCGATAGTCAGGTAGGATTTCCCGTTCTGCTACCTGGTCAAAACAACCAAACCGCTGGCAAAGACGTTTTTTTAGGTTAAGCTTGCCAGGAAGAAATCAGCCAGCCGTTGTATCGGCGGCGGTCAGACGGGGAGGCCACCCTGGCGTCGGACAACAAGCCTGAACGGCAGCGCATCCTGCTCATTGAAGATTCGGTGCCCGTACGTGCCGCCCTGCGGGTCGCGCTGGAGGCGGCAGCCTATCTGGTCGATGAGGCTCCGACCGGACGCGATGGCCTGGCCAAGGCCGATGACGCAGACCTGCTGATGCTGGACCTGGGCCTGCCCGATATCAGCGGTTTCGACGTTCTGGAAGAACTACGCAAGAGCGCCAGCACACCGGTGGTGGTGCTGTCGGGCCAGGAGGAAGTCGAGGCCAAGATCCGGGCGCTCGATCTCGGCGCCGACGATTACGTGACCAAACCCTTCGATGCCGGCGAATTGCTGGCCCGCGTGCGTGCCGCCCTGCGCCGGCGCGGCGAAGCAACCGTGCCCAACGGCCCGGTCAGCATCGGCCCGTTCCGCATCGACCCGCTGACCGGCGATACCCGGCGCGACGACCGGCCGGTGCGCCTGTCGCCGATGGAGGCGCGTTTTGTGAAGATGCTGGCGCAGAAAACCGGCCAGCCGGTTGCCACCAAGCAGCTCACCGTCACGCTGTGGGGCAACGATTCCGCCGAGATGCGCCAGGCTCTGCGGGTGCTGGCGCGCAAGGTGCGCTGCAAGATCGAGAAGGATCCCGACGAACCGCGCTTCCTGCTGACCGAACCGCGGCTGGGTTATCGCCTGATCGATCCGGATTACGCCGCAAACTGATCGCCGAACATGGTGCAGGTCTCACCTGCATATTCCGCAAGGCGCTGAATCCGGTTTGCATCTCAGGCCTTTGCGCGCCTCCAGGACTTTTCACGAAAATGTGCCCGCAGAATATGGCCGGCCGGTACTTGGCAAGCCCGGCTGAGCTTCCCATATCGATTGCATGCGGCGGCGCCATGCCGCTGCCGGCACCGGGAACCCCCCCTTTTCGGTGCCTTTCTGGCGCAGTGTTATCCTTGCGCAAAACGCCCGGTTCGTCCCCCCGACCGGGCGTTTTCTTTTGTGGCCAAGCTTCTCTTTTTGCAGGCCGGATTAAAGCGGCATGGGATTGGGTTTCATCCGTAGTCTGATATTGTAGGCGGCAATCCCGCGACTGACGCCTAGACAGCGGGGGACGAGGATGACGCCATGACTCAGCAGCCCCATATCGATCAGGCCGTGATGCAGCAGCGCCGGGCCTATTACGACAAGATCGGCACGCGCAAGATGACGCCGCTGTGGGAAGTGCTGCATGCCCTGGTGATCCCGCAGCCGAAAAGCGCCTGCCAGCCGGCGATCTGGCATTACGCCGATATCCGCGACGACATCATGGAGGCCGGCCGGCTGATCACCGCAAAGGAAGCCGAGCGCCGCGTGCTGATCCTGGAAAATCCCGGCATGCCCGGCCAGTCGCGCATCACCACCTCGCTCTATGCCGGCCTGCAGCTGATTCTGCCGGGCGAAGTGGCGCCGGCGCATCGCCATACGCAATCAGCATTGCGCTTCATCGTCGAGGGCGGCGGAGCTTACACGGCTGTCGATGGCGAGAAGACCATCATGCAAGAGGGCGACTTTGTTATCACGCCGAGTTGGACCTGGCACGACCATGGCAACGACAGCGACCGGCCGATGGTGTGGATGGACGGCCTCGATATTCCATTGATCCAGGCGCTGGACTGCTCGTTCATGGAACGCCTGCCCGAGGACAGCCAGCCGCTTTCGCGCCCTGCCGGCGATGCCCTGGCGCGTTACGGATCCGGGCTGCTGCCCATCGATCATGAGGTGAAGACGCCGACCTCGCCGGTCTTCAACTATCCCTACAGCCGCACGCGCGAGGCGCTGGAAACCATGCGGCGAGCCAATGAATGGGATGCTTGCCACGGGCTGAAGCTGCAATATATCAACCCGGCGACCGGCCAGAGCGCCATGCCGACCATCGGCACTTTCATGCAGCTTCTGCCGAAGGGCTTTGCCGGCGCGAGCTATCGCAGTTCGGATGCCACGGTGTTCAGCGTGGTGGAAGGCAAGGGCTATACGCTGGTGGGCGAAGGTGAGGCGCAGCAGCGATTCGACTGGGGCAAACGCGATACCTTCGTGATCCCGAGCTGGGTGCCGCATCGCCACCACGCGCCCGACACCGACGCCGTGTTGTTCAGCTATTCCGACCGGCCGGTGCAGAAGGCTTTGGGCCTGTGGCGCGAAAGCCGCGGCAACCGTTAAAAGGATTCCCATGGCCAAGATCACCAAGATCGTTGAAGTCGCCAATGACGACGAAGACCTTGACGACGATCTCGATATCGGCGGCGATGGCGGCAACGACGATCTCGACGGCCTGCGCGCGGTGGCACGGCTGGCGAAACTGGTTGGCGGCCTGCCATGGTTCTCGGCCGTGGGCCGGCCGCTGGGCAAGGCGCTGCTGACCGATGCCGAGGGTTATATCGCCGGGCTGGGTTTCCCCGGCATCGGCATAGCCGGTGTGGAAGACTGGCTGGCGGCATCCCATGCCGCGCAGGCACCCGACTGGGGCGATGACTGGTGGCAGGCCGAGGAACAGATGCGCAAGACCCTGCTGGATGAGGCTTTGCTGCTCAATCCCGAACACGACCTGATGGTGGCGCTGGAGCATGTCTCGACGCGGGCCAGCGAAACGGCTTTCGACCGCGCCACGGCCAGCGCGGCGAAACAGGGCGTGAGCGATCCGGCCCTGCTGCAGGTGGCGGCCGGGGCGGCAGCGCAGGCGGCCTACCAGGCGGCGCTGGTGCTGGCGGCAGATGGAGATGCCGAGCATCCGTTCGCGCTGAAATTCCGCCTGTTCGAGGCCGGCCGCCTGCCGCTGGGGATCACCGGCAACACGTTCAATCTGTTTTAAGCGGATAGCCTTGGCGTCAGACCCGCTTAGTCCTCGTCGCGAATTTCCCGGCGACGGCCGTAGAGGAACACGCCCACCACGATGGCGCCGAGCACCAGACTGAGCAGTACGCCCCAGATCAGCGGCCAGGTGGCAGCCGGATCGAAATCGGCTGCCATGCCGGTCCAGAAGCGGACGGCCATGACAATGGCCATGCCCAGCGCGCCCAGCAGGGCGAGCGTGATGGCGATGG
Source organism: Ferrovibrio sp. (assembly GCA_046294345.1). GTDB lineage: Bacteria > Pseudomonadota > Alphaproteobacteria > Ferrovibrionales > Ferrovibrionaceae > Ferrovibrio. Next base: position 71,507 of record JBKBJT010000017.1, read on the forward strand.
CGAAAACCTTGTCGGTGCGCGTTAACATGCATCTATAATACTGATTTTATGACCGCGATCAAGCAAGGATCGCCGCGTGCGACAGCGCGCCGCAATGGGATAGGATAAGCACCGCAAACGGGAGGACAGCGATGCCGAGCCGGCAGACCGTGGAAGACTTCATCGCCCTGGTGGAAAGCAACCGCCATGACGAGGCGATCGAGCGTTTCTATACCGAAGACGCCAGCATGCAGGAAAACCTGACCGAGCCGCCGCGCCGGGGCCGCGACCTGCTGGTGGCCCATGAACGCGCCGTGCTGGCGCGGGCGAAAAGCGTGGCCAGCGAATGTGTGCGGCCGGTGCTGATCGACGGCGACACCGTGGTGGTGCACTGGGTGTTCCAGTTCGAGTTCAAGGACGGCAGCAAACGCCGTATTGAAGAACTGGCGCACCAGACCTGGAAAGGCGAGAAAATCTGGCGCGAACGATTTTACTACGATCCGGCGCAGATGAAGGCACAATCCCCCTCGTAGGCAAGGCGACCTGACGCGTCAGCGCACCCAGACCTTGTGCTTTTTGTGCCAGTCGGCCAGCGAGAGTTTGGGATAGAGCTCGTAGGTCTCGTCGTTTTTGCCGATCCGCGGCTTCACCCAGCCGGGCTTGTAGCGCAGCATGAGATGCACCTGGGCCGGCGGCGTGGGCAGCGGCGTGTCGATGGCCGAGGCGAAGGGATGGATCAGGTCGGGCCAGGTGGGATCATAGAGCCAAAGCGCGGTGGCGCAGCGTTTGCAGAAATTGCGCTCGCCTGAGCTGGTCTCGCAATTCTCGCCGTCGTCGTCGCAGATTTCCGCGCGGTAGACGCCGATACTGCGCCGGCCCTTTGCGATGTTCAGGCTGGCGGAAAGGCCGCCCAGGTTGATGGCATAGCCCCCGCCGCCTGCCGTCTTGCGGCAGATGCTGCAATAGCAAAGCTGGTAGGGGACCGGCGTATGGCTGTCGAGGCTGAAGCGCACAGCGCCGCAGCGGCAGGATCCTTCAAGATGCATCGGCATGGCAATCTCCGCGCTGAATGCTCATTATAACGCGGGAAATCGTGACGGTGCGTCGCGCGTGCGTATTTTTCCGGCCGGGCCGCTGTGCCAGATTCCGGTGGATCGTTTGGGGAATGGTAAAATGGTAAAATGGATCTTCCGCCTGGCCGGCATTTACGGCCTGCTGGTGCTGACACCGCTGTATTTCCTGGAAGACCGCCTGACTCCGCCGCCCAGTCACCCCGAGCAGTATTACGGTTTCCTCGGCGTCGGCATCGCATGGCAGCTGGCCTATCTCGTCATTTCCACCGACCCGGCACGCTACCGGCTGCTGATGCTGCCCGGCATCGTATCAAAAGTGACCTGGGCCGGCGCGCTGGCAGTATTGTTTGCCGGCGAGCGCATCGCCGCCGATGCCTTCTGGCTGGGTCAGGTCGACTGGCTGCTGGCCGCCCTGTTCTTGTATGCCTTCCTGCGCACGCCGCGGCAGCGACAGCCACCTGCGGCCTGAGACCGGCTGTGGCGAAGACGGCCGCTTTCGGCTAGAAAATTCCCATGCCGAAAAAGCCCGTTACCGACAAACCCTTCACCCTAGCCACCTGGAACATCAACTCGGTGCGTGCGCGCCTCGCGCTGATGGATGCCTTCCTGCGCCAGCATGATCCAGACATCCTCTGCCTGCAGGAGACCAAGGTGAAGGATGAGGATTTCCCCCATGATCTGTTCGAGCAGCGCGGCTATGCGCACCGCCTGATCCATGGCCAGCCGGGCTATAACGGCGTGGCGATCTTCGCCAAGGCGCCGGTGGTGCTGAAGGAAAAGCTGAAGCTGGCCGGTCGCGACGACCGCCGCCATATCGCCGCCGAACTGGCCGACGGCACCATCCTGCACAATTACTATGTGCCGGCCGGCGGCGACATTCCGGACGCCAAGAAAAACGACAAATTCGCCCACAAGCTGGACGTGCTGGACGGCATGACCAAATGGTCGGCCGGACTGAAGAAGAAGGGCGGCCGGGAAATCCTGGTCGGCGATTTGAACATCGCGCCGCTGGAAACCGATGTGTGGTCGCACAAGCAGCTGCTGGATGTGGTGAGCCACACGCCCATCGAGACCGAGGGCCTGCTGAAGATGCAGGCCGCGCGCGGCTGGGTGGATGCCGTGCGCCATTTCGTGCCGCCCGCCGAGAAGCTGTATTCCTGGTGGAGCTACCGCTCGCCGAACTGGGAGCTGGCCGACAAGGGCCGCCGGCTGGACCATGTCTGGGTCAGCCCGCAGATGCAGGACCGCCTGAAAGGCGCGCAGGTGATCAAGGCCATGCGCGGCATGGAGAAAGCATCCGACCACGCGCCCATTATCGTGACATTGGCGCCCTGATCATTCCGCCGCTTGTCGCTGCGCCATGGGGCTTGCTAGGCTGCGGGGCCGAGGCAGCGTAACGGGGGAATACATCATGCTGACATCGATGCGACGTATGCTTGCCGGTCTGCTGCTGGCGGGCGGACTGACGGCCTGCGCCACCCAGCAGGACAGTGCCCCGGCCGGCCCGCCGCAGCCCGCGAACCCGCAGCCCATTGTCGCCCAGCTCAGCCCGGGCCTGGCGCCGCTCTATTTCACCGCGCAGCTCGACCATGTCGACAACATGCCGCGCAGCGCGGCCGACCTGGCCAAGGGCCGGCGCGGGCCGGCGATCCTGCAGCTCGATGTCGAATCCGGCTCGGGACGGATGTGGGATTCGCAGGCGACCGAAGGCTTCGCCGTGCATATGACCGGTCTGATCCAGCTCGAGGCCGGCATCTACCGCTTCGCCGCCTTCGCCAATGACGGCATCCGCATCACCATCGACCGTACCCGCGTGGTGGACGATCCCGATGTGCATGCCGGCCGTCTTTCGCCGGTGACCGAGGTGCGGATTTCACAGCCGGCCTGGTACCCGATCACCGTGCAGTATTTCCAGAAGCGTGGCACGGCGGCGCTGAGGTTCCAGTGGCAGCCGCCGGGCGCCGGCGGCCTGATGACGGTGCCGGCGGCGGCGCTGGCCCACATCCCCGCCAAATAGGGGCCGGCGAAATAAGCTTCCCCTACAGGTTCCAGTCCGGATCGGGAATGGTGGCGAAGACCTTGCGCAGGCCTTCGCCCCACAGGCCACGGATGCTGGAGAAATAAGGATCCTGCTCGGTGATGCGCTTGCGCAGGCTGAAGCGCTGCGTGTCCCGGGGCAGGACCACCAGATCAAGCGGCGGGCCGACAGAGATGTTGGAGCGCAGGGTGGAATCCATCGACACCAGGGCGCATTTCGCCGCCTGCACCAGCGGCGTATCGGGCTGGATCACGCGATCCAGGATCGGTTTGCCATATTTGATCTCGCCGATCTGCAGGAAGGGCGTGTCTTCCGTGGCGCGGATGAAATTGCCCGCGTAGTAGAGCATGTACAGCTCGTGCGGCCGGCCGGCGATCTGGCCGCCCAGCAGCATGGACAGGTTGGGCTCGACGCCCTGCTGCTTCAGACCCTCGCCATCGCGGCGCGCCACCTCGCGAATGGCGGCGCCGACGATGCCGGCGGCCTCGAACATGCTGGTGGCCTGCATCAGGTCATGGGCATGGCCGTCCTCACCGGCAAACCCCTCGCGCAGCAGGGCCACCACCGACTGGCTGAGCGACAGATTGCCCGCCGTGGCCAGCGCGATGGCGCGTTCGCCCGGCTGTTCCCAGACATGCATCTTGCCGAAGGTGGCAATCGAATCGACGCCGGCATTGGTGCGGCTGTCGGACAGCATGACGATGCCGTCGTTGAGCAGAAGGCCGACGCAATAGGTCATGGCACGCTTCCCGGTTTCCGGTCCCTGGTGTTTTTTCTTATATCACGCCGGCTGCATGAAATCGCGGGCGATGGCGGCGCCCAGCTCGATGTTGCTGTCGATGGTCTCGGTCAGGTATTCGTGCAGGCCGGCATCGAAGATCGCCTCGATATCGCCGTAGCGCACCTTCATCAGCATGCCCTCGGCCTGCCGCACGGACGGATAGTCGCGGGAATAATTCTGCCGCAGC